>JAXEWB010000014.1:0-32859 GCA_034114085.1 Sphaerochaetaceae bacterium | reverse complement strand
AAAACCGTCGACTACGCAAGCCCCAGATTTTGTCGATACCCCAGTGGCCCATTAGCGCCACTGCCCCTTTTTGAAGATATTTCCGCCACCAGGCGTAAATGCTGGCACGACTGTATCCAATTTCCTCTGATACTGATTTTATATCTTCTCCAAGCTCATAGCAACGATGCAGGGTTTCCGGCTTCAACTCCGCTGATGGGTGACGAGGATGATCCGGAGTGTCCACGTCCCGGAAAACGGATCGTTCCTTTGGTGAAGCGCTCTGCTCTTTGATCCAACGGTACAGAGTTTGCCGTCCGGGATATTCAAGAACTCTTATCGTTTTTGTAACTGACTTGGTCTGTTCGTACAGTTGAAGGGCGTTGATACGTTTTTCATACGTGTGCAATGTTTACTATCTCCTGCAGAGGCTCCTTCTTGTCCAGCTTTTTGTCCGCACCCCCAACTGTAATATCTTTTATGTAAATTAAGACAATAGCTTCTGGGCATGGTACAATGACAAGGCTCAGGAGATTTTTCATGACAAGGAAAAACCGAGAGACACCGGAGAGAAAAGAACTCATCAAGAAAATGATTGAAGAGTTTGACCTCAAGACAGCGGCAGATGTCCAGGATATGCTTAAGGAGATATTTGCGCCAGCTATCCAAGGCATGCTTGAGGCGGAGATGGACAACCTCCTCGGATATGACAAGTATGAGCGGACTGAAGGTGACACAAAGCCGGACAGCAGGAACGGCCACAGCCAGAAAACGGTGACGACATCCTATGGGGATGTGGGGATAGGAATACCCAGAGACCAAAACGGGGAATTCGAGTCGTCCTGGGGGAAAAAATATCCGGCCTGCATAAGGAGCTGGAAGGACAACTGGGGCGAGCTTACATCCTTCTACTCGTATCCTGTAGAATTGAGGAAGCTCATCTACACGACCAATGCGATCGAGGGCTTCAACCGTCAGCTCAGGAAAGTTACGAAGAACAGGGCTGTGTTCCCTACAGACGATTCCCTGTTCAAGCTTCTGTTCCTGGCAATGAAGGACATCACGGCCAAATGGATTGGAAAGCCTTATAAATGGGCATTGATCATAAACCAGCTCATGCTGATTTATCCGGAACGCTTGAGATTGGAAGATTTGGTTTAACCGTGAAAGGACGGAGCCCAGGGATAAGTCTGCCCTTTTGGATTGACAGAACATTTCCCGGGATCTTAGTATTCGAATTGCAGGGCAACGGCAGGTAGTTTACCTGCTCCAGCAATACATCATTGATTGTTTTGTACTGCCAGAGCTAAATGTCCACAAAAGTAGGTTCACACTCTCTGAAATTCCGCTTTCCATGCTAACTGTCGAGCGGAATTTCAGTTTTTTGTGTTATTGCTTATCTATGATTTTCCAGCCATTGGACATAATCGGAAACATTGTTCTTTGTAAAACAACTTATTGGCAGTCTGCGGATATTGTTCTGTCTGTTCTCAAATGAACCTCCAAGGAATTGCACTACTTCCTCCCAAGGATGAGAGGCAAACAATCCAGCAGCCATTGTAGCAGCAGCCCCTATATTGTATTCCGCAATCCATATTGAAGCAGCAATCGAACCGTCGCCTAAACGGCGTGTTGTCTCATCAAACATATCAAAGCCAACAATCGGCAGCACTCCTGGCTGACGGCCGGATAGCTCAACCGCTTGTGCCTGTATCACACAATGGTAGGCATATACTCCGAACAAACCAGAAACATCAGGGTTGTCTTCAAGAGCGCCTTGAACACGGCGCAATGCTAACTCAGGATTCTCAAAATCTGGTTCAATGAGAACCATCTGGCGGCCTACCTCTTTTAGTCTATCACAGAATCCCTGCAACTTGCCACAGGCTCCCGGAGCATTAGAACCAGCTTGAACAATTACAGGTCCGTCACCTTTAAGCCGAACAAGCATTTCTTCTGCAGCCAACCGGCCAAGTTCCGGATAAGGCTTGGTACCAAAATGAAACAATCTGCGATTTGTGTACCCGTCAAGATCCATCGTAAGCACTGGTATCTCAGCAGCAAATGAGCGTTCAATCTCCTGGGCGAATACATTTGGATCACTTGCTACAACAACCAATGCATCTGCACCATCATCTATAGCTTGTCTTATATATTGCAATTGGGCAGCAGGGTTAACAGTCTGTGGAGCATAGATACGAACCTCGTCCCCTCGCTGTCTAGCTGTACTGTATACCCCTGCATTGAGCCGATCCCAGTATTCTCCTTGACTTTTTTCAACAAATGCTAGTTTTGCCATCAATATTCACGCTCCTCATTTTAAGATTTAACAGCTCCAGCAGTCATTCCGGAGACAAGATAACGTTGTGCAGAAACGAATACAAAAGCTACTGGAATTGTCATCATTGCCGAGTATGCCATCAATTCGCCCCAAAGTACTGATTGTCCGCCAATCATTCGCGCCGCTCCTACTGTTAGGGTCGTCATAGTGTCTGATGTCATAATCATAAGACTAAGTAGATACTCCTCCCATCCAAGTACGAATGCAAAGAGCATAACAGCTGCAATCCCAGACGCACTGAGCGGGAAAATGATACGAAATAAAGTACCAACCCTGGATAGCCCATCTATTTGTGCTGCCTCTTCAAGTTCCTTGGGAATGCCTTGGAAAAATCCCCAGAGCATCCAAATTGAAAACGGCAAAGCTCGGGCTACATTCGATAAAATCAGCCCCGAATAAGTATTTAATAGGTTTAGTGTTGTAAGCAAACTAAACAGTGGAATTGCAATGAGTATTGTCGGAAGTGCCTGTGAAATCAGAATAGCAAGACCGAAGGCGGCTCTTCCGCGAAAATTAAAACGAGCCATCGAATAGGCTGAAAACATAGCAATAAACACAGAAAGAATGGTAGTAGAAACTGATACGATAATCGAATTACGATACCATGCGGCAAATGGGAACATAATAAAAACATTCTTATAAGCCTTCAGAGAAAAAGCTCTCGGGTCAGGAAAAAGACTTCCAGCACCCATACTACTGCCACGAAGTGAACACAACAACATCCAATAAATTGGAAGAACTACCAATGAACAAATAAAAATCGCTACAACATAAGTAATGACTTTTTTTAGTTTCAGAAGGTTTTTTACTTTCATTATCAAACCCCCTTTTCCTTAAGAAGACGACTGAAAATCGGCAGCCCGATGAGTAGCGTTATTATCAGTGTTATAATAGCTACAGCAGCTCCGCTGCCACCGTTAAGCTCAGTAATTGTCCTAGAGTATGCTAATGTGGATAACAGCTCAGTAGAACCTGCCGGACCACCTCCAGTCATCATACTGACTAAATCAAAGTGACCGACACGCCAGATTGTACCTTGTGCAAGAACGACAAAGATTACCGGACGCATCAACGGCATTGTAATATAATAAAAGTTTTGGAATGGACTAGCACCTTCAATAGAGCTTGCCTCATATAGCCCATTGTCAATCGATTGCAATCCTGCCAACAATGAAATCACCATGAATGGAGAATATCGCCAGATAACCACCAGAATCAGAACCCAAAGTGCTTGATCAGGTGATGAAAGCAAAGGTTGACTTTCTAATCCCAGTCCGACAAATATTTTATTTAACAGACCGGAATCGGTATCGAGAATTGTCTTCCAGATTAAACCGACAGTTACAGGAGGTACAACCCAAGGCAGCAATACCAGCCCCCTCAAAACCCCTTTTAGCTTTTTAAGCTTATTCATTAGCAGTGATACAGAAAGTGCAAAAGTAAATTCCAACGATATAGAGACAAATGTCCAGATAACAGTATTTCGCACTGTCGGCCAGAAAACTCGATCTCTGGTGAAGAGATCATTGAAGTTATTAAATCCAATGAACCTTGAGTCACCGATAAAACTGTATTCACTCATACTCATGACGACCACTTTTACCAATGGTATGCCAATAACAGTTCCCAGTACCACTAAAGCGGGAATGTTGAGTAGGTAGGGAAAAAAATCAAACTTAGTATGATTCAAACGTCTACTGCGCATAATTTCTCCTAATATCAAAGAACAATATGTTGGAGCAAAATAGTATTTACTCCAACACAGTATAAACACAGGTTTACAAGAATAGAATCATTTCTGTCCTAGTTTGGATTTTATCTCCTTATCCATTAAGGCTACACCATCATCAACGCTGCGACGGCCTGTTACAATCTCTTCCCAGATTGGGATAACTGTTGAAGTCCACAACCCAGCGTACTTGGATGATGCTGGCATGAAGCGTGAGGAATCACACCACAAAGAGAAACGCTCAGACCATAATGGCAGACTCTCGCCTGAGTAACGAGGATCAGCCAAGGCACTCTTGGTCGTTGGCGGAATATAGTAGTCAATTACAGTCAAATCAGCCATACGTTTTGAATCAAGCATAATCCACTCAATGAACTTATATGCCTCTTCTTTGTTCTGGGAAGTTGTCGGAATTGTAAAATAGTCGTATGTTGAGAAGCCGAATTTGTTACCTTTTTCCGATACTGGGAATGGCATTACATCATAATCCTCTCCATAGACATGACCATACTCTTTACTAATCGAAGATGCCCACCAATAACCTACAGCAAACATAGCCATGTTGTTTTCACCCCAGGCACGCATTGCTTCCGGGAGTCCCCATGTAATGTAATTAGGCTTGAGAACTTTCTGGTCGTTTACCAGAGCAACCTGAGCCGCAATTGCATCCTTTGCAGCTGGATTATCCAGACCAGACTTCCAACCGTTATTTCCATCCGGAACGATAATATCTGCTCCAAATGCCCAAAGATGAGGGATATAAGACTTCATGGCGATGAATCCTGCCAATCCGCGCTCTGCAAATCCCCATTGTTCAGGAATTCCATCACCATCGACATCTTTTGTCAGTTTCTTGGCTGCATCAACGAACTCTTCCCAGGTCCAGGCCTCACCAGGGGCAGGCGGTGTGACACCAGCCTCAGCGAACAGGGCTGGACGATAGAAAATTGCGCTTTCCGGTGACTGACCGAATGGGATGGCATAAGTACCGAGTTCGTCAAATGCTGTCGGAATCAGTTCTTCCTTCATTTTGCCGCTTAGTAATCCTGACAAGTCGCTCATAGCACCCATCTCAACCCATTCAGCTGTACCTTGGTTGCTATTACCATGAAGAATATCAGGGGTATGTCCTGAAGCTATTTTTGACAGAGTGGTTGCACGCTGACTCTCCCATGGTACATAAGAAATCTCAACAGTCACTCCTGTCTCTTCCTTGTACTGAGCCGCATACTGCTTCAGCAGTTCGTTCGCCTCAGGGGGAACCATTGAATGCTGCATGGTAATAGTGACATTGCTGTTTTTCTCTTCGGCTCCTTCTGCCCATATGCACATGCATAACACAAGAACCAAAATCGACATAATACTCCTTTTGCTAATCATTTTAACCTCCAAAATTTTTTTTATGAATAATCAGGAATTTTGCAAATCTACACGACCGATTCCAAGGCCTGGTTCATTACCGATAACTGCCATTCCGTTCTCAACCCGAACTCCTCCCTCAAGGACAATATCATCCCGAAGCAGAAGATGGCATGTAACACCAGTGTACAACGGAGACCGTGTTGACAGAGCCAAATGGGCAACTGCAGTATTAGCTACACGCATTTCATTGATTTCATCAATGATATAAAGCATGTTTGCGGCCTCAGCCATTGCAACCATCTGCTGACATTTACGTATTCCACCACAGCGGCTGATTTTAATGCTCACAATATCTGCTGCCTGCATGTTAATGAGACGAGCGAGATCTCCAACAGTGCGAATACAATCATCAGCCATCAGCTTGAGCTTTGTTCCTCTGCGAATCAGAGCCATACCTTCAAAATCACTTGCATGAACTGGCTGTTCAAGAATAACGTTGTCACGATAGTGTGGATCAGCCTCGATACGTGCGGCAATGGCTAGTGTCTGAGGTACGTTCCACCCCTGATTTGCATCAAGCGAAAGAGTGACCGTCTCATCCACAGCCTTGAGAGCCGATGAAATCAAATCCAGGTCATACGGCGTGTCTCCGCTCATCTTGATTTTAAATACACGGAATCCTTCGTTCAGGAATTTCTCCAGCAATGGCAAGAAATTTTCGTTGGTCGGAGGATTGATATGTGTCGGAAGCAATTCATGCGCTCTGCCTCCCAAAAGATCAACGACTGGTAATCCATAGGCTTTTCCTGCAAGGTCAAGCAGAGCCTGATCAAGAGCAGAAATAAAAGCCAAATTGCCAAGTGGCATGACTCTGTCAACGATATTCAAAATTAAATTTCGATTCAAAGCCGGCTTTCCAATGATATATGGACGCACCAAATCCAGAGCACCTACAGTGCTACCCGGAGTTTCTCCATATAGGCCAGGTGAGTGAGTCGCCTCACCAATACCTATCAAATCGCAGTCTGTGTGGATCACGATAATCGTATTTGCCTGCTGACCGGTCTTCACATAGAACCGTTTGTCGTGCTGCCAAGGTTCTTTGTAATCGGTATACACGGTATGAGCCGTGATGTCCTTAATTAACATAACCATCCTCCTTCTTGCTTGGTACTCTACTTTTTCTAGTACCAGCTTTTACAGTTTTCTTCATTTTCTAACCCGACAGAAAAAAGTCAGGTTCCAAAAAGTTAATATTAACTTTTTTGTTATTTTTAACATTAGTATATATAGATCCCCACCTCCTGTCAACCAGGTAAAAACAGATAATAAAATCTTTATCAACTTGATGTGATTTTTAAACAATCTTGTTGTAGTTTTTCAAAGAGAGAAATAGCATGAAAAAAATTATACCAAATAAGATAACGAGTTATGTTGTATTGATTCAAACTAAGCGCTATTCATCATCGGCTACGAATGATAAGCAAGAACTCAGAGAACATTAATCAAAGCAACTACATTCAACTTGATTACGTTGAATAAAGCGTTCTTTTCAGTATTGTCTGGGAAGTTTCTGAAAACTAAAATCCTGCTTTCGGGACACACCTCATGATATGGTCCCGAAAAAGGTAACGCTTTAGTGTTCCACTGAAGCAGTCCAGGTAACGCTCCTCATTTGACTGGTACCGAATGGGTAACGCTATTTATCAACTGGTCCCGTTCAAGTAACAGATACGGTATAAACTCCCGCGAAATGATTGTCAATGACTGGGCTCGACAACCATTGGGTAGGTTCCTTTCCGGTTCACCTCCCTATAGCCCGCGGAAGTCATGTGGCCTAGCGGTTAGCGGACACGCCGCTGGGATACGCGGAGAGGAACCGTATTTCTGTCCATACCGAAAGTCAGGGACGGCGGCCATATCCCTTTCTTCCTAACTGAGCGCAAGAGAAGTGAACAGGTGTTGGTGGAGGTCGTCCGGGAAGCATGGGTCAACGGAGTCTCTACGAGGAAAATGGACAGGCTGGCAAAGAGCCTGGGCATAGAGAATATCAGCGCTTCCCAGGTAAGTAACCTGACTCACGGTTTAGAGGCGCAAGGTCCGCTTCATGCGCGACATCCTCGGCCATGTGGGGCAGAAGGACAAGAAGAAGTTCGCTCCACACCCGAAACAGATATGGCTTCAGCCGGACAAGAGGAGTGCCGTCTCATATGCCCGCTCTTTCGCCCGGGAGCATGAAGAACAGTTCCCCGATGCCATCGAGTGTCTGATGGAGGGACTTGAGGATTCGTTGCAGTTCTACGGCATGAGCCTGCTGGACGGCCGCAAGATATCCTCGGACAACTCGCTGGAGAGGCTGAACCGGGAGATACGCAGGCGGACCAGGGTCGTGGGGATCTTCCCAAGCCGTCAGAGCTACATGAGGCTGTAATCAGTAATGCTATTACTAATTTTTTCGTAACTACTCAAGTATGAATCGTATATCCTGCCCCTTTTTTCCCCTTAGATGACGGCATTGATCGCCTGAACCGTAAAGAAGGAGAAGTACAACGGCAACATGGCCTCATTGTAGCGGCAAGCGATAAAGAATACTAGTTTTCAATCGGTTTCTTTTGAGACGAATTCCACGGAGAGATTGACCTCTCGAAGCTCCCCCGCAAATTCAAATGCGACGACCACTCGTTTCTTGTGTTTGTCCAGCTTTACGACCCTACCCTGCATATCCTTCAGCGGGCCGCTGATGACGGTAATCGCGTTGCCAGCGTCGAGCGACACCTGCGAAGGCTTGAGCACTCCTCCATGGGAACGAATCCATTGCGCATATTCAAGATCGGGCCCACGAAGATCAGAACTGCCGTCGGTATATTTCAATACACGATAATATCCGTCGCATTGGCGGACCTGAAGACTGGGAAAGGGGTCGTCGTCATTGAGGTAGAGAAAGACATACCCTGGCAACAGCGGTTGTTCCTTTGACTTCCACACGCCCTGCCTCCGTTCCGTGAGCAATCGGACGGGAAACAAGACGGAAGCGTCGTCACAAGCCGGATAATCCCGTTTCAATAGGAACCGAAGATTCTTGGCAAATGTCTTTTCGGCGCCAGCCCTGCAAAACAAACAATAGTATCTCATCGCGACAGCTATCGTCTCACAGTAGCGGGGGTTGTGTAAAGAGCCGTTTCACAGTTCCAGATATGGGCGAGCCTTCTTGAGATACGATGGCGGAAGCCGAAGATCATCCACCGTGGACAACACCGCACCCTTCCTCAGTTCCACAATCCGTCTCGCGAACGTAGGCCCGATGCCGGGGACACGCAGCAACTGGTTCAATGAGGCCTTCCGAATGCGTACCGGGAAGTACTCGGGGTGCGCGTCCGCCCATAGCTGTTTGGGGTCCTTTGTCAAATCGAGATTGCCGGAGGTATCAAATAGCATATCGTCATAATTGAACCGATATTGCCGAAACAGCCAGTCCGCCTGATATAACCGATGCTCTCGGACCAAAAGTTTCTGCGCCCCGACAGGACGGTACAGAGGGGGAAGCTCAAACAACGTGGGTTGCTCTTCGACGATGAGTTCCCGTTCCAGTTGGCGTTCCCCCGGAATCGAAGGATCCCCCAGTCCATTCTGGTAGGCGGAGAAATAGAGCCTGCCGAACTCCAAGTTGCGGTACATCGCCCATCCATATTGCAAAATCTCACGGTCGGTTTCGTCCGACGCACCGACAATGAACTGGCTGCTGGTATGGACTCTCGGAAACGCCCCGCCCTTGCGGGTCTGTGCGCTGATATATCGTAACGGCGCGATGATGTCGCTCTCATACTGTTTACGGTCGGTCAGCTTGTGGAAATGCTTTTCGCCCGGCGTCTCGATATTCAGGGAAACGGCGGAGGCATAGGACATGGCCTTGTCCATGGCCGCCCGGGACGCACCGGGAATGATTTTTAGATGGATATATCCACGATACCGGTACCGTTTTCGCAAAAGCTCCGCGGTACCGACAAGCCGGTCCATGGTTCGGTCGGGATTCCCTACGACTCCACTACTGAGGAACAACCCGATCAAATGCCGCTTACGCTGGAAGTCCATGAAGAACGACGCCAGCTCCGACGGTTCCAGCGACACGCGGCGAAAGTCCTGCTGGCATCGCAGCGGACAGTATTTGCAGTCGTTCCCGCACCCGTTGGACATGAGGGTCTTGAGCATGATTCCGGAGCCACCGCCAGCTACGGTGACAGGATAGAGCCATCTGTCTCCAAGCACGTTCCGTTTTCGGTGTTCCTCCGGTTTTTTGGTACCGCAGGCGCAGGACAAATCGTATTGTGCGTCTCGCGCGAGTATGTCCAGCTTTTCCTGTACGTCCATCGGGAACCTCCAAATCTATTGGCGCACTGGCATCTCCAGTCACAAAACATGGTAACATTTGTATAGTAGTTTTGCAAGAGAAAAAGTGGGCCTCAAACCCAGACGGGCGTATGAAAACGGGATTATTCATCATCCGATTCCGTAGGTATCTTCCTTCCCTATCTTCGCTTTCCCGGCCATCCAGGAGAATCGGGATGCAATGGACGAAACGGCATGCTATACTGCCATGCGACAATATCATCCAAAAGGAGCCGCAGATGAAATCATTCAGGAAGGAACTCTGGTTCAATATCCCCGCGCGAAGGGGGCTGGTCAATATCACCGACGACGTACAGCGGGCGGTTACGGAGAGCGGGGTACGCGAGGGGCTGGCCCTCGTCAACGCGATGAACATCACGGCCAGTGTCTTTATCAATGATGATGAAAGCGGCCTGCACCACGACTATGAAGTCTGGCTTGAAAAGCTGGCCCCGGAAAAACCATACGACCAGTACCGGCACAACGGCTACGAAGACAATGCGGACGCACACCTCAAACGGACGGTCATGGGCCGGGAATGCGTCGTGGCAATTACCGACGGCAAGCTCGACTTCGGCACTTGGGAACAGATATTCTATTATGAATTTGACGGCAAACGGGACAAGCATGCGCTGATCAAGATCATCGGGGAGTAACGCCGTCACATGCATCGTGGAGTAGTAGGAATCATGCCATTCCGCCAGAAGTCAGTCGGCTTTCAGCAGGACGCTCTTTGAAAAACAAATCCAGTTTGGCATCATGGGAATACCCATTCGCCAACAATGATGCTCTGGAACTGGTATTGTCCACATGTGGTTCGACTACAATTCGTATTGCCGGAGTATCATTCCAAACAACTTCGGTAATGTGTTCGACCAGCAGCCGCCCATACCCATGTCCCAGCAACGCCTCTTCGCCCAAGAGGTAATCGATGCTGTAGACACGGTCAAGGGGAATCCCTTTCCAAGCCTCGCCAGACTCGGCGCAATCATAGTACTGGCAGAAACCTATAGGACTTCCAACACCGGTCGCATCTTTCGCCATGACGATGAAATGGCAAATGAACGAAAATTCATCATGTCGGTTTTTCAATTCGTACAGCCAGTCTTCGGGGCACCCGAACCAAGTCCGCACATGAGGCTTTTCCAGCCACAACCGAACCAAAGAGATATCGTCATCAACCAAAGGCCGCAGCTTAAGTTCCATGCCCGTGATTATACGCACGGAACACATTCTTGTGTAGGCATTGGAAGCGGCACATGTACGTTGTACGGAAGACGTCAACCAGACGTTGGCGCTCGTTCCAATGCCGAGCCGGGGAAACACAAGCGCGACGCAGGCGCAAAATACATTCAACTTGCAGGAAACGTTAAAAAAAGGGCGTCGCAATGGCTTACCGCCACCAGCGACGCCCTTTCAATATATATCCAAGAAGCCTGCCGTAGCCTAGGCTTCAAAGGGGCATGATAGCCACCTACAGTCCCTTGGACACCCCTAGCCCCGTTCTTTCTCCATTACAGCGCGATAGGCCTTCAACCCCGCCCTGAGACATTCGACGGCATGCCCAAGGTCGGTGGTGTTCAGCACATAGGCGAAACGAGCCTGCCGCCTGCCGATGCCCTTCGTCACATAGAAATCCTCCGCGGGAGCGAACATGACCGTCTCGTTGTTCAGATTAAAATCGCGAAGCATGAAGATCGCGAACTTTTCCGCATCATCGACCGGCAGCTCCGCGACCAAGTAGAACGCGCCTTTCGGAGAGATGCACTTGACGCCCTCGATGCTTTGCAACCCTTTGACGAAGAAGTCCCGTCGGCGTTCATATTCGGCCTTGACCTCCGCAAGATACGACGCGGGGGTAAGCAACGCCGCGCAGGCGGCATGCTGTTCGATATCTGGGGGGCAAAGCCGGGCCTGGGACAACTTCAACGCAGATTCCAGAACTTCGTGATTGCGGCTGATCAACGCCCCGACCCTCGCCCCGCACATACTGTAGCGCTTGGAGAAGCTATCGACGCAGACCACGCGATCGGCGTATTCAGGGAATGAAAGGACACTGGTGAAGTCCTTGCCGTCGTAGCAGAACTCGCGGTAGACCTCATCGACGATTAAGAAAATATCATGACGTTCGCACAGCTCCAGAATCTGGCGCAGTTCGTCCGGGGTATAGATATGCCCAGTCGGATTGTTGGGACTGCACAGCAGGATTCCCTTGGTACGGCTAGTAATCTTTTCCTCGAAATGGGCGGCGTCAGGCAATGCGAAGCCATCCTCCATCTTGCTGGTAATCGGAACAAGCCGGACCATCGCGATACGGGCGAAGGAATCAACGTTGGTGTAATACGGCTCCGGGATGATGATTTCATCGCCGGGGTCGCACAACGTCATGAACGTGAACTGCAACGCCTCGCTCCCGCCGGTAGTAATCAAGATGTCCTCCGGCTTCACGTCGACGCCGAACGACTTATAATACTTGGGAAGAGCCTCACGAAGCTCAGGCATCCCCTCGCTGTTTCCATAGGCGATGATAGGCTCGCTATACTTGCTGACCGCGGTGATGACCTGCTCCGGGGTCTTGATGTCCGGCTGACCGATATTCAGATGATATACATGCACCCCGCGAACCTTCGCGTCACGGGAATACGGCACGAGCCGCCTGATGGGCGAACACTGAAATCCTGAGATACGATCTGACATTTTCATAATGGTGAACTCCTGCTGGCAAAGTTGAAAGTCGTCTACTCGCGCTGCTCCAGAGGGGGAACACCTTCCGCAAGCCCGCTCAGCACTATCGACCGCACCCTTTAAAAAGGGTACAGCTGATTTGAGTAACCCGGTACCGCCCTAGTACGTATGACTAATCACGGTCCGGGTCGCTAGCGCTGGCGTCCGGCAGTGGCGCTTGGGGATTCGCCTGACTATTGTCGATAAGCCGCTGGATGAACTTCCTGTTGTCCAGCAACGGACTGATGGGCCGCCCATGGTGGAGACGGCTGATGACCCTGGCGAACAGTTCGGTGACATCCGCCTGCACAAACCACTCCTTGTCAGTCAGCTCCCTTCCGTGGTAGACGGCGTTCGTCCCGATGATGCGGTAGAAGACGCCTTCCCTATACGCAGCGTCAAAAGCCTCGATGGCGCTCCCGTTGAAGAACGGAAGGCTTACCATGCAGATAATCTTCTTGGCGCCGAAATTCATCAGTTCCCTCATGGCGATGATCATGGTGCCGCCGGTGGCGATCATGTCGTCGGACATAAGCACCGTCTTGCCCCTGACATCACCCAGAAGATTGACGCTCTTGATGTTGCTGTGTTTCGCGTCCTTGCTGACTATGGAGTAGTCGCGCTCCTTGTACAGGATGGACAGCGGACGATGCAACGCCTGGGCATAGAACTTGTTGCGGCTGACCGCACCGGTATCAGGGGACACGACTACCAAGTCGGGATCACTGAAATCAATAAGCTTGTGCAGCTGGATCAACGTCTGATAGGAACCATGGAGATTTTCAAGGTGCAGGGTATTGAAGCTGTTCTCGATCTCCCTGCTGTGGATATCAAGGGTAATGATGCGGTCCACGCCGAGCATCTCGCAAAAATGACCGAACATCGAGGCGGTCAGGGCCTCGCGGCCGCTCTTTTTGTGCTGCCGGGCATATGGATACGTGGGCAGGACCAACGTGACGGAATCCGCCCCGGCGAGTTTCAACGCATTGACTGTAGTGAACATGAACATCAGGTGGTCGTTGATTGAAAAACTCATCGGTTCGTCCAAGCCCGCCACCCGGATCGGGGACTGGTTTGAGACATCATAAATGATGAATATGCGAAGCCCACGGACCGGACTGAGTATCTCCGCCTTCACCTCCCCATTGGCGAAACGGGTATATTTGACGTCAACGGTAAGATCAGGACATTGAAACGTACTGGGACTCTTGCTGCGGGGGATTTTCTTGTTGTTCAGGTCATCCAGCAACGTGACGGTCTTGAGAATCTCCTCTTCCGTCATGCCATGACGTTTGGCGAGAGTCGCCGAGAGCTTTTCATACCGCTCGACGTACAGCCTTCTCAGATGCTTGATTACCTTACTGGTAAAATACTCAGAGCCCGGACCAGCGATGATACCGAGCTTGTGGGGTTTGATGATGCTCATACCGTTACCATACAACAAGCGTCCTGAAAGTTCAATTAGTCCCGACATCGTTTCCCATGCTTTCGCCGATGCGGAGCCAGAAACTGAACGCGACCTGAAAAATCATAATTATCACATAAATATCAAAAACCCTTTACTGAACGATGAATTTTTTGTTAGGCTTGGCTTGTTATGAACATCATCCTGACCATTTTCCAAATCGCCGGAAGCCTCGGACTGTTTCTCTATGGCATGAAGATCCTCAGCGAAGGACTGCAGAAAGCCACTGGGAACAAAATGAAGAACATCCTGAACATGATGACGTCCAACCGGTTCATGGCGGTGCTTACAGGACTGCTCATAACGGTGCTGATTCAAAGCTCGTCGGCCACGACGGTCATGGTGGTCAGCTTCGTTAACGCGGGGCTGATGGGGCTAGTGCCCGCGATCGGGGTCATCCTTGGCGCGAACATCGGCACCACGATCACAGGATGGATCGTCGCCATCGTTGGCTTCAAGATGAACATCTCCGCCTTGGCGCTGGTATCCGTCGCCGTAGCGCTGCCCATGATGTTCGCGAAGAAAGTCAAGACAAAGGACATCGCAGAGATATTCCTTGGCTTCGGGCTATTGTTCCTCGGCCTCGATTTCCTGCAAGGCTCAATGCCTGATATTTCCGGAAACGTCACGATACTCTCATGGCTGGCCAGATTCAACAGCGGCTCACCAGGCATGATCCTCGCCTGCGTGATCATCGGCATGGTGATCACCGTCGTAGTACAATCCTCGTCGGCGACCATGGCCATTACATTGACTATGGCATATCAGGGATGGCTCGGCGTGAATACCGCGGCGGCGCTGGTGCTAGGGCAGAACATCGGTACGACAATCACCGCCTATCTGGCCTCCATCGGAGCCAGTACCGCGGCCAAGCGCGCCGCCTGGGCGCATATCATGTTCAACGTCATCGGCAGCGTCCTGGCGATCATCTTCTTCAAGCCGCTGATGTGGTTCGTCAACCGCATCACCCCCGGAGACATCTATACCATGACCGGTCCGGCATTGCAGGCGACGTTGCCTACATTCCTCGCCATGTTCCATACGGTGTTCAATGTCATCAACACACTTCTCTTCTTCCCGTTCGTAAAGACTTTCGCGAAACTCATTGAAAAATTCATCCCGGCGAAAACGGAATTCGACGCCGATTCCTACCACTTCCAGTATGTCGGAGGTACGTTCATGGACACCCCCGAGATATATATGCTCGCCGTCAGGGACGAAATCAGAAAGATGGCCGACCTGGCCTCCAACATGTTCTCCCGATACAGGACGGTGTTCGACAACCCGAACGTCGACATGGGACATGAAGTCAAAGCACTGAAGCACATGGAGGAATACGCGGACCAGATGCAGGAGCAATTGTCCGATTTCTGCGTACACATGCTCCAGGACTCCCAAACGCCGACCAACGCCTCATCGCTGAATTGCCTGATCAGAGTTCTTGACGAGCTGGAATCGATCACCGACAGTTGCTTCAACTTGATCATCCTCAGCGAGCGCCGCTACAACAACGGCTGGCAGTTCTCCCCTGAGATTTCAGAAAAGCTCGCCCAGTATGAGGAGCTCGTACAGGAATTCCTCGATTATATCAGGGACCACATGGACCGTACCCTGACAAAGGCTGAAATGCAACGCGCCAACGATTTCGAGCAGAAGATCAACGAATGGCGCTATGAATTGAGCGATGTCATCCAACAGCGGCTGAACACTGGCGTCGCCGATGTAAAGGTCGAGCTGCTTGCGCTGGAAAAAGTCCGGCATCTGGAGCATATCGGCGATTATTGTACAAATATCGCCGAAGCGTACCATCAAGCGGTCAAGCACACCCCGATGCTCCAGCGCCGCAGATAAGCCCTGGAAACATCACGGCAATCTCCTTCATCGCGTCCTCCGCAACGGGAAGCCGTTGTCAATCAGAACGAGCTAACGGACAACGGCATATACTATGCGAAACATCGTAGCCAGGATTATCGGAACGAACGGATACTGGCGCACCGCCAACGTGCCGCCAATGGAAAAGCGGCGGGACCTTCAAGGATATCCCTTCACACATTTCATTCAGGGAAATCGGCAAACTGGATCCTGCCCCGCATGCAGCCCCGCCGGAAAAATTCACACCCCCGTCCAGAGCATCCATCCGTTACGCACGGCGAAGCCCCCTGGCCGCGCCATGGAGGTCCTGTTCGAAGCATGCTGGCGCCCCCACGGATCAACAATCAGTAGGAAACCACACAAAGCCCTTCCAAGCCGGAAAGCTCCGCATACACGCGGCTCCAACCGTCAAGAACCTCGTGGCAGCTGTCCGCGAGCAGCTTGTCGAAGAGCGCGTCTTCAGCGAGATTCAGCTTGCCGGTCGTTCCTTCGCTGGTGCGATTGAGAATCGTCGCGACAGGATCCTGCTTCACTACGGAATCAAGATGCAGGCCGACGTCCTTGTAGGTATCGCGGAAATTCCCGCCCTGTCGGATGCGCTCAAGCACCGCGTCCGTAGCGTAGAGCTCGGGGGTGCAGGCCGCGATCAGACGGTCGGGATGAACCTCAAGCCCATCAATCATCCTCGACATGATCCGAACCAACTGGAGCGTCGTCTTCGCACCCGCCATCAAAGGCTCCTTCGTGTCCTGGAAGTCCCGGTTGTACCCTGACGGAAGGCTGCGGATGATTTCCTTGACGCGACTGGCACAGGAAGAAACCAATGCGCTTCTGCTCCTGGCGAGTTCCAGACCGTCGGGATTCTTCTTCTGCGGCATAATCGAGGAACCGGTACACAATTCCTTCGGCAAAGAGAAATACCCGAATTCAGGAAGCGTAAACAGAATCAAATCCTGAGCCATCTTGCTGATGGTCAAGGCGATATAATCACAGCTGTCCAACAGCATAGCTTCAAATTTTCCACGGCTATTGTTGGCGTACAGGACATTGTTTTGCACTCTGGTAAAACCCATCTGCTCCGCGGTGAACTGCCGGTCAAGCGGCAACGGAACGCCATAGCTGGCGGCGGAACCCAACGGAGACTGGTCCAGCGTCCAGGAAAGCTGCATGACACGTTGCGCCTCATCGTAGAGTTCTTCGGCGTAGGAAGCCGCCCACAGGCCTATTGAAGAAGGCATGGCGATCTGCATGTGGGTCCGTCCCGGCATCGGGACTTTCTCATGTTTTTCAGCGAACAGCAGCAGGTTCTGAGAAAACCGCACGGTCTCCAACGCCATCCGGACGGAGTACTCTCGCATCCACAACCGCAAAGCGGTCTGGACCTGATCGTTGCGGCTGCGGCCGGTATGGATCTTCTTCCCAGCCTCCCCGACATGGGCGGTCAGGTATCCTTCAATGGCGGTATGGCAATCTTCATCCTGCCGGGTGATGGGGAACTGCTCTTTCTGCTTGAGCTGGATGATTTCCCTCAGCCCCTTCTCCAAGGACGCCAGCTCTTCATCAGCCAGAATACCGATCCTTGCGAGTCCGCGGGCATGGGCGACCGAAGCGAGGCAATCCGCTACAACCAGCTCCTGATCCATGATATAGTCGTTGCCAACGGTGAATTCCTCCATCAGGGAATCAAGACTGTATTCCTTCTGCCATAGCTTGGACATAGCCACCTCCAAAATCATCGTAGAGACTCCGTCAGTCTAGGAATTTGGGAAAGCCCTGTCAATTGTTTTCCCCAGGATACCGAATGTTTGGCCCCCTCCTGAAATTCCTAGTTTCACCGGCTTTGAATCACCGGGGAGTTTTTTTCATATATAGGGTGATGATGTTTCTCACCAAGGGGGATGCCATGGAGAACAAACGCGTACGGTTGGCCGTATCAGTGCCACTGCTGCTCCTGATACTCAGCGCATGCACCGGCTGTGAAGCCGATATCGGGGCGTTACACAACATGCTGACCGGCAAAGACCGAAACCCGCCGGTCCTGCTGTCCGTACAGGCGGTTTCCCCGACGCGAATCGTCTGCCGGTTCAATGAACCGGTGCGATGCGACGAAGCGTTCCAGTGGAAGCTTCATGGCGCGACACCCGCGCAACTCATCACCACGGAGAATGAAATCAGCGTCATATCCAATGAAACCATTCCTCGGGGGGAGGCCGTCGTCATCGAAGGCCGGGTCAGGGACGAGGTCGGCAATTCCACGTGGTTCTCATCTTCCTGCTGGGGCCACAACGCCGAGATTCCTTCGCTGTTGATCAATGAATTCACTACGAAAGGTACGGACGCAAATCCCGACAGGACGGAATTGTCGGTCTTGTCCGATGGAAATCTCGCGGGAATCACCCTTTCAGACGGACCGGAAGACCTATGGGCCGCCAGAATAGTCCTGCCGTCCCAACGAGTCCGGAGGGGAGATTTCGTCGTAATCTGGTGGAAAGGCTCTCCGCTGAAAGCGATCGGGCATGGGGAAGACGGCTCCGGAATATATTCCTACGCCCTCCCAGAAAGCCCCGGACTTCCGGGAAACAACGGCGTCATCGTCCTTACCTCAACACCGGCTCCTTCATCAAAAATACTTGACGCAATTGTATATACAAACAGAACAACGTCTACGTTCGATGGCTTTGGAAGCAAGGAACTACGCCAAAAAGTGGAAAAACTTGTTGAATCAGGATATTGGAAGCCCGCCACACAAACCATCGACGCACGCTGCGGGATTGATTCGACGTACTCGACGGCCACCCGCTCAATCTGCCGGACACCAGGCGGCGTGGATACGGACGGCAAGGAGGACTGGCATGTGACGCCTACGCGGGGCGCAACGCTCGGTGCTGCGAACACAAAGGAACAGTATAGCCCGTAACGCAACTGTTTTGGAGACACTGATTCCTAGGAAACTGCAAATAGTATCCAAAGACAAGAGACAAAGGACTATGACCTGCGGAACATACCCCTGACAGCAGGTCGCAATGAAACGGACGAAGCGCCGTACCGTGCCGACCAGCCAGCAGCATCACACCGTATACCGTCGTTCCCGCATATCTACGGCATCTTCACGGGTGCAAACAGATTCATCGCCCCCAGCCTTACAGTCCATCAGTTTTTTGCGGGATTCAAAGAACGCCTCTTTTTCAGTACTTTTCAACATATGAATACATGCTGAAGAAAATGAATACAAATGAATAAAAGGCACTTTGCATACGACGCGAAACGGCACGCTTGCGTTCGGTGTGCATGACGGCGACAATTTTGAGATATCGAATGGCTCATGAGTGGACAGGAGCCGAAAGCGCCGTTCTCCAATCATGGAAAAACAGCGGCAGACGGCTCTGAGAAATGGCGATATCGTCCGTTGCGCGGACGGTACATACAAGCTGACAATTTCCATTCCCCTTACTGCACCAAGTTCCGCCGCGATGTTCGTGCTTGGCGGCAACGCAAACGGCAGGAAAGAATGGAAAGACGCAGACGGCAAAACTCTGGATGAACTGTTCCGTAAATGAATTGCAGAGAATCGGAGCTTGCAGACCCGCCATGTGGCGCTACCGGATACCATTTCTATCATGCTCACCGCGCCTTCGACGAGCTTGCAGGCCCGCTATGTGGCGCTACCGGATACAGGGCGTTTCGTCCATTTCATGTTCACGATGAAAATCCCGCCACTGACGAGCAGCAACGCGACCACGCCCCTCAGCCCGAAGGACTGGCCGCCTTCATCCAACAGCAAGATGGAGAGAACCACACCGAACATCGGGTTCATGAATCCGAAGATAGTGACTTTGGAGACAGGATTATACTTCAACAGGATTCCCCATACCGTGTAGGCGACGGCGGAAATACTGGCGAGATAGCAGAGCATCGCTAGCCCAGCGCCGGTAATGCGTGGCAAATTCCCGCCGAACGCAAGACCACACAGGACCAGGACCGTCCCCCCAACGAGAAATTGGTATCCGCTGATCAACACAGGATCGTCATCGACCGAATATCGCTTGATCAATACCGAAGACAACGCGTATGCGAGAGCGGAAATCAGAACAAAACCTTCCCCGTTGAACGAAAAACGCATGTCCAGGTCGCCGCCGGACAGGTTGACAAGCACGACGCCCGCGAAACCAATCAGACATCCAGCTATCTTCTTCGCGGTCAATTTCTCCTGGCGAAATACCAGGCTTGCGAGCAGAATCGCGAAGAAGGTGCTTGAAGCTTCAATGATGGAGGACTTGACCCCCGATGCGTGCGCCAACCCGATATAGAAGAAAAGGTATTGCGCCACCGTCTGGATGAGACTGATCTTGCCGATCTTCCACCATGTCCTCAACGACGGGACTAGTAGTCGACGGCGCGCCACGCATCCAATCAGGACGGTCATGATACCGGCGATGATAAACCGACAGCCGGCAAAAAGAATTTGCGAAGCGGTGGCATCCGAAGAAATGGAGAACAAGCGATACCCGATCTTGATACACGGGAAAGCGCTCCCCCACAGTACACAACAAATGGTCGCCAGCAGGCACACGGCCCAAGTCCTTGTCAGGACGCCTCCATTGTCATCCGTCATGCTACCGCCTCCATATAAGAAACGGTATGGCCTCCGCCATACCGTTCTTCATCAAACAGAGTCTTATGATGGTTTGCGACCATACGACTCAAACATACGCGCTGATAAACGCCTCAATCACGCTCAGGGACGCGGCGCCAACCCGCTGGTCAACGACTTCGCCATTCTTGAACACCATGAGCGTAGGGATACTCACTACATTGTAACGCGCCGCGACGGGAGCGGCCTCATCGACATTCACCTTCGCCACCTTGAGCTTGTCGGCGTACTTTTCCGCGATCTGCGAAATCGCGGGGGAAATCATCTTGCAGGGACCGCACCACTCCGCCCAGAAATCAAGCAGCACAGGCTTGTCGGAGCGCAGCACCTCTTTCTCAAAATTCGCAGCTGTAATAGAAACTTCACTCACTTCAATATTCCCCCTGGTATTATGGCGCTCTGATCGAAAGCTCCATGCACTGCGCAGGAAGCATTCGCCAAGTCCGTTTTATTCATACCCGTATCATTCGCTTTCACAAATTGAACAGGAAACATAATACCTCGTTGGAATGAAAAAATAAAGTGGCTGTGAACAAAGCGGCGCACCTTTACTTTCTTTCGACATTTTTTCGCCAAGCCATGTCCGGTACACCAGCGCCATAGGGAAAACCATCGCAGATAGAGACGGCATTTCGCCGCCTGCGATGGCTTCCCTGCGTCACTTATTCGGACTAGAACGACATAGAAGGCCCGTCAACGCCTTGCGGCAGTTCTAGCGCAGCCAAAACGTCGTTTACTTCCTGTGTCTGTTCCAATACGATTGTCTCCGCGGCATCAGATTCCAAGGATGTTTCCAAGGGATTCCGGCAGGTTTGCGTTTCATCAGTGGCGATGGTATCCGATGCATTGGTCAATGGCGCGGTTCGATCTTTCTGCTCTGGTTTGAACTCAACATGCTCTGCCACTATAACATGCCTATCTCGGCTTATTTTACCATCATTCCATTTCTCTTGCTTCAATCTGCCGACCACACGGACACCTCTACCCTTTTTCAAATATCTGCAACAGCCCTCGGCCAGCGCCCCCCAGGTCTGGATGGTGATGAACGAGGTTTCCTTCACCGGTTCCTTCGCCGCGTTGCGATAATACCGGTTCACCCCGATTCCGAACTTTGCCATGATGCCGTTGTTGAAATCAAACCGCTCAGGATCCTTCACCAGATTCCCCTCGATCAGCACAGAATTGAGATTGTTCATAAAAGCCCCTTTGCCGACCGGCGAGAATCGATTGCGCAATACATCGAAGAAGGGGGCGAACGCCCCGTTTTATCCCGATGCTCGCGACCGGCTACCGGCCCGGCAACCTTATTAGAGGAAAAAACCAACCTGGCGATTCAGCGTCGTTGGATGCGATGGGAATTTTGAGGGATGGGCAGCGCGACTTCCGTTCATTCAATTTGATTCACCAGATGATATGTCAACCTATGGAATGAGGCAGGCATATCCGATGGAACATCTCAATGAAAATCGAATAGAGGAACTTCATATGAGCATAAAGGGCCATGCCTCACAGCGGCTCATCTTCAATTGATCACCGAACATGATTTGCTGATCGAAGGAATTCAAATTGTGTCCAGAATCGGAATCAGCGCACTCGGGCACCGGACGTCCCGTCTTTCATCCGTCAGTCCAATCGTCCAATCGTCCCCACGGCACTTTTAAAACTAGCTCGCATTGGGCGCGGGCATTCCCAGCGGGTGTGAACAAGCATCGCTTTTTCCATTGTGATACTACGTATTTTCTGTTACACTTGCGAAAGATTTTCGGGTACTGGAATTCAGATGATGAGGAGCATATAGATGAACGGCAAACTGACTATCCTATCCCTCGGAGGCTCGATCATCGCCCCCGACAAAGTGGATTTCCCGTTTCTCAAGAAATTCAACGAAGCGCTGAGGGCATACCTTGCGGAAGATAGCGAACGGAAGATAATCCTTGTCTGTGGCGGAGGCGCACCGGCCCGGATATACCAGGAGGCGTACCGCGAAGTGGTACAGTCGCCGTCGGCCTCGGACCAGGACTGGATAGGCATCAAGGCAACGCACCTCAACGGCCAGTTGCTCAGGGCGATCTTCAGCGATCTGTGTCCCGACGAACTGGTGACGAACCCGACGGCGGACATCGGTTTCGGCGGGCAGGTCCTTGTCGCCGCCGGATGGAAACCAGGATTCTCCACCGATACCGACGCAGTGTATCTCGCGGAGAAATTCAACGGCAGGTTGATCGTGAACCTTTCCAATATCGCGAAGGTCTATACGGACGACCCCAAGAAAAATCCGGACGCACGACCTCTCGATTCCATTTCATGGGAAGCGTTCCGCAAGATGGTCGGAGACGCCTGGACGCCGGGCAAGAACACGCCGTTCGACCCCATCGCCAGCAAGCGCGCGAGCGAGCTTGGAATGAAAGTCATCTGCGCCGACGGACGGAACATCGAGAACACGATGGCGATCCTCCGAAGGCGGGATTTCTTCGGTACCGTCATCGGCTGAAAACAGTTAGTCCGGAACGCTTACAAACTCATTTCGTACAAAATGCACAAGCTCCCTCCAAATGATTTACAGAGGGAGTTTTTTCATTTTCGTTTGATCCTTGCAAACCATTCCCTACATAACCAGTTCGGTCAATCGCAGTTAGTAAGCAGTACTTACTAATAAAGCATCTATCAACATTATAAAGAATTGCTTTGTTTTAGTTCAAGGAAATACGGCAAGACGTCGGCAAATGGCTCAGGGAACGGTTCGTCCTGCGTAAAGTCTGGAATCCACTTGATGTCGTCGCCCAATTCCTGTATGAAACCGTCGTCTATGCCAAGCTCATCGAACAAATCTATCAAGGATTCGTACTCTTCATCGGTGAGCTGAGGGAAGACGACATCCTGCTTCGGCGGTACGAACTGAACCATCATCGAAAGCCATGCGTGGTCCTTCAGCCGCTTCGCGAACCAACGGAGGAACCGGACAGTCGCTTCCATCGTCCCGGGAAACAGCAGGTGTCGGACCAGTAGCCCGTGCATGTTGTCCCGCTCGTCAAACCAGACTTTGTCATGATGGCTTACCAAGTATTCCATCACGGGCTCTATGCATTGGGAGTACCGAGCCAATCCACAAAATCGGGCGGCGACCAGGGCATCGAGCGTCTTGACATCGACCAGATGGAGATCGACATATGGGTCGATCAGTTTCAGACCTTCAACGGATTCATAGCCCGAGGAATTCCAGACCACCTGAAGCCGCAAGCCCCGCCCTCTCGCGAGCTCCAGCGCGGCGATGATTGAGGGAATGTAGTGCGTACCGGTAACCAGGTTCAGGTTATTCGCACCGAAACGTTCCAGTTCAAGCATCAGCTTCGCAAGCTCCTCGATTGACAGGGGGACTCCGACCGAAGAATCACCGCCGAACGCACCGCCGGAAATCTGATGATTTTGGCAATAGGCGCAATGCAACGGACATCCGCAGAAGAAAATCATCCCTGAACCATGCGTTCCGGCGACAGGCGGTTCCTCGCCCCTATGGAGTCCGCTCCAGGCGACACGGACCTCGTTGGTTTCGCCGCACCGCCCGCGTTTTCCAGAGGAGCGATCCACCTCGCAGTAGTTCGGACAGAGACGGCAACTACGGTACGCGGACAAGACTTCATCATTCATGGAAAAACATCACTCCTTGCGTGACCTGCGAGGCTCAAAATGCTTGACCCTCTCGGACAATTGTATCATGTTAGTTGACATGAGCATATGGGGATCTCGCAAAAAGAAAGAAGTCGTCAATGAGCGCGATGACCGTTATGTCCTGTGCATAGACGGGGGCGGCATGCGGGGCGTCGTTCCCGCCGTCCTGCTCAAGAAGCTCTCCGAATTGCTCCAGGAGGCCGGAGACGACCGTCCCTTCTACGCCCACTTCGACTTGATGGCCGGCACTTCGACCGGAGGGCTCCTCGCCCTGGCCCTCGCCGCGCCCGCCTCCCAAACCGGCCTGAGGCTTGATGCTCTGCCCCCCGCTCCAATCTACGCGCATCAAGAACGACAAGCGGCCTGGCGGCGCATATTGTTCGGCCCGCAATCGCCGGTTGCGACGGGAACGATTCCCGAAGGTATAGATCCCGCGCAACTATTGGACATCTATCTGGAAAGCGGCAGGGAGATATTCCCCAAAAGCCCAAGCAGACCGTTGTCCATCCTCGGGCCGATCTTTACCGACAAGTATGATGAACGTCCCCTGTCCCGGTTGCTGAAGCGTGTCTTTGACGACATCCCCCTGTCCGACGCGACGGTGCCGGTCATGGTGGTGGCCTATGATACGAAATACGCGACCCCGGTGGTACTGTCAAGCAGGGACGGCCATGGGTTTCTGATGCGCGAGGCGGCGCGGGCGACCAGCGCCGCACCTACGTTCTTTTCTCCGGCGATCCTCACCGACAGGCAGGAGGGCAAACGCCTCAGCCTGATCGACGGGGGCGTCATCGCCAACAATCCGGTACTGTTCGCCTATCTTGAAGCGAAAAAGCTCTATCCTGACGCAAAGCGGTTCCATGTCCTTTCCATCTCTACCGCGTCCAACACCTTTACATTCGACGCGGAAAAAACTGGAGGCGGCGTAATCGGCTGGCTGGATCCCGCGAAAGGCGCACCGATACAGAAAATCTACGCCCAGTCGCAGATGCAGACCTCCGACATGCTGGCAAAAGGCATCCCTGATCTGGACTATATCCGCGTGCACGGGGAAATCGGCCAGGAAAAGGTAAAGATGGACGATACCAGCGAGCACGCGATGCAGAAGCTGCAACAGGCCGCCGAAGCTATCTATCAGGACAACAGGCAGAAATTGCAGGGTTTCGCGGTACAGCTCTCCAAGAGGACCAATTTCGACCAGATTCAGTTTCCGCCACCAGAAGAGGGATTGGAACCGACATCGGATAGAAGCTCTGAACCTCCTCAGGTTACTGACGATAAAAAGACGCAGCGTACTGTATATGAATTACAGGGCTCAATTCTAGCAAATCAAAACGATTATAATATTCCTAATTCGGAATATAATACAGAAGAACGCAAACTCACAACGGCTGAACCGGAAGGTTCTCGCCATTCGAGGAAAAAGAAATGAGTACGCATCCAAAGCAACAGGAACTGGAGGATACCCTGCGCAAGATGTGCGACGACCTGGATACTTTTCTGGAAGACACCTATGGAGACAGATATCCGCTCCATCCCAACCGGCTTGCGAGAGGAAACGCAGCGAGCGTGGCATATGACGGGTTGTTTTCTACGGGGACGCAGTTCACTATGGGCTATGGCAGCAAAGCGGGACGCGGGTATATCGTCGATATAGATATCGCGACGCTTTCCAGAGTCGACAAGAACGACCATGACATGATCGAAGCCTCGGCGGTCGCATATTTGGAGAGCCTCCTGCCCGTCTACTTCCCGAACAGACAGCTCCAAATCGTCAAGGACGACAATCTATACAAAATCATCGGGGACTTTTCCCTCGGCACAGTCTAGAATGTGTCCTTCATCGACTCAAGAATTGAAAACAATATTCCGGCGACGGTTTCCGACAAAAAACGGTCATACCGTTTCGGCCGACGCCCCAAGGCTGTATCGCTGACGACCCTACCGATACGACACGGCAGGCAATATTGACGACAGGCGCTGGCCATGGCATAGGATTCCATGTCGGTCAGAACGACATGCAGTTCTTCGGACAACCATGGGTTCGCATCCCTCCAGGACCGAATGGCGAACAGGTCCGCGCTGCCGACGACGCCATCAACCTGGCGGATACCGTCAAGCGGGGGAATACGCAGCATCGGTTTAATCGCCCCCACGACAGCACCTTGATGCGGGCCGAAGCTTTCACCTCGCCTCAATCCGAACGCCTGAAGGTCAAGCGTATATTGTACGACCTCTTCGGCGCACACCAAGTCGCCGATATCCAAATCATCGCGCACAGCACCGCCCGTCCCAAAACAGAGGACATGGTCGGGCCGCCATTTTAAAATAGAGGAAACCGTACCAAGCGTAGCCTGCACCAAGCCTACTCCCACGGACGTACCGACGATTTCGCCGCGTCCACAGGGAAGAAGCTGGTTGAGGAACGCTTCGCCGTTGCTTGAAAATCTGGACAGACCCAGCAATTCCCGTTCGGAGGAGGCGACAATCAAGACCCGCATTTGAATTTCTCATCCTCCAGCCGGCATTGCGCGATGGTCGGTATCAACGATGAGGGGCAGACTCCATGGCGGTACGGGTATCCAAGAGCGGATGTCCGGGCTATGGCCAAGGAAACCCAAAGAGCCGCCTGCTCTACCGCGCAAGGAAACGGTCGGCCCCATAGCAACAGACCACAAAGGAGACTGGCGAACAGATCACCGGCACCAGGATACGAAGCGTCTATCCGGGCATGGGAGAACACACCGAAATCATCGCTTGTCCTGTCATACCAAGCTACAGAACATTTGTCGGGGGCAGAATCCAGCAGGACACTCGTGACAACCACACGTTTTGGACCAAGATCGGCGAGGGAGCGCGCATAGCCGTATACATCGGACGCATGCTCCACAGCCTGCCAGTCATGGCCGAGCAACAGGGCCGCTTCCGTCGTATTGGGGGTGATGACATCCGCATGGGCGACTAGCGAGCGCATCCGGGCGATCAGCGCGGTATTCATCGGCCCATAGGTTTTTCCAGCATCCCCAAGAACAGGATCAATGAGAACCAGGGGAGAACCCATATTGCGCTGGACGCTGATGAACGACTCTACCAGCGCGACTTGACTGACAGACCCAAGGAAGCCGGAGTAGACGGCGTCAAAAGCAAGTCCCAGCCGTTGCCAATGGTCAATCACCTGATGCATCTGGGAAGTGAGGTCTTCGAATAGATACCCCTTGAAACCATCGGTCTGAGTGGAAAGCAAAGCCGTTGGAATCGGGCACACCTCGACTCCCATGGCTTCCAGAATCGGGGAGACGACAGTCAAAGAACTTTTCGCATAGCAGGACAAATCATGGATCGCAGCACAATCAGCGAACATTCCCTTCCCCCTCCTTGATGCAACAGTACTGTAAGAAACTCTGGAAAGCAAGCCTGCGCCACACGCTAATCCATCGAATTGTTTTCAAATGAAAACAAAGATACCTTGCGATACGGGAAAACAAGGCCGCAAGCAAGAGTTGGCTAGAGTACGTCATCATGCTATATTGGAATTGATAATTTTGAAATCCCGGAGGTATCCATGAAAATATACGATGCGCGTACCGAGTTGTTCGTAGCCGACCCCGCAGTAGATCCGCTTGCGTTTCCTACGCCACGACAGGATTCCATACAGAAAGCTTTCTCTTCGATGATCCTTTCCGCTTCCGGCTGGCGCAAGGTCTTCGCCGCCAGTGGCGATGAAGAGGACGCGTCCGAGAACCTCTCCCAAGAGGATGCGATCCTCGCCGCGTTCGTCGCGCTGTCCCTAGCACGTCATCTGGGGCTGCCTGGAGCGTGTCCCGAACTGATGAAGCTGTCCGACGGCGGCGCAAAGTTACAGGCGTTGCCGGATTGTCCTGAAAATCCTTGTACGGTGCTGGTGGGAATTGACGCGCGACCAACGGGTCCCGCTCTAGCAAACGTAATCAACAGGATACTCCTTGCCTGTGGCGCCGACGTCAGGTATCTCTTCATCGCCGCCGCACCTGAAATCATGGCAGACAGCTCCCTATGCCCGAAAGAAGCCGATGCGTTTCTCTATATTTCCGCAAGCCACAACCCGGTGGGACACAATGGCATCAAGTTCGGAAAAGCAGGAGGCGTCTATACGGGGGCGGAATCAGGCGAACTGGCCCGAACAATGCGTGAACTCGTCCAAGACACTCAAGCGTATTCCTATGCGCAGAAGCTCAGCGCATTGCTCGACACAACTTCTTACGAAGGAGTGCTGTCCCAAATGGCATGCCAAAAGGAACAGTCGTTGGAACGCTATAGAAGCTTTGTCCTCGCTACTGCGGCGGATTCCTTCGTAAAAGCGGATCAAGATGCGCTGGTCGCACAAATCCGTGCATTTACCGCCAACACCCCCATTGGAATTGTAGCCGAACTGAACGGAAGCGCCCGGGGGGATTCAATCGATGTCGACTTCTTGACTTCGCTTGGGTTGAAAGTCCATGCCATGAACGACAAGCCGAGGCAAATCGTACACCCTATCGTCCCAGAAGGTGAGAACCTCGAACTCTGTCGCAGGACTTTGGAAGAACTGTTTACAACGGATGCGTCCTGGCAAATCGGTTATGTTCCGGACAATGACGGCGACCGCGGCAATCTCGTCTACATCAGGCATTCAGACGGCAAAGCGCATATCCTTCAGGCGCAGGAAGTCTTCGCTCTGGTCGCGGTTATCGAGCTAGCGGACCTGCGGCGAAAGCTACCGGCGGGAACGAGGATGGCCATCGCAGTGAACGGCCCGACTTCCATGAGGATCGAAAGCCTGTGCGCAGCCCTGGACGTCGAGGTCCATCGCGCAGAGGTCGGGGAAGCGAACGTCGTTGAACTGGCGCAACAGCTCCGTTCCCATGGGGCGGTCGTCAGGCTTCTGGGCGAAGGGTCAAACGGAGGGAACATTACCCATCCAGCGAAGGTCAGGGACCCGATGAATACAATCATGTCATTGGTGAAATTCCTTTCATCTACGGGTGATGATTCTATATTTGCGACCTGGAATAATGCAATTGGTGCAAAAAACATAAAGAATAATTCTATTGAGGCTATCATTGATAGTCTGCCGGTTTACACAACGACTGGAGCGTTCTCATCCGCGGGCAAGATGCAGGTGACATGTTCCGACCATGGCAGGCTCAAGACCGCCTATGAAAAAATCTTTGTGGATGAATGGCGACGCAGGCAGTATGTTCTCGCAAAGGAATATGGCATCGTTTCATGGAAGGAATATCAGACCGAAGGAACGGTCTGCCGCGAGGGCGTCGGACCGGACTTCAGGACCGGCGCGGGAAAAGGCGGTCTGAAAATCGTATTTTTCGACGCGCAGAACAATCCGACTGACTTTATCTGGATGCGGGGCAGCGGCACGGAGCCGGTTTTCAGGGTTCTCGTCGATTGTAAGGGAGCCTCCCAAAGTCGCCACGACTACCTCCTCGACTGGCACCGGGAGATGATTGCGAAAGCCGATTCGTCCGTATAAAGATAGTTAGGGGATAAGACTGTCGCCTACGCCCTGTATGTCGGGATTACGTCCTTTATGTCGGAGCTACCTGTCGCCTGCGTCCTTTATGTCGGGATTGCGTCCTGCCTTGGATCGCCAAGGAGCCATCAGAACGACGGTCAGGCATTTTGTCGCAACAATCGGCTCAAGACTTCAAACAGCTGCGAAGGCTCAATCGGCTTGGCGACATGTGCGTTCATTCCAGCGGACAGGCAGACCTGGATATCTTCCGCATAGGCGTTTGCGGTCAAGGCAAGGATTGGAACGGTTTTCGCATCTGGTCGGTCGAGCGCCCGAATCGCTCGCGTAGCCTGCACGCCATCTAGGACAGGCATGCGGACATCCATGAGAATAGCTTTGTAACAGCCTGGAACGGAAGACTTGAATTTTTCCAGACCTTCCAGTCCATTTTGAGCGCAGGTAACGACACAACTGACCTTTTCCAGAAGCCCCTGGGCTACAAGAGTGTTTATCTGGTTGTCCTCGCACAACAGGATATTGGTCCCAGGCGGAATATCACACTGCGAGGATTGAGTAGTCCCGGAAGCGACTTCGCCAAAACATCTTTCAAAATCAAGATATACAGTGACAGTCGTCCCGACACCGGGAGTACTTTCGATTTCAATCCGACCGTGCATCAGATCCACAAGATGCTTCGCGATCGCCATGCCCAGTCCGTTACCCTCGCGTCCTCCGGCGGCAAAGGAACTTCGTTCCTGTTCAAAAGGGTTGAATATCCGGGGAAGGAATTCCGGGCTGATTCCGATACCATGGTCGATAATCACGAACCTGTCGCGGGAGATATTTTCCTGCCTGTCGTAACATTCCACATCCAGTTCCACGGTTCCACCCGCGGGAGAGAATTTCACTGCGTTGGACATGATGTTCATGATGATTTGCTGGACTCTCAGCTTGTCCATCCGGACAAGACCAACACCTAAATTCCGTTGTACGACAGAACAGGTCACGCTTCGTTCCTTGGCGTATGCTTCGACCAACGTAAGCGTTTCATCCACTACGATACGAGAATCGACGACCTGCATATTGAGTTTGAGTTTGTCGCTTTCAATTTTACTCATGTCCAGGGTATCATTAATCAGACTCAGCAAGAATCGCCCCTCGCTTGAAATCTTGCCGACTGTTGCCCTTGCTTGTTCGGACATTTCCATATCTTTCGACAGCTCGGCAAGCCCGAGTATGCCGTTCATCGGGGTTCTCATATCATGGCTCATACGGGCGAGGAAATCAGATTTCGCGGCATTAGCCCGCTTTGCGTCTTCAGCGGCACGACGAGCCTCATCACTTTTACGTTCAATCGCGGCAAGCGTGCGTTTCTGCATCATAAAATACAACAGCCATCCGACAGCAAGACAAACGAACACTGCAAGAACAACAAGGAGTAGGTAGCGATTTTCATACAGCCGATCGGTGAAATTCCTGTCGTATTGCAAAAAGGTACTGTGATATCGGATGATACGGTCTTTTTCTTTTTGAGAAATCAACGAGATTCCACTATTGAGTATGTTGAAAAGTTCATCGGGGGCGTCCTGTCGCATGGAAATGCAATAGTCGATGGGGCAAGTATAGGAATAAGCGATCCGGAGATCATCGTTTCTCGGATTTTTCAAACGATATTCCAGTTCATACATCGCATTGCCATAAGCATCGACGGCACCGGCCCTCACTGCGTCAATGCAATCCTGTGTCGTATCGCACCGCAAAAACTTCAAATCGTCGAAATAGACATCTAGCATTTCTCGGACACCTTCATTTGATTTCGCAACTGCGACAGAGAAACTTTTCCCTGCCGACAACCTACTTTCATCCTTGAAAGCCATAGCGACCGACAACGTATACAGAGGGTTGGTGATACGGACGGGAATTTCACCGTTGTAATATTCCTTAGAGACCGTGGGCATGGCGAGATCAATGATATCCTGTTGCAACATGGTCACAGCGGGAACCCCTTCATCGACCGGTACATATTCAAAACGCAAACCAGTGTTCTTCGAAAGCTGTTCCATCATGTCGATTGCGATGCCCTTGAATGTCCCTGTTTCTTCGTCATACCAAGATGCAGGCTTTCGGTCGGTATACGTCCCGACACGTATCACGGGATGCTGTTCAATGTAGAGGGCCTCTTCGCGAGTCAGCAGAATCGTCCCGTAGACTTGGCGTGCGGCAAGATATCCGTATTGTTCGGCAATCATCTCAGGATTTCGTATATACATTTCTTCAATGGCAAGATTCAAACGATGCATGAGATCAGAATTCTTTCGAGCCATGATGTAATTCGGGTCGGTATTGTAGATGGAAATGACTTTCAGGTCGTCGGTATACATGTGGGCATCGCTTCCAAAAGCATCTATCTCTCCGCGCTGCAACGCAAGGCGCAAATCGGAAAAGGATGGGTATTCCATAGTAAACGCCGAAAAGCCATGCTCCTGAGCAAATGCCTCATACAACCATTTATTCTGTGCGCCAACTTCAAAGCCTATGCGGAGCTTGCTCATCGCCTCATAGTCGTTGAAATATATGTCCTCCATTTCCTTGGGTATGAAAATCGCCCCTTGAATCTGACCGATGCATTGGACGGAGAATTCATAGAACTCATCTCGTTCCACCGTTTTACGAGCGTCCATCACAATGTCAATTTCTCCAGACAAAAGAGCCTGTAGACATTCATTCCATGTCATTCTGACGTACTCATATCGTACATGGGCATATTGCGCCAACAAGTTCATGAATTTTGCGCCATAGCCCGTTGCCTCATCGTTTGCGTCAAGGGCGATAAATCCGTTGCTCTCAAAAACTCCTACGCGGACAAGTTGTGGTTCCTCCTGCATGGATTCCTGCGTATTTTCCATATTCTGAGCAGACGAGGTAGCCAACGCCACAGCAGAAACAGGCACAGGAGCGAGCAGCAGCACAGTCGCATCTGCTGGCACAGTCGCATCTGCTGGCATAGTCGCATCTGTCGGCATAGTCGCATCTGTCGGTATAGTCGCATCTGTCGGTATAGTCGCATCTGCTGGCACAGTCGCATCTGCTGGCACAGTCGCATCTGCTGGCACAGTCGCATCTGCTGGCACAGTCGCATCTGCTGGCACAGTCGCATCTGTCGGCATAGTCGCATCTGTCGGTATAGTCGCATCTGCTG
>JAXEWB010000013.1:0-57270 GCA_034114085.1 Sphaerochaetaceae bacterium | reverse complement strand
AAGCGTCTCATTGTAGAAAGCGGCTGCGACATCCTGCGCGGTTTTCGCCTGCTCGACCAGTTCCTCTTGCAGTCTGATGCTTACTTCCAGCTCTGTGGCCTCTTTTTTGCTTTCGTTCTGATTCGTTTCAAGGACTTGAAGCTCCTTCCAGCCGGCAAGCAATGGACGAGCCGTTTCATAACGCGAGAGCAAAGCCCTGCCTTGCGTGAATCCGGTCTCGTCTTCATGAAGTTTTTTCAATGATTCCAGAAACTGTCGTTCCCGATGTTCCGTATCCTTCTGATCCGCATACCACCGTTGAGCGTGTTCCGCCAAAGAAATTCGCCGTTTGAATTCGTTTGCTTTGATGGTCAGTGAACCGATTTCCCGTTCTGTACTTATCGTTTCCCCTGCCGTAAGCAATTGAAGTCCTTCGACCTCGCTTTGCAACGACGCCAGATGGTCCTTCTCTTCCTTGTAGCGTTGTTGGACGGCGATGGATATTTCCGAGTAAATTGCCGTTCCCGTAATCTGTTCAAGAATCGGGGCGCGCTGGTCGCTGCCGGCCTGTAGAAACGCTGCGAATTGTCCTTGAGCCAGCATGACGGATCTGGTGAACTGATCGAAATTCATCCCCGTAATATGTTCAATGCTTGTTTCCGCCTCTTTAAGCGTTGAGGCAATGATTTTTCCAGTAACGGCGTCGGAAATTTCCCTTTTTTGGTCTTGGAGCATCCCAGCGGCAAGCCCCCTGGCCCGCCGTTGGCTGAACAGGCTCCGGTAGGTTCCCGTGGTAGTGGAGAACGTTACTTCACTGAAACATTCCCCGCATCCCTGCGTCATGATGTCGTTTGTCGTTTTGTTGATCCGTGGGAGTCGGGGAGTGCGTCCATACATCGCCAAGGCGATGGCATCGAGAATCGTCGTCTTGCCGCTTCCGGTAGGCCCGGTAATAACGAACAGACCGTTTTGTCGGAACTGTTGCGCTGTAAAATCGATATTCCAGACGCCTTCCAAAGAATTGAGGTTCTTGAACCTTAAGCTGAGTATCCGCATCGTCTCTATTCCTCGTCGGCGGTCAGAATTGAATGGTATATCTCATCGAACGCCGCTGACAATTCCTTGCGTTGCGACAGGATGATACCATTCTCTTCCATGCATCGAGCGAAAACTTCCTGGGGTGTCAGGCTTTCAAGGGTCCGGGCATCTTCCTGCTGCCGCAGTATCGCCTGTGCCTTGCGGTGATTTCGTATCGCTACGACCTCCACCGAAGTCAATGGACGGGTCATCTGGTCAACGCGTTGTTGCAGATCTTCAAGTATTTCTTCACCATCATAGTTGATTTCCACCCAGGTCGGACGACCTTGGACGTACGTATCCGACTCTGATTTGTGAGAGTCGGCTTCCAGTTTCGACAGCCCGTCCTGGATATGTTTCAAATCCCCTTTGAGCTGGACCAGCTTACGGAAAATCGGCACAGGAACGCTTTTGACCGTCGGAACGTCGTCGCGGCTCAAATCCACGATACATACCTGCTTGCGCCGGTTCGCCTCGCCAAACCCCATGGGAATGGGAGATCCGCAATATCTGATGCTTTCTTGTCCTCCGACAGTCTGGGGGACGTGGAGGTGTCCCAGCGCCGTGTAGTCGGCGACTGACGGAAATATCGACGACTGCACATGGCTGAGAGAACCGACGGAAAGATCCCTTACACCGTCACCTTCGACGGTAATCGCACCCATAGTGAACAGATGTGCCATACAGACGACCGGTACTTTTCGCCCTCCGGTCAGGTGGATTATTTGCCTTTCTGCTTCCAGAAAATGTTGTGCGACCGCTTCTTGATACGCATGATCCTTGTCTGCAAGGCTTTCATTTTCCTGAGATATCCTGATATCGCGGTCATGGAGGAACGGGACTGCGATTACCCCAAGCTCTGGCTTTCCCGTGGCATCGGACAGAATCAGCGTCTCATTATCGACAATCGCATCTGTCACGACATGGATGTTGAAATGCCTGAGCAGGGAGGAGGAAGCCCCAAGCAAGGTGGGGCTGTCATGGTTTCCCGATATAATCACTGTATGGCAGCTCTTGGGAAGCTTTCCAAGGAAATCATAATACATCCGTTGCGCCGTACTGCCCGGTGTTGTCGTATCGAAGATATCTCCACTGATAAGCAACGCCTGTATCCGTTCCTGTTCAATCAGGTTAAGCAGCCAGGCGAGGAACGCTTCGAACTCCCCAGTCCTTCTTCTGCCATACAGCTGACGCCCCAAGTGCCAGTCCGATGTATGGAGTATCCGTATCCTGTCCGTCGTTCCATCCATATATTGATTCCTGTTGTGCGCCTGTATACGCTGTCCTGCGGGGTGTTCCGGGGAGGGGGACGTACTGTCCCCCGGCTCCCCCTTGCGTCCTCGTCGCATTCCTAATAGTTCAACTGCTTTAGTTCCCTTCTTGCGTCGCGGTTCATGTCCCGCTCCTTGATGGCGTCGCGCTTGTCATGCAGCTGCTTGCCACGGCAGAGGGAAACCTGGACTTTTACGAGATTTCCTTTCAGATATACCTTCGTAGGCACCAAAGTGAATCCTTTTTCATCGACCTTGCGCCTGAGTCTCTTGATTTCTTGCTTGTGTGCGAGAAGCTTGCGGTCCTGGTCGCTCTTGTGGTTGAAGATGCTGGCGTGGGTATATGGCTGGATGGTGAAGCCCACCAATACCAGACCATCAGGAGCGATTTTCACATAGCTGTCCACGAAGCTGAACCGTCCTTCGCGTATCGATTTAACCTCGGTTCCGGCAAGCGCAATGCCGCACTCAAGATCTTCTACGACCTCATAGTTGAAATAGGCCTTCTTGTTGACTTGGAGAACCTTTATGTCGGTTTTTGAAAACTTTGCCATGCTTACTCCCAAACAATACGCATTCCGGTATATTCGCCGCATGCACGCGCATCCGCGGCGCCAACCGTAGCTACGCCGATGTCGTTCGGACTATTGATGTACGAGCCGCCTTTGACGACCATGTCCGTGGAAAGCCCGAAATCTTCAGCCAGCTTCTGTAGTTCGTCATAAGCACCGCTGACTCTGGTGAGGGGGATGAACCTCGTGCCGGTGAACTCCCAGACTCCGCCCAGCATCGCTGAAGGTGACGACGTATCGGTATCGACGGTGAGCAACGCCTTCGTATATTCCTTGCCTTGGGTACTGAGCGCCGCCATCGTCCATTGTTCTTCAGTCGGCAAATGGACGTTTTTTCCACTTGCGGCGCCGAGCCAGTCGCAGAAGGCGCTCGCCGCATGGTAGCTGATGTTTCGGATCGGTCGCGAGGACTGTATCGCGGTAGAGGGGAATAACCCGGCGAGATAATACTCATCGACCATACCGTCCTCGATCAGCTGCGACAGGTTCGCCTTGCTCCAATATGGATTCTGCTCAATGAACATCGCCCACTGGTATTCCGTCACTTCCGTTGCGGCGATGGAGAACGCCGAAGTCGATACTTCGACGCCCGCCCCGGTGATGGCCGGCCAGATTTCAGGGACCGCTCCGCCCATGACGAAGTGCTCCGGCGGATAGGTAAAGCCGTCTATCGACAGCCCCGCGCCGGTCAGCGTCGTCGGACGGATTTCTCCCACGGTATTTTCACTGGCGAGTCCAACCGTACCCGTCGGACTTCCCTGGTCGCTGAACAACCGTCCTGCGATGCCGAGTAGTTCGTCCGCGACCGACGTATCTACGGAAAAGCCCGCCACAGAAAGCGTTTCTTTTGCAGACAATGCGTTGTCTAGCAACGTCTTGCTGGTGATATGGGCGCAGGCAAGCATCCATGCGTTGGAAATTTCCCGGCGCAATTCGGAGAGCGTTGTGGTATCGCCGGAAATTTCAGATGTCAGGACGACCATATCCGTCGCCCAGTTCGTATAGAGTGGCGGAAAGTGGTATCTGTCGTCGTAATCGGTTACCGCCGACCAACCGGCGAGGTCATCAAGGAACTTTTTCGTCAACCGGGAGATATCCTGTCTCGCGACGGTCAGAGAATCGTTTGTTATCGTCTGCTTACGCGGGAACAGCCAGGTAAAGAACACTGGATGCCCGACCCGCACATCCTTTGTCTGCAAGACGATTCCATCCTTGGAGAATTCAATTTCATGCTCACCGCTTTCAATGAATGCTTCGAACGGAGTTGCTCCCTTGTAGACGCCATCGACGGAAACCGCGACAGTGGTCACGGGGCTAGTAAACGTGACTTTCTTGCCGCCATTGAGAATTCCGGGCAGAAAACCTATCAGAAACACCGCCAAGGCGACCAGCAGGACGCCGAGGATGAGGATATAAAGTCCCGGACGCATGCCCAGGATGGTCGGCAGCTTCACTGGTTCGACGTTCGGTAGTTGGACTGGCTTTTTCATGTGGTAAAAGGTACTCTCCCCGCAGTAACTTGTCAACTCGCTCCGATTGTGATACTTTCCAGAACATGGACGAATTCTTTTCAACGATAGAACGGCAGGCGGAGCGCTATCTGACCGTTCGCAAGGCGAAGAAAGCCGCGGAAGCGGCCGCACGCAAGCCCCGGACCTTCTGGGGCGAAGTGAAGGGCTGGATTGATGCGATTGTCTTCGCTGTATTCGCCGTCCTGTTGATCAACCAGTATCTGTTTCAGCTATTCGTCATTCCGTCCCCCTCGATGGAGAAGACGTTGCTGACTGGAGACCGCGTATTCGTCAACAAGACTTCCTATGGCATTGAACTTTATCCCGGTGGGAAGAAAATCCTTACGAAGCATCGCCAACCGGAACGGGATCAGATTATTACCTTCTACAATCCGAACTACGCCTCCAGAGGCCCTGTATACGACGTTCTCGCCCAGATTCTCTATATGGGGACGTTCTCATTGGTGAATATCGATGTCGATGACGCCGGCAATCCACGTGAACGCCTCTACGTCAAGCGCGCGGTGGGCATGCCGGGGGACGTCATCAATTTTTCCAACGGGGATGTGATGATCAATCCCGCGGGAACTGACGGCTTTATCAATGAAAGCGTATTTCGTTCTGACAACGGGCTTGCCCAGGGACCGAACCGGTTGGTGGATCCCGATATCTACGATGGGCTCAAGGCTTATGCCGCGCTGACTGCGTATGAGGACAAGGGGTTGACTTCCGCGCCGCAGCATTTGCTCAATTCCTACCAGAGCGTCAAGAACTATTCAGGGCTTGGCGACGACTATCAGGTTCACTCCAGCAAGTACCGTACCGAACGGTTGCTCGACCCGTCCGATTTTTCCGCCAGAAGCAATGCCGCCCGATATGAGCGGGGTATCTATGTTCCCGCCCACCACGTGCTGCCTTTGGGGGACAACCGGGACAACTCGTTCGACGGCAGATACTTTGGGCCTGTCGATACCGACGATATCAATGGCCGCGTTATCGCCCGCTTCTGGCCGTTGAACCGGATGAAGGTCCTCACTGACGACTGATGGCGGCCCCCGTATCGCTACCCGAAGGTTTTTTCGCCGCTTCGCAACCCGTCTCCCTATATGTCCATGTCCCATTTTGTACTTCCAAATGTGATTATTGTGCGTTTTATTCGCTCCCCTCGTCCCGATGGAAGGGCGGGGACGGAGCGATCGTACAACGTTATTTATCCCGGCTTCTTGAAGAAGTCTCCGCGTGTACGCAGGCGCTCGGCCGTCCCTATGAGACGATATTTTTCGGCGGTGGCAATCCCGGTTGCCTCCCTGTCGATGGGCTTGAGTCGTTGCTGGCGGCTGCGAATCGCTTCGGTCGTTCCAGGGAATGTACCGTGGAGATGAATCCCGAGTCGTTGACCTCCGCCCATTTCCCGTTGTTCGAGCGGTATGTGGACCGCCTGAGCATGGGTGTGCAGAGCCTGGATGGTCCGACGTTGCGGATATTGGGGCGGAACGTCTCGTTGCCGCGGATTCTCGCAGGAATAGGCGAGGCGTCCCGTCTTCGGGAGCGTTATGGGACGAGGCTGAGCTTCGATCTGATGACCTGCATCCCCGGTCAGAGCAAGGATGCCGCCCTGTCCGACATCGATTCTCTATACGGTATCGTGGCTCCCGAACATGTTTCCCTCTATTGCCTGACGTTGGAGGAGGGGACGCCGTTGTATTTCCGTCTTCGTGAACGGGATGAAAGCTGGCAGGCAGACATCCTGTCCGCCTGCTGGGAGCACTTGGCTGCATTGGGCTATGAGCATTATGAAGTCTCGAATTTCGCGAAACCCGGAGCAAGGAGCCTGCATAACGGCAGGTACTGGAAACTGGACCAATATGTGGGGCTCGGTCCCGCCGCGGCCGGGACGGCGTTCTCACCCGCAGGACTGGTCCGTTGGGAATGTCCGGCGGATCTCGACAGGTATTGTTCAGGAACCGCTTTTGCCGGATACGCCGGAGAAAGTCTGTCGCGCTTGGAAGAACTGGAGGAGTACCTGCTTGTCGCCCTGCGTGTGAAGGACGGCATCGACAAGGCTGTATTTCAATCTCGTTTTGGTTTTTCTTTCGACCGTCTACTGTCTCCCCGCTTCTTGCGCATCGTGGATTCTGGGGCGTATTGCAATACCGGCCGGTCATTTTCTTGTTCAGAAATCGGTTGGATGGTTTTGGACGATATCGTGGTTCAATTGGCGATGGAAGCGGACAGGATGGCACTATGTGATGATATCCGATTAAAACCTCCCGATTGTCCCGTATTGTCGTCCGTAGCCCCTTGACACCGTTTTTTCCACTATGGTAACGTGATAAGGATTCATATACCAAATCAATCGCAATCTATTTCTATAAAGAGGTTCAATATGTCCGGCCACAGCAAATGGGCAACAATCAAACACAAGAAGGGTATCGCTGACGCAAAACGCGGTCAGAAGTTCACAAAGCTGATCAAGGAAATTTCAGTCGCCGCCAAAATGGGTGGCGCCGATCCCGAAAGCAATGCCCGCCTTCGTACAGCGGTCCTCAAGGCCCGCGCCGAAAACATGCCGAAAGACAACATCGACCGCGCCATCAAGAAGGGGTCCGGTGAACTCGGCGCTTCCACGTTCTATGAATTGACGTATGAAGGGTATGCTCCCGGTGGTGTCGCCATCATCATTGATACCTTGACCGATAACAAGAACCGTACCGCCGCCGATGTGCGCAGTACATTGACCAAGCTCGGCGGTTCCTTGGGCGCGACGGGCTGTGTCTCCTACATGTTCCAGACCAAGGGTATCATTACATATGATGCGTCCAAGTATTCCGAGGACGATATCCTTGAAGCGGCTCTTGAGAATGGCGCCGAAGATGTGAGCAACGAGGACGGGACCATTGAAGTCTCTACCAGCGCCGCTGACTTCGCCAATGTGCTCGAAGCTCTTCAGGCCGCCGGCTTCGAGCAGGAGAGCGCCGAAGTCGAGAAAATCGCCGACACTACCGTTCAGCTTGATACTGAGCGTGCACGCAAGGTCATGAAGATCGTTGACAAACTTGAGGAACTGGACGACGTCCAGCAGGTTTCCACCAACCTCGATTTGCCAGACGATTACGAGGACGAAGAATAACTGCATGCGTATCCTGGGAATAGATCCAGGGTTTGCTCAGACAGGCTGGGGCGTGGTCGATGTGTTCGGCCAGCGTTACCGGCCTGTTTCTTTTGGTGTGGTAAAGACCACGACTGAATCGGAGCAGGCTGAGAGAATACATGAGATCGCTTCATCGCTCGGCGAAATTGCCACCAAGTTCGCGGTCGAACAGGTGGGTATGGAAGATATCTTCTTCGCCAAGAATGTCAGCAGCGCCATCACTGTGGCAAAGGTGATTGGGGCGGTCACGCACCAGATGCTTTCTCAGGGGTTGCCCGTTCGGCTGTTCTCTCCGCCGCAGATCAAGACGACAGTTACCGGCTACGGCAACGCGGAAAAGAATCAGGTGCAGGAAATGATGCGGCTGATGCTTGGTTTGGAGGCGATTCCCAAGCCGGACCATGCTGCGGATGCTTTGGCTGCGGCGATTTGCCTCGCTACGTATAGCGCTACGGAAGCCCGGGTATTGCGTTGACGGGTCTCGATGGAGGATATGATGATCAATGCTGTTATCGGTGACATAGTTTACGTATCCGCGCAGGAGCTGGTGCTTCGTTGCGGTCATATCGAATATTCGCTCATTATTTCTTCGCAGACCGCTAGCCGCTTGTCTCAGCTTCAAGGGGACCAGCGCAAGAACCTGCGCATGCTTACGTGGCTCCAGCACCGGGAGGACTCGATGACGCTGTTCGGTTTCTCGGACGAACAGGAGCGTGTCGTTTTTAATCAGTTGCAGAATGTTTCAGGTATCGGGCCGAAGCAGGCCTTGAAGATTCTCAGCGGTATCAGCGTCGTCAACCTGATCAAGGCTCTCGACGCCGGCGATGTAAAGACGCTTTCGCGAATTCCCGGTATCGGCAGCAAGACTGGGCAGAAACTGATTCTTGCTTTGCGCAATGTTCTGGTTCTGGATGATGATGTTTCCGAGCCTGGTTCCTCGGCTCGCAAAAAGGGTGATGTCGACAAGCGTTGGTCCGAGCTTGCCGAGGCTTTGGTTGAGATGGGATATGACAAGAAAAAGGTCTCAGAAACGTTGGTGAAGCTTGTTGATGAGCATGCCTTGTTGCTCGAACCGATGGAACAGCATGAAGCTGAAGAGACGCTTTTCCGCTATGCGATCATCGCATTGGGGTGATAGATGGACAAAGATGGATTTGATGATTTCGAAACATCCTTGAAGGATCTCGATGAATTGCAACAGAATTCTCCCGTGTCCACTTCATTTCAGGGCGAGGCTGACGCCCAGGAAAACTTGCTGCGGCCGAAGATGCTCTGTGATTTTCAGGGGCAGGCAAGGATCAAAGACAACCTGTCTGTATTCATCAAAGCTGCCCGCGAGCGTCAGGAGGCGTTGGATCATGTGTTCTTGATTGGTCCTCCCGGTCTTGGCAAGACCACCTTGGCTTCCATTATCGCAAACGAGATGGGCGCCGAAATCCGTATGACCAGCGCTCCCGCATTGGACAAGCCGAAGGATCTCGCCGGTATCCTGACCAATGTAACGGAAGGCAGCGTGTTTTTCATTGACGAGATACACCGCCTGAAGCCGGCGCTTGAGGAAATGCTTTATATCGCCATGGAGGACTTCGAGATCGACTGGGTCATCGGCCAGGGACCGGCGGCACGGACGATGCGCATTCCATTGCCGAAGTTCACGTTGGTCGGGGCGACCACCAAGGCTGGACAGGTTTCTTCACCATTGCACAGTCGTTTCGGCATTACCTGCCACATTGAGTTCTACAATGAACAGGAGCTGTCCAGTATCATCACCCGTTCCGCCCAGATCATCAATACGGATATAGAGCCGGATGCCGTCGCTTTGCTTGCTAAATGCGCCCGTGGCACGCCTAGAATCGCCAATAGGTTGCTGCGGCGTCTGCGAGACTTCGCGGATGTGTTGGGCGACGGAGTGATTACTCCTGAAATTGTACATCACAGCATGGATCGTCTGGGCATCGACCTGAACGGTCTTGAGGAGCAGGATCGCAATATCCTGCGCACTATCATAGAGTTCTATGGCGGCGGGCCTGTCGGTGCGGATACCCTTTCCATTTCCGTGGGCGAGGCTATTGAGTCGCTGGAAGACTTCTATGAACCATACCTGATTCAGAAAGGATATCTGAAACGGACGCCACGGGGTCGCATGGTCACCATGAAGGCCTATGATCTGCTCGGGCTTCCATGTCAGAGGAATGTAGATGAAAACCAAGGAATTCTCTTTTGATCTTCCCGAAGATCTGATAGCCCAGACACCGGCCGACCGTCGTGGTACGAGCCGGTTGCTGGTCATAGACCGCAGTACGGGTGAATGGACCGATTCTTCCATGTCCGACTTTCCGTTGTTTCTGGAACCAGGCTCCCTGCTCGTCGTCAACAACAGCCGCGTCCGTAAGGCCCGTGTCTATGGTGAAAGCGATACTGGCGGACGTGTCGAATTCCTGTTCCTTGAAGAGAACCTCGACCATTCCTGGCAGACGATGGTTACGAAGAGCAAGAAGCAGAGGCCTGGCAAGCAATTCGTCTTCAAGGATTCCGATGGTAATTCCGTCCATGAGGCGGAAATCGTTTCGGCCAATGACGATGGTACCCGTACCGTTCGTTTCGACCGTCCTGTCGATGAGTCTTTCTTCCATAGTTGCGGGCATGTGCCGTTGCCGCCCTATATCAGGCGTGATGACAACTTTACCGATGAAACCCGTTACCAGACGGTCTATGCCAAGGCCGAAGGCTCTGTCGCCGCTCCGACGGCGGGACTCCATTTTACCGATGAGATTCTTGGTCGTATCAGGTCCATGGGTATCGATGTCGTGGAGGTGACCCTCCATGTCGGACCAGGGACGTTCCTTCCCGTTCGTACCGACAGCCTTGAAGACCATCACATGCATTTTGAACGGTACGAAGTGTGCCAGGCGACCGCCGACGCCATCAACAAGGCGAAGGCCGAAGGACGCAAGGTCGTCGCAACCGGCACTACTAGCGTCCGGACATTGGAATCGGCGTGGGATGCCTCGGCGGGACGTCTCAAGGCGGGGCAGGGGCGGACTAACCTGTTCATCATGCCTGGCTACGAATTCCACGTGGTGGATCAATTGCTCACCAACTTCCATACACCGGAATCGACTTTGCTCGTCCTCGTCTCGGCTTTCGCCGGAAAGGAACACATCCTTGCCGCCTACAGGCATGCCGTTGAGGACGGATATCACTTCTTTTCCTATGGCGACGCTACTTTTTTGAAATAAAGGTTTTGCTAGGGTTCGCTCGGTGTTCGCTCTGGATTTACTACAGACAATACTTGGGAAGCGAGTGTGCTGCCCGAATACAATTCATCAGGCCGTAGGAACGTATAAAGAGAAAACTTTGCGCTTGGCACTTTGAATATCTCTTGTTCTTTTGAAAGGTCGGCGGGAATCAATTTGTTACGCTGCTCTATCCGGACGTCATCATCAACCAAGAGATATTGATGTAAATCTTGGGGAGTCAGTGAAAATAGCTTCGCAATGCGTACAATCGCATATGTATCTGCAAACTCGAAATACTTTGTATGGACGCGGATGCTTTGCATAGTAGCGCAGACGCATGGAATAGGATATATTCGTCGCTCGTATCGCCTTAATCAAAGGTTCCGATCCATTTTGAGTCAAGGCAAGGAAATGAACATGAGTTCCCATCGTCATATATTCGACAAGCTCACAACCATATCCGTGTAGGTCGTGCCGTAGTTTTTTCCAGTAATAATATGCGTCGCGATGATGAGGAAAAATACTGAATCGAGTATCGGCGACTTTGACCGTCACTTGACAACTGGTGTACTCATTGAGATATTCGTAGGGATAGTCCCTATTCCACGTCGGGTTGTCCGGTGTGTTCATGCCCCCTATAGGCATGAAAAGGTCGCTGGTGATTCAAAACCTGTGGGCAATAGCCCAAAACGTTGTTTTTTTCATGTGATGAAAGAAGGGGCGGGCATGCCAGCGGGCTGTCAGTTGATATCTTGTACAAGATATCCCGGCCAAAAAAAATCCAAAGGGGCGTAAAATGCAAACCTTAAGTGAACACCGGTTGACCCTGGAGTGAACCGAGAGAGGACACTCGGCAAACCTAGAGCAACTAACTCAACACCCCTTCTTTTTTCAGGACTTCGGCCACTTGTCCGGCAATGTCTTCCCGGGATAGAGTTCCATCGAGCCTGACGAAACGGACGCCCTCCGGCAACGCACTGAAAACACGTTCATAGCTTGATCGGACTTTCAAGAGGAAATCTCTTTTTTCAAATAGCTCTTTCTCATTGCCTCTGCGTTCAATGCGCTCCATGCAGACATGCACGGGCGTGTCAATATAAAAGATGTACTGGGGGGCGGGATATTGATTGAGTTGGTCGACCCGTTCAAAACCACATTCCACCGACTGATAGGCGAGTGAAGAATAGAGGTATCGGTCGCAAATGACCAACTGCCCGGCTTCGAGCTTGCCGATGAGGCCTGTGACCGGATTGTGCAGATGGTCTTCCCTGTCCGCGGCATAGAGCATGGCCAATGCGAGAGGCGTAGTGACGACCTGCTTTTGCAGAACGCTCCGGACTAGTCGGCCGATGGCGTTTGAAGTAGGCTCAAACGTGGCATGACAACTACGCTCCTGTTTGTCGCAGGTCTCCGCCAGGAGTTTCATCTGAGTCGTCGTCCCGGCCCCATCCAGTCCTTCAAAGACGATAAAATTCTGCAAAACGGTATTCATGATATGTCAACTGCCTCCGTGCATCTCGCCTATATGATACACAGAATGCGACCGCTGGACAATGGAAACTACGTAAAGAAACTACATATAAAATACTGTCAAAACGTGATAATAACAGTATACTGATATTTGGAAGACTGTCCCTTGACCCTTGTGGGTGAGCGCTGTCATTGCCATGTAGCGAAATAAGGAATCCGTAGTCCTGATGAAATACCATACGACGCCTATGACAATCATCATCTCCTGTTTATTGTTGGCGCTATCCATCGTCCTCGTATGGGCTGGTATGTTTTTTCTTGGACTGCGAGACCCCGGTGCCGTCATCGCCTCGGATATCATCACTTCGTTTGCTAGTGACGGCGCTTCCGATTTGCGTATCGAGTTCTCATCGATTGACAGGACGATATGGAAGTCTATCCAATTAAATGACATAGCGTTTTCAGTACGCGACGGCGAAGGTCGTTGGCACAAGGCGCTGGAAGCTGATGTGATGACCTTTTCAATGTCGGTACAGCAGCTCGTATTCTCGTTTTTCATGGGGAATGACAGACTGTCCGTCGATATAGCTGATTTTTCATTGGTACTTGATCCTGAGACCTTGCCGGTTCTTCTGAAAACCTTATCACCGAACGCGGATGCGGATTCAGCGTCCGGCGATGCTACCGGGAAGCGCGACCCATTGCGGCTTTGGCTGGCAAGGACCGCTTTTTCTGTACGCCTCCGCAATGGGAAGGCCGCCTTTATTGGCGATGGCGACAGAATCAATGCAACGGGGATCGCCGGAAACGTCAATCTGGGGGCGGGTCTGACCTATGAAGCCGCGAGCTTGCGGGTCGCCGCTGTGACCGGCGCGATCGGTTCGCTGACAGCGGAATTCGATGCGTTGTCAGTCACGTTGGGGAAAAACGCTACGGGCGGCTATCGGGTATCCGCTGCCATGGACGCTGGTAGCGTCGGCAATGACATGGGAGCTGTGGACAGTCCGATGCATGTGGGTGTCAAAGAATTGCGTTGCTGGGCGGATTTAGCCGATCTTCGCGCCGAAACGATCCGCGATGCCAGGTTGCAATATGTTTTTGGGAGCGTTGATGCGAAATATGCATCCTCCAGCGTGGCCTTGCCCTCTGCCAATGGAACAATCGCGCTGGGGGAGGGTGTCTCATGGACCGCGATGTTTGATATTCCCGGTATTGACGCCGACATCGACCTCCGTGGAAAGAAACTCATGGTGCGGTCCCCGGCATGGCGCATTGATGTGACAGGCGACGCTTTTGAAAAGTTCGACATATCGGCCTATGCCTCGGATTCTCAGTCCCTGTCCCTCCATATGGATAACGAACGTCTTTGTTCTATTTCTGGACTGCAGGGGCGGTTTGAACTGGATATGCGACAGGAATCCATGACCGGAGGTGTGCGGTGGGGGCGCATGGATATTCCCAGACCTTCTTTGGTTCGGTCACTGTTGCCAGGCCAATTCGGACTTCCCGTAAATTCCATTTCCAGTACATCAACCCAGATAAATATCGCTTTTTCGAACAAAACAAAGGATATCGTTGCGGAACTGTATTCGGAGCTGGCAACCGACCTGACTTGGTCGGTGCCTTCCGATGCTTCATGCATATTGACGGCGAGCGTTGACTATCATGTGGACCAAAAAAGCTACGATGTCTTTGCCGACCTTGAATCCCTGTTTATAGATTCCGTGCCCGGTGAGACGTCGGTTTCCTATTCATGGCTGAATTCTGCCTCATTGAACGAAATGAGGCTTGACCTTCGCAATGAGAAAGCCGGTGTCAATATAGGCGCGATCTACGACCTTGACCTTGGAGGGACGCAACGGCTTTCCGCAATATTGCGTCTTGATGAATTCGCTCCCGCCGCCTTCCGCCCGTTGATCGGCAGCTATGTACCTGTCATGGAAGCCTATATGGACGATACGACACGGCTTGTCGGCAACCTGCAGCTGGAGGCTGTCCCGGGAACGGGAGCTGTGTTCGGGTGGGACGGACGTGGTTCGTTTGAACTTGGCATCATAGACCTGAAGGTCGGCGAACGGTTCTTCAACGGCGCCACGACATTCGTTGGTTCCTTGACCTCTGACCATCTTGACGTGGAGACCTTCACCGCTACGACGGAAGGATACCGTTTGCAGTACAATGGCGGGCTTGTGCTGGATAATTTCCTGCCTGAAGGTGAATTGACCTTCGCCCGGGCGGAAGATGGCCGCCAACTGGCGAGAATCGACTTTTCGTTGCTTCCTCCCGACAGCTATTCCTTTACGATGGATTCTGAATTCGTACCGGATGTCATGATATCAGGCCGAATGAACTGGCAATCGAGACGCATCGTCAACAGTGAAGCCACTCTTACCGCATGGAATATGGTCTATCCCTTGTCGATGACGATTGATTTCAACACCTTCACATTGGAATTCTCATCCCACGGACTAGCGTTGTCTTCTGTATTGAACGACGGTGGACACAGCAGGATTGCGCTTGTCGCCGAGAGTTTCGACCTTCCCAGATTCTCGGAACGGCTCCCTGAGAATTGGCCGCTGAAATTCTCAGGAACGTTCGCTTTGGATATTCCGCTCGATACCTATGATTGGACGGTCGGGATTTCCGGCTTGCAGCTTGGAAACCTCCCTGCCGTCGAGGGTGTCGGTTCTGTCGGGTTTGACTTTTCCGCTAATGACCGCGGATTTGTGTTCACTGACTTTGCATGGGATACGGGAAAAGGAGAACCGCTCAAAGGTTCGCTTGAAGTGGAAAGCGCTTCGTTGCGACGGTTGTTGTCCGGGGATTTTGAAGATTTCAAGGGAATGCTGCATCTGGTCGGAGAACCATCTGAAAACGTTTCTGTGTCAGTTTATTCCGACGACCTGAATAGAGCATCCATCAACGGTTTGATTGACTTGACTTCGTTGAACCTTGGCCGTTTCTATCTTCCGCTGGGCGACATGTCGTTGAATGTTACTGCCGTCGGCTCTTCCGATTTGAAGGACGCACTGGACATTGATGGATTTGCGAGCCTGGTCAGCCGGGATTTCATCGACAACCCGATTCACGTCCAAAGTTCGTTCCATATCGATGACGAAACTTTGTCGTTGAGCGACGTTTCCTATATCAACGGCAATTTGCTTCTCCAGAACGGAAATGTCGGCGTTGATTGCGTGACGGGAGAGACATCGTTGTCGATTGAGCCTTCCTTTATCGTCAACAATGCGGACAAACCTCGGGAATATAGCGGCGGGTTCACGCTTTCTGCAAGGCTTCCGCTGTCTGGCGGCGTATTCAACCTTCCCGCATCGATTTCCGCGTGCGGAGCATTGTTTACGTCGCTCAGGAATCCCGCGGAGTCAACTGCGGAGCTTGAGCTTGCCTTGGAAATCAAGGATGTCGTCCTTGGTTCTGAATATCATATTCCTGACGCGACCTACCGACTCTCGCTGCATGGCGGTCTGGCGTCGATCAACGGCGGGCCTGCCGGGGAGCCTGAGAATATCTCCGGTACGTATCGCTTGAGTGATGGAACCCTCGATCTCTTGCTGGATCCTTCGTTCCTGATTGGATTCCATGCGACCGGTACCGTCACGCCCCATGCGATTTCTGTGGAAGTGGCCGACATCTTCTTCCCGTTGCCGTTGATTAACATTACATTCATGAAACCCATCGTCTGGTTCTTGGAAGGGGATATACATGGCAATGTCCGAATCGAGGGAGAGCCGCTTTCCCCCGATTTCTATGGCATGGTGTGGGCCGATAGAATCGACGCGACGACGTTCTGGTTGCCTGACGACATCCTTTCAATGAAAAATCCCGTTGTGACGATAGAGGAAGGGTTCGCCAGCAACAGCTGGACGGTCATGACATGCACCAACCTGCGTACCGGTAAAATCGTTCAGACGATGGGCAAGGCTTCATGCAATCTGGATGGCTGGTTGCTCGACTATTATCAGCTGGAGACGCATATTCCGAATGATCCCGTATTCGTCTGGGTGCCGCTCCTCGGCCCCGACATAGACATCAAAGGGTATGTTTCTGGTGACTTCACTGTATATGGGGAGGGTGTCGAGTGCTGGCTGTCCGGTCCTATTGCAATCAGCGATACTACGATTAGTTTTGGTATCTCCGGTTTGCCCGCTTGGTATACCAAGGGAGACGTGACGTCCACGAACATGCAGGTCACTACCGGCAAGAACGTCAATTTCTATTTTCCGTCGGAGGATTCCCCGATCATTTCCGTTACGTTCGACGAGGGCCAGCATGCGGCATACTCATTCGACCATAGGTCAAAGCAGATGTCCGTAGACGGCGAGCTTGGCTTCCGGACCGGAGAGATCTATTATTTTCAGAAGAACTTCTATGTGACCGAAGGATCCTTCAGATTCCGTACCGATGCGTTTACGCAGCAGATCAATCCCGTCATCAACCTTCGTGCGCGTATCCGTGATTTCGACAGTAGCGGAAACAAGGTGGATATCTATCTCGTGTTGCAGGATTCCACGTTGGACAACCTTTCTCCCCGGTTTGAGAGCGTTCCGTCACTGACTACCAACGAGATTCTCCAGATACTCGGACAGAGCATCCTGCCTTCGACTGCGTACGGGCAGGTGAACGTCTCATCGGTAGTCTCCCTTGCCGCAACCGCTACGGATGTTATCTCCCGGCTCGGAATCATCGATACAGGCTCTTCTGGTCTGGCTCGTTCTATCAAGGGTTCCTTGGGACTCGATATGTTTACGATTAGGAGTAACATTGTCCAGAATATTTTGTTTGACGTATTGCCGGGGACGAGCCTTGTCTCTTCCTCGGCCACTCCGCTCGCAAGATATCTCAACAATACCACTGTGTTTCTTGGGAAATACTTTGGCCGGGATTTCTTCTTGCAGGGGATGATACACTTTTCCGCCGCCAGCAACGGTACCGGTAGGAGGGGCTCGTTCCTCGCTGACGATCTGGAGGTGGACATGGAGTTGTCGGTTGAATGGGCCAATCCAATGTGCACGTTCTCGTTATTTACACAACCTGAAGAGTTGTCGCTCTTCAACATTTTGGATACTATTGGATTCAGCGTTACCAAACGCATCGAGTTCTAACGAGTGTTTCCAAAAAAGAGATTCCAAGGAGATCGCATGGTAAGAAAATTCCTTTCGGTGGCTTGCGCCGTTCTCATATTGGCGAGCGGAGCGCTGTTCGCCGCTCCTGAAGATTCGACGGACCAGTCTACCTGGTGGATTGGCCGTCCCATCGTGAAGTTCAGCTACGAGGGGCTTCGGAACGTTCCCGTCACCACGGTGGACGATATCACGTATCCCTATCTTGGCAAGGAGTTTTCGGACAGCTTGTTCAATGAATTGCAGGCGAATCTGTACGCTTCCGACTATTTCAGCTACTTCGAGGCGGAAGCGTTGCCTACCGGGGAATCCGGTCGCGAGCTTGAAATCCTGTTCCGTTTTTCTGAGCTGCCCCAGGTTGCGGAGATTCTGTTTATCGGACAGAACGGTATCAAGGATAGGGAGCTTGCCCGTGCGATTTCATTGAAGACGGGCGATTTCGGTACCAGGCAGCAGTTTGACTTGGCGACCAATGCGTTGCTGGCTCATTACAAGGAAAAGGGATACGACCAGGCATCCATCACCTCGGACTATCAGATCGATGAGACCGCGAACAAAGTCGTCGTCACGTTTACCATTGATGAAGGGCTCCAGTCAAAGGTCGCGGAAATTGCGTTTGAAGGGAACGAGCATATTCCTGCGTCAACCCTGAAGCGGCAGATCAGCAGCAAGGTTCAGTCATTGTTCAACTCGGGAAACTTCAATGAACAGACTGCGAGGACCGATGCGGTGTCGATTGAGCAGCACTATCAGAAAAACGGGTATATCGATGCGAAGGTTTCTGATATCAGGTTTGAAGATATCAGCGCCGCCGAGGACAAGACAAAGAAAATCCGCATCGTGTTCGTCATTACTGAAGGCGAGCAATGGACGCTCGGGACAATAGCTGTGGAAGGCAATACCATTTTCAGCGATGAGACGGTCCAGTCCCAGATCAGCATGAAGCCGGGCGCAGTGCTGGATATCCAGTCCGTCAATAGTGAAATATCCAAGATCGCCGACCTGTATTGGAACGATGGATATATCTACAACAGCATCAATATCGCCGAGAAGCGCGATGAAGAAAAACATGTAGTCGATTTTACCGTCAGCATCACCGAGCAGGGGCAGGCCGTGGTCGAGGATATCCTGATCAACGGTCTGACCAAGACCAAACCGCATGTGTTCGAGCGCGAGCTGACGATCAAGGTCGGCGATGTGTTCAGCAAGGCGAAGATGATCCAGAGCGGGCAGAATATCTACAACACCGGTCTGGTCACGGATGTTCAGTTCGATATCCTCTACGGAAGCGAAGAAGGCAAGGTCGTCCTTGAATTCCGCGTGGTGGAAGGCAACCAGATGGACATCCAGTTCGGAGCGACCTTCGGCGGTAATGTCGACGGGTTCCCCGTGTCCGGGTTCGTCCAGTGGTCCGACAAGAATCTCGGCGGTACCGGCAGGAACCTTTCCATAGCGACGAACATCAGCCCCGATACCCAGAGCCTTCAGTTCTCCTTCAGCGACGGGTGGGTGGGCAACCGCCGTTGGTCCAACGGCCTGACCCTCAACCTGGAGCGGAGCGTCAAGAGCAGCGTCATGCAGCGTGGAGCCGGTTCCGATCAATATAAGGGGCATGATGATTTGACTTGGCCGCTGGGGTACAACAGCTATCTTGAATACGCGGCCGCCGGCAAGGCTACTCCGTCCAGCCAGTACCTGATGTCCTACGACTATTACCGTATCGCGTTGGGCTACACCACTGGCTATACGTTCATGTTCAATACCGGTCGCCTGTCCCTGTCTGTCGGCGCGTCCCTCGGGTTGAACCATGCTGTGTACGATGCGAACAAATATGACCCGTATGAATTGCTGATTCAGCGATATCACCAAAAATGGCAGTTCTCGAACCGCATGTCGCTGTATCTCTCGTGGGATGGCCGCGACCTGATCCAGAATACCACACGCGGGTATCTGCTCAGTCAGCAGTTCACCTATGCGGGCGGCGCTTTGTTCGGCCTGTCCAACTACATGCGTTCCACGACCAGCGCGAGCGGATATCTGACGCTGTTCTCCATTCCCGCCCAGAAGCCGTACAACGGTGTGCTGAGCCTGACTTCCAGCGTGAGCTTCATGTTGCCCCAGTACTCGAATCTTGGCGGATATGAAGGATGGGGGTGGCATCCTGCGAAGGAAGGCGCGACGAAATATGAGATGCTTTACATCGACGGCATGAACATCGGCCGCGGCTTCACGCCGGTCTTCGACCTTTCGTTCATGTGGGACAATGTGCTGGAATTCAGCATTCCCGTCGTTCAGAACGTTTTGGCGGCCGAGGCGTTCGTCAGCGCCACCGGCGTAACGAAGAACTTGAGCGATTTGGAGCGTTTCTCCAATATCAACTGGTATTTCTCGATGGGCGCGGGCATCAAGCTGAAGATTCCCGGTTTCCCGTTGGGGCTGTATTTGGTCAAGAACGCGGCCTACAATGTTCCTGATCCCTATACGGGCGAGGGGCAGTTCTCCTGGGTCGGCGGAGATATCTTCAAGGGAAGCTCCACCACCAGCGGAATGAAGCTCGTCCTTGCGATCACCACCAGCTTGTTCTGACAAAAAAGTCCGTTTGTGGTATACTAAGCCCGTCGCGCTGGCTTTTGATCAACCTGTCGCGACGGGTTTTTTATATCTCTATGACAGATGATTCGTGTCTCAGTTTTGATCTATGTTGGAGGGAAGATGTCGGAAGAACGGACGAAGGAAGAGAAGTTGACGCCGATGATGCAGCAGTATCGCGCCATAAAGGCCGAGCATCAGGACAAGGTGCTGTTCTTTCGGCTAGGGGACTTCTATGAGATGTTCATGGAAGATGCGATGGAGGTCTCTCGTCTCCTCAACCTGACGCTTACCCAGCGTGCCGGCGTGCCGATGTGCGGTATTCCGTTCCATGCGGCGAAGAACTATATCAAGCGGTTGCTTGACGAAGGCAAGAAGATCGCGGTTTGCGAACAACTTGAACTTCCCGATTCGCCGCGCCAACTCGCCAAGCGCGATGTCGTGCAGGTCATCACTCCCGCTACGGTCGTCGACGATGATTTGCTGGATTCCCATTCAAACAACTATTTGCTGGCGATTTCCTGCGTGGCCGACGCATTGTTGGTCAGTTACGCCGACATTTCCACGGGAGACTTCTATCTCCAAAAGCTTCCGCTTGAATCACGTTATATGGCGTTGCGGACGTTGTTTGAGCAGATCGGTCCGCGTGAAGTATTGGTCAACGAAGACGATTATTTCACAAAAGAGGAGTTTGCCAAGGTGGCGGACGAATCCATGGCCATGGTCACGAAGCTTCCCCCTTGGTTTTTCTCCGTTGCCGAAGGTTTTTCCCTGTTGTGCGCGCAGGCCGGTACAAATACGCTCAAGAGTTTTGGAATTTCCAACGATGAGCCGGCTCTCGCCGCTGCGTCGGCATTGATGCGGTACCTCCAGGATACAGCCAGGACCAGCCTCGGCCAGATTACTTCCTTTGTGCTGGTCGATGACGCGGTCAGCCTCCAGATCGATGAGTCTAGCCGCAAGAACCTTGAAATCCTTGCCAACCTCCATGACGGTTCCGCTCATTTCACGTTGTTTGAGGCAGTGGACAGAACTCGCACCGCCGGTGGCGCGCGGATGTTGAAAAGCTGGTTGTCCAATCCTCTTGCTGATCGCAAGTCAATTGAAGCCCGTCATGAATGGATTGCCTGGTTGCTTGCCGACCGGCAGGAACTTGCCCGTGTAAGAAAGATACTTGGAGTGACGCTCGATCTCGTCCGTTTGACCAGCCGTGTCGCGATGAAGAGGGCGATGCCACACGACCTTGTCTCGATCAAGCAGACGGCTTCCTGTTTCTTTTCCCTCGTCAGTGAGCATTTTGAGCAGTATGCGACATTGCTTGATTCCCATCTGTCCCAACAGAAGCTGGAGGCTGTGGTAGCTTTGACTGACTTGATCGGAAGGGCTGTCAATGAACAGTGTTTAGGGCCGTTCGTAGAGGGGGAGGTCATTGTAGACGGTTTTGACGAGGAACTGGATTCTCTCCGCTCATTGAGGGATCATGGCGCGGATGTCCTCAAGGAGTATTTGTCCAAGGTTCGGCAAGAGACCGGCATCACAACCTTGCGGCTTTCCTATAACAAGATCATCGGGCATTTCCTCGAGGTATCCAAAGGGCAGGTGGACAAGGTTCCCGCTTCCTTTTATAGAAAGCAGACATTAGTCAACGCCGAACGGTTCACCACCGACGAACTGATTGAATGTGAGACGAAGATTCTCCGTGCGGCGAGCGACGCTGAGAAACGGGAACGGTATCTGTATGACCAGGTTGTTGACCGGACTGCGGAATCGCTCGATGATTTGGTAGCGCTCGGCAGATTCCTCAGCGAGATTGACTGCTATCAAGGATTCGCGACTGTGGCGTCTGATTCCAACTATGTTCGCCCGGAGTTCGTTGACGAGGATGTACTGGAGATAGAGCAGGGAAGGCATCCTGTGGTGGAGCGGCAGCTTCAACCTGGCGGGTTTGTCTGCAACGGAATATCCCTTGCGGGACCCGGCACTCGCTTCTGTCTGATAACCGGGCCTAACATGGCGGGTAAATCCACCTATCTTCGTCAGAATGCGCTGATTGTCCTTCTCGCGCAGGCCGGTTCCTATGTTCCCGCCGCGAAGGCGCGTATCGGCCTTGTCGACAAGCTGTTCTGCCGTGTCGGCGCTTCGGACAATCTCGCCCGCGGGGAGTCGACGTTCCTCGTCGAAATGCAGGAGGCCGCCTATATCCTTCGGACTGCGACTTCCCATAGCTTGGTGATCATGGATGAGATCGGGCGCGGCACCAGTACTCAAGATGGAATGTCCATCGCTTACGCTGTGATGCGTAAATTGATTGCGCTTGACGCCAAGACCTTGTTCGCAACCCATTATCATGAATTGACCATGCTTGACACCACAGGCATCCAGCTATTGACGCTTGATGTCGCGGAACACCGGAACAACATCGTGTTCCTTCGCAAGATTCGCAAGGGTGTGGCAAATTCTTCCTATGGACTGCATGTCGCCCGGTTGGCTGGCGTTCCCGCCGACGTAGTCAAAGAGGCTTCCGCGTTTCAGAGACAGCATTTCGCTGACTATTCTCTGGCGGGCAATGACCTCCAGCTTGATTTGTTCATAGGGGGGGGTGAAACCTCCGGTTCTTCTGATTCCCCCGCTGGACATGCCGTTGACGATTTTTCGCCGCCAGGTTCTGTTTCAGCCGAAGTTTCCGAGGTCGGGCGCTTGTTCGACTTGGCGAAGGACAATGTCCTGTATCCGCTCGCAGAATTCCAGTTGGAGAAATCGACGCCCCTGCAAGCGATGCTCTTGCTTGGGGATCTCCAGCCCAAGGCTTCGGAATTATTGCAAAACGATTGATTTTTCCTGTTTGTTCCAAAGGCGGCCTGGCACAAAGCTGAATCATTGGGCGGTTTTTTCTTCTGGGATGGTATGAAACATCCTTTTTTTTCTGTACCGACGGTCCAATGCGTCCTATGCGGCGAATTTCTGGTATCAGACGGTCCTGCCGATGGTCCGTCGATCGTTTGCGTGGATTGCTGGAAGCTCTTGTCGCGATGGCGGTATTCCTCCTATGCCCTGCGATGCCCTCATTGCGGTGAGGTCCGTCTTCTGTATGCGGTTCCCTGTCCGAGGTGTAGGAACATTCAAGAGGATGCGCCGGCGAAAGGCAGTGTCATTTGTTGCGGTCCGTATCGGGGCGATGGCAAGACGTTGCTGGTCGGCTATAAGTTCCATGCCCGCCGTTCTCTGGCATCCCTTGTTGCGTCCCTGTTGTCGTTGGAGCTGTTTGAGCGATACGGAGACGCCCCGCTGTTTTTGATTCCCGTCCCATCAAACAGGAAGAATCGGCGGCGGCGTGGTTGGGATCAGATGCGCTTGGCCTGTCGATGGTTGGAGTCGGCTTCCAGGAACGTCAAGGTTCTTTCCGTTCTCATCCGTATCGGGAAGCTTGAACAGAAGGCCTTGGGGCGTGAGCTGCGGCTTGCACATGCGGACGCCCGTTTCAAGCTCGGTCGAGCTGGCGGAAAAATCTTGTCCAACACACTTGTCCAAGACCCTCTGGCGCGATTCATTGTCGTCGATGATGTCTATACGACGGGTTCTACCGTCAACGCGTGTCGCAAACTGATCCTTTCCGCTATCGGAGACGTTTATGCTGATAGAGTGGACGCGCTGGTGCTGTGCAAAGACTGACATCGGAGAATATGTGACGGAATGAAAGAAGCCGGGTCGAAATTGAAAGGAAAGGCATGGTTCTGGGGCCGGAAATATCCGGAAAGCACTCCCTTCCACATCTGTTTATCCCCGTCATCATATATGATGTGACCCAAATAGCAAGAAAATGTGCGGGATGATTGACAAAATAGAACCTATAGCGTATCTTTCCACTAGATTTAGTTGTGTTTTTTAGGGATCGCGATTGTCGATCCCTTTTTTTGGCCCGAACAATCGCATTTCAAGTCAGATCCCCCGGAAAGCACAGCGGTACAACAGGACAGGTATGTTACAGAAAGGAATTGAGAACACTCCGTTGTTCCAGGAGTTTAAATCATTACTGGATCCGCTTGGGATTACGATAGTGGACATCGACCGCATGGAACAGGGAAGAACCAGTGCCGTCAACATCGTTATCAAAACCGCTGACCATGAGGTCAATGTCGATGATTGCGCGAAAGTATATAATCTGGTATACCCCCGGCTGGAGTTGACGACCGGGGAGAGGGATTTGCAGCTTGAGGTGTCGACTCCGGGACTGCAGCGCAACCTGCGAGACATATATGAATTCGGATTGTTCGTCGGACGGCGGGTTCGCGTGTATGATACTTCCAGAGGTGCCTGGATTTCTGGTATCATTGTCCAGGCAGATGATGCTGGCATAACGCTTGACGGGACGACGGTCGAAGATCAGACGGAAAATCTCGGGATCTGTAAGGTTCCGTATGAACAGATACATAAAGCAAAATTAGAATACAGATGGGAGGATGTTCCACATGTCCAGTGAATTAGGAGAAGCGATCCGCAGTATGGTGGCGGAGAAGGGGATTTCTCAGGAACTCGTGATCAGCACCATCGAGGACATTCTCCGGGCCGCATACAAACGTAAATTCGGAACTGATGAAAATGCCGTCATCGAATTCAATGACGATTATAGCGATGTGACGTTGAGCGCCCGCAAGACGATTGTGGACGATGACGACTATTATAACGAAGTGACCGAAATTCCCATGAGCGATGCTGAAGAACTGCATGAGGGTTGCGAAATCGGTGATGAACTGTTGGTTCCCATTAGCTTGCAGGAATTCGACCGTATCAGCGTACAAAGCGCTAAGCAGCGCGCCCATCAGTCCTTCAGGGACATCCAGAAGGATACGTTGTACAGTGAATTCAAGGCCAAGGAAGGCCAGATGATCATTGGCTATTATCAGCGGGAGTCCAACGGGGACATTTTCGTCGATCTTGGCACTACCGAGGGCATTCTGCCACGCCGCAACCAGAGTAGCCGTGAAGTTTACCGCAAGAACGACAAGATCAAGTGCTATGTCGAACGGGTTGAAAAGGCTGAGAGGGGTGTGCGCGTAGTGCTTTCCAGAACCAGTCCGGAGTTGGTTCGCTTGCTTTTCGAGATGGAAGTGCCTGAAATCTATGACCATAGCATCGAGATCTACAAGATAGTCCGTGAGGCCGGTTACAGAACCAAGATTGCCGTATACTCGCATCGCGACGATATCGATCCCGTCGGTGCTTGCGTTGGATTGAAAGGTATCCGAATCCAGACTATCATGCGCGAAATCGAGGGGGAGAAGATTGACATCCTCAAATACGATCCGAATCCGACGACCTTCATTCGCAATGCACTGTCTCCGGCTGAGGTCCGTAACGTCATCGTCGTCGACAAGGACACCTACCATGCGCTGGCCATCGTTGACGAGAACCAGCTTTCTCTTGCGATCGGCAAGCAGGGCTTGAATGTCCGTTTGGCGAACAAACTGTGCGATTGGCTGATTGACGTAAAGACTGAAGCCCAATTCTCGGAGATGGATATCGCTACGGACGCTCGTGAACGTGCCGACGCCCTCTTCTCCGATGACGGATACGTTGAGGGGAGCGAGGCGGAGCCTGAAGTAGACGAAGGCGAAATCCAGTTGTCCGATCTGCCGATTGACAAGAATTTGCTGAACAAGTTGCAGTTCCATGATATCTATACTGTTGAGGAATATGTCAACCTGTCCGAAGCGGAGATCAGGGAGCTCGGTGATATCACCGATGATGAAATCAAGCAGCTTCACGATATACTTGTCCAGTATGTGGATATCGTTGAAGAAGAGCATGTTGAAGAGCCGGAGATGCAGTTCACTTGTCCCGAATGCGGACATCCTGTTACGCCGGAAATGCAGACCTGTCCGAATTGTGGGGTGGGCCTGAGTTTTGAAGAGGTCGATTACGAGGAGTAAGAGTCTGTTGACTACTAAATTCGGAAGGAAAGAATGACGGAAGATAATACGAAACCTAAAGCTACATTGATCAAACACGTGAAGGCGCAACCTACTGCGACCGCGGCTCCTGTTCAGGAGCAGAAGGAAGAGCAGTTGCGAACCACCGAGAAGAAAAAAGTTGTAGTCGTCAAGAAAAAGGTTGTGGTCGTCAAGCCACAGCCCCGGCCTGTAGAACCTGTCGAGGTTCGTAATGCCGAGACCCCTGCACCTCAAGAAACTTCCGTCCCTGATTCCAGCTCCATGACACCTAAGGTGGAGGTTCAGGCTCCTTCCTCAGTTCCTAGGCCGGTGCAGCCGGGGGGGAAGCCCTCCGCGCAGCGTGCCGATGCATCCGTGCAGAAATCCGGAACGGTGTCTGTGCGACCTGTGGCGAGCCGTCCTACGGACCGGCCTAGCTCTCCATTGCACAACGGTCCCGTCGTGATTCGGCCAACCAATCTGCCCCCAGTTCCCAACCAGGGTCAGACGGCTGCCGCGCATGCGGAATGGAAGAATAATCCGAACAATAAGGAATCTCAATCTACGTCCGTCCCCGGCAATGGGCCTCGTGTGGCCGGTATGGTCGGTGGACGTCCCGCTCCGGGAACTCGGCCGCCCTATCAAGGTGGCCAGCGTACCGGTGGGTATCAGAGCCGTGAAGGCGGTTACCAAGGTGGCCAGCGTCCCGGCGGATACCAGGGTCGTGAAGGCGGCTATCAAGGTGGCGGCCAGCGTCCCGGCGGATACCAGGGTCGTGAGGGCGGCTATCAAGGTGGCGGCCAGCGTCCCGGCGGATACCAAGGTCGTGAGGGCGGCTATCAAGGTGGCGGCCAGCGTCCCGGAGGGTACCAGGGTCGTGAGGGCGGCTACCAAGGTGGCGGCCAGCGTCCCGGAGGGTACCAGGGGCGTCCCGGACAAGGTTCTGGACGTCCTGGTTTTGGTGGACAGGGTGGACGGCCTGGATTCAACGGCCCCCGTTCCGGTGGACGGCCCGGCGGCAATGGGAACGGATCTGGTGAGACGTTGGATTCGCTTGCCCAGAAGCCTACCAAGAAAGTATTCAAGAAGAAGGATGCGGCTTCCTACAAGAAGCGTGACGCGGAGCAGGAGAAGGAGTTCCAGATCCAGCGCCGCAAGGAACAGTTGGCGAAAGCCAACCCTATTCCAAAGTCAATCGATATCGTTGACGTTATTACTGTCGGCGACTTGGCTAAGAAGATGAATCTCAAGGCCAGCGAAATCATCTCAAAGTTGTTCAAGATGGGGATGATGGTCACGATCAACCAGCAGATCGATAGTGATACGGCTACAATCATCGCGTCCGAATATGGATGCGAGGTTCATCTCGTGTCGCTGTATGACGAAACGCTGATTGCCAGTGAGACGGATCAGCCGGAGGATATCGTCCCCCGTGCTCCGATTGTGACAATCATGGGCCATGTCGACCATGGCAAGACCAAGTTGCTCGATGCGATTCGTTCTACGAACGTTGTCGCCGGGGAATTCGGAGGCATCACCCAGCACATCGGTGCGTACAAGGTGTCGATACCCGACAAGGGTGATGTCGTTTTCCTTGATACGCCGGGACATGCCGCGTTCACGATGATGCGCGCCCGTGGCGCCCAGGTGACGGACATCGTGGTTCTTGTCGTCGCCGCGAACGACGGCGTCATGCCACAGACCTTGGAAGCGATCGACCACGCCCGCGCGGCGAAGGTGCCTATCATTGTCGCGATCAACAAGGTCGATTTGCCCGAAGCCAATCCTGAACGTGTCATGCAACAGTTGTCTGACCATGGGCTGATGCCTGAGGAATGGGGCGGACAGACGCTCTATTGCCAGATTTCTGCGTTGAGGAAGGAGGGAATCGACAATCTGCTCGATACAATCCTGCTTCAAGCTGAAATGCTTGAGCTTACCGCCAACCCGAATGTCCGTGCGGAAGGCAAGGTCCTTGAATCAAGGATCGACCAGGGACGGGGTATTGTCGCGACGGTGCTTGTAGAACGCGGAACCCTCCATCAGGGGGACTACTATGTTGCGGGTATCTATCCCGGTCGTGTTCGTGCGATGTTTGACGACCATGGCGTAAGGATAACCGAAGCTGGGCCGTCGACGCCGGTCGAGATCATCGGTCTTTCAGATATTCCGTCGGCGGGCGATCCGTTCCAGGTTACTGAGGATGAACGCCAGGCTCGTCAGGTCGGTTCGAAACGGCAGGAGCTTGAACGGCTTGGAAGCGGCAAGAACGCCAAGAAGGTTACCCTTGAAAACCTGAACCAGGCACTTGCCAGCGGTGAGATACAGGATTTCAACGTTGTTATCAAGGGCGATGTCCAAGGTTCAGTCGAAGCGTTGCAGAACTCGTTGGAGAAGCTTTCTACCGATGAAATCCGCTTGAACGTCATTCGGGCGAGCGCTGGTGCGATTATTGAAAGCGACATTACCTTGGCGAGCGCCTCAAACGCGCTGGTCATCGGCTTCAATGTTCGTCCGACACCGAAGGCCCAGGCTTTGGCTGAACAGGAAAAGGTCGATATCCGCAAGTACAATATCATTTACGATGTCGTTGACGATATTCGGCTTGCGATGGAGGGCATGCTTACGCCCGATACCAAGGAAGTCGACATCGGCACGGTCGAAGTGCGGGACACCTTCAAGGTTCCGAAGGTCGGCGTGATCGCCGGTTGTTACGTTCTGGACGGCAAGGTCAAGAGAAACGCCTTGGTGCGTGTCATCCGTGACAGCATCCAGATCAACAAGAGCCTGATCAAGCTTACTTCGTTGAAGCGGTTCAAAGATGATGCGAAGGAAGTCGCGGCAGGATACGAATGCGGTATCGGCCTTGAAAACTTCCAGGACGTCCAGGTCGGCGATATCCTTGAAGTAGTCGAGACTATCGAGGTCGCGAAGAAATTGGATGCGACACAGGCGAAGATATGAGTGAATATAGTCAGAAACGGATAGAAAGCAAGTTGATGGAGGCCATCAGCACGTTGATTGTCACCGGGGAGATCAAGCAGCCGAATCTGAGTACGCTGTGTTCGGTAAGCCGTCTTGAATTGTCCAAGGACAATGCCTATGCGACAGTCTACATCTCATCTGTTCTGGGCGATGATTCGCTGGAACGAAGCGTGGCCGCACTGCAAAGCGCCGCTGGCTTTATCCAGAAACGGGTAGGGGCGTTCCTGAAAACCAGGAATACCCCCAGACTGACGTTCAAGGCGGATTTCTCCATCAAGGATGGGCAGCAGGTCAATGAACTGATTGACAGCTTGGTAGAGAACATGCGTGACAAGCCTGTGGACCCTGATATCCTAAAGGAAGATGATGGGGAATAATCCGTCGATTCTGCTCTTGTCCAAAAAACCTGGTCTTACTTCATTCGCTTCACTCTACCCAGTGAAGCGAATGGTGGATCCGAAGGTCGGGCATGCGGGAACGTTGGACAAATTCGCTGAAGGGCTCATGATTGTCCTGACTGGTTCGATGACCAGGCTTAATCCGCTTTTTTCCGGTATGGACAAGGAATATGTCGCTACAATTCTCTTTGGGGAGGAGACTGACACGTTAGATCCTGAAGGCGGGGTCGTCGCTACGGGGACGATTCCTCCTTTTGATATGATTTCACGGCAGATTGAGACTTCCTTCCTTGGTGAATGCGTACAATACCCTCCGGAGTATTCGGCAGTCCACATAGACGGACGCCGTGCCTATGCGCTCGCCAGAAGCGGTAAATCCGTCGACATGCCGGAACGAACCATCCGTATCGATGCGTTTGAAGTCCTATCCTGGGAACCTCCCCTGCTTGTCGCGCGAATCGTAGTAAGCAAAGGAACGTATATTCGCTCCATCGCGAGGGATCTCGGGCGGGCGTGCGAGTCTTGTGCAAGGCTTGACCGATTGGTCAGGACGAAGATTGGTCCGTATTCCTTGGATGAAGCGGTCGATCCTGAAGATGCGGGAGCATTGCGGCGCTCCGTGGCGCGTACGGCATCTCTGTTGGACAGATTGCCTGGTTGTGGTAGAATCGTCCTTGATGACAAGGCGTTGTTCCCTCTTGCGAATGGCAGGGTTCCCCGTCCTTCCGATATCATATCGCGGTCGGTCGCCATAAGTGACCGCCATGCATGCCTGTATTCTCGAAGCGGAACGTTGCACGCCGTCATCGCATTGGATTCAGATGGAGCGCTTGGGAAAATCGTCGCCCAGATTTCGCCTCATCCGACTTGCGTGTGATTGACTTGGAGGGTAGGATGCGGATACACGATTTCCTCTATTTGGTACAAAATCCTGTTCTCTGGAGTACTCCCATGGTTATTTCCATCGGAGTATATGACGGGTTGCACCTCGGACATCAGAAAGTGCTGAAAACGCTCGTTGATCTTGCGCATCACCATGCTTGCGAGGACTGGGAATCCATGGTGATTACTTTCGATTGCAATCCGAAGATGATCAAGGGCGCCCGACCGCAGTCGAAGCCGCTGGCGACCAGACGCCAAAGTGAAGATTTCTTTGCAAAACTTGGCATAGATCATCTTGTGGTGATTGACTTTTCTGATGAATTCAGTAGACTTTCAGGTGAAGAGTTCATCGCTCTCGTCTGCGGCTTGTGCTCAGTGAAAGCGATGGTAGTCGGAGGAGATTTCCGCTGCGGTGCCCCGGTTTCTGCTGCCGGTCCTGTTCAGCTGCAGGAATATTTGTCCCGACTAGCCCCAGGCGCTGAAGTGGTCGTTCCGCCGTTCGTGCTGAACAGTGAAGGAAAGATCGACAGCAGTTCCCTGGTGCGTGAAAACCTTCAGAAGGGCAGGCTGATAGCAGTCAGCGAGTTGCTCGGCAGAGATTATGAGGTGGACTTGGCGCCATATCCTTCCAGGACCACCGAATCTTCACTGTTATATCGCAAAGGTTCGATCATGCAGCTCCTGCCGCCACCAGGTGCGTATGAGACGTGCTTGCGATTCGCGGATGGAACAGCGTTCACTTCTCGGACTGATGTCGATGAAGAGTTCCTGGCCGTCTCGTTCGGATCGTTGGACATGGAGCCTATGCGGCCGGATCGCTTATGTTTTATCAAGGAGTTTGAACATGTTGACCAAGGAACAAAAGACTGAAATCATCACCAAATTTGGTGGTTCTGAGACTAATACCGGTTCCAGCGCCGTCCAGATCGCGTTGCTGACCGCCCGCATCAATGACTTGCAGGGACACTTCAAGACAAACCCGAAGGACCATGCCGGTCGCCGGGGCTTGCTCAAGATGGTCGGCCAGCGCCGGCGTTTGCTCAAGTATGTGAAAGAGACCGATATCAACCAATATCGTGAGCTTCTGCAACAGCTTGGCTTGAGAAAATAAGTGGGCGTCGTATTGAACTAAGACCATGATGAAGCTCCAGATTTCTCCTGAAAGGAGGTTTGGAGCTTTTTGTTTTTACATGATTGTGTGTTTCGTAGAAGTAATTTAGCAATAAAGAACTTAAACAAAGAACTAAAAGAAGAAGAAAGGAAGATTGCATGTCAGACGTACAAAAAGTTTCTGTCAGAATCGGCGATCATGACCTGGTGCTAGAAACCGGCAAGATTGCGAAGCAGGCAAATGGGGCCGTCTATGCCCATTACGCTGGAAGCGCGGTCATCGCGACCGTCTGCTGTGGCGAAGCGCCCAGCGAACCCCTCGACTATGTTCCCCTTCAGGTCGAGTACAATGAAAAATACTATGCCGCGGGAAAGATCCCCGGTGGCTTCCTCAAGAGAGAGTCCCGTCCGAAGGACAAGGAAATCCTCGTCAGCCGGTTGATTGACCGCCCGATGCGCCCGCTGTTCGACAAGGCGTTCGGTCGTGAAATCCAGATTGTTCCGACCGTCGTTTCCAGTGATCAGTCCAACACTCCCGACATCATCGCCATTGTAGCGGCTTCCGCCGCCGTCACTATCAGTGACATTCCGTTCGCCGGTCCTGTCGCGGCTGTTCGTATCGCCTTGATCGGCGACGACTATGTGGTCAACCCGACGTTCCAGCAGATCGGTCAGGCGAAGCTTGATATCGTTGTCGCTGGAACCGCCGACGGCATCACCATGGTTGAAGGCGGGGCGAAGGAAGTTTCCGAAGAAGTGATGCTCAAGGCTATCGCTACCGCCCAGCCGGTGATTACCGAGCTGTGCAAGGTGCAGCTTGAATTGCAGAAGATCGCCGGCAAGCAGAAGCTTCCCGTCATGGAGATCAAGGAAAATCTTTCCTGGATGGAGCCCGTCCGTGAAGCCGCTTATCCGCTGATCAAGGAAGCGAGTTTTGTCAAAGGCAAGATGAACCGTTACGCTGCGCTTGACGCGGCCAAGGTAAAGATCAACGAGCAGTTCGCTGACTTGATCGCCGAGGACTCCAAGCGTGCCGGACAAGTCGCCGCCATGTACGATGACCTTGAGTACACTATCCTCCGCAAGAGTATCCTTGACGATGGAGTTCGTACCGATGGCCGTACTGTCGAACAGATTCGCCCGATTTCCTGTGAAGTCGGCCTGTTGGATCGTACTCATGGAAGCGCGTTGTTCACTCGTGGTGAGACGCAGAGCCTTGCGGTGACCACGCTCGGTACTACCAGCGACGAGCAGATGTTTGATACCATTGACGGGGAAAAGAGCTACAGCTCGTTCATGCTGCATTATAACTTCCCCCCGTATTCCGTAGGCGAGTGCGGCCGGTTGACTACCGGTCGTCGTGAAATCGGCCATGGACACCTGGCGCAGAGGGCGCTTGAAGCCGTTGTGCCACCGAAGGAAAAATTCCCGTATACGATACGTGTCGTCAGTGAGATCATGGAATCCAACGGTTCCTCATCCATGGCTTCCGTCTGTGGCGGTTGTCTTTCCCTGATGGACGCTGGCGTTCCCATTCGCAAGCCCGTCGCCGGTATCGCCATGGGGCTGATTACCGAAGGCGCCGACTATTCCAAGTACGTCGTCCTTTCCGACATCCTCGGAGAAGAGGATCATCTTGGTGACATGGACTTCAAGGTCGCGGGTACCGAAGATGGAATCACCGCGTTCCAGATGGATATCAAGATTGCCGGCGTTACCAGTGAAATCATGAGCAAGGCGTTGCAGCAGGCCAAGCGTGGTCGGATGCACATCCTCGGCATCATGAAGGATACTTTGGAGGCTCCGAAGGGTGATATCTCCGAATACGCTCCTAAGATTCTGACACTTAAGGTCGACGAAGACAAGATCGGCGCCGTTATCGGTACTGGCGGAAAGACTATCAAGGGTATCGCCCAGCAGTCCGGCGCGGAAGTCAACATCGACGACGACGGAACCGTTACCATTTATGGCAAGAACAATGCCAGTGCGCAGATGGCCAAGGAACTCGTCAAGTCTATCGTCGAAGAGCCGGAAGTCGGGCGTGTTTATCAGGGGACTGTCAAACGCATTATGGATTTTGGCGCGTTCATTGAGATTCTTCCCGGCAAGGAAGGACTCTGCCATATCTCCAAGCTTGCGAAGACCCGTGTGAATAACGTCAACGATGTGCTGACTCTGGGGCAGGTCGTTCCCGTGAAGCTGATTGAGATTGACCGGATGGGGCGTCTCAACCTCAGCTACATTGATGCGATTACCGAGCAGGAGCAGAAACAATAATGAGCGATTCGGGTGCTGTCGTCAGAATTCAACTGGAAGCGGGGGCTACCGCCCCCGTCTATGGTTCCGCTCAGGCGGCCGGTGCGGACATCCGCGCTTGGCTGCCTGATGGCGACTTGACGATTGAACCCGGCGCCCATTGTCTTGTCCCGACAGGTATCAGCATTGCTTTGCCTGTCGGATATGAGGCTCAGGTGCGTCCCCGTTCCGGGCTTGCGGCGAAGTATGGCGTTACCGTACTGAATGCCCCCGGAACGATAGACGCCGATTATCGTGGTGAGGTCAAGGTCATTCTGATCAACCATGGTTCTGAGCCGTTTGTGATTCATCATGGCGATAGAATCGCCCAGATGGTGATAGCGCGTTACGCCCAATGCTTGTTTTCTGAAGTGCCGGCGTTGGACGATACCGCCAGAGGCGCCGGAGGCTTCGGCTCCACAGGCATCTAGAAAAGGGGAGCCGCCGATGAGGGATAGAGCTTCTCATGGTCTGTTGTCCCGTTACGTCGGGAAGGAATATGTTTTTTCCTTCGCTGTCGCGTTTCTTTTTTTCTTCTTCATATTCTTTATCAATCAGATATTGTTGTTGGCGCAGAAGATTCTCTTGAAGAACGTCGACGTGTGGTCCGTCCTGCACCTTGTCGTGCTGGCGATACCTCAGTTCCTGCTGTATACAATGCCGTTCAGTTCGCTGACCGCAGCCAGCATGGTGATAGGGGATCTGTCTTCCAGAAATGAAATTCTTGCGCTGCGTTCGGTAGGAGTGGCTATTCGCCATGTTTTTTTGCCGATTATCGCGTTATCTCTGGGAATGTCGCTCGTAACATTCGCAATCGCCGACATTCTGTTGCCATGGAGCGCTGTACAATATAAGGAGATGTATAGTTCCCTGATGAGGGAACTTCCAACCATAGAGCTGCAAAGCTATGCGGTGAATACTGTCGGCGACAAAGTGATTGCCAACGGCCTCGTAGAGGATTCCGTCGTCCATGATATAGTGCTGTTCGATATCAAGAACCGGAGTGACAGCCAGGTCGTAAGCGCCCCTTCTGGGCAGGTGGAACTGGTCGATATCAACAAGTTCATCTATCGTCTTGTGCTGGACTCCCCATTGATCCTTTCCTCCGACGCATCAGATATCCAGTCCTGGGGACTTGCCGATGCGGAAAGCGCGACCTTCTATCTCGACTTTTCCAACCAGATTCCTGCCATGACCGACATGAGTCCTTCGCAGCTCTCAACCAGGGATTTGGTCTCGGCGATCCGTTTGCGACAAAGCGATCTCGACGCTGAGTACGCCTCAATCGCAAAGGATCTCCGGGCTGTACAGGAGGAGAGGGCCATTTTGCAACGTAAGTTGGATGGGCCGTTGATGGATGAAGACCCATATCAAATTTCCCGGCGTTTGCTTTCGTTGGATCGGGAGGCGGAAGAACTTGCCGCCCGTCGTCCGATCAACTTCTATCATCAATACTATAGGGCGGAACTACATAAGAAGTTCGCGCTGTCAGCTGCCTGCTTTTTTCTTGTATTCATCGCCTTCCCGATATCTTTCTTCAAAGTAAAGCATGGCCGGCTGATTGGGTTCGGGCTGTCGATGCTGATCGCCTGTACCTATTGGTTCATGCTTTTTTTCGCCCAGCTGAAGATTTTCGACATTTCCTGTACTCCCGCCGTGCTGATATGGGCGCCTGACGCAATCATCTTTCTCGCAGGCTGCCTGTTGTTGCTGAAAATGAGGCGCTTATGAGATTGCTGGACCGATATATTGCCTGGAGCATACTAAAGGTCGCCGTCGTTACACTTTTGCTGTGTACCTTGATGCTGGTCGGCGTCGATCTATTTTCAAACTTGGATAATTATTTACAAAACAACGTTCCATGGTCCAGAATTCTGATGATGTCGTTATTGTATGTCCCTGAGTCCATGTTGCTTGCGCTAGGACCTTCACTGTTGTTTTCCACGACGTATTTTCTATCAATGCTACAGGCCAACAATGAGATGATCTCACTGTTGAACGCTGGCATCCCGTATCGTCGGATCCTCATCCCCTGCATGATCTTGGCTATCCTTATGAGCGCCGGGCAGTTTCTGTTCAATGAGACTGTCGCGATCAAATGTTCATTGCGACGCGACGTTCTGATAAATGAATTGTTCGGACAGCGTTCTACGTATGACAATCGGAATGTCACGCTTTCAGACTTGGACGGGGGTTTTGTCATTCATGCGTCGCGCTACCTTTCCGAGGAGCGGCGCATTCTCGACGTGGTGCTTGTCATGAGGGATGACCAGGGAAGAATCCGTGGCCGTGTGGATGCTTCCCGCGGTGATTGGGATGCGGAGCGAAGCCGCTGGATTTTCAAGGATGCCACCGTCTACAGGATCGATGCCGAAGGGCATGCAGTTGATTCCTTCCATACTGCATTGTACGATGAGCTTGCCGTCGATCTTGAACCGGAACTGTTCAGAAACCTATCGGCGGATATCAAGACCATGGAGCTCGAGACGGCAATCCGTTATTTGCAACGGATGAAGTATCTCGAACCGTCCCAATGGGCGGTCTCCAGCACAGAATTTTGGGAACGGGTGCTCAATTGCGCCAGTCCGTTGATCCTGATGCTGATCGCCTGTTCCATCAACTATAAGTTCAAAAAAAACGTGCTGCTGTTCAGCATCATCACCAGCCTATGCGTGGCGGTCGTCTACTACGTAGTGCAGATGCTTACCCTGATCATGGCGAAGCAGGGGGTGATTCCACCAATCACAGGCATGCTGATACCCATGTTCGTCATATTCCTGTTGCCGGTGCTTGCCGGACGGATGCTGAGCGGGTAGATGGACGGTGCCGGCATGGGGGGAATGCCATGGAATTGCAGGCGTGTTCTTGCGATAATAGCGATTCCCCTTGGAAAACGGATGATAGTACGGTATAACTGAATGTCGGCACTGCTCGGGGACTGACAGTTCTCAGGATGATTGCAAGTGAGGTAAATATGTCCGGAATATATACGTTGACCCATCAGGATTTGAATTCTCCCGCCCGATGCGGCATCGTTTCCCTGCCACATGGAGATGTGGAGACACCCGCCTTTATGCCGGTCGGTACTAACGGGACGGTCAAAGGTATCTATCATGACAAGGTTGAAGAAATCGGCTACCGGTTGATTCTCGGCAATACCTATCATCTTTACCTTCGTCCTGGTTGCGAGGTCCTTGAGCATTTCGGAGGACTTCACAAGTTTTCCAACTGGAACCACAATATCCTGACGGACAGCGGAGGCTTCCAGGTGTTTTCGTTGTCCGGCCTTCGTAAGATCAAAGATGAAGGAGTTCATTTCCAAAGCCATATCGATGGAAGCAAGCATACGTTCTCTCCTGAGAAGGTCGTAGATATCCAAAAGGTCATCGGCAGTGATATCGCCATGTCGCTGGATGTATGCACTCCTCCTGATATTGAATACCGTGCCGCTCAGGAAGCCTGGCGGGTGACGAAGCTTTGGGCTGAACGTTCATTGGCGCATAGAAAGGAACTCGGCGACAGCTTCCGAGGCAATCTATTCGGAATCGTGCAGGGGAATTTCTATAAGGACCTGCGCAAGGAGAGCGCCGAAACGTTGAGTGAAATGGATTTTCCCGGTATAGCGATCGGCGGTTTGTCCGTGGGGGAAAAGCCTGAGGTTTTCAATGAGTTCCTTGCCTATACCGCCGAATACGTCACCAAGGAAAAACCCCGGTATGTCATGGGGATTGGCAGTCCCGACTACATTCTGGAAGCGGTGGAAAACGGAATCGACCTATTTGATTGCGTTCTCGCCACCCGCATGGCCCGCAATGGGGCGGTATTCACCGACGATGGTGTGCTTACCTTGAAAAAAGCTGTCTACAAATTCAGCGAAGAACCGCTCGACGCGGACTGCGTTTGTACTGCGTGCAGGAAATATTCGCGGGCCTACATGCATCATATGGTCAAATGTAATGAAATGTTGGGTGGAATGCTTGCCACTGAACATAATCTGACGTATCTCCATCATTTGATGGAACGTACCCGCCAAGCGATCCGTGAAAATCGTTTCCGGGACTTCAAGAAGGAATATCTTGCAAGATTCTATGGGCGTTGATGTTGCGAATGATGAGACGACGGTAAAACGTATTCCCTGCCGACAAGATGGCGGAGCCGGAAGTTCTGTGATGATCATGGTCTGTACGCTCCTGTCCCGTCTGCTTGGAATCGTGAAGGCCAGGGCGATCAGCAGTGTCTTTGGAGCGAGCGGCACGGCAGATGTCATAAACTTTACTTTCAATATCCCCAATAGCTTTCGCAAGTTGTTCGCCGAAGGGGCGTTGACGTCGGCCTATATCCCCGTTTTCGCGGCGAAAATCGAGGATGATCCTGTACAGCTCAGAGAATCCCGAAAGCTGATGGCGACGTTGATTGGTTTCCAGTTGCTGTTGTTCATTCCTTTGGTCGTCGTTACGTGGTTCTGCGCATCTCATATTGTATCGTTTCTATCTGATTTTTCCGACCCATCGCAGATAAGGCTTTCCGCTGGGCTGCTCGGCTGGTTCATGATTTTCCTTGCCACGATCAGCGTTGGTTCCATTTTCAACGGGATGCTGCAATGTCACGGCTCTTTCTTTACTGCCGCGGCGGCCCCATTGCTGTTCAGTCTCTCTGTGATTTGCTCCGTCCTCTACGCATCGCGATACATCGGGGCGTATTCAATGGCTTTGGGGACTGTGGTTGGCGGCGTATTGCAGGCTGGATGTTCCTATGTCCGTCTGCGCAAATTCGGCTATCGCCTGCGCATCAGTTTTGACTTTACATTTTCCGCGTTCCGAAAAGTCCTGGAAGGGTGGTGGCCAGTGACTATCACCGCTCTTGTCGCCGTGGTGAGCCAGCAGGTGGCGTTCTATTTCGCGTCCAGTCTTCCTGAGGGGAGTATCACTGCGTTCAACAACGCAATCATCTTTTGGCAGACTCCGTACGGTATTTTCTTTACCGCTATCAGCACTGTATTCTTTCCCCTGATGAGCCGCTATTATCATGCGGGTGACAGGCAAGCGTTGGCAGACAGCATCAACAGGGGGCTTCAGTATCTTGCTACGTTCCTGGTTCCCAGCGCCATATTGCTAATCGCTTTGCGGAACGAGGCAGTATCCGCGGTATTGCAGACGGGACGCTTCACCGTCGGTGATACCCTGCTGACCGCTGATGTGCTGCTCTGGTATCTGGTTGGGATGCTGTTTGTAGCATGGTACGGGTATTTACAGCGATATTGCTATTCGATAGGGAGGTATGTCTCGACATTGACGGTAAGCATCATTGTGGCGGTCATGGACATCGCTGTAACTTGGTTGTTGATCGCAAAAGGGGTAGGGATCGTCGCATTGCCGATTGCCAATTCATTGTCATATGTAATCGGCTTTCTCGTCCTCTACGAGATGTCGGTTCTTCGGTTGCGGGAGTTCTCCCATGCAAAATTGTTGCTGTCCATCGGCAAACTCCTGTTGGCGAACATTCCGCTGGCTATGGCCTGCTACGGCTATAAGTCGCTTGGAATGACTTGGTGGCAGACTGGCTCCACACTGGTGAACCTGTTGCGGCTCGCAGGCTTGCTCGTCGCCGCCATGCTGATCGTCCTTGCGTCCTATCTCCTTTGCCGCATTGAATTCATGTCGGTGCTGCTAAGGCGGCGCAAGGGATGACCCGCGCGTCGCGCCATCCTGTACTTCTCGCGCACCATTGAACAGGATAGGCGATGCCAGGCCTGCTGGTGACCAAGGGACACCGCGGAGTATTTTCCAGTTGCCGTATCCGTATCGGTAGTTCGTTGCAATAGAAAAAAACATGCATGCAAGACGGAACCCGGCGCATTCCTTGTCAGTCGTTCAGCCGGCTGACGATTTCCCGAGTTTCGGCTATCGGCAGCTTGAGGACCTTCCGATCATAGGTAAGGAAACCGTTCACTTCATCCTCGACGTCAGAAAGTTGTGTATAAACGGTGGCCGCGAGACCTCTGGCTTTCGCCGGGATAATCCGTTGTTCATACAATTTCCTGTATTGTTCAAAAAGCTTTGTTGGTGTCGGGAGCTTTTTGTAGCCGAAATCCTTGGTATTGTAGCAATGTCCCGCGACAGGGTAGGAATAACCTCCGAATTCCGTCAGGATTACGGCTCGGCCAAGCTTGTCCTTCTTGAACCGATAGGGTTTGAAATAGACGTGCCGACTCTGGAATTCCCCGATCTTCTGGTCATGCCAACCACTCGCATGGTCGATTGTTCTGGATTTGTCGAGGGACTGTATCTGGGCGACCGCCTTCTCCGCATCGAACTGTCCCCAGCCTTCGTTGAACGGCACCCACATGGCGATACAGGGGCAGTTGTACAGATGTCTGATCATCGTTGTGAGTTCTTCGGAGAATTCTTGGCGACCGGCGGCGTCCTGCCGTGCGAACCAGCGATACCGGAAGTCCTTGAAATGGATATTGGTAATCAATGGGGATGAAATGGTCAGTAGCGAATATCTTCCGCCCCCGTTGACCATGTCCTGCCAGACGAGCATCCCCAGACGGTCGCAATGATAGTACCAGCGCAGCGGTTCAATCTTGATATGCTTACGCAGCATGTTGAAACCAAGCTGTTTCATCATCTGGATATCATAAACCATCGCTTCGTCACTTGGTGCCGTGTAGAGCCCGTCGCTCCAGTATCCTTGATCCAGGACTCCGTTGTGGAAATATGGACGGTTGTTCAGGAATAGCCTTCGCTTTCCTTCCGCATCCACACCTACTGAAAACTTGCGCATGGCGAAATAACTGGTGACTACATCATCACCCAAACTGATTGAAAACGTATAGAGCCGCGGTGTTGCCGGCGTCCAGGGCATGGTGTTCTTCATGGGGATGATTTCCCGACGGTTTGTCCGCAAAGTATGGGTTTTGCCGTCTTCGTGTTCCATAGACACTGTACAGTCGGTATCAGCCGCTGAAATTATTGTCAGTGCGACCGCTGAATCATCGAATAGCGGTTCGATTTTCAGGGAATCTACCGCGATTCGCGGAACGCTCTCCAGCCACACCGTCTGCCAGATGCCGCTTTGGGGTGTATACCAGATTCCCCCGCGACGGGTTTTTTGTTTCCCACGTGCATGATAGGACGTGTCGGTTGAATCATGTACGAGGAGCTTGAGTGTAAATCCGTTCGCTCCCGGTTCAATGTATGAGGCTATCTCCATGGAGAAGGGAAGGTATCCTCCTCGATGGCATGTGGCCTCAGTTCCGTTTATGAATACTCTCGTTTCCTGATCCACCGCACCAAAATGGAGTAACAATCGATTTTGCGGCTGATGAAATCCTTCGGGAAGCATTACTTCCCTGCGATACCAGAGTGTCTCGGAAGGAAGCAACTGCCGCCGGACTCCACTGAGTTCGCTTTCCGGCGAAAAGGGAACCAGGATGTCTCCATCATACAAAACCGGCTCAGTATCATTTGCGGTGATGGCGTATTTCCATATCCCGTTGAGGTTGAGGTAGCTGCCCCGCTGAAGCTGAGGTCTCGGATATTCCTGAAGGACCCGGTCTGTGTCAAGCCGTTCGCCCCATATGGTTTTCATTCCATCCCTCCTTTTGGGGAGGTTTCCTTTTGCAGCGCCCGCAATGGCAGGATTGTAATCAGCGACACTGCCGCCGCCGCAAGGAAGATCTTCGGCGTAGGCACAGTCTTGACGACACCTAGCTCCACATAGGTTGGACCATTGCTCGAAATGACCGCGGAACCGATGAACGGACCGATTATCATCGGGAGCATGACGGCGAAAATCATCCGGATTCCCTGAAAATGACCGACCTTGTCCGTCGGGGTCAAATCACGCACCGTCGCGGAAAGCGCCGCTTGCACAAGCATGTATCCGCCCATCATGACGATACCGCTAAGAATTACGGCGACCATGGAACGGGCGACGCACATCAGCGCAAGCCCGGTCGCCATAACCGCCAGGGCGGGAAGCGTAAATTTGAGTTTGCCTATCTTATCGATGAAACGGCCTCCTACCACGCTGATTACCGACGCGACGAGCAGTACGATGCCGAGGACGACGGCGTAGTCGTTCATCTTTAGGTACTGCTGCAGGTAGATAATGAGATAAGGGAAGAATACCTGCACCGCGATGGAGAAGACGCCCAATGAGGTGAGGGCGAGGTACAACCTCCTGTGTTCACGTATTACTGACGGACGCATGCCGTAGACGATGTTTGCCAAGTACGGCTCCCGCCTCGGTTCCTGGGGCTCATCTTTCAGCAGAAATACACCGAAAATGCCGACTGCGGAAACGGAGAGTCCGAAAATCGTAAAGAATTCCCCCCAACGTCCCTGTCGGGTCATTGAGTCGAATAGTCCGAATATGATCAGCATCGATATCAGGGGGAGGGTAGTCAGCACCGCCTCCACTTTTCCCCTATTGCCGTCGTCAGTGACGTCGGTGATATACGCATTGAAGGCCGCGTCGTTCGCCGTCGATCCAAAGAAGGTCATGACACAGTCCATGACGACCACCGCCATGGCCGCTGTGTTCACCGCATTCGCAACGGGAAACCATGCATGTATCCGTTGCAGGTCAATGAACCGGAACGCCATGGTGGACAATCCCCAGAGGATATAACCCGATACGATCAGCGACTTGCGTTTCCCGATTCTGTCGGACAACGCCCCCATGAGCAATGTCGTCAGCGTAGCGACGACCGCGCTGGCCGCCACCATAGCCGCGATATAGTTCGGATTCGTAGATATGGTATTGTAGAGGAACACATTGAAATACATGTTCTCGATCGTCCAGGCGAACTGTCCGACCAGACCGATAACTATGAATGAAATCCATGTCCGTGCTGTCAGTTTGCTCACGTGCGTACCTCTCCGCCCTTCTTTTGTTTCTTGGGCGTTCATTATATCCATTATACAACATCCAGATATTCTTCGGTAGGGATTTCTAAACGACTTCATGGGTTCTTGCGAGGGGGGCGAGGTATTTTGTCCTATGTTGAATATACCGACTGCATGAAGGCGAAGTCCTATGACTGGACCCCGTTGAAGGAGCCGGCTGAATTATTCTGTCGGAATGTAAAAACGGCCGCCGTATCCAAAACCGTGACTTGTACGACGGCCGCGCATAATGAACTTGTCGTGAAACTATCCCACAACCTACCAGGTCAATGCATTGATCCCTCTGACGGTGAAATCATATTGCTGCTCATTGATCTCGAACTTGATTGTATCTCCGACCCCATGGTTCAACAGCTTCGTGCCAAGCGGGGCGAGGAAACTGATGACATTGTTGCTTGGGTCGGACTCCCAAGGCCCCATGATCCTGTAGGTGATGTCCGTATCGTCGAGATTATTGTGCAACAGGACATTCGTGCCAAAACTGATCTTGGTGGAATCTACCATGTCAGGCGTAATCACCTGCGCACGGTCAAGTTCTTCGGACAACTTGCGCATCTGGGTGTTGAGCAACCCCTGCTTCTCCTTTCCATATTTGTATTCAGAGTTTTCCCTGAGATCGCCCATTTCACGTGCGGTGCCGATTTCCTTCGCTACTTCGGGCAGGTCTACGTTCATGATATGGTCGAGTTCCCTTTTTTTCGCATCAAGGGAAGCTTGCGTGCAGAGCAATCCAGTAGGTATCAGCGAATTGCGATCGACACGTTCCTCTTCCTTGAACAAGCCGGGGAATTTCTCACTAATCTGGTGCTTGACTTCGATTTTCTGCCCCATGTCCAGGCCGACCATGTCCTCAATCAGGGAGTATACCTTTCCCGCGGCGGTTTCATCACCTGCGTTGATATATTTCATTACGGCCTTTTCATCAAACAACATAGTCATGAGCAGTTTGGAGTACTTGCGGTTTTCCGATACGGCCTTGCCGTTTTCGATACAACGGAACGCATAGTCCAGCAGCTGCAGTTCGGTGAGCAGAAGTTTTTCATAGGACACCCCAGCCTTGTCCCACTGTTTCTGGCCATAGGCGCGTACCAGATAGAGGAACATTTCAGGATCCTCCTTGTAACTGTCCGCACTGTCCTTGAGGATCTGGAGCACAATCTTACCCTTGCCCTGTTCCCTGAACGTTTCAGGAATATAGCTGGTAAGGTAATGGGGGAACAGCTTGAGCAGCACACCCTGCCAGTTGTCCGGGTCAGCTTCGACCACTCCGTCGATAAACGTCTTGTTGAGCTCTGAGTCCTTGATCGCCTTGAACGTCGCGACTTTGTCGGTCAGCTTGTGGTAGAGGTCGGCGAACGTCACGTCGCGCGACGGCTGGATGAACGACAGGTGATACTTGCCGGTACGCAGGTCGTTGATCAGCATGTAGCTACTGATCGTTATGTCCCCGCTCTTGTCCTGCGATGCGAGCTGGTCGTTGAAGTACTTGATCATCTCAATGAACGAATCGCTCTCAAGGTCGCCTTTATTGGAGATGAATTCTCTCAACAGGCGGATCTTCTCGTAAAAATTCTTCTCTGCCTTGAAGATGTTCAGTTGTTTCTCTTCATAGCTGATCGGTGTCGTCCGCACGGTAAAAGTGTCGGCGTCAGTCGCGGAGATATCGAACAACGGATTGCTCATCAGTTCCTTTCGGGCGAGAGGTGTCCATTGCGTCCATTCAGTCGCACTGAGGATTGACGGGACTATTTCAGCCTTCATTGTCTTGAATGACGCACTGTCCCCATTGCTGCTGATCAGCGTTCTCAGCGCCCATGGAATGTCATTCTTGATTTTGCTCGCCAACTTTTCATGCGGTACGGCGCTCTTGAGAACCCAAATGTGCGTCTTTGGCAGGACCTGCAAGGAATTGAACGCCATTTCCATGGACATTTCATGCCCTCGTTTGGAGGCGAAGTCAATGACGACTTTCTCAGTGCCGATTTCCCGAATGCGTCCAATCCCCCAGCTTTTGTGGTATACGAACGTCCCCCGGTCGAAAGCGATGTTCTTTTCGAACACTTCGATGGCCGTATGGATGTCTCGGTAGCCCTGAGTCAGTCCGCTTTTGTCGATACATGCGGAGAGCCTGCTATGATCCCGGTATTTTTCCCTGTAGCAGTCGACAAGCATTTCGCGTGCCTTTGCGTCATGCTGGTCCAGGTCGAGTATTCTTTTGAGGACTGTGATCTTCCTGTCGATATCTTCGCCACAAGTATCATACAGATTGCCAAGAAGAGAAATGGCCCTTTCTTCACCAAGCTTGGCTGCGACACGATCGATGATTCCCATCAGGTAGCCGAATTCCTCACTGATCATGCTGAGGAACTTGGTCCAGAGCGTCTGCACAGGGGAAAAGTCCTTTGCGTTGATGTAACGGAGCATGGCGCGTTTATAGTAGAACATCGCGTTTTCCATGTCGCCTTTCGTCTCATACCATTCGGCTATCGCCTTGACGACGTCGACCTCCTCGTAGTCGACCTTCACAAGCCGTTCCCAGACCGCGTATTTGTCTTCCTCTCGGTTTGTCGCGGAATAACATTCGGCCAGCGCGCGAAGGGCGTAGCGGCTTTCGTTGTTGGCGAGGATTTTCTGGCACAGGAACTCCACGATGTTCCATTTTTTGTTTTCTTCAAACAATTCTACCAGTTGAAGCAAACTTGAGTCATCCAACGGATGTCTCGCAATAGATAACGCTCCGGAGATATACAGCGCCATGATGCTGTTCTTCGTATGGGCGAGGTGTTCGTCGCAGATCAGTTTGATTTCATGCTCATCGTCTTTGTCCACCGATGCGAGAAAATCGTCCAGATCTTGAAAACTGGTAATGGTATAGTTCGCTATCGTCGAGCGGGTCCATTTCTCTTCGGTCAACATCGTTTTGATTGTATCGACGTTATTACTCATCATTCACTCCTTGCCAAGGCTTGCCGCAATCCGTTCTCTTTTGAAGATCGCCGCCATGACGCATACATGTACTGATGCCGGACTAGAAGGCCGGCGGTGTTTATCATTATTTCCTTTCCGTGAATTCGCCACTTGAAGAAAACTGTGTAGCCGAATTGCGTAAAAGAAAACCGGGCAGATATAGTCCTTCATAAGAAAAGATGAATCTGCTCGGAATATGACCGTCTATCTGCGCTGACGCGCATGCATAATATCTATCTATATAATAACACAACCGGCGGTAGTTTGCAATGGAGATTTCTTTTGAAGGTTTGGGGAGTGGGGTAGTGTCTTTTGGATTGGCTTAAGGACGGGCGGTTGCGACAGCCATGGTACGTTTACGTTGGAATCGAAGAAAATCGATGAGATGAAAATATCGGGGAAGCATGTCGTCGTCTCCCCATATGCTTTGGTAGGTGCTTGATGGTTTCTTGTTTGCTTGGATTTTCCACCTAACAACCGTCTTGCCGGTTCCGTAAACCTGTTTTGGTTTGCAAAAGCCCATGTTTACTGTTATAACTATGGCATGGATACACTGAATCAGGATTTGTTTGAACCACATGCTGAGCCGGCGGTCATTCCTGACGTAGTCCGGAAGCGTCGGCTGATTATCGCGCCTTCGGTCCTGTCCGCTGATTTTTCGCATATCGCGGAGGATGTCACCACGATCAAGGAAGCGGGGGCGCAATGGGTCCATCTCGACGTAATGGATGGACAGTTCGTTCCGAACATCACGTTCGGTCCTAAATTTATCAGGGACATACGGCCTTGCAGCCCTCTGGTCTTTGATACGCATCTCATGATCGACAAGCCTGAGCGGTATATCGAGTCTTTCGCATCGGCGGGAAGCGACTACATTACAGTCCATGCGGAGGCTACGGTACACCTTCACCGCGTTCTGCAACAGATTCGTTCCTACGGTTGCAAGGCCGGTGTGTCGATTGTGCCATCGACTCCTGTGTCCGCCATAGAGCAGGTGCTGGATATCGTCGACCTTGTCCTTGTCATGACGGTAAACCCTGGTTTCGGGGGGCAGCAACTGATTCCCGCTACACTGCGCAAGGTAGCCCAGCTCGCGGAACTGCGGGAGGATGAAGGGTATGACTACTTGGTCAGCGTAGATGGCGGCATCAACCTCAGGACCGTAGAACAGGTGTTTGACAGCGGTACCGACGTCGTTGTGGCAGGGTCGGCGTTTTTCGGCGCGGAGGACAGGGCCGGTTTTGTCATGCAGATGCAGGCGGCTGTGGAAAAGCTGTTATGAAAAGTGTCGTGCAGCGTGTTCGCAACGCCAGTGTCGTGGTCGATGGACAAACCATCGGCGCGATTGAGCATGGACTGCTGGTATATCTCGGCGTGGAACGTGGCGATGATGCTTCGTTGCTTGAGCCGATGGCAGGCAAGATCGCCCGGCTTCGTATATTCACCGACGGACAGGACAAGATGAACCTCAGCGTCAAGGATGTGGGAGGCAAGGTTCTTGTCGTGAGCCAGTTCACGCTCTGCGCGGATCTCCACAAGGGCAACCGGCCTTCCTGGGATCCCGCTGCGCCGCCTCAGGTTGCGGAGGAGCTGTATGAACAGTTCCTTGAAGCGATGCTGCGTCAGGGGGTGGAGGTCGAGCATGGGATGTTCGGTGCGCATATGCATGTCGCCTATGAGAATGACGGGCCTGTTACGATTCTGCTGGATTCCTGCTCAATGGGCAGGGGGCAGCCCGTGACTGGGCGATAGGGGGCTTCCGTACTGGTCGGGCGTGTTTTCGGCTGGTGCCGGATTGGATTTTCTTTATATCGGATTCGCAGATTCTGAATCATCAGGAGCTTTTTTTTGTATATGGGATGGTACATCTATCTCACAAGGAGCGTTTTGTATGGCAAAAAGCAAGGATTCAGTCGTCATGCCGACTGACAACAAACAGAAACGCGACGCATTGGAAGCGGCGCGTCAGCAGATTGACAAGCAGTTTGGAAAGGGCTCTCTGATGAAGCTTGGGGACAATCCCGCGAACTTGGATATCGCCTGTATCTCCAGTGGTTCATTGCTGCTCGATGAGGCCCTGGGTGTCGGCGGGTATCCGCGTGGGCGCATCATCGAAATTTATGGACCGGAGTCCTCCGGCAAGACTACATTGGCGTTGCATGCCATAGCCGAAGCCCAGAAGGCCGGCGGTATCGCTGCGTTCATTGACGCGGAGCATGCTTTGGATCCGACCTATGCGAAGAAACTGGGCGTCAACACCGATGAGCTATGGATCAGCCAGCCGGATACCGGAGAGCAGGCCTTGGAGATCGCTGAAAGTCTCGTGAGATCCGGTGCCGTCGATATCATCATCGTCGATTCCGTGGCCGCGCTGACACCCCAGGCGGAAATCGAGGGCGATATGGGCGACAGCCATATGGGGCTTCAGGCCCGTCTGATGAGTCAGGCGTTGCGCAAGCTGACCGGTATCTTGGCGAAGAGTAATACCACCATCATCTTCATCAACCAGATCCGCATGAAGATCGGCGTGATGTTCGGCAATCCTGAGACTACCACCGGAGGCAATGCGCTGAAGTTCTATTCCTCGGTCCGTATCGACGTCAGGAAGATCGAGTCGATCAGCAAGGGCGCGGACGATATCGTGGGCAATCGCGTTCGTGTGAAAATCGTGAAAAACAAGGTTGCGCCACCGTTCAAGAAGGTGGAGCTGGATCTTCTGTTCGGTGAAGGAATTAGTTATACCGCCAGCATCCTTGACGCTGCGCTCAAGTACGACATGGTTGAAAAGAGTGGGTCTTGGTACGCCTACAATGGCGAAAAAATCGGACAAGGGCGCGAGAATGCCATCGCTTTCCTCAAGGATAACAAGGACATCGCCGATGAACTTGATGCAAAGCTGCGTGCCCTGATGTTCCCGTCCAACAAGGATTCTGCGGCGAAGGAGCCTGTGCTTGAAGTGAATATGGAAGGCTGAGCAAAGTCTGCATCAGAAAAATTTCTGTCGTTGTTTCTTTCCGCAACCGGGATTTTCGACTTGTTCGGAGATCCTGGTTTATGTATTGTCACTACCAATTGCCACGCTGGGCGCAAGTACTGTATATTTTAGGATTGTAGGATTCGGAAGGAGGTGCCGTCCCGTCCATGGCTGATACTGACGACAAACCATTGCTTGAAGAGATGGCGCAACCCGGCAAGAGTTTCAAGACGCCCGTATTTGAAGGTCCTCTTGATTTGTTGCTGTATCTAATCCAGAAATCCGAAATCAACATCTACGATATCCCGATCTCGGAGATAACCGACCAGTTTCTGGAATATCTCAACCAGGCGGAACAACTTGATTTGGGCGATCTGACTGATTTCTACAAAATGGCCGCCGATTTGCTGTATATCAAAAGCAGGATGCTGCTGCCTGTCGAGGTTGATTTCGACGAGGAATACGCAGATCCCAGGCAGGAACTTGTCGAACGACTGATTGAATACCAGAAGTTCAAGAAATACACCGATCTGCTTTCCAATACGGAGCAGAACGGTGAATTGTATATTTCTCGTCGCCCGACCCAGTTTATGCTTCCATTCGACGACCAGGAGCTATGGAGCAACGTCTCTGTGCAGGATTTGCTGCATACTTTCGCAAAACTACTCAAATCGATTACACCGAGCAAGGTATTCAATGTCTACGAGGAAGTCACCGTCAATGAAAAGATTACCTTGATGACTGAGTTGTTCGAAACGCACGAAGTTATTCATCTGATTGATGTGATCGTCCATCCAGAGGAGCCATTGCATATCATCTGTGCGTTCATGGCCATCCTCGAATCGACCAAGTTCAAGATGATACTGATTGAACAGCCCGAACCGTTCGGCGATATCGTCATCCGTAGACGTTCTCAAGATTTCGATCAGAATCTGGCTGATGAATATGATGAGGAATATGACGACGCGGTTGAGCATGGTTTCGACGATGAGGATGATAAAGATGATTTCTCCATTCTTCATGATCCTGATGAGGCTGGAACGGATGATGAAGAAAATGCTATAGTGTATGAGTATGGTGAAGAGGACGAAGAGGATATCCTCGTTGGCGACGATGAAGGCGACGGAGATGGGGAGGATGATTTGTGAAGCGTAAGGCGAAAGATGAACCGGAATCAATCCAGATGGCATCCGGCCCTTTGTTGTCCCAGGATGCCCGGCTCGCCGAAGTCGTTTTGTTTCTTGAGAATGAGCCCGTTTCCTTGGACAAGCTCCAGCGCATGACCAGTTTTTCCAAGGAGCAGGCGGAAAAGGCGTTGGCGGAGCTTGACGAACATTATAATCTCTTCATGCATGGACTCTCTCTTTCCGAGAAATCCGGAGGCTGGCAGTTCATTCCTTCCGGGGATTTGCATGACCGCCTGCGTGGTTGCTATGGTAAGAAGGTCGATCGCCGGTTGTCCCGTGCCGCGTTGGAGACGCTTTCCATTGTCGCTTATAGCCAGCCAGTAACAAGACGTGAGATAGACAATATCAGGGGTGTCGCTTCCGATACTATCGTCAGGTTGTTGCGGGAACGGGAATACATCAAGGTGGTGGGGCGCAAGGATGTTCCTGGACATCCTTGTCTGTACGGAACGTCCAGGAAATTTCTTTTTGAGTTCAATCTTCCGAGTATCAGCGCGTTGCCTAAGTTGTCGGAAATCGACCGCGCTCGCTTTGACAAGGATGAAGATGAGGAGTTGTTTGATGAAACTTGAATATCCCATACGCTTGCAGAGTTATCTGGCGAAAAGCGGATGCGGTTCTCGCCGTTCCTGTGAGCAGCTGATTTCCAGCGGCAGGGTGAAGGTCAATACGAAGCGGGTGACGGAGCTTGGGACGAAAGTCACTGAAGAGGATGTCGTACAGGTTGACGACCAGCTTGTCGAGCCGAGTGACCGTACCTATTATTTCGCGTTGAACAAACCGAAGGGATATGTCTGCACAAACTATGATCCCAACGAAGATCGGTACGCCCGCGACCTGATAGACATACCGGATAGGAACCTTCTGTTCCATATCGGCCGTCTGGACAAGGAGTCCACAGGCCTGATCCTATTCACAAACGATGGCGATGTCGCTCAGAAAATCATGCATCCTTCCAATGAAATCGAGAAGGAATACTTGGTGAATACTGGCGATACCATCAGGAGGGAGGATATGGAGGAGGCTTTGCGGGGCGTCTATATCGATATCCCGAAACCTTATCGCATCAAGCGGTTTGAATTGCAGACGAAACGGTGGGCGAGGATTGTCCTGACGGAAGGCAAGAACCGGGAGATCCGCAAGATATTCAGTTACTATGGATATGACGTGAAGCAGTTGACCCGTGTTCGCATCGGTTGCATTGAATTGGGCGACTTGAAACCCGGTGAATACAGGCAACTGACGAAAGATGAGGTTGCCGCGTTGTTGAGCGGTGCCCGTGAGAATCCGCGAACAAGAAAGCCCGCTCCGCGAGTTCCTAATAGGAAAACAGGGAGAAGGGCGACTTCCTCCAGCATGGAAAACGCTATGAATACGGAAGAGGGAACTCGCTGATGGTAGTCGCTATTGATGGTCCTGCCGGCGTAGGCAAAAGTACGATAGCCAAGATGATAGCCGATCGCTGCGGTTTCTATTATCTTAACTCGGGCAGTTTCTATAGGGCGGTCGCTTGGAACTATCTGCGTAAGTACGGAGAGCCTGCTGATCGCGAAAAAGTGCTGGCCTCCGCCAAGGCGATCCGTTTTTCCATCGTCGAGGGGCGTCTTTGTGTCGATGGCGTGGATGTCGAGTCGTTCCTGCATACTCCCGCCGTGGATCTATGGGCGTCAAAGGTTTCTGTCGATCCCGCGGTCAGGCAGGTGGTGAACAAAAACCTGTACGAAATGTCGAAGGGCATGGATGTCGTCGCCGAGGGGAGGGACATCACCACTGTGGTTTTCCCTGATGCGGAATGCAAGTTCTATTTCGACGCTTCTCCTGAAGTACGGGCCAGAAGGCGTCTGGAACAGCATCCTGGCGGGCTTCAATACGAGAGGGTGCTGAAAGAAATCGTCGAACGTGATGAAATCGACCGGAACAAGCCTGTCGGCGGGCTAAAGATTGCGTCGGATGCCTGTTATATTGATACCTCATACTTGACCATTGAGCAAGTTTGTGAGAAAGTGGTTACTGCTATATTTGCGCGTAAAACGCTTAGTAATAGGAAAAATTAGGATCAGGAGAAATCAAGTGGCTGAAGAGAAAGAAATGGAAGAAAAGAAAACCGACATGCAGATGTTGCTGCAGGAGGAGTATCTTAAATCTCTTGATGGAATCGAAGACGGTCAGCTCGTTACCGGTACTGTAGTTCAGGTCAACAACGAGTATGTGTTTGTGGACGTCGGTTATAAATCCGAAGGGCGTATCCCTCGTGACGAGTTCACTACGATTCCTGAGATTGGCGACCAGGTCAAGGTCGTCATCGTAAATAAAGAAGGGAAGGGTGGACAGGTCGTCGTTTCCAAAAAACGCGCAGATGTGAAAGAACGTACTGACGTTCTCAAGGCCGCCGCTGAAGCCCGTACTCCCGTTGAAGGCAAGTTCGTCAAAGTTATCAAAGGTGGCTTTGAAGTAGACCTCGGCGGAGATTACAGAGGATTCTGCCCGCTGTCCAAGGCTGATGTCGTCCGGGTTGAAGATCCTGAAACCCTGATTGGTATCACGGACTATTTCGTCATTGACAAATTCCATGGCGGCACGAAGCTCAAGAGCGTCGTTTCCCGTCGTGAATACCTTGAAAAGAAAATCAAGGAAAATAAAGAGAAATTCTTCTCCACAGTCCAGATCGGAGACGTCGTTGAAGGTGTTGTTAAATCCTTTACGTCCTTCGGTGCGTTCATCGATCTTGGTGGTTTCGACGGTCTGCTCCATATCAATGATATGAGCTGGGGACATGTGACCCGTCCGAAGGATTTTGTGAAGAAAGGGCAGGTTGTTCAGCTTCGTCTGATTAACATCGATCCTGAAACCCAGAAGATCAATCTCTCGCTCAAGCACATGCAGGAAGATCCTTGGACCACTTTTGAGGAGCGGTATCATGTCGGTGATATCGTCAAGGCTCCTGTGACCAAGCTGACCAGTTTCGGCGTGTTCATTGAGATCGAGCCTGGAATCGAAGGTCTTGCTCATATTTCCGAACTCTCATGGACGAAGCGGATCAACAACCCCAAGGAAGTCCTGGATATCGGCGATGTCGTTGAGGCGAAGGTCCTCGGCTACGATCTGGACAAGAAGCGGGTGTCTCTCGGTCTTAAGCAGCTTGAACAGAATCCTTGGGATACTATTACGGAAAGGTATCCTGTCGGGATGACGCTTTCCAAGCCGGTGGTCAAAATCACCAATAGCGGCGCTTTCGTCAACCTTGAGGAAGGAATCGACGGTTTCCTCCATATCGATGATATTTCGTGGACCAAGAAGGTAAAGAACATGTCTTCCTTCTGCAATGAAGGCGATGTGATTGATGTCGTGGTCACGAAAGTCGAGCCTGAGAACCGCCGTATCCGCCTTGGTGTCAAGCAGCTGGAGGGGAATCCCTGGCAGACACTCCGGCATGACTACCCGAAGTACAGCACCATCAGCGGCGAAGTCTCCAATGTGACTGATTTCGGCGTGTTCGTAAAGGTGCTTGGTGGAATTGAAGGACTGATCAGCAAATACAACCTCGTTGGTCCTGATGAGGAGTATACCGATGCCGTGCTCAGCAAGTTCAAGGTAGGTGACCCGATTACCGCCATGATCGTCGAGTGCAATCCGACTACTCAGAAGCTCTCCCTTTCCATCAAGGAAATGGTCAAGCGTTCCCAACAGTCCGAAATTGCGAAATACATCCAGGACGATGAGGATGATGGCGACACCTTCACCTTCGCTGATCTAATGCGCTCCAAGGATGAAAAATAAAACGTTCTAGCTATAGAGGCGGCTATCTAAATATAGCCGCTTTCTAGTATTAATCCTTGAAGCGGAGATGATCGAAATGAGCAATAAAAAAGAACAGAAGGAAGTTGCGACGAAAAGCGAAAAGATGCAGAACGGCCTTTCCAATTTCATTATTGGCAATCGCAAGTTGTTGATAATTATTGGATGCGTCCTCTTGGCTATCTTGGTTGCTTTGGGAGTAGTGCTGTATGTGAACGACAGGAATCTGGAGAAGCAGTTTGCCCAGATTGATTCGTTGCAAGCAGCGTACACGTCCTTGATGGCTGAAGACGCATCGGGGGAAGGCTATCAGGAAAAGCTGGACTCGCTGATTGCCGGTATGAAGGCTTTATCTGTCTCTGGTGGCAAGAAATATCCTGGTGCCCGTGCTGAATATGCGTTGGGGCTTGTGTACTGGGATCAGGCCGACTACCAGCAGGCGATGGAGGCGTTCCTTGATGTGCATTCCCGTATGTCCGGCACTTATCTCGGTTCCTTATCGTTGTTCAATGCCGGAGCTTGCGCTGAAGAGCTTGGCGATGATACCAAGGCGATTGAGTACTATCAGCGGATTTGGGACGATTACGGCAATCAGGCCGCGGAAAGTCCGAAGGCGTTGTTTGGTATCGCTCGTTTGAATGAAAAGGCCGGTAATACTGAATTGGCACAGGCTACGTTCCAGCAACTCGCTGATGAATTCCCGTCATCGGAATACGCTAAACTAGCGCAAAACCGCTTGCTTCTCCTGTAGGGCCGGCGATGAAGCGGTTTTCCGCTTCACTGAGAGAGGTCTTGTATGAATGACAGACGCCAAAGGTATAGTTTTAGTTCTAGACTATCAAAAAGGGCGTCTGTCTTTGTATTTCTGTGTGTGTTCGCTGTGGTTCTTATGGGATGTGGAATTCCCCAGTGGTTTTATGTGTATGATTCTACCACGGACTACATCTGGAGCTTTCTGCCTCACGATGATAAGAGCTACTATACATTTAAGCTCAATTTTACAGAATCCGCCGCATCCTCATTGAGTAAGGTTCATTCAGAGACTTCGCCTTCAATCATGTTATTCTATATCATCGATGATGTGGTGCAGCTGTCAAATTCTTCATCGATCATATCGGCGTTTCGGACTACATACAAGTTGAGTGGGGCAGGTGCTTCGTTGTCGGCATCTTCTGAAGACGGCAGTGTCCTGTCCGTTACGGATTCTTCCGACAGTTCTGTGAAATATAAACTGTTCCCGTTCCAGTTCGATAAGAAGGTCGTCGGAAATCCTGGTTATCTGATAAATCCTGGTCCGGGAAGCCTGGGCACAGGAGACAAGACCTCGCTTTCCGCATATCTCGAAATGAATGCTTATAACTACGACCCCGATGACACGACGGTTCCTAAGAGATCGTTTACCTTGTACAAGGATTCGACAAAAGCTAGTTCTTTAGGGGCTGTATCCCGATGGAACGGCGAAGATTTCTATTTTCGGCGTTCAGATATCGATAGTCTGACCGACATTGAAAAAACGGACTACAATCTCATTACTGGAGGAAGCGCGGATGATATCTATCTCCATATTTTCGCCACCTTCAACGTTTCTCCAACTGTCAGTGCGGATGCCTTCAACAATATCTTCTGGGGTACTTTGCAGTATGTCGGAAGTATCAAACTGACTCCCTAATGCGTACGATAACAATGTAAAAATGAATATATCTTTTACTATATATAATATATATTCTGTCTACTAGAATTTTTATATATTATTATAATATAAAGAATTATTACAATCTACTCCACGGTGACAGACTTGGCCAAATTTCTCGGTTTGTCAGGATCATTCCCTCGTTGGATTGCGCAATAATACGCATACAGCTGGCAAGGAATGATTGACAGCATCGGAGTGAACTGGTCCGCTACCAGCGGAAGCCGTAGCGTCTCGTCGGCTGTCTTGTCAAAGAAATCAACATCGTCGAACGTTATCGCAAGAACGGTAGCGCCACGGGCTTTCACTTCCTTCATGTTTGAATCCATCTTGTCGAACAAGTTGCGCTGTGTGCAAAGTGCGACTACCAAGGTTGAAGCGTCCACCAAGGCGATTGGCCCGTGCTTCAATTCTCCCGCGGCAAAGGCTTCGGAATGCGTATAGCTAATTTCCTTGAGCTTGAGTGCGCTTTCCAAGCTGATTGCATAGTCAAACAGACGTCCCATGAAAAATACCTTGGTCTTGTTGAAATTCCTGGCTGCGAAACGCTGGATATCGTCCTGCATGTCGAAAATCTTGGCTGCGGCTTCAGGGATACGCTCCAATTCCTCAAGCCGACGGTCAAGCTGATCGGCGGACAGATGGCCGCGCAAACTGCCCAGCTTCAATGCAATCAGATAGAGACAGCTCAACTGAGTCGTGAAGGCCTTCGTCGACGCGACGGCGATTTCAGGACCGGCCCAAGTATATAGAACGGAATCGGCTTCCCGGCTCAATGTGGAACCTACGACGTTTGTGATCGCCAGAATCTCAGCGCCTGAGCGTTTTGCCAGCCGCATCGCCGCCAAAGTGTCGGCGGTCTCGCCGGATTGACTGATTACGATGAAAATGTCCTTCTTTCCACAGATGGGCTGTCTGTACCGGAATTCGCTTGCTATGTCAACTTCGACGGGAATCCGTGCGAAATGTTCAAAGACATATTTTCCAACGACGCCCGCATGCCATGCCGTGCCACACGCAATGACGAATATTCTACTATCTGGAGCGCACCACCGTTCCCAGTCCTTCACTTCGCGCAAGCTGACGGTACGTAACCCGGTATTATCATCAACGACGACCCGGGAACGTATCGTATCGGTGATCGCCTTGGGTTGCTCGTGGATTTCCTTGAGCATGAAATGTTCATAACCGCCCTTTTCGGCTGCTGCGACATCCCAGTCGATATGGACGACCTGTTTGTCTATTCTGTCGCCGTCTTCGGAATAGTATTCAACATGGTCGCGGAACAGCACTGCTAGTTCATAGTCGTCAAGATAAGTCACATCCCGGGTGTGTGCCAGAAGCGCAGGAACATCCGAGGCTATGAAACTGCCATTTTCTCCATGTCCAACGACCAGCGGGCTGTCCTTGCGGGCTACGATGATTCTGTCCGGCTCGTCTTCACAGATAACGCCGAGTGCATATGAACCTTCGATTCTCAGCATTGTCTCGCGTACCGCTCGCAACAGGTCTCCGTTGTAATGGAAGTCGATTAGATGCGCGACGACCTCTGAATCGGTCTGACTACGGAAAATCACGCCATGGTTTTCGAGCCATTCACGAAGCTTCGCATGGTTTTCAATGATTCCGTTGTGGACAATGGCTATATTGCCCGAAACATCGGTATGAGGATGCGAATTGATATCGCTTGGTTCTCCATGCGTCGCCCAGCGGGTATGCCCGATTCCGGCGGTTCCCTGGATCGTTTCATGGACAAGGAGTTCTTCAAGTTTGGCCAGCCGACCCTTCGTCTTCCGTACCTTGATGACTCCCTGATCCAATACGGCGATTCCCGCGGAATCGTACCCCCTGTATTCCAGTTTCTTCAAAGAATCCAGCAACAACGGCGTGGCTTGCTCTATACCGATATAACCGACAATTCCGCACATGCCCGTGTCCTCCTGAGCCTCTTGAGAGTTCCTTCCCCATTCCAATACACGAGATGCTATCGATAGTATCAAATTCAGTTGGTCTCATGCTATGGCGAATGAGGAAGATTCAATACGTTTTTTCAATAAATCTGATAATTTCCAGAAAATCCATGTAGTAGGAAAGCCCTGCGGAGAAAAAGATGACTTTCGTTTGTATTGGAACGGAGTGGACCTAAAA
>JAXEWB010000012.1:0-30918 GCA_034114085.1 Sphaerochaetaceae bacterium | reverse complement strand
TCCATATTCACGACACTTTTCCAAACGATTCTCTGGTCCGCCGATGACAATGATTGGATAGGCTCCAGAGTTTTTCGCCAGAATGGTCATGATGGTCCCGATAGTCCCGCTTCCCTCGATAACAACGCTTTTACCAGGTCCGAAGCCCTGAGCACGGTCTGGGACGCCAGGGGAGAACGCACGTTCAAAGGCACGGAGAGCACCGGCGAACGGTTCAACCAGCACAGCCTCCTCCGTCTTCATATCGTCAGGAATCCGGAAGATCGTCGAACCATCGGGGATATAGATATATTCTGAAAACGCAGAACCCATGTCAGGAAGTTCCCGGCCCAATGGTGGTCTGAGGCAGAGGTTTGGTTGCAACAGAATCTTGCAGGCATAACACTCCCCGCACGCCCAGGTTTTCGGATAGCAGACGATACGGTCGCCTACCGAGAGATCATTACCGAATGCGTCTTCGTGAATTGCACCCTGTCCCATTTCCTCTATCTGGCCTACCCATTCATGACCAAGCCGGAATTCTTTCCAAGGTTTTTCTCCATCATCATATACAAGATGAACATCAGTTCCACATACTCCCGCCAGCAATACCTTGACTATCATATCCCGTTCCAACACATCAGGTTTCTCAAATTCCTTGATAACGACTTTGCCTTGTTCGGGAACGACCGCGGCTTTATAATTCATATACTTTCTCCAGTTTCCAGGTTAGGCGGTATATACAACCACCCTGCATTGCTATCCACAACGCTATTCATGAGACTGTCAGTTTACTAGTGATACAATTTACAGTATAATCCATTATGACTGTTTAGAAATTCCAATGAAGGTTCCCTCTACAGTGTTTTCCAGGCAAGTAGGGGGAACCTCATTATTTGGTATACGTATCGGATCCTTTATATCCCCTCCTTTTTCTGAAAGCGTGCTGTCACAGGACAGCTACTTTCCCGTACAATCAGTTCTACTGGTATTGGCACTACTTTTGAACAGGCTTCTTTATTACCCAACAGGGCTATCAACGACCGCGTCATGGCAATTCCAATCTCATGACTATTCGATCTGACGGTGGTTAAGGAAGGTCTGGACCTTGAAGCTTCAGGAATATCATCAAAGCCGATGACGGATATGTCCTCAGGCACACGAAGGCCAAGCCGCCGACAAGCTTCCACAGCCCCCAGCGCGACCATATCGTTATAGCATGACAATGCTGTCGTTTTGGGAAAATCATGTAAAGTCTGCACTGTAGCGCGAATTCCCTCCTCGTACGATACTTCATTCATCGTCGCACCAAGAAGTTCATCGGTCGGCAATCCATGTTCCTTCAAAGCCGCTTGCAGCCCCGCGTACCGATGAGGGATTTCATGAGCCCAAGTCCCTTCAATATACCTGATAGCAACATGTCCCTTGCTGACCAGATAGTTCCCCACTTGATATCCTCCGTCAAAATCATCCAGAGTATACAAAAGTGCGTCAGGGATGCTGTAGGGCGATAAAATGACAGCATTATGATTGGCCGCGACAAGCTTCAACGCAGAAGCATCGAGCATACTACCGGCCATGACCAGACCATCGACGTGTCTTTGGGCAAGAAGATCGATATAATGAAGTTCCTGACTGGGATTCCTCCCAGTATTACAGAGAAACACATTATAATTCCATTCACGCGCCACCTGCTCAACTCCTGTGATGAAACCGGTAAAGAAAGGATCCGCGATGTCAGGAATAAGCAAACCGATTGTCTGGGTACGTTCCGTTTTCAAACTTCTCGCCAATGCGTTGGGTTGATAACCGGTCTTCGCTATAGCGTCCAACACTTTTCCACGAGCTTCCACCGACACGGGCTTCGGTCCATTGTTGATGACATATGAGACGGTCGCTATGGAAACTCCTGCCAACTTTGCGATGTCTTTGACTGTAGGTTTCATGCGGCCTCCTTGTCTAAACGTTTAGACAAATATATCCTACACGCCACCACAATCCCTGTCAAGGATTTTTTTTGATTCAGAAACTATTCAAAAAGCAACTATGGTAAATACATTCTACTAATTGGGATACAAAGGCAAATCGCATAGACAGTAGTTTAAAACACTTCCGCCGCAAGCGGAATCGACTCCATCGCCCCGAACCGGGACACCGCTATCGACGACGCCTTGCAGGCGAGCCCGAGAGATTCCCGCACCGGGAAACCGTGGTCCCTGGCCGCGATATAGTAGCCGATGAACGTATCCCCCGCCGCCGTGGTGTCCGCTACGGGAAGGTCAACGATATCGCCCCGTTCGCGGATATCTCCACATCCGTACAGGACGCCATGTTTGCCTATAGTAAGGAGGATTTCCGATTCAGGGTATTGAGCCACCAGCGTATCGAGAATAATCGGATAGGGGGAATCGAGCGGAAGGCCGGCGAGCTGGGCTCCCTCGATTTCATTCACGACCAGCAGATCGACCAGTCGCAGCGGCAGCTTAAGGACGGAGACATCGAACGGCGCGGGGTTGAGGCAGATTTTCATACCCTTTTCATGCGCCCGCCGAATCAAAGCGTCCACATGCACAATCTCATTTTGCAGGACAAGCAGATCGCCCGCCCCGAAATGGGAAAGCGTCTCGTCTATCTCGTCAAGCGTCACCGCGCCGTTTCCACCGGCATGAAGGACGATGCAGTTCTGCTTCTGTTCGTCCAACTGGATGATGGCATGGCCGGTAACCCCTTCATACAGACGGACAAACGAAATATCAACGCCATACTCCCGCAATAGTTCGGTCAACCAAACGCCGTCATGGCCGATTTTTCCCGCATGGTAGACCTTCATGCCCGCTTTGGCCAACGAAGCGCTCTGATTGGCGCCCTTGCCACCAGCGCTACGCTTCATCGCGGTGCTCGACAACGTTTCGCCTGGACGCACGATATGGGGGACCGAATATACGAAATCAATGTTCAACGAGCCATAGTTCAAAACCTTCATGACAATCCACCTCTCTCAACATGCATCACTGAATAATCTAAAACGAAATCTGCGTTCTTGCAAATGAAAAGCGTCGCTCGTTGCCTGCGCGCTCGCTACTTGCTCCCGCCATGAAGGGAGCGACACAGCGACAACCCACTCTACGGCGAAGTGCGCCGACGTCACAGCACGGCAAGTCTCACCACAGGCAGACCGCATCGTGGAGGGGTTGCGCCAGCGCAATCCGCACCAAGGAAACGATCCTTGTCATGGCAATGCGAACGCTCTTGGAGCTATACTGGGCAGTTCTCGTATCTACGATATACCGTATCAGACCAAATCGGCGAGCCGCTCCCCCATTTGCAGGATATCAAGCCCCTTGGTGAATTGCAGGCAGGTGCCGGAAGGATATCGCACTTTCTCCACCCATCGAGCGGGAATCCCGGACAAGCCGAACTTCGCGCCGAGAATGGAACCCGCTACTGCGCCAATCGTATCCGCATCACGGGCGAAATTGCCGGCGAGCACGACACCGCTTCTGAAATCCCCATGGGCGAGTTTTAGGGCCGCAAACGCAGAGGGAATAGCTTCCGCAGTGGTAGCCCAAGTGCTTGCGCGTAATGAATCGTGCAATGGCATCCAGCAGTCAAGCAGGTTACCGTTTGCCTTCTCAATCAACTCAAACGCAAGATTCATATTGTAGTGGAGCCAGCTGTCATGAGGAATCGGCTTCATGGCCGCGGCGATGATTTCATCCATGGTTCCGTCGACCATCGCCACAGCCACAGCGGCGGCCACCGCCTGGGCACCCCAGATACCATCGGCGTAATGGCTGATCGAAGCGTCAATCTCGGCAAACGCCGCGGCTTTCTCGGGGTCTCCTGCACAGATAATGCCGACGGGAGGAATGCGCATGGCGGTTCCGTCGCTCATATGGAACGTACTGAACTTGCCGGAAAGAGGTGGACGCAACCCAGCCCTAAGATTGTCGGCAGCGGCTTTCTCGCTAGCCCCGCCACGCTTGTATTCATCCTGTACCACGACATCCTCAAACCACGCCGCGACAACGGCATCGGTAGTAAGACGCCCCTTGCAGTTGATCAGGGTTTTCGCCGTAAGGAGCGCGAACTCGGTATCGTCGGTACTCCAGGAAGCGCCGCTGTTGAAATCGGTGGTGATTCCGTAGTTCTCACGATTGCCCTGCATCCTCGCTGCGTCGCCAAACGAATCACCGACAGCAAGGCCGATCAAGGCTCCACAAGCCTTTTCACGAACCAACGACCTGTCAGCGATCAACTGTTCTCTCGTAATCATATAGCCCTCCATGGAAACACGGGTTCTCAGGATACACGGTTCCCAAGACTCCTCAACATCATATTCATGCCAGCGGCATCCAAAAAGCGCTGCTCATCGTTCTTCAACCAGAAGATCTCCGAACCCGCACCTTCCGAAACCATACATGGCATACCCGACCATCCCATAGGAGAACGAATCATCCATACAGGAAAGCAACTCACGGCCATCGACAAAAAATACAAGCTGAGAACCGACGGCGGACAATCCAAGCACATAGTTCCGATCATATGACCAATCGAACGGCATGTATGCCAACCGCACCATCTGTCCATCATGCTTGTATATCGCCACCCCGCCCTCAACCAGTCCTGCGTAATAGCCGCGCATCGCCCCCTGCACCCGGGCGGAGACAAGATGACTCACCCCTGTATGGGGCAGTACGTTTCCTTGGACGATGACATCCTTCATGAAATAATTGCCTGTACAGGCTTCACAATGCTCCAGGCACATCGCTTCCATACGTACCGTACCATCGGAAGCACGGACAATCTCCCATGCGCCATGGTTATGGCTGAACGGGGTGATGGAGGCGAACTCCTTGGTCTGCCGGGCGATATCAACCCGGTAGGAGGCTTTTCCATCAATTGTGAATCGGTCGATATAGAGACAACCAAAATCCCGGTTCTTGGCAGGGGAATTCGCCTCGAACAGTACGCCGACTTCGTCAATCATACAACCATCCAAACGAGAGTCGCCAACGGGAATAGTGAAAGACAATTCATGCCAGTCCGAGTCTTTGAATATCTGTCCGCCAAGCAAAACGCATTCCTTGGCCGAGGTATTGCGGACATAGGGGTTCAGTATGACGCTTTCCCCGCTGAACCGGTCGAACCGTATACGAAGCGTTACAGTCTGCCCCGCATAGACGGTCGGGGAAAACACCGGCATGTACCGCTCATCATCGAAATCATCCCTCCGATAGAACGGCTTGTAGAAGATCCGGCAGCTTTGGCCGCGCGACATCCTGTCGAACAATATCTCCAAAGCGCCTGAACCATCTACGCCGCCATCGACACGATGGCGCACGCTACAGCCGATTGGATTGGAAAGACGGAAATTATGGGTCGAACCGGGCAGGGAAAAATCAAAATCAATCGTCCCGGGAACAACCTCCAACCATTTTGGAATCTCTTTTCCCGCAAGATGCAGGCCAATGGAGGCCAGCTGTCTGGCATAGGTGGGAATGTCGAGGATGTTCAGATATCCCGATATCCCTGAAAGCACCAGACCATCGTTGATAGGATGGCGATAATGGTCGGCTATGGCGTCAAGTCCATAGGCTACGCCAAGAATCGTACCGACGTTGCCCGCGTTGCAGTCGGTATCCCAGCCCGCCATGGTGGCAATCTCGACACCTCTGGCGAAGGAACGTCCATACAACAGCGACATGACGCAGACGCCCGCGTTGGGAATGATATGGCAGACTCCCGGATATTTGTCATAGCCCCATTCCGTTTGGAGGAATTTAAGACAAGCATGCCAATCGTCGGGATGTCCGGCATGGAAATCCCGTACCGCAACGACTACCGCCGCATAGGTGCTGTCGGCAGGAATACAGGAGAGGCCAGCGTCGAGCAGGATGTCGATATCAGAAGCCTCGAACGCTTTTGAAATACAGGCGGCAATGAATGCGGCGCCATGCAGACCATCGCCATCATGGGAGACGCTTGCGGCGGTGACCGCATATTCCGCCGCCCGCCTATAGTCACCGGGACACACAAGCCCCCAGGTGTCTATGAAAATCTGCCCCCCGATCTGTTCCGCAAGAACCTTGCCGTTGGTGGCCATCGCCCCAGAATCCGGAGCGGGAATCCCATGGACGAGGTTCAGATACGCCGTATGTTCGGTACTGACTCCATATCCGCCCCACCAAAACATGCCGATCCCTTCCCGTGCGTAGTTGAGCCAAGCCTCCGCGACATCCTGGGGCGTCAATGCACGGTCCATGGCGCCGTCATTCAAGGCCCGGAGAAAAAATACCGGCCCATTCACATCATCGTCGGCGGCGAAATTCCGGAAATCCTTGACATAGCCGGTGATATCGCCATAGAACCGCTCTATACGCTCGCTTGTCCAGGCCGTAGGTTCGACCGGCGCTCCAAGACGGATGCCCACGTTCATGCCGAGAAACCCGGCATATACCTTGTGCAAGTACTCTCTATCAGTCATTTCCCGTTACCTCCGCGCCATGCAGGTTCTTCCGCGTTCAGAAAAGGCGGCGGCCACTCCGAGGAGTCACCTCCCGCGCCATGCGAATCCTTCCACAAATCTTCGACCCGTTGCAAACGCGGAAGATTTCTGGAAGCATCCGCCGCCATGAAGTGTAGGAAGTTCGCGTTCTCCCGGACTACGGACTACAAGCCATAGATATACCTCCTCCGCTCAACCGTGGAGGAGGTATAAACGACGCAATCAGTTCAGAACGGTGTCGAGATAGGCGCTGATCTCAGTGCCGCCCGCGGCGTTCCACTTGGTTACGAATTCATTGAAATCGGAAACCGGACGGACACCACGGATGATATCAGTCGAATATTCACGATACAACTTGTCCATGGCGTCCTTCAACGGTACCAATTCTTCAGGTAGAATCACGTTCGTATCAGGAGCGAAATATTCAGCGGCCATGTCCATCGACTTCAAAGCGGGAGCGGTCAGGACATCACCTACGACCTGGGAAAGGTCCAGACCGTTCATGGTCGGCCAGAACTTCGCCCACCAAGAGGGGAAGGCCTTGGTCAGGACGGCTTTTCCATCGACCATATTGTAATGAATACCTTCAAGCCCGAGTTTGTCCAGCTTGCGGCCCACAGGACCTGCCATGAATTCAAGCACGGCCCAAGCGGCGTCCGGTGCCTTGGAATCGGCGTTGATAGCGAAACCGCGGGATTCCTTGGTCACATCGATGCTCTGGTACGCCTGGCTGATTCCCTTGGCGGGAGGAAGTATCACGAGATCCACCCCCTGTGTCTCAATCATCTTGTTGTTGTAGACATTGACTACATCGCCCGCGGTACCGGCGACGAATCCGGCGACACCTTCATAGAACGCCTGTTCCATCGTATCCCACGCCTTGGTAACATACTCATTGTCCAACAAGCCGTCGGCATAGAGCCTGGCGTAGAACGCCAGCTTGTTCTTCGCCGCGTCAGTAGCGGCGGAATAGACCCATTTGCCATTCTCTTTGACAATGGTGGCGGTCACGCCGAATGCATGGTTGAACACGGAATCAAGCTTGAGAATTCCACCGTCGGTGGTAATCGGCCACTTGCACAGGCCGGTATCCTTCATCTCCTTGAACAACGCATAGTAATTGTCTACAGTCGGATTTTCCATCAGCGCCTTGCTGGACTTGAGCTGGGCGAACCAGTCGGAGCGCATGACCGGAATCTGCACACGGGCGGGAGCCAGCCACATCAGGTACGGATAGTTTGCCATAGCCGCCTTGGTGTGGTCGGGCATGATCGCCTTCACATTCGTAGAATTCGCCACGTACTGTGTCATATCGACCAACATGCCTTCCTGGGCGATCTGAAGGTCACCACCCTGGAAATAGATCAGATCGGGAGATATCTGCCCGGTACGGAACGCTATGGGAACGACGGACGCATACGATCCGGTAGGCGCGCTCAAAATGACAAGATCCACATAGTTACCTTCCGCGGCCATGCCGTCCTCAATCGCTTTTTCAAGCTTGCCCAGCATTTCAGCATCTGTAATGGGATCAACGTCCTTGCAAAGATACGTAACCCGAACTGGAGCTCCCGGCGCACCGATTCCTACAGAAACACCCGCCGCGGCCGAAGCGGTCGAAGCGGTTTCCGAAGCCCCCTTCGCTACGAGCATGCCGGAAATTGCGAGAAGCAATACCAATAGTACAATCAAACCTTTTTTCATAAGAAACCTCCTATGTCTCTATGATTCTATTCTTTGATTCCCCCACCCATCACATCCTTGGTGTAGAACTTCAAGACGAATGGATACAGGATCAGAATCGGAACAATCGCGACCATGATGGTCGCACCTTTGAGCGCACCGTAGTCAACGCGTGCCAGCGCATTATAGTCGTAGAGATTCTGTTGCCCGAGGATGGAGACAGTATCTCCCAAGACGACGAACTGGCGGAGAATCACCTGCAATACCGTATCGGTCGATTTTCTTGTCAGGTAGATGCTTGCCTTGAAATATTCATTCCAACGCACCACCGCATAGAACATGGTAATGGTAGCGACCCCAGCCTTCGCCAATGGATAAAACACTGAAAACAACATCCTGAAATGACCGGCGCCATCTATGACCGCCGCCTCGACGATCGATTGAGGAACCTTTTCAAAATACCGCATCATGATGATGAGGTAGTAGACGTTCACCGCCGTAACCAATATGACGGACCATTTGCTTCCCATCAGGCCGACACGCTGCACGACCAGATATTCCGGAACCATACCGGGGTCGAACAGCATCATGAAAATCAAAAACACCATGATTGGTTTCTTCAACGTCAGCTTTGGACGAGTAAGCACATACGCCGCGGTAGTGGTAAGCAGAATGTTGATGACAGTCCCTACGACGGTGATGACGATCGAGTTCCACAACGCGGGCATCAAGATCGGATGGCTGAACACAATCCGGTAATTGATAAAGTCGATGTCCTTCGGGAGTATCGCCAGCCCGCTCATCGCCACGGATTCCTTGGGACTTGAAAGCGATTTGGCAAATATGTTGAGAATCGGCACAATCATGGTCAACGTCAGGGCGAACAAGAACAGCATGAGCAGGAATTGAAGGACTGTGAACTTCTTCTTTACCAAAGCCATCACCACACCCCCTCGCCCGTCAGTTTCTTGGAGACCACATGCGTCCCGAGAACCAGGAAAATACCGACGACGCCCTTTACCAGACTGACCGCCGTCGCCAGTGAATATTGGCCGCCTTCAATGCCTATGCGATAGATATAGGTGTCGAGAATGTCAATGGTGCTTTCGACCGCCGCGTTGGAGAAGTTCAACACCTGGTCGAAACCAGCGTTGAGGAAGAAGCCGAGATTCAGGATGAACATCGTGATCATCGGCGTAACCAGAGCGGGAAGCACGATATAGCGGATCACGTTCCAGCGGCTCGCCCCGTCTATTTCCGCGGCTTCATACAACGATGGATTAATCGTGATGATGGCGGTAAAAAATATGATCGAATCCCACCCCAGACTCCGCCAGCCTTCGCACAGCATCAGAATCCATCTGATTTTCCCCCGGTCGGTCATGAAATCCACGGCATCCGCACCGAAAAAGCCCGTTATCTGGTTGACTCCCCCATTGAGCGACAATGCGCTGATCCAAATGCCCGCGATGACGACCCAGGACAAAAAATGCGGCAGATACGAGATGACTTGCACATATTTTCTGAACCGCAAGAATCTCAATTCGCTGAGCATGATCGCAAATATGACAAAACAGGGAAACAACAGGATATATTTCATGCAACTGATAACCAGCGTGTTGCCTAGGATCTGCATGAATGCCGGACTTTTGAAGATCATCTTGAAATATCGGAGACCGGCGAATGGCCAGTTGCCGCGAGCCCTGAATTGAAAGAACGCAAGACGCATGTTGATGATCGGCAACACACGGAAAATAATGAAGAATACAATGGTGGGTAGCAGGAGAAGATATAGCAGCCGTTCGTTCCACAATCGTTCCCAGAGCGACCTTTTCTTCTGACCGGACATCGGATTCGCCGCAAGCGCCGATATCATGGACATTCTTTCCTTTTTCTTCACAGACAACCTCCTTCCGGGGCCGGGTTCTGCGAACCCTCGTTCACGGGCGTTTTGTAGGGCTTGTGCACACATCCAACCATGTACATCAAGGAATCAGCAGTTCCATCAACGGGGCGTGCTGCTGTGCGCCATACACATCCCGGTCCCCGCAGGTGCCGGATGACACATGCCGGTCATATGTAATCTTGATTCCCAGCGCGGCGTCAAAGAAGACGATGCCGCACAAATCCTTCTCCGCCAACCCGTATATCTCGCAGAGCTTCTTCCGGCTGATCAACCCGCTTTCCACGACGCGTCTGTAGTTCTCGGGCTTGTCGAACAGGATATCCAGCGTAATGAGGAACGGGCCGCTGTTCTTGCTTCTGAGCATCTTGGCCAAATCAACCAGCTTGTCCATATCAGGCCTCTCCTGTTCCGGCGTTTCTAGTGATTCCGGCATTTTCGGCGGTACGCGGGAGAAACCCGTTCAGGGGGCTCCACCATTCAATGGGGAACAACGTCCTCGGATCATCGACCGGCATCAGGTGATAGACGGAGAACTCAAATACGGGACCGAATTCAACATCGCTCGGCGCATACGGGAAAGCCAGGTTGCCGGCGGTCGATTTCCTGCCGTCATAGCCATAATGCATGAAGGTGGAACGGATGGAGGCGCAGATCGTCGAAGCCAGTTGTTGCGTATCGGCCAAGACCTCGAACAGGACGCACAGCTCATGGGGCACCTGTCGTGATGGTTCCAACATCCCCATAACGCCGTTTTTCCCATAGTTGAAGAAATTGACACGGTAGGAACCGGAAGGAATCTCCTTGTACTGTTCACGAACGCTCGTTTCAACTAGGTTTTCAACCTCTTCAATCTTCTCAATCAACAGGGGATCGCGCACCCCGGCGATGACAAAGGTCCGATATGCCACCTTACGGGCACCCTCAAGCTTGATTTCATACGGGTCGGTGGCCTTCATCCTGCTGCCAGTCACCCGCACCCGGTTTTCCGCGACCTGCCGGAAGGTGCAACCGGACAAATCCATGACAATCCCGGGACCATGAAGGATATATGGGTGGTCTTTTTCATAAAAGGTATGGGCGGCGACGCTGAGCTCGCTGCACTTCCGCTTCGGGTCGCATGGATAAACCTCAAAACAATCATCATAAAGGACACCCATCATGCAGTCCTTCGTAGTTCCCGGATCACAGCACAATGCGCCGCATTCCAGAACCTTGCCCAGATGATAGCTGAGAGCGGCATCGAAACCGGCGTGAATGCCAACTGCGGCGAACGGCGAGGGATCATAGGCGCGACCGCAAACGACCAACTGTGCGCCTTCATTCAATGCCGCGAGGATTGGTTCCACTCCCATCTGGGCTACTACGCCGGTAGTCTGGGACAATGTAGCTTCAGTCAAATCCGGTACGGTGGCACCAAGTGGAGTCACCTGTCCGGCCTGAAGCCGCTTCAGAATTTCGGCATCAGGGATATCCGCCCAAATCACAGCGGTCTTCAGTTCCGGAAACTTCCGCTCCAGAAATATCTCCCGTATGATTGAAAGAGTCCATTCCACATGGCTTTTCCCCCCGCTTCCTCCAGCGGAGCCGATGATGACCGGAATGTTCAGCCGGATGCCTCCGTCAATCAGCCTAACCAGATCCTTCTTCGCGGCGATACGGCTTACGATGGCGGTCTTCGCGCCCAGCTTATGGGGACCGGCATCCGTTGAACCGGCATCGACGACAATGGCGTCCGGCCGGTCGGCAAGGCCGGCTTCAAACGATGAATCAGGGAACCCATAGCCAAGGATACCGCAGGGTGAAAGGATTTTGAAGCACTTCGGCATCATCGGTCCTCCTGCGATTGCCGGGCCTTGCGGACCATCCGCATATGATAGGCCATGGCTTCCCTGGCGGCGTCCTTGTCCCGACGGGCTATGGCACGGGCGATCGCTTCATGCTCCTGAGCCACCAAATCGCTACGTTGCTGATCCTTCATGTTCTGCTGGGCCATTTCCTCAATCAAATCGTAATACGTGTCGATAAAATTCATGTAGAAGACATTCTTGGACGCCTGGGCAAGCTTATAATGGAAATAATGATCTACAGTGGAAGGCTCCGAACCATCGTCCGTCCCCGTCAGGCTCTCGACAATCTCCTCTATCTCCTCGTCGCTGGCCCGCTCGACCACAATCTCCACCATCCGGGTTTCCAGGGATTCTCTGAAATCCAACAGGTCAAGATACGTGGCCTTCTTCAATGCGTCAGACACAGGCCGGGCGAATTTATCCTGAACGTCTTCCTGAATATACGTACCGTCCTTGGGTCGGCGGCGGACATACCCCTGTGCCTGGAGCTGGGTCATCGCTTCACGGATTACACCCCGGCTTACCCCGAACTGTTCAGCGAACTGCGTCTCCGTAGGGAGTTTCGCACCAGGCTGAAGGTCTCCGTCATGAATCATCCCCAGAATCTGCCTGACGACTTTGTCCGATAGTCTCTCCGCCCTGACAGGGGTAACTCTCATTGCACCACTCCCTCCGGATACCCTTGTCCGCACCGTGCAAGCCACGATGGAATGCGACATCCGAACATTCTCAATAGTCTATTTGTCCGACAAATATATGCTACCACCAGGGTAACCCTTTGACAACAAATTTTTATATAAAAAAAATAATTCATTATTATATATGTAATTACTCATTCATCATCATGATATCAAAAAACCTTGCCATTCCCTTTTACCCTTCACATCTGCACGAAATGTACTGAAGTGTGGACTTTTTGAAAAATCGTCCCTCAATTTTCATTTCGTAAATTACACCTACAATCAAACCCATAGTAGCCCTGAGTGACATGCCAACATGTCAGGAAGTACCGTCAAAAGCATAGCAGCACCACCACTCTTTAGTGTCTGATATATTTAATTGCATATGATTATTAAAGTTGCTAAAACCGTACTCATGGACGGATTAAACGTTTTTACTTTAATTTGATATTGGTATGTTTTATACTTAATCCTATGATTAATAACCAATGCGATGACGTTTTTTTTGCCCTGGCCAGTTATTCTGCAAATAGAGAAGTCGTATTACAAAAAGCAAATGATCCACTGGTGAGACTGATTGCAGCTTTACCGTTCATAGCGCATTGCAGTCACCCACAAAGAATCTCAGCACTTCACACAAACGCTTATTTTCTTATGGCTCAGAAGGGCTATTTTAAGACGGTATTCAGCCACGATGCGTTGGATGATGAAAATCTCATTGATAGATTGCATCCATTAAATTGCTTTTATGACGGAAACATACAAATCATCACGAGAGGAATGAATATCCTCCTCTTGGTCATGATACAAGATTATATTGCGGACGCCCGAAATGATTCCCTAGAAGGAAAATACAACCCAGTCACTAGTGGAGCATGGCAAGCTGAAACCATAAGGGAAAAGCTTATTTCCGAGATTGAAAGTATCCAGAATCCCGAAATGGAGCAGATATTCCCTCTGGAGATGGTAAAAGAAAGAAAATTCTGGGAGGACTAAATGATAGTTTCTCATAAAACTGAAAGAAAAACACAGCAAGTCCTAGGAATTGTCTTTTCCCTCTTACTGGTTGTCACAATCATCATAAATTCGTGGACCATTGCTCTTAGAAATGGAAGTTCATTTCTATTTGTGATTATGCATCTGGAATATGTGTCATCAACCAATTGGATACTACTGGCAACGTTATGCTTGTTCGTTGTCATTTCTGTGATCGATAATGACATATGCAGATACATACAAGCGTTTATCTTTTGGGCGATGGGGGCGTTAGCCATAATTGATTCTCATTCTGATTTCTGGGGTTGGGGATTTTTCCTTGTTTCGGTTTCCCTGCTCAATCATTATGGCTTCTGGAATAAGAAACTCCAGCTCAAGGGCTTTATGCTGGGAAGGAGTCTTGATTTCCAGAACGCGGAATATCGACTTCATTGAACTTGACAGCGGGACTTATATTGTATCCGCATATCGTCGATGGCTGGCTTCATCCCCCTTCACGGTCTCTGTGCATTGGATAACTGCCTGGTCTCAAGAAGACATCGATGACTTTTTCTTTTCAGAGGAATACCTAGCCAGTTTGATTTGATCATATGAAAGACTAACGACAATGAAAAAGCTTTGGCTTGTCTTCTATAAAGCCAATGTGCCATCTATATTTTTTTACTATTGCCACTTGTCATCATGCATTCATTATGATATCATTTTGATATCATATAAAAATGATGACGGAGGATATCATGACGCTGAACCATATCGAAGAAAAGAATCTTCATCCCAAAAGCGGATTTCGGGGCATTGTGATTGAAGTGATCCTGCTGATCGGCTCGATTGGACTGATTGTTTTCGCCGGGAATTCCTACGAGGATGTTCCAGCCATTGCGTCCGGGATAGCCGGGACAGTCCTGCTTTGCCTGTTCTGTGTTCTTTTCGCAGGCTTCAAGGTCGTCGGTCCGAACGAAGCCATCGTCCTGACCTTGTTCGGCAAATACCATGGCACGGTCAAGGACGCAGGCTTTTATTTTCTGAATCCGTTTGTCGCTTCCTGCAAACCGCAGGGGAAAAGCAATGTATCCGCCGATGATTCCGACACATACAAAGGCGGCAAGAAAGCGCAGAACGGAACGAGAAAGATTTCGACCAAAATCGAAACGCTGGACAATCAGATGCAGAAGGTCAACGACAAGCTCGGCAACCCCATCATGATCGGCTCCGTGGTGATCTGGAGGGTGGAGAACCCCACGAAAGCGGTCCTCAGCATCAACAACTACTTTGAGTTCCTCTCGATCCAATGCGATTCCACCATCAGGAATACCGCAAGGCTCTACCCCTATGACCTGATCGACGACGACCCGTTGAACGACGACGAAACTACGTTGCGGGGCAGCAGCCAGGAAATCGCGTTGAAGATGCAGGAAGAACTCCAGAAGAAGGTTGAGGACGCCGGACTGGAAATCCTTGAAGTACGGATCACCAACCTCGCCTATGCGCCAGAAATCGCCGCCGCGATGCTTCAGCGGCAACAGGCCGTGGCGATCATCGCAGCACGCCAGAAGATTGTCGAAGGCGCGGTGAGCATGGTAGAAATGGCATTGGAAAAACTGAGCCAGAAGCAGATCGTCGACCTTGACGAAGAGCGAAAGGCGGCGATGGTGAGCAACCTGCTGGTCGTGCTGTGCGGCAACAAGGACGCCCAGCCCATCGTCAACAGCGGCTCGATATATTAAAGAGGGCTTTATTTTGACGGAACCGGCAGACAACAAGGAGAAAGCGAAGAAACAGGTACCCCTGAGACTTTCCGCCACGTTGTATGATGAAATCGCGGCATGGGCGGAAGACGACTTCCGCTCCATCAACGGACAGATAGAATTTTTGCTCACCGAATGCGTCCGCAAACGCAAAAAGAACCAGACGATAGAATAGCCATTCTACAGTATTGGTTGTAAACAGGGGCTGTCGTATCCCGATGCGACGGCCTCTTGTCGTATGGAGATACATTTCTTCCGCCCCAACGCTTTCAGATATCCCCCCCCTCCGCACCTTTGGAAAGGCCGGCGCATCCGAAGCAGGCCGCGGGGAAAGACAAGCTATTCGGTGATACCATGCGACAGCTTCGACGCCCTGCGCACGGCGCAATCCATTCCGAACCCGACGGCGTCACAGAATTCCCGGCCGGACAGCAGCGCATGCACCGTAGCGGCGGTCAAGGTATCCCCGCATCCAATCGTATTGACCACCGGGACATCGACATTCGGGATTACCCGCAAGGAAGAACCATCGAACGCCCAGGTGTCGAACTTTCCGCGGGTGATTACGGACTTGACCCCGTAGGTATCGTATATCGTCCGGGTCAGCGCTTCAATCTCCCGATACAGACCTTCGGTGTCTTCGTTTTCCAGTACCCGTCGTCCCGGCATGAACGTGGCAACGAATTCAGAGAGATTAGGCTTGATGATGTCGGGCACACACGGCAGGCATCCTTCCAAATCATTTCCCTTGATGTCAAGGACGACCAGCTTCCCCAGTTTCTTCGCATGGGCCGTCATCCGGGGGAAAATATCATCCGTATACCCAGGGGCCTTCGTACCGGAAATCACCACCGCCGCATGGGCGGGCAACGCCTTGGCGAACTTGTCGAACACCAGCTCCGCGACCTCCGCGGCTACAGGCAGCGTCTCCTCGATCAACTCCGTGCTGGTGTTCTTTTTCCGGTTGATGATCGTAGTACAGGTACGGATGGGAGCCAAAGTCCTGACGAATTCAACGGAAATGCCCTCGGCATCGCACAGTCCGAGAAACTCATCCACCCTGCTTCCGCCAAGATGGGTGAGATTCACGGAATTCCGCCCCAGATGCAGCAACACCCGGGATACATTGATACCCTTTCCCGAGGCGCATATATGATAATCGGCGCTACGGTTGACCTCATCCTCGTGAAAATCATCAAAGACAATCGTCTTCTGGAATGTCGGGCTGAGGCAAACTGTCAATACAGACGGCAAATCCATAGTATACGAAATCCTTTTTCATATGGCCCTTTCCATGTTCAGGCGCGAAAAGGCCACTTTACGACAACCACGCACCTGGCGTGGAGAGATATTCAACCGTTCAATCGAGTGATCAGTTCCTTCCTGCAAGCCTCGGTACCTATGACCAACGGTTTGGAAAATTTCTTCCGGTCCAGCAGGATGCTGTCATCGTAGAAGAACTCGTCCCCCGTCCAATACTGATACTCCATGCCGACCTTTCTAACGACCGCATGGGGAGGAACGATATCCCAGACATAGCATAATGGATCGATACAAGCGTCAATTCCGAAGAACGCTACCGCCGAAACGATATGCAGAATCGAACAACCATAGGAACGGAACCTGCATCCCGCTTTCTCCAGCGGGAGCTGCTTCAAGATGTTCGAGCCTGTCGTGATATACCGGGGAACATCCTTCTCGCCATGGAGAATACCCTCCGTAGACAAAGGCTCCCCGTTGAGATAGACCGCGGAATCGCCGGGATCCGTCCTGAGAAACAGATCCTCGCAACCACGGCCGAACCGCGGCCCGTATACGAAGCTTCCCACAGGCTGCCGATTCCTATCCAGAACCCCCAGCCCGACACACCAGGAGGGAAACCCCTGGCTGTAGGAATCCGTCCCGTCGATAGGGTCGAGGACGAAGGTCATCGGGGCGTTTTCATCAAAATCCCTGACGACCTCCTCCTCCGTCACAATATTGCAATCGGGAAACAATCCAAGCAACGTCCGCACGATTCGCCGGGTCACTTCCAAGTCGGTCTCGGTCAGCACCGTTCCATCCGGTTTATAGGAACGATGGATACCCTTCTGCCGTTCCCTGGCATATACTCCGCATTCGCGGACCACCCTTTCAAGCTCGTCAAATTTCTGTCGCATAGCCTCCACCCCGGCGAATCATCGTCTCAACATTCCGCGGCGCCGCCCGCAAACTCAGCGCTTGCCGGCGCTGCCCATGACATCGATCTTCTCTTCTACGATCCGTGCGCAAGTCTCGATGACCTGGGTCGACACCTTCCGCGGGTCTGAACTTTTTTCTTCCATGTACGCCTTCCTGGACACGTCGAACACTCCATGGACCTTCAGCTCAGTACCTACGTTGATCTTCCGGACGCCAAGGGTGATCGCCCTTCTGAAATCATCGTCGGGAACTCCCGTTCCGCCATGCAGCACAAGCGGCATGCCGGGAATCAGCTGGTTGATCTTCGCAATCCGATCAAAATCGAGCTTAGGCTCGCTCTTGTAGAACCCATGCACCGTACCTACGGCTACCGCCAAAGCATCGATTCCGGTATCCCGCACAAAGCGCACCGCATCCTCAGGCACGGTGAACAGGGCCTCACGCTCATCCACGCTGATATGGTCCTCCTTGCCGCCGACATGCCCCAGCTCAGCCTCTACGGAAACGCCGTAACGGGACGCATACTCGACGACGCGGGCGGTGATATCGACGTTCTCCTGATAGCTTTTACTTGAAGCGTCGATCATGACGGAGGTAAAGCCGTTGTCCACGCAACGGCAGATCATATCATAGTCCGTCGCATGGTCCAGATGCAGGACGACTTCCGCGCCGTAGTCCTCAGCCATGCCGCGACAGGCCCCTACGGTGGTCTTCTCGCCCATCACCTTCATGGCTCCTACAGACGCCATCGCGATTACCGGGCTATCTTTGCGGCTCGCGGCGAGACCGATGCCCAACAGGTTTTCCAAAGTGAAGAAATTGAACGCGCCTACGGCGTAACCGCCCTTCATCGCCTTCTTCATCACATAATCCAACGTAACCAATGCCATTTTATAGTTCTCCTCTTCCGGAAATTCTTCCAGAGACAATAGTACGCAACACGTCCATCGAAGCCTCGAAAGCCTCGTTGGAATCATTGAATTTCAGATACGCGCAATGATCGGCGTCCCAACGGGGAGGACTGTCGTCATGCGACCTCAGATACCCGTCCCAATCCGCGAGGACCTCTTCGTCCCGTATGGACCCTCGACGCTTCAACATATCCAGATGCAGGCCATCCTGCGGAGCAAGATAGAAGCTCGTAATCGTGACAGGCCGTCCCAAACCGGCTTTCAAACGGGAGAAGAAAGTATCGTCCCGCACCTCCGTGCTGAGCGGAGCCGACAGGACAACATCGTTGCCAAGCCGGAGATTTTCCAGCACCGGCGCCCACAGCGTAGCGTAGCTAGCCGCCCGCCAATGTTTATAGAACTCCAGACGATGACCGCCCAAACCGTATTTCGTCTCTATTTCCTGTAAAAAAGGCTGAACCAAGGTATCATAATCAAAATACGGCCAATGACAAACGGTTGCGATCTGTCGGGCCACCGTGGTCTTTCCTGTCCCCGGCAGACCGGCGAACACCACAAGGTTCACAATAGGTTCTCCCGTCATTTCATCGAGTCCACGATATTGCGCGCCGTAGCGATATCCGTAATCAATGTATCGACCACATCGCATTTCAACAGCCCGATGATACTCGACACCTTCTGATACCCGGAGGCGACCGCTATCTTCCGCGGAACCGACGCAATCCGCTCCCAGGAGATCATCTGTCGCCCATGAACCTGCGGAGCATAGATGTTCCCGTCAGAATCAAAGAAATAGTTCAGATAATCACCCGGAATGTCCTTGCCCGCCAGTTCTTTCGCCGTAGCGTCGCCGAACATCGCCCTCCGGACGTTCGGTTCACGTGAGAACGGTACGCCGACGCCACCGATAATGACATCCAGCGAATCCCAGAACGCATCGGCGTTCAAGAGCGAGCTCCCCTGCTCGGTCTCCAAACGGAGCAATTCCATGAAGTTGCGGTCTACCCCGCCTCCCCAGCATCGGACAAAGTTGTCCGCTATCGTCTTGTAGCTAAAATAATCGGCGCGCCCGACCACGGACGGATCATCCACTAGATTGTAGTTCAGCAACGGGAAATATCTCCAGCTGTTACGGCGGTCCACTGTGCGGATCTTCGCCGTCGATATCTCGTTCATCGTCCGGCCAAGACCAAAACCGACGTTGGTCGAGACATTGGGAAACGCCTGCAACAGGTAGTTGACGGCCCCTTCGACAAGGAAGGAATACGCATGTTTTTCACTGTTCGCGCCAGGTACCAGAACCAGTTCCTTAAGTCCAAACATCTCTTTGAGCAACAGATTGTACCGATTCTGGTCTTCAGGGGTAACGTACGGAGGGTTCAATGTGATTTCGACGATACCGCGTTCCTGAGCGAGCCTGAGATACTTTCCCACCTGGACATGGGAAACCCCCAGTTCTTCCGCTATTTCCTGTTGGCGACGGCCATTCGCATAATACGCCACGGCCACGGCGAAAAGTCTCTCGTTGGAAATCATTCCTTGACACCTCCTGCCAGGCGGTTGATGAAGAAGTCCTGCGACGCTGTGAACAGAATCATAGCCGGAACCGCGATAATGACGCTAGTGGCCATCAGGCCACCCCAGTTGATGAACTCGCCCTTGAACGTCGTCAGACCGACAGTCAGCGTATAGTATGCATGATTAGTGATAAAGGAGGAAGCGATCAGGAACTCCTGCCAGACCTGGATGAAGGTATAGATGCTCACCGCGACGATACCGCTGACCGCCAGCGGGAGCATCACGAACATGAACGTCTGGAACAGGTTGCAGCCGTCGATCAGCGCGGCCTCTTCCATCTCAACCGGGATATCGATGAAATAGGTAGACAGCAGGATAACCGACACAGGAATCTGCAATGCGATGTACGGCAGGATCAGCGAACTCCTCGTTCCATACAAATTCAGCTTGGTACACATCAGAAACAGAGGGACCAACAGAACCACCACGGGAAACATCTGGGTCATTTTGAGGAACGCCTGGAATTGCTTGCTTCCCTTGAACTGCATCCGGGTCAGCGCGAACGACGCGCAGGTGGAGATCACCGTAGTGCTCAGCACCGTCACCAGAGTGACCAACAGACTGTTCATGATAAAGGTACCGACGTGATAATCCTTGAACGCCTCCACGTAATTGAAGAAATCAAGGCGCACGGGAAGTATCCGGGGCGGCACCTCGAAAATCTCAAGAAAGGACTTGAACGATGAAAGGATGATCCAATAGAACGGAAACACCACGATGATAAAAAGGATGGCAGCAAGGAGCCCGACCAAGGCCCTCTGCCCTTTCGTCCGCCGTTTACGGGCCAACATCGCCGCTGAATGTATCTCTTTCTTGTTCTTACGCATGTTGTTTCCACCTTCTCATCAGTTTGATGACGACATTGCACAGAACGATGACGCTGATCATCAGGAAGAACATGAGCACGCTCATCGTGGAAGCGTTGCTGATCTCATAGTACTGGAACGCCTCCCGCTGTACCATGATCGACATGGTCGTCGTCAGCTCGGCGGGGCCTCCGTTCGTCATGACCTTCAGGATGTCGTACGCATTGAAGGACCAGATGAAGCACAGATAGGTACAGGTCATGACCGTCGGCTTGATATACGGAAACGTAACGTATCGGAACAGCTGGGCCTGGTTGGCACCTTCCAGAGTGGCGGCCTCCACATGGTCCTGAGGAACGGTATTGAGCTTGGCGAAGAGCATCAGCGTGAAAAACGGAAACGCCCTCCATATATTCGCCATGATGGCCGACGCCATGGACAACGGCCCCGTGCGGAACCACGAGAAGTCCCTGGCGACGATATGCAGGCTCTTCAATATGTAGGTGATGATCCCCGCGTCTTCCTGGAGCATCAACGACCAGATATATCCGGTAATGACCGACGGAAGCACCCAGGGAATGAGTATCAAGGACTTGATCAGGTTCGATCCCCGAAATCCAGCGGACAACAGCAAGGACGAGCCGAGACCGAGCAGCAGCGCGCCCGCCACGTTGATGAACGTCCAGACGAACGTCCGTTGTACGGCGGCCCAAACCCTGTCGTCGGCAAGCAGCCTCCTGTAGTTGGAAATCCCCACGTTCTGCGTTCCGACCTGCAACAGACTATAATTCTGGAAACTGAGCACCACGTTCATGATCATCGGATAGATGACGAATACGCAGAGCATCAGCGCGGCAGGCAGAAGCAGGAGATATGGCACTATGCTGAATTTCTTTCTGACGAGCATATTTGTTTCCTTACAGAATATTCACCGGGACGGGAGCATACCCCCGCCCCGATGAACGTTCAATCATTATACCACCCGATTAGGAGTTGTACGTATCGAGAATCGCCTGGACTTCGGACTGTCCGAGACGGCACGCCTCTTCAGGAGTGATGATTCCCAGCAAGGCTTCCTGGAAACGGCGGTTCCAAGTTTCCGCGACACGGGTGAACACGGAAATCAGCGGAGCGGGATAGGAGCTGGTGGACAGCTGCTCACGGAACATGTTGTAGTCGGGCACATTGTACGGCGGATAGTCGAACGCCCTAGTGTCAGCGGGCAGGCCACGGGCGATCAGAGCCTGGTTTTCCGGTTGCAATGCGAATTCCAGGAATTTCATCGCGGCTTCCTTGTTCTTGGAACCGGCGCCGATACCCCAGTGGTACCCCCCCATGGCGGAACCACGGACTCCGGTCGGTCCGACGGGCATGACGGAGAATTCAAGGTCGGCCCTGTTGGGGAACTGAGGAATGACGCTCTTGATCTGCGAGGGCGTCCACCACAGCATCGCCACTTTGCCCTGGGCGAACATGGAGCGGGCGAGCGTATCGTTGATGTTGGTATCCTTGGGCATGTACTTATACATCTCGACGGCCCATTTTACGAACGCGAGGGCTTCGGGGGCATCAAGCTGGGCGACATACTTGCCGTTCACTTCATCGTACACCCTGGAGTCGAAGCACAGCTGAAAACCGCCGAGATCGTACATGCAGAATACGTTCTTGCTGATTTGACCGGCCATCGCATACACGCCGAGCTTTTCATACGCGGCTTTGGCGATGGTGAGCATGTCGTCGGTGGTTTTCGGAGGATTCAGGCCCAACTCGCTGAGGAGCTTGACGTTGTAGGCTAGAATGCGGCAGTCAGGGTCGAACGGAAGCCCGTAGGTATTCCCCTTGATTTTTCCTGCTGCGACGGCGGCGGGGGACCAAGTGGAGAAATCGAGGTTCGTGGAGGCAAGCAGGCCGTCCATCGGGGCGAGTACACCGCCGGCGTACAGCGGGTTCAACGAAGTGGTGATCACCTGGATCACGTCATAGTCGTTCCCTGAAGCATGGGCGAGCAGAATCTGCTTGTCGAGGTTGTCGTAGTCGATTTTTTCAAGAACGACATCATAGCCAGGATTGGCCGCCTCAAACTTCGCCTCGATATCATTGGGGACGATTGTCGAATTATACGTGGAATCCCAAAGCAACACCCGAATCTGCTGAGGCTTCGAGGCTGAAGCGGTTTCAGATGAGCCCGCGGCGAAGACAAATCCCATCGACAGAACGAGGACGAGGGACAGACTGAGAAGTTTTCTCATCATTTGCATCTACATCTCCTTTTAGTTAATTATGAAACAAATTTTTAGTTTCAATTGTAACCTTTTCTAGGTTACTCCCGAAGTCAGTAAATTGCAAGAAAATTTTATATAACTTTTTAAGTTTTTATAGAAAAACAAATTGTATCATAATATCCATCGGGAATGGTAATACGCACTCAAAAAACTTGTAGAGAATCCCTCACGCACTGGATTCCGCCGATGTCCCGGTTGTCCCGATGTTCCCGCATGACGGTCATCTCCGGTTCCATCATCCTAGTCTTCGCCGTACCCCATAGGTTCCATGGATAGCAGAAGGCTATCCGGAAAAACCGCGGACGGTTCCCGCCAATGGTCCCACGAGCCGGCAAGGCAAAAATCATGGGTCCTCATGATTGCTAAAGAAAAGACCGCGGGCTATCATAGACCGCGGACCTGATGGGCCGACCATCGCAGCGAGCCGTCAGCGAGCCGCAAGGAGACACAACCATGAACGGATATGTCGGAATCGATATCGGAACGACGAATACAAAATGCCTTGTCATCGACGGGCGGGGAGAAATCGCCCATCTGTATACGGAGAAAACCCCAAAGCACATGATAGACGGCATGGAGTTCTTCGATATCGCAAGGATCGACAAGCTTGTGGACGGTTTTCTCCAACAAGCGCAATCGGGGTATACCGTCAGAAGCGTCTGTTTTTCCAGCATTGGAGAGAGCGTGGTCCCCCTGTCCGGCGGAAAGCCGTTGTACGACTGCCCCGTATGGAATGTCACGGCAATCACTTCCACACAGGAACAGCGGAAGGCCATGGAACCCTACTGCGGTTTTGCAACCACAGGGTTCGTCCCCAACGGACTGTGCTCCCTCGACAAGATTTTGTGGATGAGGGAACATATATCCGGTTGCGCCAACGCCCAGTACTGGTTGCCGGTCACTGCCTATGAAGTCTACCGAAAGACAGGCAAAGCGGTCTGGGACTACACGCAGGCGGCCCGTTCCTATATGTTCGACGTCCATCGCAAAAGTTGGATAGCTCCCCTTCTGGAAACCTTCGGTTTGGAATCTCCAGGGGAATTGGCTTGCATGGGAACCCCCATCGGTGAATCGGACGGCATTGTCTACGCCGTCGGCGGGCATGACCACATGGTAGGGCTGTACGGCATTGAAACCATATTCTCCGATCCTCGGCGGACGCAACCGCTCTTCTATGATTCCATGGGTACGTCAGCCGTGCTGACAATGCTCAGCGGTACTCAGCGCACACAAGATTACAGCGGGGAAACGACCTACAACCCGACCGGCGGCAGCATCCTGCCGGGCTTTGCGGACCGTTCCTACATCATTACCCGTTCCTTCAGGATGTTCGGCAACCTGCTTGCGTACGTCATGGGCCTCGGCGGGAAAAGCCCGGTGGCGGCGGAGTTCGACGCCATGAACGACATCATCCGGAAAACGAATCCCGACCTGGGGTGTCTGATCACGTGTGACGGAGACTTCATCCTCGGCACCACCGGCACGAAGGAGGTCAACTTCCTGCGGCTCCAGCTTGATACCGGACTGCCGGAACTGTTGCACAGCCTATACTTGTACCTGGCTGTGCTTACCGGATTCATGCAGGAAAGCCTCACTCGGTTCATCGACGCTTCCAGTCCAGTTCCATTCGTAGCGGGCGGCGGCATTACCGGCAACACCTTGTTCATGCGATATCTGGCGACAGCGTGCGGCACACCGATAGCCGTCCTTCCGACGACCGAAATCAGTGCTTTAGGCGCTGTTTCCGCTGGGATTCAGGGGATCGGGAACATCGATATGCTCAACAAGCTCAGAGGACTCAAACAGAAAAGCACCCTGTATCAACCGGACGAGAATTTGGAGAAGCAAGTCAGAAACGCCAAAGAACGGTACAGGGAACTCGCCGGATAGTCTGGCATGAAACACACCCAGAAGTCTTTTTCCACAATGGCGTCATGCAGCCCCATCTTGCCCGCAGTGTTTCTGAACAACTCCCTTCGGTCGTTGTCCGAAAGCCGTGCCACTGCCCTCATTGTGTTTGTTCACCTCCACATATTTTTCGGATAGTATCATACACCCAATCGGTAGCTTCCGCCGCTTCCTTCTGTACGACCGACTTCTCAGCGTCCGTAAGCTTTGCCGTCAGCATGTCGATGAGCGTCTGGGTGACGGCCTCTTTGCCGAGAGTTTTCAGCTATTGAATGACAAGAATAGTCTTGCGGGACAACCAAGAAGGAGGGAATTTCTCATTCCTCTTGCACCACCGCACATATCGTTCGACATGCAGGGCTTTTCCGATTTGTCGAAATGATACTGCAAGGGCGCCAACAAGCATCCGGCGTTGTCCGAATGGATAAAAAAGACTTGACAATTTCAAACTGTATATGTTTTATATACAGTATAGGGATAGGGAGCGCAGAATCCGCCGCCGGTCATTTTCGTACAGGAGGTTCAGAACGATGAACAGCGACTTCAATGTGGCGGTACATGCCTTGGTCTATCTGGATCACAAGAACACCCGGCTTTCCAGCGAGGAACTGGCGGAAAACATTTGCACGAACCCGACCAGGGTCCGCAAAGTGCTGGGCAAACTGAAACAGGCCGGTCTTGTCCGTACCCGCGAGGGTATCAGCGGAGGGTATCTGCTGGCGAAACCGGCGAAGGAGATCAGTCTCAGGGATATCAGGGAAATCACCGGCACGACTTTCGTCAAGGCGGGATGGCGAAGCGGAGATCCCGATATGGAATGCCTGGTGGCGGCGGGCATAGCGGATGTCATGGATGGAATATACGCGGAACTGGACCAACTATGCGCAACGCGGCTCTCCACTGTCAGCATCCTCGACATAGAGCAACGGATATTTGGAGCCTGACAAGGCGCATATACCCCGGTATCGCAGGCCAGAAGGTACAATTGGAAGCCACATATGCCGGAGGATCGAAGGAACAACGTCGCAAGCCGTCAGAAACGGAAAGGGTGTTCATCATCAACAATCGGGAGAAGAACCGCCCATGACGGCGGGTTCCCGACATACCGGCCAATAGCCGGAAGGGGTAGGAAATGATACATGTGGACGCAGCGATCATCGGGTTCGGAAAAGGGGGAAAAACCCTTGCGGGGGCTTTGGCCGCGGCAGGAAAGAGCGTCGCCATGATTGAACGGTCGAGCGGAATGTACGGCGGGACCTGCATCAACGTAGCATGCATACCGACAAAATCTCTCGTCCATAGCGCGGCGTTGTCCACTGTCCAAGGGGGGACGTTCGCGGACAAGGCGGCCAGATACAGACAAGCGATAGAGCGAAAGAATTTCGTGACCTCTACGTTGAGAGGAAAAAACTATCATAAGCTCGCCGACAATCCGAACATCGAGGTTCTGGCGGGAGAAGCTTCGTTCATCGATTCCCATCGTCTGGGCGTGATGATGACGGATGGAACCAAGACGACTTTGGAAGCGAAGTGGATATTCATCAATACGGGAGCGGTGCCGTTCGTTCCGCCGGTTCCGGGACTCAAGGAGAGCAAATTCTTCTATACCAGCGACTCATTGATGGAACTGACCCGGCTTCCTGAGCGGATGGTCATTATCGGCGGCGGGTATATCGGGATGGAGTTCGCTTCCATGTTCACCAATTTTGGCTCGCAAGTGACGGTCGTACAGAACGAAGCCGCGTTTCTCCCCCGCGAAGACGCAGAGATCGCGCAGACGGTACTCGAAAGCCTGACGGCACGTGGCATCAGGCTCATCCGTTCCGCGAAGGTACAGGATGTACGGGATGATGACGGAAAGGCGATCGTTGCGGTTGAGACCGCGGAGGGTGTCGAACATCTTGCGGCAGAAGCGGTTCTGGTCGCTACCGGCAGAAGGCCTAGCGTCGCAGGTCTCAACCTTGAGGCCGCGGGTGTGGCGCTGACCGACCGTGGAGCGATACGGACCGATGAACACCTCAAAACCACGGCGCCGGATGTCTGGGCGATGGGGGATGTCGCAGGAGGATTGCAATTCACATATATTTCGTTGGACGACTACAGAATCGTCGCTTCGCAGCTTCTGGGTGATGGAAGTCGGACCACCGCGAACCGCGGCGCCGTACCCTACAGCGTATTCATCGACCCGCCGTTCTCCCGCGTCGGCATGAGTGAACAGGAGGCGTTGGAAAAGGGATATGAAATCAAGGTTGCGAAACTGCCCGTGGCGGCGATTCCAAAGGCTCTGGTGCTCAACGACCAGACGGGACTGCTCAAAGCCGTGGTGGACGCCAAAACCGGCCTGATTCTAGGAGCACATTTCTTCTGCGAGGAATCCTATGAGATGATCAACCTGGTCAAGCTCGCCATAGATGCGAAACTCCCCTACCAGACGTTGAAAAATGCCATCTACACCCATCCTACGATGAGTGAGGCGCTCAACGATTTGTTTGTTTCGCTCCAGTAGACGATAGCGGGTTCATACACGAATCGACCCGAATATCCCGCCATCATACCGACGAATCCGACAAACGGGCTCACAAGATGGTGGTGGGATTTCCGGGCTGGCCGACCGGGGCGAGACAGGGGCATGGCAAGACATCCATACCGCGGACATCGACTAGGCGACCAGGTCAATCTGCCACCCAGGTCGCTACCATCACGATCATCGCCACCATGCCCACATTACGGACAACCACAGTATCAGGGCGGTTCCACGCCACATCAGCGCTTTTCGTCGTACAGCTTCTTGCCGCGCACGGCATCGGCCATAGGCAGGCCGGTGTCGTAGTCCCACTGGCGAGATTCGTACTCTTCGTTCTCCCGCTGACGGGTACAGCCGCTGTTGTTCCATGCGGCGGACGCATCGCGACGCCAAGGGCGGACCAACCATTGGTATCCGCGGTACATGTCGCGGGTATCGTCCATGTGCCGGAGCAGCGCGTCGTGCAGGCGGTCCCTGATTTCGGCGCATCCCGAATCATTGATCCGGTTCACCACCTCGCCAGGATCAGTCTCGATATCATACAGCTCGTCCGTATCCATGAGGTTGATGGACAATTTCCAACGGCCATCGGTTACGCCGCGCATCATCTGCAATCCCCCGAAACCATCATGATCAACCTCATAGCGGGTAAATTCGACGAACACGTAGTCATTGATATGGACAGACGGCTCCTTGATCTGCGGCAGGATGCTTTTTCCCTCCAGCAGCTTCGGAACAGGCAGGTCGAAATAATCCAGGATGGTCGGGGCGAGGTCGATATGGGAAGCGCATTCCTGCGTCACCACACCCTTCGCCCCTTTCCGGCCATCACGGATAATCAGCGGAACGTTGGTGATTTCCTTGTAGAAACAGGCGTTCTTGCCCTGCAACCGATGTGCGCCGAGCATGTCGCCATGGTCGGAAGTGTATATGACCAGCGCATCGGGAACCAGTTTCTCAATCCGCGCAAGCACACGTCCGATTTCATGGTCAACGAAGCTGTTGCAACCCAGGAACAGAGCCAGCATGTCGGAACTCCGGTGCAACTCGGCGGGATACTGATCCAGAGCGGCTCCGGCCCAGAGCCGCTGCATCAGCGGCTTGTCGCGCAGGGAGTCGGCGAATACAGGATCGGCGTCGAACGCGAAGTCCCTGTACATCGTGTTGTAGGGCGCGGGACATAGACATGGACCATGAGGTTCATCATACGAGACGGTCAGGAAAAATTCCTTGTCACGGAAGTTCTCCAAGTAGGACAACGCCCGGTCGGTCGTCCTATGGGCATAAGTCATGTCCTCCGTCCAAGTCGGGTCGTAAGCGGTCTGCGACTGACGGGAACGAACGCGATCAGCCTCGGAAAGTTCAAGGAGGTAGGTTCGCATGTCATACCAATAGTCGGGGTCCCATCCTTCCGGACAGAGACCGTTACCGAAATAGTCGAACCCGTCCAGGTGCCATTTGCCGACATAGCCGCAGGGAATCCCGTTGTCGGACAGACGCTGCCCGATCGTCTTTACGTTCTCCCCCATCGGCACGCAGTTGGTGACTACGCCGTTGGAATGGGGAAACGTCCCGGTGAAGATCGCCGACCGTGCAGGCCCGCATACGGGCTGGCAGTCGTAGGCCCGGTCATACCGGATGCCATCTTGCGCAAGCCGGTCAAGGTGAGGGGTCTTCATCCGTGCGTCGCCATAGCAGCCCAGCATGTCCTTGCGGGTCGTATCCGTCATGATCAGCACGACCTGTCGTTTCTTCATCGTCATACCCCCTTGTACTGCGGGGCGGCCACCCCGACATGATGCCGCCAGCCCAGTTCATGGCTTCGCCACCGGGGATCGGCCTTCCAGCTTTGGCTGTAGAATGTATCGCCCGTTTCCGACAGATATTCGGCCATCAGGTTCCGCATCCGTTCAAGGACCGAGGCGCAGGAAGCATCTTTCACCAGATTGCGCTTCTCCCCGGGATCGCGTTCCAAATCATACAGTTCTTCCCCGTTTCCTTCCAGATAGACCATGTACTTGTATCGGCCGCTCCGAAGCATGCGCCCCGGAGACACCGTATACCCCCATTCAGTCGTCCATTCACTGCTCACGTACTTGCGCGTAGGAAGCGTTCCCTCACGCAGGACGGAAGAAATGTCCACCCCGTCCAGACCGGAAGGTATGGGAATCGAAGCGACCGAGCAAAGCGTCGGGAACAGATCGATCAGGGACGCAAGCCCCTGTACCGGCCCACGCCGGGGGACAACGCCGGCGCCGGAGAATATCAACGGGACGCGGGTGACTTCCTCATAGAGGGAAACCTGCTTCGTCACCGCCCCGCGGGAGGTCATGTTGTCGCCATGGTCGGCGAAGAAGACGATCAGCGTATCGTCCCGATGACCGCTTTCATCCAGCGATTGGAGAATCGCGGCGATATCGTCGTCGGCGCATTTCAGATAATGGTAGTACGCGGCGAGATAATGGCGGTAGTTCTCAGCGGTCCAACCGACCGTCTGCGACTGCCTTACATGTGAACAACAGATATATTGTACCGGAATCGGCCTATTGTCTATATCATTAAATTCAAAATTGTCCGGCAAGTCGGGCAAATCCTCCACGCCGGGCATTCCAGGCTTATCAGGAACCCGTATATCGGTATGCGGGCCTTTGTTTTCCCCGATCCATCCGCAGATATTATGAGGGTTAACTAGATCGGCGACCATCAGCAACGGCTGGTCCCAGCCATATTCCCCAAGAAAACGGGTGGCCTCCTGGACGGTATAGCGATCAGCGAACGTATCCATGTTGTACGGCCAGGCTGGGTGACGCTGTTCGACCGGCAGCTCCTTCTCCGGCGCGCACCAGAACCCGCGGAGCGCACCGCCGTCATGGCGCTTGCCGAAATGCATCGTCCGATAGCCGGCGCTGACGAACGTTTCGCCCAACGTGGGCATCGTTTCGGGAATCGGCGTAATCGGCCATTGCCGGCCATTGGAAAGGACATCGGTCCGGTGGGAATGCACCCCCGACCAGAACGCCGCACGGGAGGGCTGGCACAACGGACAGGGGCAGTAGCAGGCGTCTATGGCGACGCCCCGGTCATACAGGCTATCGATCGCAGGAGTATTTCCATCACCCCCATAGACGGACAACGCCCTCCAGGCCAATTGATCTACCAGGATCATCAGTATGTTCGGTTTTTGAGTCGATTTCTTGTCTTGCATGTAGTCGGTTCCTCATCATCGTATGGATTTACCAGTAGGGATTCCAGTCGAGTTTCAAGCGAGCAAGCGCTTCCATGTAGTAATAGTCCCCCCAAGCGTTGCATTCATCGACGCCCCTGTCGTTGCAGGTATTGTACGGGCTCTTCCGGGCATAGGTGCCGTGAAGCAACTGTCCGTTT
>JAXEWB010000011.1:0-131994 GCA_034114085.1 Sphaerochaetaceae bacterium | reverse complement strand
GTCCGCAATGTCCTCGGTTATACAGGTCGATATGAGGGGCGGGATGTCAGCGTAATGGCGACCGGCATGGGCGCTCCGTCCATCGGTATCTACAGTTATGAGTTGTATACCGAATACGATGTCCGGACAATCATTCGTATTGGCACGAGCGGCGGTCTGCAACCGGATATAGCCGTAGGCGATTTGATCCTCGCCATGACGGCGAGTACTGATTCCGCTTGGGCGCATCAGTATCAGTTGAAGGGAACCTACAGCCCCTGTTGTGATTCCTCCTTGCTGTTTTCCGCTGTAGAATTATGCAAGGGGCGAGGTACGCCGTTCCATGCGGGCATGGTGTTCTCCAGCGATCTTTTTTCCACCTACAACGCCCTTGGCGCCAACAGTTGGAAACCGTGGGCGCGAATGGGTGCTCTCGCCCAGGACATGGAGACCTACGCCCTGTACAGCACCGCTGCATGGACCGGCAAAAAAGCCCTCTCGATTCTGACTATGACCGACAGCTGCGTCAGCGGGGAGGGCTTGCCGGACGATCGGCGCATGACTGCGCTGTACCCGATGGTCGAACTCGCTTTAGGTTTGGTTGTGGCTTAGGGATAGGGCTCCCTGTTGTTCGGTCGCCATAGAAAATGACAGTGGCTCTGCATGATGTGCATGTGCGTACCGTCAACGGGGTTCATAAGGCGAGTGTGGGTCAGTTCTCGCAGGCCGTGGATGATGAATCGCCATCACCCTTGTCGCGGGTTTGTCGTCTATCCTGTTCTTGCGATGCCGGAACAACCTTGTGGTGATTGTTGAGTGTTTTTTTGGAACGTCTACCCGATTGTCCTTGGACAAGCCCGAAAACACAAACTCACGGTGCGCATCTGGAGTGAACACCGGCTGAGCCCAGCGTAAACACTAATCAAGCCCGACGCGGACACCAAGCGAACACTGAACAAGCCCAGGGCGAACCTTTCCGGAAAACATTGAATTCCCATCCGCTTGACACAAGGACTCCATTCACAAGAATATAATAACGATCGAGTGGTTGTTCGCGTAGGTCCTGATTCTGGGCTTGCGCTCTTTTTTTCTGTCGGTGCGGCGGTTCGGCGCAGGGCTTTCCACGTCAATGATAGGAGAACGTTGTTCCTTATGTATAAAGTGCTTATGAAATCTGTTCGGGAGTATAGGAAAGCTTCTATCCTATCTCCGATTTTGGTCTCTTTTGAAGTGTTGATGGAATGCGTGATTCCATTTATCATCGCGAAGCTGGTTAACCAGATACAGACGGGATGTGAGTTTTCTGTCATAGTCCGGTACGGACTTGTCCTAGTGTCCATGGCGGCGCTGTCACTGACTTTCGGCACACTGGCTGGTTCTGCCTGCGCCACCGCTTCGTGCGGTTTCGCAAAAAATTTGCGCAAGGATCTGTTCTATCGGATTCAGACCTTTTCATTCGAGAATATCGACAGGTTTTCCACATCCTCGCTGGTCACCAGGCTTACCACTGACGTGACCAACGTTCAGATGGCCTATATGATGGTCATCCGCACCGCGATACGTTGCCCGCTGATGTTGGCGTTCGCTTTTTCCATGGCGTTCTATATGGGCGGGCGGATGGCGTTCATCTTCCTGGTTGTGATTCCGATTCTTGGCGGCGGGTTGTTCACTATCATCCGCAAGGTCATGCCGTTGTTCAAGAAAGTATTTCACAAGTACGACGCGCTGAACAATTCCATTCAGGAAAACATCAACGGCATGCGGGTCGTCAAGTCGTTCGTCCGTGAGGACTACGAAAAGGAAAAGTTTTCTACGGTTGCGGAGGATGTTTGCGCTGACTTTACCAGAGCTGAAAGAATTCTGGCGTTGAACAGTCCTCTGATGCAGTTCTGCCTCTATGCCGTCATGATGTTCGTTCTCTCGTTCGGCTCCTATATGATCGTCACCACCAGGGGGCTGGCTTTGAACGTCGGACAGCTTTCTGCGTTGCTGACCTACAGTTTTCAGATTCTCAGCAGCCTCATGATGGTTTCTATGGTGTTCGTCATGATCACCATGGCGAACGAATCGATGCACCGTATCGTCGAGGTCCTTGCCGAAGAAAGTACGCTGACCAGCGGGGAAAAAGACATCTTCACAGTCAAGGATGGGTCCGTGGACTTTGAGCATGTGAGCTTCAAATATTCCGCGAAGGCCGAACGGATGGCTTTGGCGGACATCGACCTGCGCATCGAGTCCGGCGAGACCATAGGTATCATCGGTGGTACGGGATCCTCAAAATCCTCGCTGATCCAACTGATCCCGCGATTGTATGATGCGACTGAAGGTGTCGTCAGGGTAGGTGGTGTCGATGTCCGCGACTACGATTTGGATGCGTTGCGCAATCAGGTTGCCGTAGTGTTGCAGAAGAACGTGTTGTTCTCCGGCACAATCAAGGAGAATCTCCGTTGGGGCAACAAGTCCGCTACGGATGAGGAGCTTGTTGAAGCATGCCGCCTGGCCCAGGCCGATGAATTCATCACCCAGTTCCCCAATGGGTACGACACCTATATCGAGCAAGGCGGAACGAACGTCTCCGGCGGTCAGAAACAGAGGCTGTGCATCGCGCGAGCATTGCTGAAGAAGCCTAGGATACTGATCCTTGACGACTCCACCAGTGCGGTGGATACCAGGACGGATGCGATGATTCGCAAGGCTTTCAGGGAATTCCTGCCGGAAACGACGAAGATCATCATTGCCCAGCGTACCTCGTCGGTCGAAGACGCCGACAGGATCGTGGTAATGGATGGAGGCACGATCAACGCGATTGGAACGCATGCGGAGCTTCTGGAGGGCAACGACATCTATCGTGAGGTGTACACCTCGCAGAACCGCGCTTCGGATGATGATGCCACGGACGGTCAGGTTGTCGCACATGCTGGCGGACGGTGTGCCGACGAACACGTCGATGGCGATGGCTGTGTCAATGGACACGCCGCGGAACATATGTTCGTTTCCACCGCGTCACGGGAAGGAGGCGACTATCATGCCGAATAAGACGACATTACCGGAACAACGACCCCAGAAGCCCGTAGTCCAGAAAAAGAAGACAATAAAACGCCTGTTCAAGATATTGTTTGAATTCTATCCAGTCATGGTTCCTCTGGTGTTGGTTTGCATTGTCTTCAGTGCCATAATCAGTTCCGTGCCATCGGTCTTCATGCAGAATATCATTGCGTTCATTGAGTCTGCCTGGAGGGACGGGGACTGGAGCGCCGTCTCCAGTCAGATCCTCAAGTCCGTCGGGATCCTCGGCCTGTTCTATATCTTTTCTCTAGCCGCCGCATTCGCCTATACACAGATGATGGCGGTAATCTCCCAAGGACTGCTGAAGAAACTGCGGGTGAAGATGTTCAACGGCATGCAGGATCTTCCTGTCAAGTATTTCGACACGCACAACCATGGCGATGTCATGAGCTACTATACCAACGATATCGATACATTGCGCCAGATGGTTTCCCAAAGCTTACCCCAATTGCTGATATCCGCGGTGACTGTGGTTACGATTTTCAGCATCATGATTTATTATTGCGTCTGGCTGACGCTGGTGGTCCTGGTCGGCATCGTCTGCATGGTGTTGGTCACCGGCAAGGTCGGCGGCGGTTCCGCCCGGTATTTTATCCGTCAGCAACGGGCGATAGGAAAGATGGAGGGCTTTGTCGAGGAAATGATGAACGGACAGAAGGTTGTCAAGGTCTTCTGTCATGAAGAGGAGAGCAAGTCCGATTTTGACAAGGTGAACGATGCTTTGTTCTCCGATTCGGAAAAGGCGAACAAGTATGCCAACGTACTCGGCCCGATCCTCAACAATATCGGCAACATCCTCTATGTGGTCGTCGCGCTGGTCGGCGGTTTGCTGTTGCTCGCGAAAGTGCCGAACCTGAGCATTTCGGGCATGGCGATCAGCATCAGCATCGTAGTTCCGTTCCTGAACATGACCAAGCAGTTCGCGGGCAATATCGGCCAAGTCTCCCATCAGATAAATTCTGTGGTGATGGGGCTTGCCGGGTCTGAACGTATTTTTGCGTTGATAGATGAAAAACCTGAAGTCGACGACGGGTATGTGACGCTGGTCAACGCCAAGGAAAACGATGGACAACTGGTTGCATGCGCCGAACGTACGGGTCTTTGGGCTTGGAAGCATCCGCACAAGGCCGACGGTACTGTAACGTACACCAAGGTACGGGGGGATGTCCGGCTGACTGATGTCGATTTCGGTTATTCGCCGGACAAGACGGTGTTGCATGATATCACGCTCTACGCAGAACCAGGGCAGAAGGTCGCTTTCGTAGGTGCCACCGGCGCGGGAAAGACGACGATTACCAATCTGCTCAATCGTTTCTACGACATCGCCGATGGTAAGATCCGGTATGACGGCATCAACATCAACAAGATCAGGAAAGCCGACCTCCGGCATTCGCTTGGAATCGTCCTTCAGGACACGAACCTGTTCACTGGTACAGTGATGGACAATATCCGTTATGGCAAGCTGGACGCCACGGATGAGGAATGTGTCGCCGCCGCAAAGCTTGCCGGGGCGCATGATTTCATCACCCGTCTCCCGGACGGATACGCCACGTCGCTCGCGGGCAACGGGGCCAATCTTTCCCAGGGACAACGGCAATTGCTCGCCATTGCACGTGCCGCGGTCGCCGATCCTCCGGTAATGATCCTTGACGAAGCAACGTCATCGATCGATACCCGCACCGAAGCAATCGTCCAGAGGGGCATGGACGCTCTCATGACGGGGCGCACCGTATTCGTAATAGCCCACCGGCTTTCCACGGTCAAGAACGCCGATGTAATCATGGTGCTTGACCATGGGCGCATCATTGAGCGTGGCACGCATGCGGCCCTGATCGCCGGGCGGGGACAGTACTACCAGCTGTATACGGGGGCTTTTGAACTGGAATAGGCGTGCGGTGGGGACGCAGTGCGCATATGAAAAAAATCCGAAGAACAGCTGTCGCACAGTGAAGATAATTGATTCCCAGTTGCATGTGGTGTATGCTGTGGGCATATGTTTGTGCATGGAGGTGCATTATGGTCGCAAGAGATTATCGGGACTCCGCCCGGGCGAGTCTTGTTGGAAAATGGGGAATGGGAATCCTGCTTACATTCGTCGCTTTAGGGGTCTCCGCTTTTTGTGGGCTTCCATTGAATATCGTCAGCATGTTCAGGAATTTTCCTGCGCTTGAAGCCTGGATGTTCAAGAACCTTTCAAACTTCAACATCTTTTTCGCAGGACTGTTCGTAGTGCTTCCTGTTTTGAACTGGTCTTTCAGCCTTGCGTTCCTGCTTCCCGTCAGAGGAAAGGACTTGGAGCTAAAGGCCCTTACCTATGGGTTCCATAACTTCGCGAAGGTCTGGTGCCTTCAATTCTTCCTGGGGCTTTATACGTTCCTGTGGTCGTTGCTGCTGATCATTCCCGGCATCGTCAAGGCGTATTCCTATGCGATGGCTCCCTATATCCTCGCGGACAATCCTTCGATGGATGCGAATGGAGCCATCACCCGGAGCCGGGAGCTGATGCGCGGCAACAAGTGGCGCCTGTTCTGCCTTGACCTGTCTTTCATTGGCTGGGGTATCTTGGCCTGCTTGTCCTTTGGCATCGGCCTGTTGTGGTTGGCTCCTTATCAGTCCGTCGCACGCGCCAAGTTCTATGATGAACTCAGCCGGGCGGCTTCCCGGCGGATTCCTGAGTCTCCCGTAGAGCAGGCTCCTTCCGCTACGGATTCTTCTTCCGGCTCTGAGAATGTATGACGAATTCCTGTAAGCTTCGATTGAAACGCAGACCCTTGTGGCCTGCGTTTTTTAGTATGGTCAGGAAATAAGCTTCCATGGTTTCCATGAGGGGCGGTAAGAGTTCTTCAAAATAATACTCCATTATTTTCCTTGGATGAAGGTATATTCCGCCGACCACCGTCTGCCAAGGATAACCATGAATCTTGTTGCGTCCATTTGCAGGGTTCTGTTATCATAATGTTCTATAATGCGGAAACTGCAAAACGCTTTTTGTGACGTTGATGCTGGCAGGTGGCATAGAGGAGGCGTCGATGACGACGGATGCGTTGGAAGGTGTGCTTCGATCGTATTGGCGGGCGGTAGCCGACCAGAACGCGACTGCGTTGAGAACCTACTTTCTCCCGGGAGCATGTATCAGATGGCATAATACGGATGAAGAATTCTCCGTAGATGAGTTCGTTCGGGCGAACTGTGAATATCCGGGGAATTGGGTTGGAGAGGTGGAGCGAATCGAATTCTGCGGCAGAGGGGTGGCCGTAACGGCGACTCATGTCCGGGCGAAAGACGATGAGTCGTCGTTTCATGTCGTATCATTCATCTCCTTGGATGAAAACGGGAAAATCCTGAGGATCGACGAGTACTGGGGCGACGATGGCTCCACCCCGCAATGGAGACTGGACAAGCATATCGGAAGAGCCATTGGTTGATGTGGCTGAAAAAACTTAAGGAAAGACTATGGAATTGACAATCAGGGAAGCGACGCCTGATGACGCTGAAGCCTTGCTGGAGTATACGCGGATTGTCGGCGGTGAAACTGGCAATCTGTCATTTGACGGTAATGGACTGTCTTTGTCGGTCGAACAGGAGCGGAAGTTCATCAGTACAATCGCTGCCGACGGAAGATCCGTGATGCTGGTGGCATACGATGGCCTTGTATTGGTCGGCACCGGTCAGTTGTCCAGCTTTTCCCGTCGATTCGCCCATAGGGGAGAGCTGGCGGTCAGCGTCAGAAAAGCGTGGTGGGGCAAAGGTATCGGCACTCAATTGATGAACGCCTTGGTTGATTTTGCGAAAAATTCCGCTCAGGTTGAGGTCGTCTCCCTGGAAGTTCGTTCGGACAATAAGCGGGCGATTTCCCTCTACAGGAAGTTCGGATTTGAAACCTTCGGTGTGTACAGGAAATTCTTCAAGATCGACGGTGCGTATTTCGATGCGGACTATATGAATCTCTACCTCTAGATGACGGTTCCCTGTGGCGGTTTTCGCTGTGTTAGGGCGCGCAGTCACAGGTATTAAATCGAAAAGTGTTCAAGGAGGGCAGTCGTGGACATTTTTACAGCGATGCGGGACAGGCATTCAGTCAGAAGCTATGACGACCGGCCGATTCCCGATGATCTTCGGAAGACGCTTCAAGCAGAAATCGATGCCTGCAACGCTGCTGGCGATCTGCGCATCCAGTTGATGACCGATGAGCCTGAGGCTTTTGGCGGAATGATGGCGCATTACGGGAAATTCAGCGATGTCAGGAATTATCTTGTGATGATCGGGCCAAAAAACGCCGATCTTGATGAAAAGGCGGGCTACTATGGTGAAAGACTCGTCCTCAAAGCCCAGATGCTAGGATTGAATACCTGCTGGGTTGCCTTGACGTTCAGCAGGAGCCGGCCTAAGAAGCTTGTAGTACCGGGCGATAAGTTGGTTTGCGTAATTGCCCTTGGTTATGGCGTTACACAAGGGGTGCCTCATAAAAGCAAGCCGATGGAGCGGCTTTACAAGGTGGATGGCGTGATGCCTGACTGGTTTCGCAGAGGAATGGATACCGCGTTGCTCGCGCCTACCGCGGTCAACCAGCAGAAATTCCGTTTTTCACTTGCCGACAAAGGCGCGGTCGTGGCGGAAAGTACCGGCGGAGCTTATTCCATGATTGACCTCGGCATCGTCAAGTATCATTTTGAAGTCGGCGCTGGTAAGGATATGTTCCATTGGGCCTGATCGTTGGGCATTTGTGTAGTGTGCTATCCGGCACCTGGCCTTGGTTTTTCATGGCGTGCATGTGTTCGGGATATCAGCCGGAAGTTCGTTGCTGTATCTTCCAGCCGTTCCGGTCAGCGGAACAAGATTGTTCAAGTACTATTGGCGGCAAGGATATGAGGGGGCGATATGTCTGATGATTTTCGCACGATGTGTGGAGGTCTGTTTCATGAGATCGGGAATCACATGCATATGGTGCTTTCAACGAGTCTCGGCGATCATGTCAGCGCGAGGATGATGAGCATCATTCTGGAGGACGGTCGGTTTTATTTCCAGACCGACCGCACCATGCGCAAGTATCGCCAGCTTGTGGGCAACCCGCGTGTCGCGCTGTGCATCAACAACCTACAGGTTGAAGGCCTGTGCGAGGAACTTGGACGTCCTGTGGATCATGAATTGTTCCGCCGACGTTTCGCTTCCTGCTTCCCCGGTTCTTTTACGGCTTATTCCGGCTTGTCGGACGAACGCTTGTTTGCTGTTTCTCCGACGTTCATACAGCGATGGATATACGAGGACGGCATTCCGTACGTTGAGCGCTTTGACTTTATGGCCCAAGAGTATGAAAAAAAACCGTATGTCGGACGATGAAAGGCTGGGGAATATGAAAATCAACATTTGTGTCAAAGAGACGTTTTCTGTAATCGGCAAGGAAGGTTCGACGTTTGATGGTGAAGGTTTTATCCAACGGCTCCGGCAGGAAGCAAACGCCCATTTCTCTGAAGTCGCCCGTCTTGCAAAACGGGACGCCAATGGAAACATTCTGGGGATATGGGGTGCGATGTCCGATTTCAGCCGTTCTTTCCTTCCTTGGGAGGATGGTTTCAGCAAGGGCTTGTATCTTGCCGGAGTGGAGGTTATGGACGATGCGCTTCCTCCCAAGGACTGGGTGAAGTGGACGGTTCCCTCGTATGAATATCTTTGCGTAGTCAACGAAGGCCCTGACACGTTTCCGACCATGCTCCAGTACTTGGCTCACAACGGTTTTTCTCTTGCCGGTGCCGTTCATGATTTTACGTGTCCAATGACAGGAACGGGCTATATGTTCTTTCCGATACGAAGGCTATAGAAAAAACAACTCAAAATTACTGATGGATGGGGCCGTCAGCGATAGCGTTGTCAGTATTGTCTGGTATCCACAGGAGCATATGCCCGTTGCAGGCTAAACTACAGGAGCCTTCCGAAGGCCATGTCCATCAACTTCCAGAATTTCTCCGGTTCTGTTTTTTTCGCTATCAAAACCCCACCGTCTTGCAAGTATGGTCCGGCCACGGTTCTTCCATAGGTATGGGTCCCCCGTAGTTCAATCAGGAGTTCGCGCCTTTCACAGACGAACATGCCTGGGTCAATCAGGTAGGCGACGCAACAAGGGTCATGCATCGCCGGATAGTCGTGTCCATGCCTACGGCAGCTGGCCATGTAGTTGTCCATGCTTGCGCAGAACATTTTTGCGGCTTTGCCCTGAAATTTTCTGTATCCATCCAGCCGTTCGTCGGTAAGCATGACCTGCAATGTCACGTCAAGCCCCATCATGACAAGCGGTGCTCCACACGTGCATACGATCTGAGCTGCCTCCGGATCCGCATAGATATTGAATTCAGCGGAATACGTGACATTGCCTTCGCCTGTCGAGCCTCCCATGAACACTATCTGTTTTACCAGTTCCGCTACTTTCGGCTCCAGCCGGATCGCCATCGCGATATCAGTCAGCGGCCCTGTCGGAACGAGCGTTATTTCATGCGGATTCGCCAGAACCGTATCGATGATGAACTGTACTCCGTACCCCCGTTCCGCCTGTTTCTTCCTCGGCGGGAACACCGGGCCGTCCAAACCTGTCTCGCCATGGATGTCCCCAGCCGTTACCTGTTCCCTGACGATGGGTCGGTCCATCCCGGGAAAAACCGGTGCGTCAATTCCAAGATAGTCGCAAACGTTCAGTGTATTCTCCAGTGTCTTGCGCCTGACCTGGTTTCCTGCGACAGCCACGACCCCTTCTATCTGTATCTGCGGTGAGCCTGCCGCCAGTACGAGTGCTACGGCATCGTCGTGCCCGGGTCTACGTCTAGTATGATTCGTTCCATCTTCCACCTCTTTCTCGGTCTTTGCGTCCATGGCTGCGTCGCATTCGCACACTCACGTACTGCATGTACGCTCGCCACTTCGCTCCTTGCCCTGGGCGCAAATCCCTTCGAATACTTCCCGGCCATTGCGTCCATGGCTGCGTCGCATGCGCACACTCACGTACTGCATGTACGCTCGCCGCTTCGCTCCTTGCCCTGGGCGCAAATCCCTGAGAATGTCTTCTATCATACAAGTAGACTTTCCACTTTACCAGAGGGAAATGCAATCCGGTATGGGGTTTAATTCGTTCTTGTTCTGCGCTGAACGTGCACGGGTAGGGTTTTCATAGGCGGCTCATAGGTTCGTACCAGCGAACGACCAGATGAACGACCCGACGAACAACCGATGAACAACCGATGAACAACCGATAATGGCAGGTGTGAACACAGAGCAAAACCGGAGCGAACACTCATCAAACCTTTAGTCTTTTTTGGGAAGAATGATGTTCAAGGCGAGGGCGACCAATGTCGCGATGACAACCGGCGATTTACCGAAAATAATCAAGAACCACTCTGGGAAAGATGCAAGGGCTTCCGTTGCCTGTGAGATTCCCATCCCCAACGCGGCAGCCAGACCGACTATGGATGTGTTGCGGTAATTCATCGGCTGAGACACTACCAACTTCATGCCCGTCATCGCTATCGACGCGAATACGGATATCGTTGCCCCTCCGAGAACACATTGCGGGATGGTCGTCAGGAGTGCTGAAAACTTCGGCGCGAGTCCCGCAACCAGCAGAATAGCGGCGGAAAGACCCAAGACACAGCGGTTGACTACCTTCGTGGTGGTGACGATGCCGACGTTCTGGCTGTAGGTCGCGGTCGGCAGACCTCCGATGAACGAACCGAGGATATTGCCCACGCCATATCCTATGATACCGGCTTGTAGCTCCTGATCCGAAGGTTCTCTGTCAAGACCGCCGATGGTTGTGGCCGAGAAATCGCCGATAGCCTGTATCGAATTGATCGCGAACAGGATTCCCATTGCGAAACAAGCCGAAATCTCAAACCTGATCCCGAAGTGCAAGACATGGGGAAGCTGGAACAACGAAGCCTCAGCCACAGGCGTAAAGCTGACCATTCCCAAGAACAATGACACGACATAGCCTGCGATAATACCTATCAGGATTGACGCGAGTTTCCAGATTCCTTTCCCAAAATGGTTCAAAGTCGTTACTACAATCAATGTAAAAATCGCGATGGTCCAGTTCTGCCAGCTCCCATATCCGGCACTTCCGACGCCACCCGCCATGTAATTGATGGCTGTGGGGTAGAGTGACAGCCCGATGGTGAAAACAACGGTGCCGGTAATCAACGGCGGAAAGAATTTACGTAGTTTTTTGACGAATATTCCCACTATGACGGCCACGACGCCCCCTACAAGTTGCGCTCCGAATATCGTGGCGATGTCGAATCCCATGACGATCGCCTGCATGCTTGACAAATATGCGAAGCTGACGCCCATGATGACGGGAAGACCTGAACCGAGGAACTTCCCGATAGGGAACAGTTGCAGGAAGGTGGACAGCGCGGCGATGACCAAGGCCGCCTGGACTAGGATAACGCTGTCTCCAGGCGATAAATGCCCGACGCCAGAGATAATCAACGCGGGAGTGACACAGCCGACGATCATCGCCACGACATGCTGTACCGCAAGAGGAATCGCCCGTCGGACGCTCGGGATGCCGTTGAGATCGAAAATGGATGCTCTGGTTCTTTCTTCCGTTTCTGACGTGTTCATTACCTGCCGCCTCAAAAAGTGTTGCAATTTGTTGCTATATGTCCATAGTACGTCATAATTGTAAAATCGCAACAGCAATTTGCGAAAAACCCTCTTATAGCTTGCCATAATGTATTTGACTTGCCGAATCGGAACTTGAGAGAGATATTTGTAATACGAATGGCTGAACTGAATAGAGATGCACAATGAAGGAGAACTATACTTGGCGTGCGACCTATTCAGCGGTTTGGGAGAGCGTATTCAGATATCTGAGGAGGCTATGTATGGACAAGGCGGAAATATATTTCGCGGGCGGTTGCTTCTGGGGACTTGAGAAGTATTTTCAGAAGGTCCATGGGGTTCTCTCTACCGATGTAGGCTATGCCAACGGTCTGACCGAAGCCCCGACCTACAAGGACGTTTGTACCGATACTACAGGTTTCGCCGAGACCGTCCATGTAGTGTATGACCGCACTCTCGCCCCCTTGCGGTTTCTGCTGAAACTGTTTTTCAAGGCGATTGATCCGACTAGCCTGAACCGGCAAGGCGGGGATACAGGGACCCAATACCGCACAGGTGTGTTCTATGTCGATGACGGCGACCGTCCCGTTATCGTCGAATCACTGAATGAACTCTCGCACGCGTATGAGAATCCCATAGTCGTGGAATGTCTTTCGCTGTCCAACTATTATCCTGCGGAAGAATACCATCAGAAGTACTTGGACAAGCATCCCGGCGGGTATTGCCACCTCAGTTCTTCGGCCTTTGCTTTTGCCAAAACCGCCGCACCCGATTCTCTGGAGGCGCAGGATGAAACCAACCAATGAGAAAGCCAATGAACTGGAGCTGAAGGGCTTGCGGGACCGTCTGACCCCGATACAGTACGCCGTAACGCAGGAAAACGCTACGGAACCGCCGTTCAGGAATGAATATTGGAACAATGGACGACCGGGGATTTATGTCGATATTACAACGGGTGAGCCGTTGTTCATTTCATCTGATAAATTTGAATCAGGGTGCGGCTGGCCCAGCTTTACCCGTCCCCTCACGTCCTCCGTTGTGCGTGAAGTGGAGGATTTCTCCCATGGAATGTGCCGCACAGAAATCAGGAGCGCCGTCGGTGATGCCCATTTGGGCCATGTCTTTCCCGATGGCCCGGCTGATCAAGGCGGCCTCCGATATTGCATCAACAGCGCTTCGTTGCGATTCATCCCTGTGGGTGAAATGGAAGCGCGGGGGTATGGTGAATATGTGCCGTTGATCCGTATGCCGGACCGCCCAGTCTGATGGAAACGGGAGGAAACGCTATGGACATCTATCGAGTGGCATTGGTACAGCAGCGAGCTGTAGCGCATGACATGCGACGGAACCTTGAATTGGCGGACGGATATGTCCAGTGGGCGAAACATCATGGGTCGGCAGTCGTTGTATTTCCCGAAATGTGGTCGAACGGGTATTCCTTGCCCGATATTGAGGAGATCAGTCCAGCCGACAAGCCTCGGATTGTGATGGAAACCAAAGAACTTCTGCTTGCCGAAGCACGACGGACGGAAAGCGATTACGCAGGAGCCTTCTGCGCCATGGCGAAGGAGAATGAAATCGCAATTGTAGCGACAGGACTTTCTTCTGGTTTCTTTGCCGCCCGCAATACTGCCTATGTGATCGATCGTGCAGGGAAGCTGCTCATGGAATATGCAAAAGTACACACCTGTGTCTTCTCTCGTGAAGCGGTTCTTGAACGAGGAGATTTGTTTCCTGTTTGTGAACTGGACGGGGTGAAAGTCGGCGTCATGATCTGCTTTGACCGGGAATTTCCCGAAAGCGCGCGTATCCTGATGCTCAACGGCGCCGAACTGATTCTGATTCCAAATGCCTGTGACATGAATCGCGCCCGACTTTCTCAGCTTTCCACCCGCGCGTTTGAGAACATGGTCGGTATCGCCATGGCGAACTATCCTGGTAAAGGGTGGGGGCGGTCGTGTGCGTTCAGCCCCATCGTATTTGACGCCGACGGACATCCGGTGGACAATACCCTGTTGTTGGCTGATGATGACATCGAGGGCGTTTTTCTGGCCGATTTCGACCTGGACGCCATTCGTGAATATCGGGAAAAGGAAGTATGGGGCAACGCCTATAGGAACGTTGCCGCCTATGGTTCCCTTCTTGACTCTGAAGTCAGGAAACCCTTTTTGCGAGGGTAAGCCCGTTCAACGGCGTCGAAACATTTCACTTGGAAAGTACTTGAACCTCGCCAAATAAACAGTTTAGGAATTGGCCAGATTGTTCAAGGCGTCGCCGGTGAGCCGATACAGCGTCCAGTCATCCATCGGATGCGCATCCAGAGAAAGATAGAACTCTATGCTCGGCTGATTCCAGTCAAGGCAATTCCATTCCAGTCGTCCACAGCCCCGTTCAACCGCTATCTGGGCAAGTTTGCGCAACAACGCCTTGCCGCAACCGGTTCCCCTGACGTGCCGCCTGACATACAGGTCCTCCAGATATATCCCCGCCTTGCCGAGAAACGTAGAGAAATTGTGGAAGAACAGAGCAAATCCTACCGGCTCGTCACGCCATGTCGCCAACAGAACCTCTGCCTTCCGCTGGTCGAACAACCAGTAGCGCAAGGATTCTTCCGTCGCGACCACTTGGTTCAGCATATGTTCATAGTCGGCGAGTTCCCGAATAAAAGTAAGTATCGTCGGTATATCGTCGATAGTCGCAAGCCTAAGTTCGCAGTCCGGTACTGTCTGCATGATGCGCGACGCTCCTTGATAAAAGATGGATATTCGTGGTCGATAATACCAGAATCGGTTTGTTTGACCAACTGACAACGCATGTTTTTCATCATTTTTGCCATCGTTATGGCAAAAATGGTCTTTCCTGGCTGGCCTGGATGAAGTTGGCATGAACTTTGCAAAGATGTTCCTGCAACAGCGGCGTTGTCATCCGCTGAACTTCCTTATGGAGAATCACCATGAAACACTCTGTAATCCTGGTCCTGTGCCTGGTCTTGTCCTTGGTAGGCGTAGCCTGTACCTCCGCCGTTGAAGGGCATGTCGTCGAACCTGTCATCGTAACAGAAGAAACGGCAGGAAATACCACACTGAACAATGTTCCTGATAATGCTTCAGATTGCGACGCAACCTCGAAACACGCTGCGCGTCTGGCTGATCTGGACTATCTGTGTTCGCACCTCGCTATGTCGCACCCCGACATGTTCCGTAATACTACCCGCGACGCCGTTGAACGCAAACGGCAGGAAATCATCACCAAAATGGATGACCTGGACGATTTTTCCTTCGCGATTGAACTCCAGACCCTCGTAGCGATGCTAGGGGATTCCCATACGACGATCAACGTGAATAATCTGGTCGATGAAGACTTTCGGATGCTTCCCGTTCGACTTAAAAGTTTCGATGGTCGATGGATACTGAGTACCGTCCCCGCGGAACTGGAACAATACCTCGGATATGAACTGCTGTCGCTCAACGGGCATCCGATGCGGGAGGTGTACACGGCGCTTGCACCATTCATCAGCCATGACAATGACGTAAAGCTTGAACGTCAGTTCCTTTCTACGTTTTATGTCGTTCCGATACTCCGCCATTTCGGTATTGTAGCAGATGAAAGCGTCATACCGCTGGTACTGGGTTTTCCAAAAGGGGAGTCCGTGGTTGTGACTATTCCCGTTATTGCCGCCAAGGATGCGCAGTCGTATAGCTTCAGCATGTTGTCCCGCCAGCGTGCGTCGATGCCCGCCACGGAATGGGATCGCTCACGCAACTACAAGGCGTTTGAATTGGATGATGATACGCTGTACGTCCAATACAATGTCTGTCAGGAAGACAAGGATTTGCCGATGGAGGTGTTTGTCGGGCGACTTGACCGAATGATGGCTGACGGGAACTATGGAAGAATCATCCTTGACATGCGCAACAACGGCGGAGGAAGCGACGGCGGCCCGCTGATATCCTGGCTGGGGAAATGCCTTGAAGCGGGCCAGAAAGTATATACCTTGATTGGCGAGACGACGTTTTCCGCCGCGGTGAACAACGGCGTGCTCTTGCAGATGGCCGGCAGCGTTCTGGTCGGGACGCCATCCAGCGGCAACGTGAACCATTTCGGCTCAACGGATGCGTTCGTTCTTCCAAACCTTCCGTTGCAGGTTCGGTATTCGACCAAGTACATGAATCTCGCGGAGCATTTCGGTGTCGCGGATAGGTATGGAGATTCTCCGCTGGCACCGGACGTGACGGTCGGGCAGTCCCTGTCCGACTACTTGGCGGGAATCGATACCACCGTCGAATATGTACTTGCCATGGATGAATAACGCCGGAAACCGCATGGCGACGAAAACATAGCTTTGCCAATGCGGTTCAGTAGGGGCGGGGAAAAAAGCTCGTCAGGTTGATAGCTCTCAAATTTTTCAACCTGACGACATGAAACCCTTGCCCTTTTTTGCATGAACGGGGTTGTCTAATCAGTACAGAGAATGTACTCTTACTATGATGATATCATGGTTCCGAATATCGGGGGTTGTGGTATCCGGGGTGGAACGGAGGAAACGGTGGTCGGCTTTTTTTTCAAGAAGGCATTTTTTGATGGTTGGGACAATCTGATCGGTCTGGTAGTACTGAATCTTGGGTATCTGGTTGTGCTGGCGGGGCTGTATGGAGCCATGACCGTCGCGTCCATGAATTCATGGCTGGGTATTCTGTGCGTCATCGCCGTCATCGCCTTGTATTCACTCTATACCGGCGCCGTGGCGTACCAGTGTCATGCGTATTCCAACTATACTCGTGGAGGATGGAGCGGGTTCAAGGAAGGTATGGTCCGGATGTGGCGGCACAGCATGATCTATTTCGCATTGTCTGCGTTGGTGTTCCTCCTGATCATGTTCGTTATTCCGTTCTATTTCTCCTACAACAACATGATCGGCTTTATTCTGTCGATTATCCTGTTCTGGGTGTTCCTCGCCATCTTGCTGGCGTTGATGTATTTTTTTCCGTTGGCCTGCATGATGCCCGGAGACCGACCTTTGAAGACCCTGAAGAAGTCCTTCATGGTGGTTGCCGACAATTTGTGGTTCTCAGTTTTCCTCGGCGTCTATACTATTGTCTGTTTTGTCCTTACCGTCATCGTCGCGGGACTGATTCCCGGTGTCGCCGGCATTACCTTGGCCCAGATGGATGCGATGAAGCTCCTGATGTTCAAGTACGACTATTTTGAGGCCAATCCAGAGGCTCCCCGCAAGCATCTCCCTTGGGAGGAGCTGCTGTTCGATGAACGGGAAAAGGTCGGGCATCGGTCGCTACGCAACATGATTTTCCCCTGGAAAGACTAAAAGGCGTTTTCTAGCGACGATTATTTATCATTTTATTTATTATGACGTCTCATATTATAAAGAAATTTGTCAAACTGATAAATTTCTTATCATGTACAACTCCAAAAGGCTCTATCTGTGTTGGCAGACGCAAAAGGTATAGTAGGAGGCAAGTTTGTGATTGTCGAATGTGAGGATTGTCTTGTCAGCCTGTATCAGTCTGAGTGTTTCGGCTTCAAGCTGTTCAACACCCCCGGAAAGAAAAACAGATTTAACCAGTTATACAGATTCTTTTGATAGCGTAATTCTAGAATCCACGATTCTGCCCCATGAAACTTAAAATCATTTAACATATATGGTCGGCATATTTTTAGTGCCGGAACTTTTGCGCCAGTAATACTGTAGAGGTAGCTTCTCTTGATACTTGTCCTGATTTATGTACATATGTATCCTATGAAACACGTTGTCCAACGTTTTTGCCTGTAAAGGACGTGATTCTTGACGTTTCCCCACAGAAGAGGTATTCCATGGGATGTGAAGTCGAACTTAAAGCGCATATAGACGACTATCAGGAACTCCGTTCCCGGATTGTTTCCTTACGGGGGATGATGGAAGGTGTCAGCGAACACAAGACCGACATCTACTGGTCTTTGCCCAATGAACGTCCATTGTTTCGCGTCCGCGAAGAATCTACCGGCCCGATTGACGGAAAGCCGAATGTCGGCGGCTTGTTGTTCACTCGCAAGGACAAGCAGCTTCAAGGGGCGATTGAGGTCAACCACGAAATAGAATTCTCAGCTCCCCTGACAGACGCCCCGAAGGTGTATGAATTCTGTGAATCTCTTGGCTATGTCGTCTATGTGCGTAAAGAGAAGACTGGATGGGCCTGGCGCTGCACCCCCGGTGGAGACGCAGCTCCAAAAGTCCATATTGAACTTGTCGAAGTCACTTCCCTAGGATGGTTTCTGGAGATGGAGTGCGTCTTGGACGATGCCGCGACCCTGGAACAGATTCAGACGGCCCAGACGACGTTGCTTCTCCTGCTTGACGAATTGAACGTGCCTCGTACAGCCATAGAAGACCGCTATTATATGGATATGCTACTGACTCGTTGATGATAGAGATCCCTGCCTCGGTTGTCTGGCGCCTATCGTTGAGAAAAATCTTTCAATGATGGATGGACATGAAAAAACCGCCACGCAGACGTTCATTCACCGCATGGCGGTTTTCCGTTTTTGTGTTCAGATATGGTATTTCTGCATCGCATCGGGCGGCGGGGACATCGCTTCGGCAAGTGCGTTCACGTTTCCTGTTCGGATCGCCGGTATCAGCCGTTTGATCTGGTCACGTGGCAAATCCCACCATCTGAGGGACTCCAACTTCGTTATCGTTTCTTGGTCGAAACGCTTTCGGATTGTTTTCGCAGGAACGCCGCCCACAATCGTATAGGGGGCGACATCCTTTGTCACGACCGCTCTCGTTCCGATGATCGCGCCATCTCCGATATGGACGCCCGACATGATGACCGCCTCATATCCAATCCAGACGTCGTTGCCGATCACGATGTCCCCCTTGTTGTCCCACGCCGTCGTGATTTCCGAAACGGGCGATTCCCATTCTTCGAAGAACAGGGGAAAAGGGTAGGTCGACAAGGATTTCAGCGTATGGTTCGCACTGGTGAAGATGAATTTCGCTCCGCAGGCGATGGAACAGAACTTACCCACGATCAACCTGTCTTTGTTGATGGGGTAATGATAGAGCACATTGTTTGTTTCAAAATCAACAGGGTCATGCACGAAATCGTTGTACATCGTGTAGGCACCGATTGAAACGTTGGGATTCTTGACTACAGCCTGTAGATAAACGGTCTGCGTGTCACCTGTACGGGGATATATTTTTTCCGCCGGAATAGCCATTGTAGGTCCTCCTAGTTCATATTGTCATTGATGCTATTCCGGCTATCGCAATGCAACGTTTCATTGACACTCTCTCCTCTTAGTTTCAGGGATTCATTATAATCCTAGTTTCAGTATCGCATCCAGCAAGAAGAACAAACATCCCATCCCCATGATCGGGAAGATATTGTTCGTCCGTCCCAGCGCCACCTTGCCGCTGATTTTCGATGGAAGGATAAGCGGTAGGAAGCTCCACAGTCCCAACATGATCGTCTCTGGAATCAGGAAGGGGAGCAACGTCGTCCCATATTGCAGCGGGATGTTCGGGTAGATGATGAACAACAGGAACGGCAGTGCCGCGGAGAAGAAAAGCGACGCCCGGCTTCCCCCTCGCGTGCCGAATGAAAGCATGAACAGCGCCAACGCGGCGATGAAGATTGATACGAAAATCGCTATGAACGAATAGGGGATGCCCTCCAGCAGAATCGCTCCAAGCATGTTGCCAAGAAGCAACGTAATGATTTTGAATGCGGAAGTCAGATGAAGGAATACTGAACGGACTTGGCTTTCCTCTGGGAAAAGATGGAAGATGGCCGCAACCACGAAATAGCAGATGTAGAGTGTGAACACAAATACGGAAAGGACTCCGGCCACACCGAATGTCGGTAGTTTGTTGATGTTGATGGCGACCATGATCATCAGCGCGATGGCTGTCAACGCGCCAACGATATCAACGATAGCGTTGAAAGGAGCTGCCGGAGCATAGCGGCTGGATACCCGTTTCGTTTCTGGCGAAACCTTGCGCATCCACTGATCGCTGTTGAAGTTGAATGAAAAAGCGGTTCCGTTTTTCAGTTTCGCGGAAAAATCCACCCTATGCACTTGATCCGCATGTTCCGAAATATCAATCACATGCTCTTTGAAATCCTCGAACAGGTTCTTGAGCTTCTGTTCTTGAGCCTCGTTCCGTTCTTCTTCCGTCTGTAGTTTTTTCTCTGTATCCATATCCATGTTCAACTCCAGAACTTGTTGGTCTTGATATCATCGATCAGTCGGGAGACCTCGCTCTTGACTGCTTCCATAATCATTTCTTCTGCCCGTTTTGAATCCGTCTTCGCAATTTCCAGCGCCTCGGGGAATTCCATCGGTCTTCCGATATTTGCATAGTAGTTCTTCGATACCACCGTCATTTCTCGTCCCGCGACTTGTGACTGTTTCCTTCGTACTCTCCTTTTTGGGGCGATAAGTCCGATTGGAATGATGGGAACCGGGTTCTTTAGGTATATTCTCGCCAGTCCCGCGCGAAAAACATCAAGTTGTTCGATGGTATTCAGCCTCCCTTCTGGGAAAATATAGACGCTGTCGCCTTGCTTGAGATGCTCCACCGCGGTATCGACCACCGCATGTTTGTTTTCTGAGGTCAAAGCCGGAATCTGCTCGGTCCAATGCAGGAAATTTTTTACGATGGGAATCCCGAAGCCTGGTCCTATGACCATATGCAACGGCTCCGGCATCAATGTCGTGACGAAATTTGCATCACTTGAAGAAAAATGATTTGAGCAATAAAGCTTCGGCCCCGGTGGAAGCTCCGTTTCCTGCCATACTTGGAAATCATAGTTCAATTGCAAGATGAGACGTATGATGGTTCGGTAGATGCCATGCAGGAATCGTGCCCGTTTCTTCACTTCCAGTGATGCTCCCTTTTGCAGAGTGTACGTTTATTCCCTCCGTGGGTCAACGCCTGCTCGGAGAATGGACCGGTTGCTGTGTCGGCCTTCGCAAGGCCGTACCGAAGTACTGTCCTTGCTGGTCCTTCTTGCCCCCGGCCCATTCTCCTTCGCAGGTGGTCCCCGCATGGACCGGTTGCTGTGTCGGCCTTCGCAAGGCCGTACCGAAGTACTGTCCTTGCTGGTCCTTCTTGCTTCCGGCCCATTCTCCTTCGCAGGTGGTCCCCGCATGGGCCGGTTGCTGTGTCGGCCTTCGCAAGGCCGTACCGAAGTGCTTCCGGGATTCCTATGCCGAACTGGATGTTCATCGCCTTTCGCTGGTAGATTTGTCTGATACGTTGATACGTATGGATTTCCTATTCCCATCTGACGGGACATTTTGTAAAATAAACGAAGAACATCTATCATGAGGAGCAAGTATATGGAATGGAGAGCGAGCCATATTCTGGTCAAGGACAGGGCATTGGCTGAACAAATATATCAGAAAATAAAGGGTGGGGCGAATTTCGCCGCGTTGGCGAGGCAGTATTCGACCTGTCCCAGCAAGAATCAGGGGGGCGACCTAGGATGGTTCGGCCCTGGAAAGATGGTTCCGGAGTTTGAACGTGCGACGCAAAAACTTTCCTATGGTGCCATCAGCGCACCGGTCAGGACGCAGTTCGGGTATCATATCATCAAAAAGACCGGTACAAGAGACTAAAAAGAATATTTTGTTCCATCGATTCCGCCATGTACAAGGGGATATTGGCCTCCATTGCGTTTGTGCCCGCATTACATCGCCATTGTCGTTCAATAGAAATGGCTTTGACGTGTTGTGTTTGCGGCGTTGGCTGTGTTGTGTCGATGGCAAGGCTATGCATGAAAAAAGGATAGCCAAAGAATCCATGTCAGCGATGTCATCGACATGGATAACCTGGGCGATGTGGGCGATATCTGAAACAATGGAAGATGGTAGGAACTGACATGATCTGGTGGAAAGAGATAGCATACGGCTGAAAACGGCGGTACATATTTGAAAACGGCGAAACAGAAACCTTGCTGGACGGCTTACCAAGAAGGAATCAGCAATGTCCTTCTTGAAGCAGGATCGAACACCTCATGCGTTTCTATCTGATAGACATCCTCAATCCGTTGTTGCGTCAGTACCTCGGAAGGATCTCCCGTCGCGACGATACGTCCCTCATCCATCAGCACTACATGGTCGCTGAATACTTGTACTACGTCCAACGCATGAAGTACGCAGATGACGGTCAGTTTTTGTACATCGACCAAAGTACGAAGTAGACGCATGATATCCCGCTGGTGGAACGGGTCGAGATGGTTGATCGGCTCATCCAGAGCCAATACTCGTGTTTCCTGCGACAACGCCCTGGCCAGCAACACTCTCTGTGCCTCCCCCCCCGAAAGCTCTGTGATCAGCTTGTCGCGCATAGAAGCGGTTCCTGTGACTTCCAGGGCATGTTCTATGACCATGATATCTGTTTTGTCCAACGGAGTGAACCTTTTTAAATGAGCGTACCGGCCCATCGCCACACAGTCGAATACGGTGAAATCGTAGTCAGTCGTTCCTTTTTGGGCGACCATCGCCACTTGTTGCGCAATCAACCGCTGCCGAAGCTCCGCGATATCCAGGTTCCCGACATAGACGGTTTTAGGGAGCGGGGGGAGTACTCGTACCAGATATTTGAGCAACGTGCTCTTTCCCGCCCCGTTCGGCCCGATAATCGAAGTGAACCTACTTGCAGGAATCTCAACCGTCACATCATTGAACAGAAGATGCTGTCCGTACCCCCCTGTAAGATGGCTGAAACGGATGTCCGGAGAAATTATTTCGCTCATTGCCGTTTCCTTCTGAGACTATTTTTCAATAGGATGATGAACAATGGGGCGCCGGCGATCGATGTGACGACTCCTACGGGTAGTTCCGTGGTCCCCATGACCGTACGGGATAGCGTATCTGCCAGTAGCATCAACAGAGCGCCGACAATCATGGAGCAGGGGAGCAGTCGCCTGTGTTTCGGTCCGACTATCATCCGTACAAGATGGGGTGCCATGAGCCCTATGAAGCCGATGACTCCGCAGAATGCCACGATTGAAGCGACCGCGGCCGTGGCTATCACTAGTAGGGTGAACCTCCAGAACCGGATTGACAGCCCTGAGCTGATGGCTGACGTTTCATCAAGCAACAGTAGGTCAAGCTCCCGATGTGTCAGCAGCAGTGGAATGGTAGTCAGCAAGGCTGATATCAGCATCACGCCCAGCTTCGTCCAGTCGCTGGAACCAAACGAACCAAGAGTCCAGAACAATACTTGGTCGAGCTGTTCATGATTCAGGAACATGAGTAGGGTCATCAACGCCGACAGCAGATAGTTCAATGCGACTCCCGTGAGCAATAGAGTGGTTCTGGACCATCCGCTGCGACCCGAAATAGAAAATATCAGGAATGCCGTCGTCATTGCCCCCATCCATGCGCTTGCGGGCAAGCCCCAGGAACCGGCCCATGTCGGCATCATCCCGGCGAGTAACGCCAAGGCCACTCCGAACGACGCTCCTGAGGAAATACCAAGCACATAAGGATCCGCCATGGGATTTCGGAACACAGATTGAAAGACTACACCGCTGGCCGCCAGTACCGCCCCCGCGACCAATGCGCTGAGTATCCGCGGAAGCCGAAGGTTCCAGACAATGTAGAATTGGGCTTGGGAATACGTATTTTCGGAAGCCGCTCGCTTTCCCCAGATCCCTTCATGGATTATCGATATCGTCTGGCGCGGGCTGATATTCGCTGGACCCATCATGATTGCGAGCGACGCCAGCAGGACGATCATTACCACAGCCGAGAAAAAGAGCAGGCGTGCTTGTCGACTCTGCCGAGTTCTCATTGAATCGTCCATACTATTCCGCCATAGCCTGGGGATGAAAAATTCTTGCAAAATCTTCTATCGCCTGCGCCGTTCGGGGCCCTTGTCTGTCCACTGCGTTGTTATCGATGGGGTAGATACTGTCCGTCTTGACAGCGGAAAGATCCTTGTAGACGCTACTTGAACAGAACAGCTGCTTTGTACTTTCAAAATCAGAACCCCAGTGTGATGTCAGGATGATGATTTGTGGATTTTTTTCCGCCAGCAGCTCTTTGCTGTAAGTCCAGTAACGCCCATCCTTCGCTACGTTGTCCCCTCCTGCTATGGAAATCATTTCATCGATATAGGTGTCTCCTGTAGCGGTAGAATCGAACTGTCCGAAATCAATCACATAGTAGCAGGTGGGCCGAGCCAGCCCTTCGACTTTTTGCTCGACGGCTTTTATGCGGCGGGACAGGCCGGCGACCAGCTCTAGGCTTTCAGCCTCTTTTCCGCAAAGCAGACCGATGTCCTTGATCATCTCCATGGTTCCCGCTACAGAGGATTGTTTATTGATTGTCGCCAATGGAATGCCTGTTTTCCGTAGCGTCTGGAGGACATCGTCGTTTGCCAAGGAGCTGGCGATAATCAGATCCGGTTCCAAGGCGAGGATTTTTTCGATGGATGGCTGCCAAAGCGTTCCGACGCTGTCAACCGCAAGCGCCTCCTGCGGGTAGTCGCAATAGTCAGTTCTGCCTACCAGCAGGTTCCCCGCTCCAAGGGCGAACATCGTCTCAGTGACGTTCGGTCCCATGCTGACGATTCTCCGGGGGACGTTCGGCAAGCCGATGGTCATGCCGGTACTGTCGATATAGACGATGTCATGTTTCTGTTGTACCGCTTGCGTTGCCTGATACGTTTCCCTGATTGCCAGCGCGCACAAAGGAGCCACGACTATGAGCAATAATATAATTCCCGCCAATAAGATTCTGCGTAGTAGTGACGAAGGGCCTTTCATACCTGCGCCTCCTGGAAGAAACCTCCGTCGGAACGATTTTTTCGCTCCAGATCCATACGCCGTGGATCCCGTTGTGTCTATACGGACTGAGGCGCACGATCAGGCAGGTCTCCTGGCTTGGCGTCGTTGGAGAAAGAAGCCTTCCCAAAGCTGGCAGAAGCTCCAGTGGCCGTACCGTTTGCTTGAGTGCGACGGCACTATCATTCTCCGTGGCATAGGGCATATATACGCCCTGACCTCACAGTGGCGGGACCGCATGGGATTTTCACCCATTTCCCTTTCGCGTCTACGACGCATACCGAACGTGCATGGTGTTACTCTAAAGGCCCTCATCCCTCCTGTCAAGCCTGCCTATTCAATCAATACGCCCAATACTATAGCATCAGCCGGCCGGATCGCCGGTTGTACTATCCGCCGGCATCTTCCTTCTCTGGAGTGTGTTGCCACACACAAATCTGCTTGACAAAACCCCCTCCGGCAAAGCATCGGGAGAACAGTACACGGATACAGTTCTTCACGGATGACGTAGTCGAAGATTGTTTGCTTTTCGCGGGGACTCGCCGTACTTTGCCCGTATTGCCGTGTCGTCGGTCGCTCCAGGCAATCACAAATGACCACGATTGCACAAGGAAAATAATTCCTTATGGAAATATATTCGGTTTCGCGATTGTCCATGATGGTAAAAAAAGATGCCAATGACCGTTGAAAAATGGTTATTGATCGTGTTTGCCATTGACAACTTTTTTCCAGCGATGGAATAATGCATGTGACAGTAGACGCTTTCTGAGGACACAGGTCAATTGGCGATGGTTGTTCCTATCCATCGGCTGTCTGCGGGAATCTGTATCGCTGCGTAGTTGATTCGGTACATGGAGGTGAATATGAGCAACAAAAAAGTAAAATTGAGGTCCGTGGTTCGCATCAAGAAACAACCGCCACGACCCGAGTTGGCACATCTGGACAAGCGGGAAAGCAAGCCTAGGAAGAAACCGACGATCAAGAAAGTCGCGGTGGCTCCCGGACCGTCTTCTAAAGCCAATGTTCCCACAGTTGAAAAGCCTGTGATTGGAGAGGTCGCTCCCGTTGTTCCGACTTCAGCAAGCGCCCCCACTGTCCCGGTTGTCCCGATAGTCGCGGACAATACCGATGGCGCAAAGGTCGCGGCGTCGGCTTGCGAGGTGGAGGGAATAGTGGATTCTCCAGCCGGGGATGCGTGCGGAGATACGGAATGCCAGACGGAAACGGTGGATGTCATCATCCAGAAAAAACTGAAAAAGCTTTCTCTCGCTGAATTGCAACGGTATGCGAAACAGTCGGCGAAAGGGGCTGACAATGCCATTGTCGAGCATGCGGAGTTATCTGCTGCGTTGGATGAAAAGCTGTCGGAGATCAAAGCCACGAAGACTCCGAAGGATGCTTCGGAAGATGTGCGCGCCGAGTATAATGCGAAACGCGCCCAATTGAGGAAAGAACGGGATGCGTTCACACGCAAGAAGACGATTTCCTACGAAAACGCTGTGGCGCTGGAACGTGCCGCCGATGAATACGCCGCTATCGTCGCGTTGTTGCTTGACCAGCCGGAAATTGATTATCGCAAGCAACCTCGGCTGAATGAAAAGAATGTCGGTTTGACCGACGATGAGAAATTGGCTTTGATAGAACGGTTTCTCGCTTCCGGTCGTTTCTCCAAACAGGACGTTCCTGTTGCCGCGTCCAATGTCTCCGTCGCCGCTGCGCCATCCGCAATTTCCAGAACTCCCGATGCCCTGGAGAAAACTGAAGTGACGTCTATGCCTCAGAAGCCCTTGCGGGCGATGCCTATGGTCGCGCCTGCAAAAACTTCCGAAGAACAGGCGAGTTCCTCGGATAGTGGTTCTGGCTCCCTGGACGGAGGAAGAAAGCGGGGGCGGGGAGGCGCCTTTGCTTTGTTGGCGGTGTTCGGTTGCCTGCTTCTTGCCCTCGTTCTGTTTTTTTTGCATTGAAAAAGGATTTTTCGGTATTTGAGACATTCGTCGCAGATCGGCCGCTCGATCGTTGTGTCGGTCCGCTTGCCAACTTCCGTACCCCAAGTCGTAATGCTTTCCATCGCTGGTCAGCCTATCGGCGGGAAGGTGCGGCTTGGGTGTTTGGACGACTCTTGGTATCGGTTGTGGGCGTGCCGCTGTATCGCTGGAAGGGATTGCGTTGACGCTCGTATTTTGCGTTGACCCCTCGTGCCGTCGTGTTGTATCATCGCATCATGGAACAAAAAGAACTGATTATATATACCGATGGGGGTTGCTCCGGCAACCCCGGTCCTGGAGGCTGGGCGTATGTCATGCAGTCCGGTGGACAGACCTTGACCCAGGGCAGTGGCGGCGAAGCGCAGACGACCAACAACAGGATGGAGTTGACCGCCGTCATCGAAGCGTTGAAGAAAGCGGGGGAATATAAGCCGGATGCCATCATCCTGCATACTGACAGCCAGTATGTCAAAAACGGCATCACCGCTTGGATCCACAATTGGAAGCGGAATGGATGGCGTACTTCTTCAAAGGAACCGGTGAAGAACAAGGACTACTGGATTGCGCTTGATGCGATTAACGCCGTTATGCCGGTAAAGTGGCGATGGGTCAAGGGACACGCGGGAATTGAACTGAACGAACTGTGCGACAGCTTGGTACGTGTCGAGATGGACAAGTTCCAATAGTGACTGTCCACCAAAGATACCGTGAATTTGATTTTTGACCGTTGCATCCGTTATTTGATGCGGGACGTTGGAATAAGTATCGTAAATCTGTTACAATAATAGTCATGGAGTCGATTGCCAGCGTTCAGACAAAGGATTATATCGCGACACAGATTCGTGAGTTGGTGTATCAAGGCCGGCTTTCTGATGGCCAGGAACTTACACAGGAAGATATCGCCGCCCGTCTCGGAGTATCAAGGATGCCTGTTAGGGAGGCGTTTCAAGCGTTGGCTCAGCAAGGTGTCTTGCAACGACTTCCAAATAGGCACATGCGGGTGATCGGTATTTCTTCTGAGAATACTGTTCAGCTGATTTCCGTACTGTCCGCCGTCCAGCAGCAGGTTCTGAGGTTCGTCTGTGAGTTCTCTGAGCCGCCGACAGCGGAGCTCATGGCGTTGTTGGAGTCTTTGGATGAAGTTTCATGGCACCGTAGGATATCGATGAGTCTCGGCAACGCAGCATTGGATTCTTGGCTGTCGCCTATGCTCGGCGGATATATAGCGTATTGTATGCGCAGGTATAAGGAACCCTCACGGATTGAACGATTGGTATTGGCGACCGATTTTCTTGAAGCGAAAGCTTCCGATGACGCCTGCCAGGCCTTGCGCGGATATTTTGACATGTTGTTGGCGACTGTCCGGCAAGGAGCGCGAAATGGATAGTCTGCGCCCGATCAAACTGTTGCCCGCGAGGGAGCGCGTCGCTTCCGCTTTGCGTAAGGCGATTATGACTCAAGAATTGAAGAAAGGTGAGGAAATCTCACTTGAAAGCATTGCGGAGCGATTACAGGTTTCCAGTACTCCCGTCCGCGAGGCCTATCAGATGCTCGCTAGGGAAGGGCTGATCAAGCTGCGTCCGAACAAAGGCGCGATTGTCCTGGGAATAAGTGAGAAATGGATCCGAGAACATTTTGAACTCCGAGCTATTCTTGAACGGGAAGCCGTCATGATGGTCTGTCGTAAAAATGTTGATTTATCGAGTATACTTAATGTTGACGCCCGTTCCCAAGAAGTGCTGAAATACCAGACATGGCAGGATTATGCGGATTGTAACCAATCATTCCATATGGAAATCTGGACGGCGGCAGGCAACGAGAAATTAAAGGAACTCCTGTCGAGTCTGTGGAACGGTTTGTCCATGGGATATCGTGTTACAGAAGAAGAATATGCGAGACTGTCTATAGGCGAGCATCAAGAAATCGTCGCCGCCCTTGTCGCCAAGGATGGACAAAAAGCCGGCCAATTGATGGAGGCCCATATCCTGCGGAGTATGGAAAGCATACTGACCCATCTGAACCCAGGAGAATAAGAAAACAATTTTACTTGACAATGTGAAGGACGGTGATATTATGAACAAAAATGGATACATTATCATATATCAAAAATCATATATTGATAAGATAAGTATCCGTATACAAAAAAAGGGGGAAAAAATGAGTCCTGCCATCATCACATTACTATTTTTGTTGTTTGCTATTGTCATGTTCGTCTGGGAGAAGATACCTCTGGCTGTCACATCGATGATTGTTTGCGTGGGTTTGGTACTTACAGGAGTCCTTGATTCCAAGACGGCTTTTTCTGGTTTTGTGAATAATAACGTTATTTTGTTCGTCGCGATGTTTATCGTCGGTGGTGCGTTCTTCGAGACCGGCATGGCGAATAAAATTGGTGGCTTGGTAACTAGATTCGCCAAGACTGAACGCCAACTGATAGTGTCCGTCATGGTTATCGTTGGCCTCATGTCTGGTTTTCTTTCCAACACCGGTACTGCCGCGGTTTTGATTCCCGTCGTCATCGGTATCGCCTCAAAATCTGGATATTCTAAATCGCGTCTTCTGATGCCATTGGTATTCGCCGCTGCGATGGGGGGCAATCTGTCGTTGATCGGCGCCCCTGGTAACCTGATGGGGCAGAACGCACTTCAGGAAATTGGCATGTCCTTCAGTTTCTTTGAATATGCGAAGGTCGGATTGCCGATGCTGGTCTGCGGTATCATCTATTTTGCGTTCTTTGGATACAAATTTCTCCCTGATGCCAGCAAATGCGTCCCTTCCGACACGATTTTTGATGAGCAACCTGATTTCAGCAAGGTTCCTGCTTGGAAGCAGTGGCTATCGCTCGTGATTCTGGCCATGACCGTATTCGGCATGATTTTTGAGAAAAAAATTGGCATAGCGTTGCATGTCACTGGTTGTGTAGGCGCCCTGCTGCTATTGTTGACTGGCGTCATCAATGAAAAACAGGCAATCAAGTCCATCGACATGAAGACGATTTTTCTTTTCGGCGGTACGTTGGCGTTGGCCAGCGCTCTTGATAAGACTGGTGCCGGCGCCCTGATTGCGGATATCGTGATCAATTCTCTCGGAAGTAGCGCTTCTCCGTTCGTGCTGACATTCGCCGTCTTCATGATTGCCTGTGTATTGACAAACTTCATGTCCAATACCGCGACGACAGCTTTACTGGTTCCTATCGCCATGTCAATTGCCGGTACCCTTGGCGCTGATCCACGGGCGGTCATCATGGCGACTGTCATCGGAGGCAGTTGCGCTTATGCGACTCCAATTGGAATGCCTGCCAATACGATGGTTGTAGGAGCCGGCGGGTATCGTTTCATGGACTACGTAAAGGCTGGATTACCGTTGATTGGTATCGCCATCGTAGTGAATATGATTTTGTTGCCAATCCTCTATCCGTTCTTCCCCGCATAAGGGAATATGGATATCGAATAACATAATGAGGGAAAGAATATGAACAAAGAAGAACAAGTGAAAAAAATGACCGACCTCATGGCACGTTTCGTGGCCTATGTCGGCAAAAAACTGCCCGATGATGTCGAGGCGAAGCTCTCTGAACTGCGTGCGCAGGAGACCGGGGCCTTGGCGACTACCATCTATGACACGATGGCTAAGAATCAGGAACTCGCCATGGCTCTAGACCGTCCTTGTTGTCAGGACACTGGGGTTCTGCAATTCTGGGTAAAGTGCGGGACACGTTTCCCATTGATAGGCGAGTTGGAGGGGCTACTCAAGGAAGCCGTAGTACAGGCGACGTTCGCCGCGCCATTGCGTCACAACAGTGTAGAGACTTTCGATGAGTACAATACTGGCAAGAATGTGGGAAAAGGGACGCCTACGGTATTCTGGGATATCATTCCTGATAGTGCCGATGTTGAAATTTATACCTACATGGCCGGTGGTGGGTGTACTTTGCCTGGCAAGGCGATGGTATTGATGCCGGGCGCCGGTTATGAAGGCGTGACTCAGTTTGTCTTGGATGTGATGACCAGCTATGGTTTGAACGCTTGTCCTCCGTTGTTGGTCGGCGTAGGGGTGGCGACTTCCATTGAAACTGCGGCGTTGCTTTCCAAGAAGGCGCTGATGCGTCCGATCGGGTCTCATAATGACAATGAACGTGCTGCGAAAATGGAGAAGCTGTTGGAGGACGGCATCAACAGCATCGGACTCGGCCCCCAGGGGATGTCCGGCAACATGTCGGTAATGGGAGTTAACATTGAAAATACCGCTCGGCATCCGTCAACGATCGGCGTCGCTGTGAATGTCGGTTGTTGGTCCCATCGTCGAGGGCATATTGTGTTTGATCGGGACTTGAACTATACAATTACTACGCATTCGGGGGTAACGCTATGAGTGAAAAGAAAATATTGACCACGCCAATCAAAGCTAATGATCTTGAAGGAATACATGTCGGAGATATTATCTACCTCAATGGATATCTAGTGACTTGTCGTGATGTCGCCCATCGCCGCTTGATTGAAGAACGGCGCGCCCTTCCTGTGGACATCAATGGACTTGCCATTTTTCACGCAGGCCCGATTGTCCGTCCAATTGGTGGTGACAAATTCGAAATGGTTTCCGTAGGGCCGACCACCAGTATGCGGATGGAGAAATTTGAATATGAATTCGTTAAGCGGACTGGGGTGAAGTTGATCGTCGGAAAAGGCGGAATGGGGTCCGGGACTGAAGCGGCCTGCAAGGAATTCAAAGCATTGCATTGTGTGTTCCCTGCTGGTTGCGCTGTTCTCGCCGCCACTGAAGTTGAGGAAATTGAACGTGCGGAATGGCGGGATCTGGGAATGCCTGAAACACTTTGGGTTTGTCGCGTGAAGGAATTCGGACCGCTGATTGTTTCTATCGACACCGAAGGGCGGAACATGTTCGAGGAAAACAAAGTCGAATTCAACAAGAAAAAAGATGCCGCATGTGAACAGATCTGCAAGGAGGTCAGGTTCATCAAATAACAAAGTCTGGACTTTTCTGGGTTGATGGAGACTGACGAAACAATCTAGGGGCCTTGGTCAAATGAAAAAATTGACCAAGGTTTACTTTTTGATTTCTGTTAAATAGGGCTATTGAGGGGGCTCTTGGTTTTGTTTCGACTGCAATGGAGCGGGAAAACCTGTTTTTACCAAAGAGATCCATGGCTCCCCGTTTCCTCCCCGGGATTGGTCGATCACTGCCAACGCCTTCAGTGCGTCCGCGTCCGCCGATTTCCTTTCCAGCAGATACCAGGCGTGGGCGGTTGCGTCGTCATATCGTTGCGATTCAACCAACAGGTTCATCAGCCGTATCCGGCTTGTCGTATCGGCTGGGTCGAGGCTGACGATCTCCTCCCATGCCGGAATTGCTTCGATTCCTTTTCCAGCCAGTTCCAGACTCGTAGCTTGAGCTTTCGCGAAACGCAGCAAATGCGGATGCTGCCGGTAGGCCGCTTCCGCTAGAGCCGCGGCCTCATCAAAGCGATTGGCTTTGATCAGGGCCGCGGTTTTGTTATACAGCAATTTTTCGTTCTCTGAATGAACTTCCAACCCCCGGTCATAGATTTCGATAGCTTTGTCGAAATTACCTTCTGCAAGATATAGCTCTCCCAGTTCCAAGGCCGCGTTGATTTCTTCCGTGGTTTCGTCGACCGTTGTCGCGCAGCCGACAAAGCAGAACAACGCGAAGAGTAATGCAACCAGCGGCATGTATCGCAGGCGGAAGGGGGGTGTCCTCATTGTCTAGCGCCCTAGAACGGTCTGCTCGATTTCCTTGACCTGCGCCCGGTACAGGTTCGTAATGGAACTCCCGTAGTCCGCGATCAACTGAATCATGTTTCTCGGATTGTCTTCCGCATCGCAGCCGTTGAGCCTGTCTCCGGCATCGCCGAGACCTGGAAGAATATATGCCTTTTCATTCAGGACGGGATCCATCCACAGCGTATAGACTTCCGCGCCTTCAATCGCCCGAGCGATTCGCAGTGATCCTTTCAATGCGCTGATCACGTTGATGAACTTGATGGATTTCGGCCTGATACCTTGGCTCGTCAGATATTTGACAATCGTGACCAAAGAACCTCCCGTCGCGTTCATCGGGTCGGCGAAGATCAGATCCTTGCCATCCAGCTGTTCCAGGGAAAAGAAAGAACGGTCAAGATCGAGGATATAGTCCATGTTCATTTCTTTTTTCGTATCGTCGCGTTTGATCTTGAACAATGCGAACGGAGTGATGAAGTCGTTTGAAGAATATTCCTGAATTTCCTTGCTGATGATCATGGACGGCAGAAGCGCACCCCTGAGCATGACACACATGACGCTGTTGTGGATCAGGCTGTCGACGTCCGGTATCCTGTGTACCGCATAGTTTCTGACTGGTAACGTCACGGGCGTGGCTGTGATGATGCTTCTTTTTCGGGGAAGCGCGGCGTCGGCGTAGACATGGGCGAACAGCAGTTCATACGCCCGCTGGATGAAATAGAGGAACTCTTCGTGCGGTGTCTTGGGATCTCTCAATTTAGCGATGAGCCTGGACGCACCCCCATGCTGCTCCTGCGGAGTCTCAAAGGAGTAGACATGGATATTCGGCTCTTCCGAACAGACTTGCTTGAGATATTTGCCGATTTCCGCGGCGCTTTCTACCAGACCCTTTCGGGCCTCCTCCAGCTGCATGACATCGGTGGCGCTGTCCAGCGTTGAACAAAAGCCAAGCGACTTTTGGTACAATCTGTCTACATGGGCGATTTTTTCTTTGTCGCTGTCAAGCAGGAAGCCATCCAGGTCCGTGGCATGCAATACGATCTTGTTCATTGTATATTCCTCTCTTGTCCTTGTGTCCCAAGCGCTTTTTACCGCTGGAGGTGTGGCCGATATACCGACCATCAGTCATACTACTGTAAAGCACTGTTTTTCGCAACGTTCTTCGGCGGAAGCCATCATACCACAAACCCCGTCTCACGCAATAGCGTTTTTATCCGATTGCGACATGGATGTGATGATGAATGGCACTATGCGTGCCGGCTTGGAGTTTTGTCCAGCAAAGTCCCGACAAGGTGCTGATGGATTATTTTCATCACAGGGGCGACAAAAACAGGACAATCTGCTATGCTGTCGCCTGTACTTCCGGCCTGTTCGGTGTGTGGACGCTATCGGCTGGTGGTTCGCAGTATGCTTATTGTATGAGGTGTAATCATGAATCTAGTATTTCTTGGCCCTCCGGGAGCAGGCAAGGGGACTATCGCGGCGCAGGCGAAGTCTTTTTATGCAATTCCTCACATTTCCACCGGTGATTTGTTCCGGTACAACATCAAGAACGAGACTGAACTCGGAAAGCAGGTCAAGGCGATTCTCGCTTCAGGAGATTTGGTTCCCGATTCCATCACGATTGCCATGGTCGAAGATCGTTTCAAGGATGATGACGCCCGGAAGGGTTTTATCCTTGATGGTTTTCCGCGTACCATCCCCCAGGCCGACGCTTTGGCCGGAATGACCAAGCTGGATGCCGTGGTGAATTTCGTTCTCGACAAGGAAAGCATCGTCAAGCGTCTGAGCGGTCGCCGCATGTGCAAGAGTACCGGGCGGATTTATCATATTGAATACAATCCTCCTCAGGTGGAAGGCATCGACGATGAGACCGGGGAGCCTCTGATTCAGCGTGATGACGATAAGGAAGACGCAATCATGAATCGTCTCAACGTCTATGAAGCGCAGACCGCTCCGCTGATCGAATACTATCGCGAAAAGGGTCTGCTAATCGACATCGACGCCAGCAAAAGCCCAGAGGAAGTGTTCGCCGCCGTCAAGGTCGCTTTGGCAAAGTAATAGTTTTCTGTTCTTAGCGGAACATATAGGGACACCGCAAACTTCATGGATTCATGGCGGTTACGGTGTCCTTTTTTCACATCTCCTTTGTTCCATCAAAACCAATCAAAATTTGCGAAAATTGAATATTTCCTTATATTGTGGTTTGTTGCTTGCCTTTTCCATGATGGAGTTCATTGCTGGTTGATGGCAAGTTCATTGCTGGTTGGTTGCAAGTTCATTGCTGGTTGGTTGCAAGTTCATAGACCTTGCGAAAACATATTTATATATTACCAATGGAGGTGCTTACGATGCCCATGCTCTCACATTATGATGCGGATCGCCTTATCCTCCGCCTGTCCTGTGGGGAGCTGGCCGAATCGGTGGTTTCCTATTTGCTGCGGAACAGGGATTTCCTAGAACCTTTTGAACCGGCGCGACCGGAGGTGTTCTATACTGTGGAATTTCAGCGAGAAGAACTGGAGAAGTCTGCTGAAGCGTCAGAACGGGGAAGCGAATATCGATATTGGCTTTGTCCGAGGGCGAAGCCTGATATTGTCATCGGCATGGTCGGCGCGAGTGGAATCATCATGGGGGCGTTCAGATCCTGTTTCTTGTCCTACAAGCTTGATAAGGACTTCCTGCGCCAAGGACTTGCGGCGGAGGCTGTTGACCGGTTCGTCAACGCATTGTTCACCGATTTGCGGCTGCATCGCGTGGAGGCGAACATCATGCCACGGAATATAGCATCCCTGAGTGTTACGAAAAAACTTGGTTTTGCCAATGAAGGACTGTCTCCGAAGTATCTGAAAATCAATGGAATATGGGAAGACCATATCCATATGGTCAAGCTGAACACTCTTACGGAGGTCTAGGCGGGAGGTATGGTGGCATGAACGACCGTCTCACTATTGAAATTCTGAATGATGATTTTTCCATATGCAAAGTCGTGGACTATTCCGAGGTATCCTTGGACAATCCGTTCGTATTTATGGCCTGTACAGATGAGGAGCGTTCATTGGTCTGTTCTTCCGCTCTAGTGCCTTCGAACGTGACTGAGTGTGAAAATGGATGGACTGCCTTCCGCATCGTCGGTACGCTTGATTTCTCCCTGACGGGCATCATCGCGAGGATTGCTTCATTGCTCGCCGAACGGAAAATCGGAGTTTTTGTGGTTTCGACGTTCAACACGGATTATGTGCTGATACGGAAGGAAACAGTGGAAGCTGCCCTGTCGGTCTTGTTGGAAAATGGGTACGCCATTCTGAGACACTGAATTTTGCCGTCATTCATCATGTTCAGCTTCTTCCAAATTCTCTTTTTCCTGTTCCTTTCGCCAAGCCTCTTGGAGCGCGAGATGTTCCTGTTCTGTTTCTTCCCAGTCCTTGCCGTTGCGGGCGTAGATGCGAATCAATTCCGCGAGGCGGTCGGCGATTTGCATCGAGTAGTCCTTGCTCTCCATTCGCCAAGACCAGTTGTGCGTACCGCATGTAGATGGTATGTTCATCCTGGCTTCGGTTCCTTTGTCCAGAACATCCTGCATCGGGAATATGGCGTATTTTGCGTGGGAGGCGATTACCGCCCGCATCATCGCCCATACCAGCTCATGATCGTTGCAGGCGAAATACCTGCGGATCATGTCCTTGTCCTCCTCCGATAGCTTCGTATACCACCCCCTGGTGGTATCGTTGTCATGCGTACCGGTATAGGCTACAAAGTTGTAGTCGTAGTTGTGGGGAAGAAACGTATCGAACGGATTTGGCCATGACGCGGAATCCCTGCCGAACCCGAACTGACAAATCTTCATGCCTGGGAATCCGTTGCCGTCTCGAAGTTCCTCGACGGAAGGCGTCATGAATCCCAAATCCTCGGCGAGGATTGGAAGCTCGCCCAGTTGAGAACGGATCACCTCAAAGAATTCCTTCCCCGGTGCTTTTACCCAAGTTCCATGTTCCGCCGTCTTGTCCCCATAGGGAACCTCCCAATAAGCGTCGAACCCGCGGAAATGGTCGATGCGAAGGATATCAGTTTGTGTGAACAGCCGCTTGATTCTTTGAATCCACCACGCATAGCCATCCGCGCGAAGCGCATCCCAGTTGTAGACCGGATTACCCCACAGTTGGCCTGTAGAACTGAAACAGTCGGGAGGAACACCGGAAACCGCCGAATAATGGCCTTCACTGTCCGTTTTGAACAGCTCAATATGGCTCCATGTATCAACGCTGTCAGGGGCGACAAAAATAGGAATGTCTCCGATCAGCTTGATCCCCAATCGGTTGACATAGCTTCGTAGCGCTTGCCACTGTTCCTCAAAAAAGAACTGAAGCACCTTCCATATGACGATTTGGTCACCATAGCGCTCCTGTATGTCTTTCAGTGTCTTGGGGGCTCGCTCTCCAATGTCCCGATCCCAGACGCTGAACCATCGGGCGTCTTGATACCGTTCGTACAGCACCATGAACAAGGCGTAGTCATCAAGCCAGAAGGAATTGTCCTTGCAGAACGCTTGATAGGCGGCAGACTGTTCTGACTGAGCCCTCGAAAATGTTTTAGCGGCTTTTTTGAGCAAGGGTGTCTTCCAGGCGTCCACCATGTTGAAATCCACCTTGCCGTCGGGGAACGGAGGTGGGGAAGCTAGGTCGGAAGCCTCCAGCAAACCGTCGCGATACAGGAAATCAAGACTGATCAATAATTCGTTTCCTGCGAAGGTAGACCTCGCCGCATACGGTGAATTGCCGAAACCAGTCGGGCCTAGCGGCAATATCTGCCACAGGCACACGCCGCTTCTCGACAAGTAGTCGGCGAATGTATAGGCCTCAGGGCCAATATCTCCAATACCGTATTTGCCGGGCAGGGAGGTCGGATGCATCAGTATGCCGCAATATCGTCTCTGTGAGGTATTCATTCTTCAGTTCCTTCTGAGGTGCGTTCCTGTCCCTCTGAATGAATGGAGGTATGTTCGCCGCACCCTGACATCGTGGAAGTTTTCGCTGAAATCATAAGGACCTGGTCCGCGCCATCGTCGGAAACATCGACGCAGGGCGTTGACCCGTTGAATGTCGATGCGGCCGGCGCGGGACCAGACGCATCGGACGCCGCATCGGAGTCCCGCTCCGGAACGGGACCGAGCGAATTACGCATGATCAGCCGGTAGGGGATGATCATCCGGGTATCGTCGCAGTCCTCGCCATTGATCATCCTGAACAGGACTTCCGCCGCCATGTAGCCCTTGTCTCCTGCCGGTTGGTCCACGGTGGTCAGCCGGGGCGTGACAAGGGCCGATTCCTGGATATTGTCGAAGCCGACGATTGAAATGTCTCGCGGGATGCTGTAACCATGTTCATCGAGATACAGGATACAGCCGATTGCTACGATATCGCTCATCGCTACTATCGCCGTCGGGTGATTCTTGAGCTTGCTGATCAAGTGTCCCGCATGCTTTCCGTCCTCAAGCGTACATTCGCTGACCATGGTGGTGATGCAAGGACTTTCCAACGTGAGCCCGACATCCCCCAACGCACGGTCATACCCTCTCTTGCGCAAGGTCGGGACGCTCGTGTCATCACTCCGTCCTGCGGCAAACGCATCAATGGGTAGGGATATGACGACAATGTCCCTGTGCCCTTGGGCCAGTACCTGACGCATGATCCCGTACGCAGCCTCTTCATCGTTGATGTTCACGCTCGGCATGGCGGGGGAGGGAGTTCCGTCAATCGTGACGAACGGTAGCTTCCGTTGGCGCATGATATCGACGATTTCCATCTCGACCTTCATGCCCATGGTGATGAGCCCATCGACAGCCGCGTTGCGGACGGCGTCGGTGATGCTTTCATTTAACGGAGGAATCAACGTCAGCGTATAGCCGTACTTCTGGCAAACCGAGCCGATGCCTTGGATAACCTGCATCATATATGGATTGCGCAGCGTATAGTGGATGATCTGGGGAAGTAGAAAACCAATGCTCTGGTGCCTCCGCAAAGAGAAATTGCGTGCCATCGGATCAGGAATGTAACCAATTTGCGTCGCGATGGCGAGTATCTGTTCCCTGGCTTTCTGACTGATTCTGGTCGGTTCGTTGAACGCAAAAGATACCGCGGTTTTCGAATACCCCGTAATGCGGGCTATGTCGTTGATAGTCGGTCTTTTGTCTTTCGCATCCTTTGATCTTACTAGTGCCATCCGTTTTTCTCCCTAATTCGTTGCGTTCCCAATGCAGCATATGATGACATCGCAGGCCATATTACAGTTTTTCCTATGGCCTGCATACCCGGCCTCCCCCGACTGTCCGTAAAGCCAGCGTATAGCTTTCAGCGGGCGAGAAACGATTGTCCCCCCCACCGTCATATTCTCTGAAGGCGTTTGCTATCCCTTCACCGCTCCGGCAAGGACGCCCTTGATGATGTGTTTCTGGCAGATGAGGTAGAACACGATGACTGGAATCATCGCCAATACCAGCATAGCCATCATCGCGCCCATATCGACCGAACCGTATCCGCCGCGTAGATACTGGATTGCGACGGGGATAGTCCTGTACGTTGTGCCGATCGTCAGGTAGGGCAGGAGGTAGTCGTTCCAGACCCACATCGTATTGAGTATCGCGATGGTGATGCACATGCTCTTGAGCATCGGCAATACGACTTGGAAGAATGTCTGCACTGGCGTAGCGCCGTCAATCATTGCGGCTTCCTCCAGCGCCAACGGGATGCTCTTGATAAAGCCTGAGAACATAAACGTCGCCATACCCGCGCCGAAACCGACATACAGGACCACGATGCCGACCGGATTGTCCAGGTGTAGCATGTTCGCCAGTTTGCTCATGGTGAACATGACCATCTGGAACGGAACGATCATGCTGAATACCAGCAGGTAATAAATGATTGAGGTAGTTTTTCCCTTCACCCTCGTAATGTACCAGGCGAGCATGCTGGTGATAAGCTGGATCAGCACGACCGACGCAACGGTAATCCATGACGAAATGAGGAAGGAACGGAAGAAACCGATTCGTTGAACACCCGTCGTATAGTTCGCCATTCCTATGAATGTTTCGGAATTCGGGAACGTAAACGGCTCATTGGAGATGTAGAAACGGGACTTGAACGAGTTCATCAACACGACGAGGATCGGCATGATGACGAATGCCGCGACGCAGATCATCAGTGCGAAAATGACCCAACGGGTGCTTTTCCTGCGGACTTGGCTCATGATTCCACCTCCCTTGAACGCGTCAGGTAGAGTTGCGTAATCGCGATAACCGCTACTAGAATTGTGAAGATGACCGCCTTCGCTTGACCGACACCCTCGAAACCGATTCTGCTGTAGAACGTGGTATAAATGTTCAACGCCAGCATTTCCGTACTGTGGTTCGGCGCTCCCGAAGTAAGGGCGAGGTTCTGGTCGAACAGTTTGAACCCGTTGGTGAGCGTCATGAACATGCAAATCGTGATGGACGGCAACACGGATGGAATTGTAATTCTAAACAGGGTAGTGAAATAGCCCGCTCCGTCAATTGATGCTGCCTCAAGCATGTCATTGGAGACATTCTGTAGCGCGGCTACGTAGATGACCATCATATAGCCGACGTTCTGCCAGTTCATCAGCACCACGAGTCCCCAGAAACCATACTTTGCGTCGGACAGGATCGTCGCACCGTATTTGGCAAGCACTCCGTTGATGATGACCTGCCAGATCCAGCCAAGGACGATGCCTCCGATCAGGTTTGGCATGAAGAAAATAGTCCTGAATGCGTTTGTCCCCGGCACATCCCGCGTCAGAAGCAGTGCCAGGATGAATGCGAACACGTTGATGGAGATTACCGTGACTACGGTGAATAGCAACGTGAACCAGAAGGCGTGGGTGAAGTAGTTGTCAATCGTGAATGCCTTGACGTAATTGTCGAAGCCCACGAACGTTGCATTGGTAATGTTGGTGAATTCACAGAAAGAAAGCACCAGACCCCAAACCATCGGAACCAAAAATGCGAGACAGAAGCATATGATTCCGGGAAGTGCGAACAGGGCGAAGTATTTTTTCAGGGTTTTTTCCATGATGACTCCCTTTTCCAGGAAAACGTCATAAGAGAAAACTGGCTGCCCGAAGACAGCCAGTTGAAAACACGTCGGAACTTATCTGCCAGCGATCTGAGCTTCCTTGACCCAAGAATCCTGAGCGGTCTTGACGACGCTCGCCCAGTCCTTGGAACCTTGGATGTACTGAAGCAGCGCACCGCCGAAATCGGACTTCCACTGCTCGGAAGGAATTGCGGAGAAGGTCCAAGGGATGGAGCTGACGCCGTCCTTGTTCATCCACTGCACGACCTGCCTGGCGAGAGGGTCGCTCGGCATTTCGCTGTCCGCGAAGGTGTTGAACGGGGTGATGAAGCCCAACTGCTCCTTGACGATCTTCTTGCCGGTATCGGAAGAGAACAGCCAGGTCAGGAACTTGTCGGCATTTGCCTGGGCTTCGGCGGAAGCGTTCTTGTTGATGGAGAGATAGTTCTCTGTACCGACGCACAATCCATAACCAGATTCTCCGGGAATGCCCATGTAGATTGGCAGGAACTTGATGTCCTTGTCTGCGACCTTGTTGCCAGGGACGCCGAGAATCTGGGATGCACCCCAGTTTCCGTTCTGGACCATCGCGGCCTGTCCAAGGGCGAATTCAGCCATGGAGTCGTCCACGCTCTTGCTGCCTACGAGGCCGCGGGCGGTGGTGCTGTTGTCAAGGTACAGGTCGAACAGCTGCTTGTACTGGTCGGCATACTTGAAGTCGAAGGATTTCGCGGCGAGACCGGTGAGCGTCGCGTCCGCGGGAGAGGACTTGTCGGCGTATTCCGCATAGAGAGGAACGTTGAAGAGGTGGGTCTGCCATCTCCAGTCGTTGCCCGGCGCCATGGACGTCGATGCGAACACGCCCTTGATGCCCAACTGGGCTTTCTTGGCAGTCATGTCTTCAACGACGGCCTTGAGGGTGGCGAAATCCTGGATCTGGTTCATGGAAGTGACTTTCGCGCCGGGAATGGCGAAATACTTGTCCATGATCGCCTGATTGTAGATGATGCCATAACCTTCCACCGCATAGGGGATGGCCGCTACATGACCGTCGATGGAGAGAGCCATGGACTTGTCCGCGAGGATTCCATAGAATCCGGTATTCTCAAGAGGAGCTACATCAGCTCTGGAACCTTGCAGTCCGACGGGACCGTTGGTCTGGAAAATCGCCGGCGGATTGCTGGTGGCCATTTCGCTCTTGAGCGTGGTGGCGTATTGATTCGACGCCGCAGTCACGACTTTCAACTTAATGCCGGTCTCCGCTTCAAAAGCTGGAGCTACGACATCGGTGTACACGGTGGCGATTTCTGGTTTGAAGTTCAGGAAGTAAACTTCAGGGGTGGAGGCCTTTTCCGATGCGCCCTGTGCGAACAGGGTTCCGGTGACAGCCAGCAGGACGATGAGAATGAGGCTCAAGGTCTTTTTCATGTGTGTCTCCTTTGCTACAGTGGAGCGGGTTTCTGGATATTCTGTCGTCTCCATAACTCAATGGTCGCAACAGCATCCGTCCTCCATCGCTTTCTGTAGTGCGTTTCCGCTATACAGTGTCCCCTACGGGACAAAATGACTGGTTTGTTCATGTGGAAACCCGCCCCGCAACTTGTGTGACGGTTCCCCCATATCCTCATATAATTCTATACTAAACCGGTTTTCTAAACCGGTCAACAAAAACTTTTTTGTTTTTTTGATGACATTTTTCTGGATTGTACATGGAGCAACGAAGGTATCCGTTCCCAAAACAGATTTGACGCAGATAGAATTCTGTCCAATGTTCATACTGTTTCCCCACACACTTAATATACGTATTGAAGTCCAGGATAGGCAACTGAAAATAAGCGGTCCGGGATACGTGGAACAAGGTACTGGCGGTTTCCCGCCGGGAGACCTTGGACGATGGTTCAATGTGTGTTTCACCCGTGGTCCCGATGATACAAGAAAGTGTTGCCTAATAGGGGTGAGGACTAACTCCGAGCACTTGCTCAACCCCTGTGAACACCGGTTGAGCCTGGAGCAATCACCGAGCGGACACCAATCGAGCCTGGAGCGAGCCCATGCTAGCACGGGAGACAAAAGTTTGCGGTATCGCTATATTTATAGGAGAGGCAGGAAGCGTCGGCTACATATGAGTGAGGCTGTGTGTTCATGCCTGTAGCTTGTTATCGCATTGTGGAAGGAGCTGGCTGATGAATAAGATTGTTGATTGGCGCGCATATGTAGATTCCCAGGTATCGGCGCAATATGTTTCACCTTTGATGCCGAAAGCGGGGGAGACGGTCACGTTGTCCATCCGTATCCCATCAGAATCCCCTGTGACCGATTCTTTCCTAGTCGCTTTTGTCCTTGGCCGTACAATTCGCTTTCAGTTGCGTCGCGACAGCAACGTGACGGGAGAACAGGAACGGAAAACCTCATATTGGCGAGCTTCCTTGCGGATGCCCAACATCGACGGGCTGTATTGGTGGTTTGAACTCAAAGCCGACGATACTATCCTGTACTATGCCGCGGCGGGTTTCCTTAATTACAGCCCTGCGATTCGTGATTGCTTTCGCCTTGAAGCCGACCTTCAGGTTCCCGACTGGATTCCCGGTGGCGTCTGCTATCAAATATTCCCCGACCGTTTTCGCAAAGGCGATCCCTCCGTCGGCGTCCGTCCCGGTGAATACGAGTTCGACGGCGCGAAGCCCCAAGTACTTGGATGGAATGAGAAACCCCTTGAATTCGCGCAGGGACGATGCCTTGACTTCTATAACGGCGACCTCAGGGGAATCGCCGATTCGGTGGAACATTTTGTGGCGATGGGGGTTTCTGTCCTGTATCTCAATCCGATTGGTGTCTCTCGAACCATACACCGCTACGATTGCTGCGATTTCTTCCATGTCGATGAAAAACTCGGCGGCGATCAGGCGTTGATTGAGTTGATTGAAGTCATGCACGAACACGGCATCAAAGTCGTGGTGGACATTTCCATCAACCATACCGGTACCGACCATCCTTGGTTCCTGGCCGCACAGAAGAATCCACAAGGACCCGAAGCTGCTTATTACTATAAGAATGAAGATGGCTCCTTTGCCTATTGGGAGGGTGTTCCGACCCTGCCGCAACTGAACTATGGAAGTATGGGGCTTCGGGAGCTGATGTATCGTGGGGAAAATAGCGTCATGCGTAAATTCCTCAAACCTCCGTTCAATCAAGACGGCTGGCGGCTCGACGTGGCCGATGTCGTCGGACGCAGGGGCGAGGACCAGTTCTGCCACGAAATCTGGCGGGAGGTCCGTACCGCGGTCAAGGAGACGAAGCCCCAGGCGTATCTGGTCGCGGAGGATTGGGTTGACGCTTCCTCCCATCTACAGGGGGACGAATGGGACGCCGCCATGAATTACTACGGCTCATCCAGACCGATTCGCAGATGGGTAGGTGAGACTGACAGGTTTCAGTTGCCTGGATGGGGGCACTATCCCGTTCCCGGCAGTTATTTTAGTGGAATCGACCTCGCCGACGCCCTTGATCGGCAATTACGGACCTTGCCCGCGCAACTGCTGTTTCAGCAGTTCAATCTGATTGACAGCCACGACACCCCGAGGTTGCACAACAACCATCTGGTCTACGACTGGGACGTCTATCGCGGGGCGGTCATGCTCCTGTACATGCTTCCCGGCATCCCGAATGTCTATTATGGTGATGAAATCGGCTTGGACGGCGAAATCGGATCAGTGGAGGCGTCTCGGTATCCGATGCAATGGAACGAAGGGGACTGGCGTAGGGAGTACTGGGAGCTATACCGTCGTCTCGGAGAGCTGAAACGATCCGAGCCTGCTTTGGCCTATGGCGCATGGAAAATCCTTCATGCTGATAGAACTTCCCTTGTGTTCGCCCGATATGACGGGGAACGGGCTGTAGTATTGCTTCTGAACAAGTCCGCAAGACTGCGTACACTACGGTTCAACGCTTCCGCCCTCATACCGGCGCAGGCGGTCCGCTGGTCGGACGGTACGAGGGTCGATGTCTCTCCCAATGGGGAAATATCAGTTGGACTCGCCGCTAGGGAGAGTGAGATCCTGCTTCTGCGGCAGTTGTAGCCTGCGAAAATACGGCTTGTCGCCGACGGGCTGTTTTTTTGCTCCGCCGCCTATCGCCGTCGCTTTCCATGTCCTTTGGCTTTATGGGGAACGACAGGACGTTTGTGTCGATTGTTGCAATTAAGTGTATTTTTGCAACGGTTTCTCGACATGTTTTGTTGAACGAGCTTGTTTTTTTTGCGATGATAAGGCATCATGCTTCCAATTTACCGAAATATGAGAACCAACCCTTCGGAGGAGAATAATCATGGCAATGTACTATGATGAACCGTCGCATACCTTTAGCGAATATCTGCTCGTCCCTGGCTATTCTTCAGCGGACTGTATTCCCGCCAACGTCAATCTTCAAACTCCCTTGGTCAGATTCAAGAAAGGGGAGAAGAGCAGGATATTGCTGAACATCCCCATGGTCAGCGCCATCATGCAGTCCGTCAGTGGCGAACGAATGGCCGAAGCCCTTGCGAGGGAGGGCGGATGTTCCTTCATCTACGGCTCCCAGTCCATCGCGAGTGAAGCCGCGATGGTGGCGCGGGTCAAGGCGTTCAAGGCGGGTTTTGTCCCCAGCGATTCCAACATCCGTCCCGACCAGACCATGGCCGATGTAATCGCATTGAAAGAGTCCACTGGACATTCCACGATCGCTGTTACCGAAGACGGCACCAACACCGGTAAACTCGTCGGCGTCGTGACCAGCCGCGACTATCGTCCCAGCAGGATGGATCCTTCCACCCCGGTCAGTTCCTTCATGACTCCGTTTGAGAAACTTATCTATGCGGAGGATGATGTTACTTTATCCGAGGCCAATGATATCATCTGGGAACATAAGTTGAACGCCCTCCCTGTAGTGGACGATGCCGGTCGTCTGAAATACTTTGTATTTCGCAAAGATTATGACAGTCACAAGGAAAACCCGAACGAATTGCTTGACAGCCACAAACGGTATGTCGTCGGCGCCGGTATCAACACACGTGACTACTCCGAACGCATCCCCGCATTGATTGAAGCCGGGGCGGATGTGCTGTGCATCGATTCTTCTGAAGGTTTTTCCGAATGGCAGGAGCGGACGTTGCAATGGGTTCGCGGGCAGTACGGAGATTCCGTCATGGTCGGCGCGGGCAATGTCGTAGACCGCGACGGCTTCCGGTTTCTCGCTGACTGTGGGGCCGATTTCGTCAAGGTCGGCATCGGCGGCGGCTCCATCTGCATCACCCGCGAGACCAAAGGCATCGGTCGCGGGCAGGCCACCGCGTTGATCGAAGTCGCAAAAGCCCGCGACGAATACTTTGAAGAGACCGGTGTCTACGTCCCCATCTGTTCCGATGGCGGCTTGGTCTATGACTACCATATGACGCTCGCCCTCGCCATGGGCGCGGACTTCCTGATGCTCGGCCGTTATTTCGCCAGGTTCGATGAAAGCCCGACGGAGAAGGTAAACATCAACGGCAACTATGTGAAGGAATACTGGGGCGAAGGCTCCGCCCGCGCGAGGAACTGGCAGCGCTACGATCTCGGCGGCGCATCGAAGCTTTCCTTCGTTGAGGGTGTCGATTCGTACGTTCCGTATGCCGGGGCCCTCAAGGACAACGTTCAGCTGACGCTGAGCAAGGTCAAGTCCACCATGTGCAACTGCGGCAGTCTGACGATTCCCGAATTGCAGAAGAACGCAAGGCTGACGCTGGTTTCCGCCACAAGCATTGTCGAAGGCGGAGCTCATGATGTCATCCTCAAGGACAGCCACGACAACAAGGTGAAATAGGTAGTTGTTCGCCTGATAGTATCATCGCCATACCTCCGCAGGATGGTGTGGGTGTGTAATGGGAGAGACTGTCCCAAAAGTCGGCTCGAAAACAGAAAACATGTATTTCAAGCCTGTCTGGAAGGGATGATCTTCAAAAAAGATATTTTTCGGACAGTCTGGGGGAGGTGATGCATGCCGATGCTGGATATGCCGTTGGATGAATTGAAGGTGTACCAGGGGTGTACGCCCCGGCCCGCTGATTTTGATGAATACTGGAGCCATGCGCTCTCCGATTTGGATGCTGTGGCACCAGGCTGGGAGCTTGTCCCTGATGCCGATTTTTCCGCGCCGGGCGTCGAATGCCTCCACCTGTCCTTCAATTCGGTCGGCGGCGTCCGCGTCCATTGCAAGCTCTCTTGTCCAACTGGCGCTTCTTCCCGCCAAGACCATGCGTTGCCCGCAGTCCTGTTCTTCCATGGTTATCAATGCGACGGCGGGGAATGGACGACGCAGTTCCCATATTCCATGTCCGGTTTCTGCTATGTCGCGATGGATGTCCGCGGACAGACCGGCCTGACGCCCGACCTGTCGGTCATCGACCATGGCCCCACGTTCGGGGGGCTCGTCATCCGCGGTCTTGGACTGGACGATCCCCAGCGGCTGTTGTACCGTCATGTCTTTCTCGACACCGTCCAGTTGGTTCGCGTGATGTCCTCCCTGCCGTTCGTAGACGGCTCCCGACTGGGGACGATGGGATTTTCGCAGGGGGGAGGGCTTGCCCTCGCTTGCGCGGCCCTCTCAGGGGGGATCAAGCGGGTCGTTTCCGGTCTGCCGTTCCTCTGCGACTACAAACGTTCCTGGGACATGGATGTCAGGACCCATGCCTATGACGAGCTGCACTGGTATTTCCGGTACAACGACCCGCTCCACCGGACTGAAGCGCGTGTCTGGAACCGCTTGGGATATATCGATATCCAGAACTTGGTGGAACGCATCGTATGCCCTGTGACGATGTTTACTGCTTTGCAGGACGACACTTGCCTTCCTTCGACGCAGTTCGCCGCATACAACAAGATCCGTTCAGAGAAGCGGCTGCTCATCTATCCTGAAGGGAAGCACGAAATCCTGTCAGGTTCCTCCGATATCACTTATCAGGAGATGCTGAAGTTGTAGATGGGTGTCATTGGTCATGGATTGGACAGCATGAATGAATGCGGAGGCTACTGAGTATTGTCTCTCTTTATACTATCCGCCGATGCCATGCCGACGCTGTCACGCTCTATCAGTTCAGGCTGGAAGACGATGAACCTAGCTGTGGCGAAAGGGTTGTCCAGTCTGTACCGCGCTAATCTTACAGCCTCAATCCCCATCTGTCGGGCATGGAATGTCACGCTCGTCAAGGCTGGTGTCGTCCAAACGCCGTAGCCTTCACCTCCTATCGATACCATGCTTGTATCCTTTCCTATGGCATAGCCGTGTTCAGTCAGGGCTTTTGCTATGCCGATGGCGAGGGAATCATTCGCCGCGAACACCCCTTCCGGTACGGTTCCTCCATCATCAAGATACTTTGTCATTGTTCGATAGCCATATTCGGAACTAGAGTCCTCAGTTTCAATGAACATGGAAAGGCGCATGGAGGGATGGAGGTCGATGTAGTCCCTCACGCTGAAGATTTTGTGGTAGAACCGCGGTATCTCACAATGATCCACAACGTCTATGAACAAGACATCGCGCACAGCTGCTTCCAGCAAGCGGGTCATCGCCAGTTCAACGCATGCATGGACATCATATGAGATGGTGTCGATACCCTCCGGCATGAAGTTGAGTTTCCCGATGAATACGATAGGAGCGTTCCCTGCAAAGTCCATGATCTTCCGTGTCTGGGCCGCAGTATAGTTTCCCACGACGAGAACTGAGTCGAACGCAAGTTTTTCCATGTCGAGTTGCGTAATTGAAAGAAAACGGCAAGAATCCCCATTGTTGATTGTTTCTTCCTCTATGCCAGCTCTGACATCGAAGTAATATCCGTTGTCGATGCTCTGGGCGAAATGGGAATCCTTGTGGATGACGATGAGATTCAGTTTGCGGGCATACCCATCTATGCTTTTGTAGCCGAGCCTTCTTGCGGTCTCTACTATTCTTTGCGTTGTCTCCCGGGTCAGGGAAAGCTTTGGATCCCGTCTTAGGCAACGCGAGACGGTAGAGATTGAAACGCCCGCATCCTGCGCTATGTCTTTCAATGTGGTCATGAATTAGACTCCTCTGTAAACATTATATGGCAATGGGAACATTTTTGGCAAGTAAAAATTTTTACTAAAATTAATAAAAAACTTACACTTATTTGTTGCAAAAAATTTATTGAATGCTATGATATGAATCATGTACGAATACATTGGAGATTTTCATACGCATTCCTGTGTCAGCCAGCATGCCTATAGTACGATTCAAGAAATGGCTCTGGCGGCGAAAAGCAGAGGCTTCAGAGCTTTTGCCGTTACCGACCATGGCCCTGGACTTTTCGATGGTGCTTTACGGCATCATTTCCTGTGCATGAAGTCGTTGCCCGACTATGTCGAGGGACTGAGGTTCTTCAAGGGTGTCGAGGCGAACATCATGGACTATGACGGAGGCCTGGACCTCGACAAGACTATTCTTGCCGACATGGACTTCATCGTGGCGTCCTATCATGTTGAATGCATCATCCCATCAAACGTGGCCGACCACACCAAAGGGTGGGTTGAAGTTGTTGAAAGTGGCTTGGTGGACTGCCTCGGCCATTGCGGAAACCCAGTTTTCCCGTTTGAGCATCGTGCCGTAGTAGAGGCTTGCGCCGAGCATGGGATTGCGATTGAGATAAACAACAATTCCTTCGAGGTACGACCTGGTAGCGCACAAAACTGTAGGAAGGTGCTGGAGCTTTGTCTTGACTATGATGTGCCGGTCATGGTCAATTCTGACGCTCATAGTATGTGGTCGGTCGGTGGTTTGGACCAGGCGACGAAATTTCTTGAGGACATGGGTGTTCCTCAGAGCCGTATTCTCAACTGTGACTACGAGGCGACCTGTGCTTTCATTGAAAAACGAAAGGAGGCGAGGGGGAAACTGGTATGAAGCTATTCGTTGGACTGTCTATTTCAGATGCTGTAGCCGAACGGTTGCAATCCTGCGCCAAAGAGCTTTCGGATATTTCCCTTGGCAACTATGTCGCATGCAAAGCCAAGGACATGCACATCACCCTGAAATATATTGGGGAGGGGAATCCCAATATTGTGAAACAATGCCTTGACCATGTGTCGTCGGGTCGGTTTTCTATCGATATCGCTGGTTGCGGCGCGTTTGAACATGTCGCTTGGGCGAAGCCAGTCGATATCTGTGACAATCTCGGAAAATTGAAGAGAAAGATTGACGAGGCGCTTAAAGGTGTTTGTTCTGTGGAGAACCGGCCCTATATCCCACATGTGACCCTCGCCTATAAGAAAGATCTTTCCTTGGAGAACCATGATATTCCAATAGAACGGCTTGAAGAATGTTTCTCCCGCTTTTCTCTATATAGAATTGTTGAAGAAAGTTTTATCCCTGAATTCGTGGAAATCGCTTCCTGGTCCTTGCATGAGGCGGTCACGGTGGCTTGTGTGAATGATTTTCATGCGACGATGGACAATGCTCCTCGTTTGGTCGCCGCATTGAAGGAGTTCAAGCGGCAGAATCCCGCCAGTCTCGTCGTATTCGGCGGCGACAACTATTTCGGCGATCCGGTTTGCGACCTTCTGGAAGGCCGTCCCGTATCAGAAATGATGCAGCTTCTTGATGTTCCGTTTTCCGCGATAGGCAACCATGACTATGATTACGGATCACGAACGCTAGAAGCTTGGGCGAGGGATGGGAGGTATGAATTTCTCTGCGCTAATATTGAAGGTTTCCCATCTTTCGCAAGACCCTACGGCTTAGTTGAGGTGAGTGGCCGTAAAATCGGTTTCATCGGTCTCGCCACATGCGACGACATGCCGTCTCCCGAGACTCCCCGGTCTATGTATGCCTATGGCTTGACGGATCCCGCGGTGGCTGTGGGCGGTGCATTTGAGAAGATAAGGAACGAGAAGCCGGATGTAGTGATCGCTCTGGCCCACCTCGGATTGAAATCGACCGATGAAGGGGAACTCGTCGGTCATGAAGTCGAGGCTGTATGTAATGCCTGTCCCCGGCTTGACGGGATGTTCGCCGCCCATTGGCATCGGTTCGTCAGTGGTTTTGTCAATGGCGTTCCTGTGTCCGAGGGCGGGGGGAATGGAAGGGGGTTCTCCGTCCTGAATATCGTGTTCTTGGACGGAAATATCCTTGTAGAACCGTCTTTCGTGCAGATTGAAACCGGTGAACAGGATCCCAGAATGCTTGCGCTCTGGGAAGGTGCGATTGCGGAAACTGAAAACAGAATGCGGGAAACTCTATTTTCGTTGGATATTGATATACCCAATAGGGATATGTCCACCGCCACAATCCCTTTGGAGGGTTCGCCTTTCAGTACGCTGGCTGCGAATATTGTGCTGGAGCATGCCGACTGCGATGCGGTTCTCTTGTATTCCGGCCGGCTTGGTTCTGGATTCCACACGGGTACGATATCCCGGTATGATTTTGAGAAGACGCTGATGTTTGAAAACAATCTTTTTGAACTCACGGTCTCCGGGGCAATGCTGAGGCGCAACATTGAACTTGGCATGAGGCTGCTCGCTACCGAGGGGTCATCTCCTGTAGCGGTCGCGGGGATTGACGTGGAAATCGATCCCTCACATCCCGTTGGCCAACGAGTGATTTCTCTGGCTTTCCCCGATGGCCGTTCTTTTGATGATAATGCGTCCTATACCATTGTCGCCGATGAGTTCCTTTGTTCGGGAGCTATGGGCTACACCCTGGATGAAGCTGGTGTGGGCGTGCATCGCTTGGATAAAACTCTCAAACAAATGATTGAAGAATATTTGAAACGCTTGAGACATGCCGACGGAATGAATCTGGAGGAAATGCTGAGGTCTTGGGTCAGAAGGAGGACGGAATGCAGGTGACATTTCGCAATGCTACAAAGGAGTTTGTCAGTAATGGTAAGAATAACAAGAACGGCAAGACTCCCCAGAAGGTAATCGCCGTCAATAATCTGGACCTCACGATTAAATCAGGTACATTGTTCGGCTTTCTAGGCCCTTCCGGTTGTGGTAAATCTACAAGCCTGTTTATGATTTCAGGAATTCATGATTTCACATCCGGGGTTCTGTTGTTTGATGATCTCGATGTTACCATGGCACCACCTGAAAAACGGGGTGTGGGTATGGTTTTCCAGAATTACGCGTTGTATCCTCATCTCTCCGTTCGGGAGAATATCGAGTTTCCGCTGGTCAACTCCAAGATATTGACGAGAAAGCTCAAGGAGAAAGCGAAAAATGGTGGCGTCAAATTTAAGGATATGATTGATTCTATGGTGGAACAGGTTTCCAAGGTAGTTGAAATCGGTGAATACCTTGACCGTAAGCCGAGCGAGCTTTCAGGAGGGCAGCAGCAGCGTGTCGCTATCGCACGCGCCCTTGTGAAAGAACCTTCCATCTTGCTTTTGGATGAACCTCTTTCCAATCTCGATGCCCGTTTGAGAATACAGACGCGCGATGAAATTCGCAAGATTCAAAAAAAGACTGGAATTACGACCATCTTCGTAACCCATGACCAGGAAGAGGCTATGAACATCTGTGATGAAATAGCAATCATGAAGGAGGGCGTCCTGCAACAGGTCGGAGAACCGCAGGAGGTCTACGACCATCCCGACAATATCTTCGTGGCAAGATTCCTTGGCTCGTTTCCTATCAACATCCTTGAAGGAAAGGTGTCGGACGGGTGGCTACATATCGGAGAAAGCCTGCTGTGTCCCTCAACGCTCCCTGATGGCCGCTATCAGGTGGGGATACGGCCAGAAAACTTGCTCCAGGATGAAACTGGAGTGCTCAAGGTCCTGCTCAGCGCTGGTTTGCGCCATGGAGGGATTGAAACGGTGGAAGCGTCTACTTTGGATGGACAGGCGATCAAGTTCGTGAAGAATCCAACCATGGACGTCAAAGCCGGAGATCTCGTAGGGCTGAGGTGCAAAGAGGATTCCATCATCATTTTTGATACAAAGGGTTCGCGGGTGGCGCAATGTTGAAAAAAAGGGACTATAACGCATATTTGTATCTACTTCCAGCTTTTGCGCTGATGGCTGTTTTCGTACTCTATCCTGTCGTCAACACACTGATCACTTCGTTCAAGGAAGGATACAGATTCCTGACTGGTTCATTCGTGAAGTTTTCTTTCCAGAACTATGTTGATATCCTCAAGGACAAAACTTTTCTGAAGGCGGTATTCAATACCAGCTTCATAGCCTTCGTTTGCGTTCCGTTCTCAATGCTGACGGCCCTGCTCGTCGCTCTGCTGTTGAATTCAATCAAAAGACTGAAAGGCCAGTTGATGACTTTGTTCTACCTGCCGCAGGTGACGAACGTCATTGCCGCCGGTATGGTGTTCGCCCTGATCTTCAATAACAATTTCGGATTGATGAATCTTTTCCTGGGGTTGTTCGGCATAGACCCCGTCCAATGGATATCGGGTGTCGGGATAGCCGCGAGCAAGGAGCTGTACAACCAGTCCTACATGCGTTGCCTGTTCGTCCTGTTCGTCTATTCCACATGGTCTGGGTTGTCCCTGAAGGTAGTGCTTTTTCTCGGTGGTTTGCAGAATATACGCAAAGACTACTACCAGGCCGCTCAGCTTGACGGGACGAGTTCATGGAAGGTTTTGCGCAAGATAACATTGCCATTGTTGTCTCCGACGACCTTCTATGTGTTCATTACATCGGTAATCACGGCGTTTAAGGCGTATTCCGCTGTTGTGGCTCTGTTTACGACGACCTATGGTCCCGCCGGGGACAACTCCAGGATGATGATTACCATCGTCGGATATATCATTGATTCCCTGGGCAGTTATCTCAGCGCGGGTGCCGTCAGCGTCGCCAGTGCGGCGGCTGTCCTGCTTATGGTGATCATCATGGTTTTGACCGCTGCGCAGTTCGGCGTTTCAAAAAGGTGGGTACACTACAAATGATACGAAAATCAACGTCTTCAACCACCTGCAAGTATCTGTTTCTATTCATTGCCCTGATATTGGTACTTATTCCGTTCGCCTGGATGGTTTCTACCGCCCTCAAGACTGAAAGCGAAGCGCTGTACCAGCCTCCGGTCCTGTTCCCGAAAGTCCCCCAATTCATGAATTTCATCAGGGCTTTGCAGATGGCTCCGTTCCTGACGTATTTCTGGAATACATTGGTTGTCGCTTTTTTCGTTGTCATACTCAGCACGACGGTAACGGTTCTTGCCGCCTATGCTTTCTCCTGGATGGACTTCCCTGGAAAGAACGTCCTGTTCTTCATCGTCCTCGGGTCGATGATGATTCCCCAGGAGATGCTGATTATCACCAACTTCATGACCGTCGCGAAACTCGGCTGGTTGAATACCTATCAGGCGCTGATTCTCCCCTATGCCGTCAATGCCTTCAATATCTTTTTGCTACGGCAGACTATGAAACAGATTCCTACGGATTTGTTCATTGCGTCCAGGATCGATGGGCTCTCGCATTTCAGGTTTCTCAGAAAAGTCGTGTTGCCTATCACTAGGCCGACGATTCTGACGACCATGTTGTTGTCGCTAATCTGGATATGGAACACCTACGCCTGGCCAAACTTGATAACGACGAAGGACGGTCTGCGGATGATTTCCAATGGCCTGAGCAATGCGTTCACGACTAATTCCGGGACTATCAAGTATGAATTGCAAATGTCCGCGGCGACATTGGTTACAATTCCTTTGATCATCTTGTTCGTCATCCTGCGTAAAAATGTATTTGCGGGGATGCAGACGGGTGGAATCAAGGGTTGAAATATGGAGGAGTGGAAATGACGTTTACGAAAAAGGCGATGTGCATCATGCTGGTTGCATGCGTATGCGCGTATGCTTTCTGCGGCGGTACTACCGAGCAGAAGGGCGCGACTGACCTGAAGACCGCCATCCAAAAGGTTCTGGTTGATAAAGAGCCGGTGGCGATTTCGTTCTGGACCGGTACTGGAGCCCAGAACTATCCATATCTTGAGGCGATGGTAAACGCCTTTACGACGGCCTATCCCAATATCAAGGTCGATTTTTCCAATCAGGGTGCCATCAACGACCTGACTGCTAAACTCACCCAGAATATCGTGTCCAAGACGACTCCCACAGTATCGAACCTCAACGCTCCTACGTTCCCGGAGTATATCGCCAGCGATGCAATAGTGGATTTGATGCCCTATTTCACGGATGCGACGATTGGATACACAAAACAGGAGAAGGCCGATTTCTTTGCGAACTATATCGCCGAGGTGCAGAGTTTCGGTCCGGAAGGAACCATGTATGCTTGGCCTACGAACAAGAAGACGACTGACATCCTTGTCTATAACAAGACGTTCTTCGACGCACATGGATGGAAAGCTCCCTCCACCTGGGATGAGGTCGTCGCCTATTGCGAAATCATCAAGGCGGAGACTGGAAAACCTGGTTTCAGCTATGATACCTCTTATGGTGAAGCCGCCTTCAAGACGATGACAAGCCAGTGGGGGAGTCCTTATGTAGCCAAGGATGGCACCGTGGACATCAACAACAAGGCCTCGCTTGATGTGCTTGAATTCTTCAAGAAGAACATGGACAAGGGACTGTTCACGCTTCCCGCGCTCATGCCGAGTGCCGGAGGGAACTATAGCAACAGCGGCTTCGTTATGGAAGAGTGCTACATGTTCATCGGTCCCGCCGCCGGTATTCAATATGCTGTTCCCTCCGTGGCGAAGGGGCAGCGCGATTTTGAAATCGGAGTCGCTGCGATCCCCCAAAAGGATATGGAGAAGGCTGTTACATTTAGTAAAGGAGAGAACTACGCCGTATTCTCCAATTCCACAACGGAACAACGTGTCGCCGCATGGCTTTTGATTAAATTCTTGAGCGCCGCGGAAAACAATGTGGAATGGTTTGTCAATACGGGCAATCTGCCCATCAGCCGTTCACAGGTTGGAAATTCCGAATATCAGAAATTCTTGGCGACAGAGAAAGGTACGAAGGCATTCTACTACGCCTCCGCGGTTAATGCCGCACTGAACATGCAGGACATCATGAGCTTTGATGTCGCTTTTGAAAATTCGGACAAGCTTGCCGCGGAAGTGGGGTCCATGTGGAAAGCTGTGATGATTGGTGGGGCCGATCCTGCGACCGCACTCGCGGAGACAGCGTCAAAATTCAAATGAGAAAAATCATCTTCCTCGATTTTGACAATACGCTCTATAGCCACAGAACCGGCAGAGTCCCCTCAAGCGCCCGCAAGGCGCTTGAGGATCTCCGGTCCCGTGGACACTTTCTAGTTCTCGCCACAGGTCGGGGACTAGAATCCCGTGCCATGGTGGATCGGGAAACCGCCATTTTCTTCGATGCCTATATCTTCCTCAACGGACAGGTCGTCATTGAAAATGAGCAGGTCGTGTTCGAGCAACATATCAGTCTGGAGAATACAAAGCGAGTCTTCAGTCTGGCCGACTCCCTCGGCGTTGCCTATGGCGGTTTCACTTGTGTGGGACAGGCTCTCAACAGGCTCACGCCCCATGTCCAGGCGGTCTGGGACGATTTTGAATCCGACATACCGCCGATTCTTCCCGGTTTCAGGGATATCGAAAAGATATATCTGCTACAACTGTACATTGAGGAATCCGAGGAACCTCTGTTCCAGGATATCTTGAATGGTTATGTAACGAATCGTCCCCACCAGTATTTGCTGAGCCTGATTCCGAAAAACGCAGGAAAATCCCTTGGAATGAATTTTTTGATGGACAAGCATGGTTTTGGCAAAGCTGATTCCTATGCTTTTGGGGATGGGTATAATGACGTGGATATGCTTCTGTGCGCAGGATGTGGTATTGCGATGGCAGACGGAAACGAGAAACTGAAGGCCCTAGCGGATATCGTCTGCCCTCCGGCTGATGAAGACGGAATCGCGCGAATCATTGAATCCCTTGGACTTTGCACATAGTCCAAGGCTTGGTACATAGTCCCAAAACTTCATACAGGGGTTCAACTGTATATAAAAAAGTGACCGATTTCTCGGCCACCGTTGACGGCGGAGGGATTTGAACCCCCGACCAGTTGCGTGTAAGGCAACCGCTCTCCCACTGAGCTACACCGCCATTCGCATCTGCCATCCAGCAGACGCTCGGATAAACTAGCATGTTCCGGTGCTTGTGTCAACTACGGTAAAACCATCCTGAATGAAATCATCATGGTGAAAAATGCAAGAGGTACGACCTGTTTGCGAACTGGCGTCTCGATTCCCGTAAAGCAGTCGTCAAGTAGTCAGCAAGCAGGACGCAATCCCGACATAAAGGACGCAATCCCATCATAAAGGACGTAGCAACAACGTGCAGGACGTAATCCCGTCATAAAGGACGTAGACGACAGGTAGCTCCGACATAAAGGACGTAATCCCGTCATAAAGGACGTAGCAACAACATAAAGGACGTAATCCCAACATACAGGACGTAGACGATAGGTAGCTCCGACATAAAGGACGTAATCCCGACATAAAGGACGCAATCCCGACATAAAGGACGTAGCAACAACATAAAGGACGTAGCAACAACATAAAGGACGTAATCCCGTCATAAAGGACGTAGACGACAGGTAGCTCCGACATAAAGGACGCAATCCCCACATAAAGGACGTGGCAACAACATAAAGGACGTGGCATCAGCAAGCGATGAACCATCAGCCCCGGTGAACACCGGTTGCGCCTAGAGCAAACACCGAACGGACACTCATCAATCACCAATCAAGCCTCTAGAAATTCGGAGACCCCACTTGACCTCTGGATAGACGTTTTTGGGCTGGGTAGTTATATTTTGAGCATAGTTCATGGTGGCAGGAAAACGGTTTGCAGGATTGGGGCTTCCTGCTATACTATGGACGTTGTTCGGAATTGCCTGATAGGAGACAGTATGTTTGCTCTGGATAAACTTATTATCTATTTTTTCATCTACTGCATCTGTGGATACGTCTGCGAAGTCGTCTATTGCTCCATACCCGCCAAGCGGTTCGTGAACCGAGGGTTCCTATATGGCCCATATCTGCCGATTTATGGGTTCGGGGCAATTTCTGTGATACTTGCCCTGGAACCGTTTTTTGACAAACCGTACCTCGTGTTCATATTCGGCATGATTGTGACCTCTGTGCTGGAATACTTTACTAGCTGGCTGCTGGAGAAGTTCTTCAACACGAAGCTCTGGGACTATTCCAAGCACAAGATCAATATAAACGGGCGCGTCTGCCTGCTGAACTCCACGTTGTTCGCGATTCTCTGCCTGGTAGTGGTCTATCTGATCCAGCCCGCCATTGCCAGTTTTGTCGGCAAATTCCCCGAATGGCTCTATTCTCCCATTGCGATGCTGATTGCGATTGTCATGTCCGTGGATGCCACGGCCAGCATCTACCATATGGCAGCGTTCCAGGCCAAGGTTCGGGAGGTCAAGGAGAAAGGTAGGGAATTCCAGGAGCGGCTGGCCGTGTTGCAGAAAGAAGGGAGCCAGCAACTTGTCGCAGCCACGAAAGCGAAGTTCGACAAGGAAATGGAACGCCTGCGGACGGAACTGCATCGGACCAGTCGCCGTATGGTGGACGCTTTCCCCAGCATGACCAGCGCCAGCGGAGAAATGAGGGAGCAGTTCGAACAGTTGAGGGCAGGCGTGAAGCTGTGGCGTGAGAAGCGGGCCATGGAACGGACCGCGATACATCAGACGGCGAAGAAAGCCCGACAGGAAAAGAAGGCGAAAAAACACTCATGAGTGATACTTGCAAAGAACGGGTAGAGGAAGTCCTCGCTGAAATCCAGGCCGCCGCTGCGGCCTGTGGGCGCAGTGTGGACGACATCACCTTGATGGGCGTTTCCAAGACACATCCCTGGGATTCCGTCATAGAAGGCTATGAAGCCGGGCTGCGGCTGTTCGGTGAAAACCGCGTCCAGGAGGTTGAGGCGAAATTCCCGCGAATCCCTGAACGGCCAGAGGGAATGAAACTCCATCTGATTGGACATCTGCAAAGCAACAAGGTGAAAAAAATCGTGCCGTTGGTGGATGGTATCGATTCGGTTGATTCCCTGAAACTCGCTACTCTGATTAGCGAGTGCGCCCTGTCCTGCGGACGGGTAATGCCGGTCCTGTTGGAATTCAACACTTCCGGAGAAGAAGCAAAATCCGGTTTTGAGACCGAAACTGCACTTTTTGACATGCTTGACCATGCTGAAGGTCTGAAAGGCATCAATATACGAGGGCTGATGACCATCGGACCCTTGGGCGGGGACGAGCGACAAGTCCGCGGCGCTTTCGCTCGGTTGCGAAAATTGTTTGAAACGTGCAGAGTGCGTTACCCTTCATTTGATTTCGCCGTTCTCTCCATGGGCATGAGTGGCGATTTCGCATGGGCTGTTGAGGAAGGTTCTACCGTGGTTCGGGTTGGAACACGACTTTTCGGTGCGAGGGATTATTCAAAATGAATAGGATGACGGTTCGGATTCTGGTGGTATCGTTGCTTGTCGCGATTTCCATGCAATGCCTTTTTGCCGCTGAAACGGCAACCACTACTACCACGGCAGGCAGTACGACTGCGACCGGTACGAAGCTTCCTGACTATGAACCCTACACAAAAGATGAGTTTCCCATCTGGAGTGGAAAATTGCGCCGGGCGGAGTCGTTGTTCTTCGGTTCGTTTCCATTGGCTTTTCCCCTAGTGGCGCTCGCCTATAACCTCGCAGTCAATCTCGGTGCGCCGCCAGTAGAAGAAACAGCGGGAATCAAGACGGTATTAGTGCAGCTGGGCGCTGCCGCCGGTGTATCCTTTACTATCGCTCTGACCGATTTCATCATCGGGGAAGTCAAGGGAGAATAATCAGTGAAGACAATTGAACGTGCCGTCTTCCTTGTTGTCGGGCCGGTAGATGGGAAAGTCCGCGTCGATGCTTATGTCGCCACCAATGCGGCGGGTATCAGCCGTACCCTGGTCGGCGACAAGGATACCCGGATTCTAGTGGACGGCAAGGACGCCAAAAGAAGCCGTCCTGTAAAAGAAGGACAAGCCATCGAGGTCCGGTGGATAGAGCAGTGTTTTGAAGGGATTGAGCCTCAGAACATCCCGTTGGATATCTTGTATGAGGATGATGATGTCCTTGTCATTAACAAACCTCAAGGCATGGTCGTGCATCCTGCCGCGGGCAATCCTGCCGGGACATTGGTCAATGCGTTGGTGTATCGCTATGGCTCAGCCTTTTCGGAAATAACTAGTTCTCCATATGTTCCGGCGAATGCGGATTCTTCTTTTGGTGATGTTCAGGGGCGACCAGCTTCATGTGTGGAGGAAGAGCCGTCATCTCCAGATGATGTGGATTTCGCCGTCGGTGGCGAAGAGACTGTCGATGGGCTGCTGAACCCCGCCGTTCGTCCCGGCATTGTGCATCGTCTGGACAAGGACACTAGTGGTGTCATGGTCATAGCCCGCAACAGGGAGTCTCATGCGGCATTGTCCAGACAATTCAAGGAACATACCACCGACAAGTACTATATCGCGATTGTAAAGGGGCGAATGGAGACCCGTCGGGGACGGATTGTGACTGGAATCAAACGGGATACTGATGACCGAAAACGGTTTATGACTTGTCCGGTGGACGATGGGCGGAAGGCTGAGACCCATTATCTGGTATTACGCCAATATGCCGGTTATGCGTTGGTTCGTATCCGCATCCTTACTGGGCGTACCCACCAGATTCGCGTCCATATGCAGTCGATCGGACATTCCGTTCTGGGGGATCCCGTCTACGCAAGAAAAGACGGTTCCTATCCCGGCGCGACGCTAATGCTCCATTCGCTACAGCTTCAGTTCGACCATCCGGCCACTGGCCGTCGGATGCGGTTTTGCGCTCCGATGCCCCAGCGGTTCAAGGATGTGCTGCGCGCTCTATCCCTACCGAAGGTTCTTCCCGGAGACGAAACCCGTTTCTTGGAATGAAGCGCTTGCTTTTCCCGTCGTCCCGCTGAAGGTCGCGGGCGGTTTCGCGCACATGTTGGAGGTCGGACATGCTAGAACTACCTGAAAGCGACGTGATTGCGTCCCAATTGCGAGAGCGTCTGCTTGGACGTCGGATTTCTCATGTGGTCGCCGCCGCGTCACCCCACAGGTTCGCTTTCTATACCTGTGACCCGCAGCGGTATCCGGCCATGCTGGAGGGACTCTCGCTCTCCGATGTGCATGCTTATGGCGGGCTTGTCGAGCTTGAAATTGAAGACATGCGCTTTGTGTTTGGAGACGGAGCAACGATTCACTACCTCCAGCCGGGGGTTGAACCTCCTGCGAAACATCAGCTTCTATTCCGGCTTGACGATGGTTCCCATCTGGTATGGACCATCCAGATGTACGGAAGCTTGGGTGTCTTCAAGGACGGAACGAACGACAATCCCTACTATCTGGTGGCGAAGGAGAAGCCTTCGCCGCTGACCGGCGCATTCACTGAGCCTTGGTTTGCTTCTCTTGTTTCCGCCACTCCGTCAAAGCTCAGCGTAAAGGCGTTTCTCGCTACGGAGCAGCGGATCCCCGGGCTGGGCAACGGAACATTGCAGGATATTCTATTCAACGCAAGGCTGAACCCGCGCACCAAGCTGGCGACGCTCGATGATGCGCAGCTGAAACAGCTTTATGCCTGCACGCAGGATACTCTCCAGGTCATGGCGAAACAGGGCGGTCGTGATACGGAGAAGAATTTGTTCGGTGAATCCGGCGGATACAGGACCCTCCTGTCCGCGAAGACCTTCACGAAACCGTGTCCGAGATGTGGCCACGAAATCATCCGTCAGGCCTATCTGGGCGGAAACGTCTATTTCTGTCCCATGTGCCAGCCTGTATGACTGGTTTGCACGGTCGGTCGGTAGGGTGCGTTCTGTATCAATTCGTCCGAATGCGGGCTAGGGTGAATGTAATTGCCGTTACCGGCCGACAAGACGGCTTGTATGGATGGGCTATCACCGGCTCAGCGGCATAGGTAGCCGACGCAGCCAGCGACATCCCTATACGGTTTTTCGCATTGTCCTTGCGCCATGGCTTTACTGGCCACCCTACATGAGGGTGGCTGCGAACGTACCTGCTTCATCAAGCATGCGCGGTATCTCAATGGACTGGGGGCATTGCTCCATGCATTTCTTGCAACTTATACAATGGTGCGCCTGCTTCGCGTCTCCCATCTCCCTGTATGCGGTGAGGAACGCTCCCTTGTTCTTGCTGACGCAGTACTGGTTGTAGGCGGCGAATATCCGCGGAATATCCACGCCGGCGGGGCAGGGCATGCAGTAGCGGCAGCCCGTGCAGGGGATCGTGCGTGATTCCTTGTACATCTCCAGTGCTTGGCGCAGCACGTTTCGTTCCGCTTCGTCCAGAGGCTTGAAGTCAGTCATGGTACCGACGTTGTCCCGCACCTGGGACATTTCAGTCATCCCGCTGAGGACCGTCAGTACGTTCGGCAGCGATGCGGCATATCTGATCGCCCAAGACGCGGGGCTGGCCGTTGGTTCCGCTTGCGCCAGAACTGTCTTCGAGCGTTCGCAGAGCGTGGCCAACGCACCGCCCCTGACTGGTTCCATGACGATTACAGGAATGTCGTTGGCGGTCAGAATTTCATATTGCCCCCTTGCATCCTGTAGTTCCCAATCGAGGTAGTTCAATTGTATCTGTGCAAAGTCCCATTCATGAGCGTGGACAATGGTATCCAGCAATTTCGGCGTATCATGGAAGGAAAAACCGAGATACCGTATCTTTCCCTCCGCTTTCTTTCGGCGCAGAACATCATGGATGTCTAGCTCTTCCGCTCGCTTGAAGTTTTCGGTACCCAGGCTGTGGATCAGGTAGAAGTCGAAATAGGATACTTGGCATTTTCTCAGTTGTTCTTCAAAGAGCTGGTCTGCGTCTTCCGTCGTCTTAAGTTTCCATGGCGGCATCTTTGTCGCCAAATTGAAGGACTCCCGCGGATATTTTTTCAAGGCTTCTCCGATGAACAGCTCCGACAGGCCGTTGTGGTAGGGGAGCGCAGTATCGAAGTAGTTCACCCCATGCGCATATGCGTAATCGATGAGCCGCTGTGCCTTTTCCTTGTCGATGTCCGGTTTGTCTTCCTGTATCTTCGGCAAGCGCATGCAGCCATAGCCAAGTAGCGATATGTTTTCGTTGATCTTGCCAAGTTTGCGTGTTTTCATTTTTTCCTCTTGTTGTATAGTCGGTATATTGTGACAGGACGATTTTTCTGAGCCACTATCGGACAAGCTCCGCTGTGCCTGCGATAATTTCCAATAGCTCAGGATTGAACATCTTCTCAATTTTCAGCGTGCTGGGCGTTCCGTGTCCGGGAAACAGCAACAGGTTTTCATCAAGCGACAAGATGCGTTTGCGGATTGCCTTGCGCAATAGTTCCCGCTCCATGATTCCTGGAGTCGAGCCGATGCGCCCGGACATGATGACATCGCCAGTGAACAGCGCCCGCTGGATGCGGAACACCATGCAGTCCAGCGAATGCCCCGGCACATGGATGGCGTCAACGTCAAATCCACAGAGACTAAGCGTCTGGTTGTCCGTTACTTCCGTTACCTGGTAGTCATAGATGGAAGCGGCGGCGGCATGGACTTCGGGTGTATAGATTTTCAACAACGTACCCAGACCCTGCGCATGGGCATCATGACGATGTGTAATCAGTACATGGTCGATAGTGTAATGGTGATCCTCGATCAATTCTATCAGCTCAACATCCACATGCCCCGGATCTATCAAAATGGCATGACCGCCGTCGTCCGGGCCGATCAGATAGGTGTTGCAGAAACCGACTACGGAGAAATGCTGGAATATCTTCATGCTTCCACGCTTCGGCAGGGCTACTGGATGTCCTGCGTGAAGCTCGCCTCCTCATAGTTGGAATACTTGAAGGAGACACGCCTGCGGTCCGTATACCTGAAATCAGCCTTCTTCATGTTGCAGTCCTGGAACTTGACGTCCCTCAGATGAGCGCTGGTGAAATTTGAATAATAGAGGTCACTCGACGTGAAGTCGCATTGGATGATGTCGCATCCTACGAAATTGGTATGCAGCAGCATGGATCCTCCAAAATCACAGTCGATGAACTTGCTTCCTGCGAATACCGTATACCTGCTGTCGACGTCAGGGAATCTGCATCTGTCGAACAGGCAGAAGTCAAGTGAACAAGTGACCAGCCGCATGCCGGAGAAGTCCATGTTCCTGAATGTGCAGAATCCCAGGTTGCAGGTGAACATCTGTGTTTTTGAGCAATCAAGGTCGCTGAATTCAGCGTTGGTGATGGTCATGTCGTCGACCCGTCCATGTGAAGTCATGCGTTCGGCGGCGTTCCGCAGTACCTGTGGTTGATCCTGACAATGCCGGAAACAGGTGTCGTGTCCATCGCAGACGAAGCTGTGGCAACCTTCCACGGAACAGGTTCTAAAAGTAAACATACATTAACAGTACCAGAATTGCGGGCGATGTCAACCGATTCAATGATTTCCTTTTGACAAAATGCTTGTATCGCTGAGGTGCCGCCCACATCGCCCGCGTGGTATTGCCAGCAGGACGCCGAGGCCCGTCCCCCATCATACGAAACGAGGCTGCGCCCAAGTCCCCCGACTTTTGCAACAGCCCCGTTTGATTTTTTGGAGCTTGATGTGCCGGCTGGATTCAAAGCCCCATTTTGCAAGCTCCCCGCGACATTGCGGAGGACGGCGAAATGCAACAGAATGTCCTACAACGCCAGCTTCAGAATCTCTACGATGTCCTGTGCCTGGAGCTTGCAATAGGCGCCTATCGCCCCCTTGTTGACCAATGCCTTGCGGGCCATTTCATTGAAGTACGTACTATCATGCCCCAGGTCGGACAACCTGGTGGGGATGCCCAAGCTATGGTACCACTGCTCCTGACGCTCGATCATCGCGTCGATGATGCCAAACGTGTCGGACAGGGGCAGGGTGATTCCCCATACCCTGACGGCGTACTGGACGAACCGCGTCGGGTTCTTGCGGGAGACATACCGCATCCAGGCCGGGATCACGATTGCCAGGCCAGCGCCATGAGTCATGTCGTACTGACCGCTCAACTCATGCTCTATCTGATGGCTTCCCCAGTCCCCGCCGCCCCGGCCCGGGTTGAGGGAATTGTTGTGGGCGATGGTTCCTGCGTACATCACCTCCGCCCGATAATCGTAGTTCATAGGCTCCCTGAGGATTCGCGGCGAAATATCGATGACCGAACGCATCGCGCCCTCGAGTAGCTGGTCCGTCACATCGGTTCGCTCGACCGGGGTGAAATATCGTTCGAACATATGGGCGTGGATGTCGATGGCGCCGCATGCCGTCTGGAACGGTGGAAGCGTATAGGATACCTCAGGATCGAGGATGGAGAAGCGGGGAAGGTAATGTTCCGTTTTCACCCCGCGCTTGAACCCCGTTTCCTCGTTCGTCACCACACAGGAATTCGAACTTTCAGAACCCGCGGCGGGAATGGTCAGGACAACGCCAAGCGGCATCGCGCCGGGGATCACAGCGGACGGTTGCATGAAATAGTCGTTCCAGATGTCTTTCCCCTGGGGCAGGCAGGAGCCGAACGCTATCGCTTTCGATGAATCGATCACGCTGCCGCCGCCGACGGCGAGTACGAAATCGATACCCTGTTCTTTGACGATGCGCATCCCTTCACGAATCAACGACAGCCTGGGGTTCGGCACTACGCCGGGAAGTTCAACGAAATCGATACCGGAGGCACGCAAGGATGCGACGACGGTATCGTAGATTCCCGATTTCTTGATTGACCCGCCTCCATAATGGAGCAATGCCTTCTTGCCGCCGAAAGCGAGTATCTGGCCACCAACTTGTGAGATGGTCCCTTTCCCAAAGATGATTTTTGTAGGATTGTAGAATGTGTAATTGTCCATATGGACAGCATAAACCAGTTGTCAAGTTTGGACAATCAAGAGGACGCCCTTTGCACAAAATTTGCAAAAAGTGTAGGTGAACTTATTTCGTATTTGTATGAATGAGGATATGATGTGTCTATCTCAATGGTATCTGTAACGGTGCTGGCGGACAATGTGTGCGGCGACAACGCTGGTCATCCAATGTCGTCTGGTGGGGGGAGTCGATGGGTTTTCCCCTTCGGAAGGATGCGGGCGTACTGTTGGTCGGATGGCTTTATCAGGAGAGCGTGATGGACATAGTACTTGCACACATATGCATCAGTCTTTTGCCGTTGTTCGTTCTCACGATTATGTATGTTGACGCCCGCAAGGATATCCACTTCTATTTTGTACAACGATATATGCTGCGCCTTTTGATTTTGTTGGTCTGGTGTGTCATTGTCATCGACAACCTCTGCTGGTACATCGACGGCAATATGGGCCGCCATATGAAGACATATATCTGGCTTGCCAATTCTCTTGTGTTCTGTTTGGACTGCGCCATTTCCTATGTCTGGTTCCTGCATGTGGATGCGAAGCTCCATGGCGGCGAGGAACTGGTTTATGATCGAAAACGCTTCACGATCAGCCTGATACCCCTGGTGGTATATTGCTTTTTCCTGTTCGCCACCCCTTGGACGGGCTTCCTGTTTACAATCGACAATGGAAACCATTATCAGAGAGGTCCCTATTATTGCCTTCCATACTTGATCAACCTCCTGTACCTCCTTGTCAGCGCGCTGTTGCCGTTGATGGAACGCCGTCATGTCCGGATATTCGAGCAACGTAGGGACTATCTGTACCTGTCGTTGTTTTCAGCCCTGCCCATCGTCGGCAGCGTCATCCAGATATTGAACTACGAATTCTGGACCGCCTTGCCTTGTAGCGTCTTTTCCCTGTTGCTGATATATCTGATGTCGCAGAACCAGCATTTCGCGGAAGATGCGCTGACGGGGCTTTTCAACCGGGGAGAATTGGATAGGCACCTTATTGCGAAATGTAACCCTGGACATGGCTACACTTGGTGTTTCATCCTCATGGACATTGATGACTTCAAACAGATCAATGACTTGTACGGACATAGCGTTGGGGATGAAGCCTTGCATTGCGCGGCGGGAATTCTGAAAGCTGTGTTCGGCAGATGCCACGCCTTCCTTGTGCGGTATGGCGGTGATGAATTCGCAGTGGTACTCGACTGCCAGTCGCAGGACGCCGTTGATGCCGTCATCCTGCAATTGGAAGATGCCGTCCGCAAGGAGAATGAGGGAAAACAGCACCCCTACCAGCTTTCCATCAGTTGCGGTTATGCTTTCTATGATACGGCGGATGGAAATGTCGAACGCCTGGTCAAAGACGCAGACCTGATGATGTACCGGAACAAGCAGGAACGCAAGCGGTTGAAACGGGAGGGGCGGCTATGAATGCTCTCGTATACGTACAAGTGATACTGTTCGCGGTTTGCTTGCTGGCGGCCCTCTATGTCTGTTCTTGGCGCAAGTTGGCCATATCCCACGTGAACAGGCGTTTTTGTACGATCATCATTCTGACAATCTGCATCCTGTGCGACGATTTGTTCGCATGGCTGTTTGAAGGACGTCCGGGATCCTATGTGAACGGCCTGCTGGTATTTCTCAACCAGATATATTTTATTTTGACAGAACTCATTTCCTATTTCTGGTTCAGCTATACGCATGACGTCCTCTACGAGGATGACGGCGTTGAATTTTTCCATAAACGGAAGTTTGCGATTTTGGTATCCATCCCGCTGGTTGTTTTTCTGGCGTTATTGGCGATTAAGCCTGATCTGATTTTTATAATAGATCAGAACAATTCCTACCGCCGTGGCCGCTGGTTCCTGATTCAGACTGTCGTGGGGTTCGGCTATATACTTTCCGCTTCTGTCATGGCATTGGTCAGAATGATGAAGGAAGTGCAACCTGAAAAACGCAAGACGTGTCTCAGCCTCGCAGGATTCATTGCGTTCCCACTGCTTGGCGGTGTGTTGCAGCTTTCCATGTATGGGACCGTTTTTATCTGGCCGTTCGCTTCTGCGTCACTTTTGATGGTATACATCACCTTGCACCATAATATGGTGTCGTTGGATCGGCTTACGGGGTTGAACAATCGAAGCCGTTTCGATAACTATCTCCAGGCCAGATGCGACAAGCCTCGCCCAGGGAGAAAACTATGCCTGATCATGCTTGATGTCGATGATTTCAAAATGATCAACGACCAGTACGGACATGTCGTCGGTGACGACGCGCTGCGGTGCCTGGCCGATATCCTCAAGCGTACCTTCCATAATACGGACTCGTTTTTGGCTCGCTATGGTGGCGATGAGTTTGCTGTCGTACTGGGTTGTCGACGGGAGGATGAGGCGCGGCAGGCAATATGTTCATTGCAAAATGCGGTCGATGACGTGAACCGCAGGAAGAAGCTGCCGTCCGTCTTGTCGGTTAGCATGGGCTATGCGATATCTGAACCTATGAATATCCTGACGAAAGAATGTTTGCTCGCCGATGCGGACATGGAGATGTATTCCCAGAAGAAACGGAAAAAGTCATTGACGACGAACTCCCGATAGGCTTGACAGGCTCGTAGGTCCTGCATCTCTCCAATCTGTCTTCCGCAGTTGCCAATCGTGGATTTTCCCTATACAGTATCGAGTGGATCGCCTGCCGTTTTCTGGCTGTGGGAACGTGTCGACGCCGGCGGGCCTGGGTGGATTTGGGGAATGACGTGTCATCGGCGTGCGCCGTCGCTTGCATAGGGAGGAGAACTGTTTTGGAAGAACATCCGATGGATGGCATTGTCTGCCGTGGCATCAACAACATATATACCGTCCGTTGCGGGGATGTGGCCTACCAATGCCGTATCAAGGGCAAGCAACTGACCGATATCCAAGGGGAATACAATCCGCTGGCCGTCGGCGACAAGGTTTCTTTCCTGCCGCAGGACGGTTCAAGCGGGTTGATCACGGCACGCCAGCCAAGGATGAACAGTTTTCAGCGCTGGAACGTCAAGGGCGAATGCAACCAGACGGTAGTCGCCAATATGGACCTGATCATCTGCGTCTGTTCCGCCGACACCCCTCCGTTTCGCCCCCGGTTCATCGACCGGGTGATCGTCTGCGCCCGGGGTGTCGATGTGATGCTCGTCATGAACAAGTGCGACATTCTTCTGACCGAGGATGAATATGAACGGTTCCATCTGTTCGATGAACTTGGTTACCGTACCATGGCGGTTTCCGCCAAGACGGGGGAGAACACCGACGCCCTCGCCCAGGCGCTGCAGGGGCTGACCGTGGCGTTCGTAGGTCAGAGCGGGGTCGGCAAGTCGACGCTGATCAACAGGTTGCTTGGCGACCAAGCGAATCAACGGACCGGAGAGGTGTCCCAGAAGTTCAACCGGGGGTGCCACACTACCAATCATTCCCTGCTGCTCGACGGTCCCGGTTTTACGGTCGTCGATACTCCGGGCGTCAGGGAAATCCTTGTTCCGCATGGTGACCCTCATCTGGTGGCCGAGTCTTTTCCTGAGTTCCGGGCGGTGGCGTCCCAGTGTGAGTATGCCGGTTGCCTGCACGACCAGGAGCCGGGGTGCAAAGTCAAGGAACTGGTGGAGGAGGGGGATATCCATTACGACCGGTATGAGAGCTATCTGCGAATGCTTGCATCGTTGGAGGATCGCGTTCCCCAATGGATGACCGAGAATTACAAGGCGAGTGGGAGGGCTGTCACCACGAGCAAAAGCGGGAAATTCCATAGGAAGAACAAGCTGATGGACAGTCGGGACGGGGTGGGGAAGACCGTTGAAGACCATGTGGAAGAAGACTCTTGAAGATTTGGGCTTTCAAGCCGTATTGAAGGATATCGTATCATGCGCATTGAGCGAGGACGGAGCCGAACAGCTTCGGCTGAGCCATTTCATTACCGACCGGGAACAGTTGCGGCAACGTCAGGTTCTGGTCGGTGATATCGTCAAGATCCTGTCGTCGGGCAAAGGTAGCGTGCCTGAGCAGTTTCCTCCCCTCGCCGAAGCGTTGCGGGCGTTGTCCCGGCCGGGCGTCGCCCTCGATGGCGTGCATCTGTACGATATCGGCTGCTACATCCATGCGGCGGTGGCGCTGCGTGAGTTTTTCCGTAGCCCGGTGTCCGCCGACGGCAACGCCAACGCGCCCGCCGTTCCGAATCCCGCGGTTTCGCTGCTTGCCGACATTCCAGACGAGCTGCGGCTTCTCGCAGACGACCTGCTCGACGCCCTTGAATCTCCCGGCCAGGTCAAGGAGACCCATCCCGCGATTCGCTCACTGAAAAAAGAGATCGACCGTCGCAGGGCTGAACGAGCAAGGTACAGTCAGGATTTCATCCATGCCAGCGGAGCGGTGATGCAGAACGACCAGCCGGTATATCGCGACGGACGTATCGTGATGCCTGTGCGCAATGACCAGCGGGGCGAGGTTCAGGGCTTCGTCCACAGTACCAGTTCCAGTGGTTCAACGGTGTTCGTAGAACCGTACCGGCTTGTGGAACTGAACAACGGCGTCATCATGGCCGAACAACAGGTGATGATCGAGATCGCCCGTATCCTCGGCGAACTGACCCGCAAAGTCCGCGGTTGCGAGGACCAGCTTCGGGTGCTGACCCGCGATATCGCCCAGGCAGACGCTTTGTACGCCTGTGCGAGATGGGCGCACAAGAATCGGTGCGTCGCAACGGAACTTTCTGAACGCACCGCCTGCCGGCTGCTTGGCGCGCGCCATCCCCTGCTCAAGGGCGAGGCTGTGCCAATCACCATGGAACTGGACGAATCGATCAGGGCGGTCGTGATCAGCGGGCCGAACGCCGGCGGCAAGACCGTCACGATCAAGACTGTCGGGCTGTTCGCGTTGCTCAACCAGTTCTGCGGTTTCATCCCGGCGACAGAAGGAAGCTCCCTTCCCATTTTTGATGGTGTCTACACCGATATCGGCGACGACCAGAGCATCGAACAGCAACTTTCGACGTTCAGCGGCCACATGAAGCAGGTCGGCTTGATTCTCCATGCCTGTACACCCCGCAGCCTTGTGATACTCGATGAGCTTGGCAGCGGTACCGATCCTGTGGAGGGTGCCGCCATCGCCCGTGCGGTCATGGAATACAGCGTGTCCCATGCTGCGTTGACGCTGGTGACGAGTCATCACGGAGTATTGAAGCAGTATGCCTACGCTTCCGACGAGGTGCTCAACGCTTCGATGGAATTTGACGAACGTACACACGAACCGACCTTCCATGTAATCAGCGGAGTGCCAGGCGAGAGTCATGCGGTGGATACTGCCAGGCGAATGCGTCTGCCCGATTCCGTGATCAAGGCCGCCCAAGGGTATTTGGGTGATGAAAGCGTCCAGATCAGCACGATCATCAAGGGGCTGGAACAGCGGCGCAAGGAGGCTGACGAGCGGGAGCACCAGATTGAGCTTCGTTATCGCCAGCTACAGTCCCAGGTCAAGGACGTTGAGTTGAAGCGGCTCAAGGTGGACCAGCAGGAAAACCTCGTCCGCAAGGAACAGCTCGGGGACTTGCGCCAGTTCATCAGCCAGAAACGGAAGGAACTGGAAAACTTGGTCGCCGAGTTGCGGGAGGGGGAGATTACCCGTGAGAAGACCCTCAAGGTCCGTCAGTTCATCGCCTCGATGGAAGAGAAGGAACGTCAGGCGGCTGAAAAGCAGGATGCGAAGGAGCAGCAGCTCGCTCGGCTGGCGATGGCCTCAGTGGGAAAAATCGTATTTGCCCCCGGTATGGACGTGCTGTGCGGCGTACACAAGCGGGAAGGCCGTATCCTGCGGGCGGACGGCAAAGGCAAGTGGATCGTCGCCATAGGCCCGATGAAATTCTCGTTGAAGGAAGCCGACCTTTCGTTGCCCGTACGTTCGTCCCAAGCCCCGAAGGTCAGCGTCTCCTATCAGAGTTCCGCTCCAAAGCCGAAGCTGACCATCGATGTCCGCGGTTGTACGCTGGACGAGGCGCTGGAGCGGGTCGCCGCTGAAATCGAGGCCTGCATCGTCCATGGCGTAGCTACGTTCTCAATCATACATGGCTATGGCGACGGAATCCTGTCCCGCGGCATAGCCGACTACTTGAAGACCCAAAAAACGGTTTCCGGGTATCATTTCGCTTTGCCCGAGGACGGCGGCATGGGCAAGACCTACGTTGAACTGGGGTAGGAGGACTGGTATGGGCAGGATGCCGAAAAGCACAAAACTACGCCTCACAGAGAAGAAGAGGGAGCTTGCCATCGCCAAAGCCCAGAAAATGGGTGAAACCGCCACTCCCGAAAAGGTTTCTGAAGTCCAGGACAAGCTGCCCCTCATGCGTCGTGGCCCTATCGCCAAGATCTGGGACAAGGTTCAGGCCCTCTGGGAAGCCTGGAAGTCGCCGGACACTCCGATGGGGACGAAGATCATGATCATCGGTTGCCTGGTATATCTGGTGTCGCCGATTGACGTGATTCCCGATGTTCTGGTCGGGATCGGGCTGCTTGATGATGCCGCAGTGCTGGTCTGGGGATATTCCATGCTGGAGAAACTCTGGAAAAACGGGGGCAGGCAAGCTGTGAGCGCCGTTGGCGGCGCTGTCGCAGGAGCCACAGTCGGCGCTGTCGCCGGAGGTGTGGCGGGAGCTGCAGGCGGCCTGTATGCCACCGATGAAAAAATTCGCGGCAAGATCAATGAGTTTGTCGAGGAAAAGCTTGGCGGGCCTGTTCGCGGGTTGCTGTTCGATATCTTGAAGAAAGAGTTGCAAGGGACGAGGCGGAAGATGTTCTCGAACTCCTTGCTGAATCTCGTCCTGTATCTTCTCGCTGTCGTACTGTTGCTTGAACCGATCTTCGGCGTTGCCGCCAGTAGTTGCCTTTCTGCTCTTTTGCTCCTGACCGCCTTTGGCTTTTCGATATACCGTTCCATTCGGGCGGTAGGACGGGCTCTTCCCGTTCTCCGTTCCGTATCGCAGGAAAAGGGAGTCAGGAAAGGAATTTCAGAATACCTCAGGATTCGGTATCAGAAAGTCTCTTTGGCGCTCGATATCGGCGACCGGTTCAACATCCTCGGCGGTGAACCTTCCGGCCATACGTTGGAAAAACTGATGGACATCGTGTTTCGGGGCTTCTTCCACAATCTGGTCCGGTTCGTCCTTGTTTGCGCGGTGCTGGTCGGAAGCTTTTTCATCGTGCGTTTTTCCCTGTTGCACGTGGTCGTGGACGCTTCCTTCTGGCAAGTTGTCTGCTATCCGTTCGCGTTGGCGAGCGATTCTTTGTTCCATACAACATTCCTGATGTCTCTCGGCATCTGATTTTGCCGTTCTTTTATTCGGGCCATCTTGCGGGATGGCCTTGTTTTTGTCGGTTGATGATGGAGAAACAACCTGCCGGCTACCCGTCCGACCTCCCGATAACCTACCGTTATGAGCTATAGATAAACCATATCCTTTTATGCCTGCTTGACATTTTACTAGATTAGTAATTTACTAAATAAGTAAACTGAAGCGAGCCGCTGAAACAACGCCGTGCGACAGGCCTGCGCGGCTAATTGTCGTCATCACCATTTCCAATATATTTTAGGAAACTGAACATTGGCTGTCAGGTGTGGAATGCTGGTGGACGCGCAACGGGAAAGGGGAGGAATGGGACATGAAGCTCGACAAGAAAGCGTTGATGCGACAATACCGGGAATTCAAACCCGAAATGGGAATCTGCTTGGTGACTTGCAGTGCGACGGGAAGCCGCTACCTGAAAGTCAGCAACGATACGAGGGCCACCTACAACAGCTTGTGGTTCCAGTTGGACACTGGAGGTTTTGTCTCCAACCGTGACTTGCAGATGGAGTGGAAGGCCCATGACGCGGACAAATTCGAGTTCAAGGTCCTGGAGGTGCTGCCGTATGACAAGGAAAACCCCGGCAAAAGCGACTATTCCGGTGAATTGTCGTTATTGCTTGATTTATGGAAAGAGAATCTGGGCGACGTTGTCGTATTGCCCTGACCGTCTTGATGAAAGCATATCGCAGGCCTCTTGCCGTTTGTTGGTACGGGGCGCGAAAATGGGTTGCCCGTTGGGCAGGCCCTCAAAGGAGAAAAAATGAAAATTCCGACTACATTGAAACATAAGCCGGTGATCGTATCGGAGAACTATGAGAACGTCGATGGGCACAATGCCTACGATTCCGACGCGAAAGGGCTGTCGCTCGGACTCGCCCAATGGAACGACCGGGGCAACGTCGATATTTCCGCCAAAGTATGGCGGTATACAGGAGAGAAGTGGTCCCGGCAGTCGGAGGAGCTGCCGATGAACCGGGTATTGGATTTGGCGATCCTGCTTTGCCGGGCCTGTCGATATTTCCAGGACGCCTATAGGCTTCCCAAGTACTACGACCCGGAAAACCCTCAGATCGACCGGGTAGGGTTGCAGGGCGACGCCATGACTGTATCCGTCTGTACCGACAATCCCATGATTGATACCGATATCAAGCTGTTCGCCCAGACATTGGGCGAGGAAGGGGAGCTGCTTGGGGAACGGTTCCGTGTGCTGGGCGCGTTGCTGGAGGACATGGGGTACGCGGGGAATCATCCGAACAAGGAATAGCTTGCATTTGCCGTCGCTTGGGGCGTGTCCATTTCACGTTCGCTTCGCATTTGTTATGTTGCGATGGTGGTGAGAATGAGGTGTGGGGCAGGTCCCTTTGACAGGCTGGCATCTCCATGTTACCTTGTAAAGGCAGTTTCTGCGGTATTTTCGCCAGTGCCCGGCAACTGGCGAGATTGACATTCCATGACGCATACGGTGTCGTGGGGGAGGCTTGTATGTCTGACTATATGAACGGTACGGGGATTCAATATCACCTGCATATCAAGAAGGGTGATGTAGGACGGTATGTCATTCTTCCTGGGGATCCGAAGCGTTGTGAAAAGATCGCGAAATACTTTGATGATCCGAAATTCATCGCGGATAGCCGCGAATACATGACCTATACAGGATATCTGGACGGAGCGAAGGTCAGTGTGACTTCGACCGGCATCGGCGGGCCGTCCGCTTCCATCGCCATGGAGGAACTGTTCAAGTGCGGCGCGGACACCTTCGTCCGTATGGGAACCTGCGGCGGCATAGCGTTGCCGGTAATCGGCGGCGACGTTGTAATCGCCACCGGCGCCGTCCGCATGGAAGGAACCAGCCGCGAATATGCACCGATTGAGTTTCCCGCCGTGGCGAACTATGAGGTCGTGACCGCCCTCAGACAGGCAGCCGAGCAGCTTGGTAAACGGCATCATCTCGGCGTAGTCCAGTGCAAGGATTCGTTCTACGGCCAGCATGACCCTTCCGTCATGCCGGTCAGCTACGAGCTACAGAACAAATGGGAGGCCTGGAAACGGCTGGGCGTCCTCGCCAGCGAAATGGAGAGCGCCGCATTGTTCGTCGTGGCCGCGCGCCTGGGCGCACGGTGCGGCAGCGAGTTCTTTGTAGTGGGCAACCAGGAGCGCGAGGCGCTTGGCATGGACAATCCCAAGCTTCATGACACCGAGGACGCTATCCGGGTCGCCGTGCAGGGTCTTCGGAATCTGATCGCGATGGACAAGGCGAAGCGGGACTGAACTACGGATACCGTTATGGATTGTGAGCGGTGTTGCCGGCAGGCGTCCGGTTTGCGGCAGTCCTTGTCGTGGTTCGGACTGCCGCGAGAAGCCGGATGCAAGAAGCATGGTCATGGTCCAAGAGGGAAAGTAGCCTGCTCGAAGGACCGTTGGTACTGCTTGTCCCTTTTTCCCAGGCTTCGACAGTCCTGACCGATACTTCAAGCGGTTTCGCGAAATCCACCCGCTATGTGCTGCCATAGAGCGTATTCCTGTCCTCGTCCTCATCATCCGAAAACAAAGCCATCCGCGCCCTATATTCCTCCGCCCGTTCCCGTGACGACATGCTGTCGCGGACTTTCTGCCAATAGTCCTCATCTTCCGTAGTGATGACCCGGTATAGCTTCCGTTCCGACATGCCGTTGAACTGCCCGCTCAGATAACCGGGAAAGGAGTAGGGGTCTGGATGCATTCCGTGACTATACCCTTTGCAACGCTCATATTGGCCGCAGAACCGCCATTCATTCGGAATTTTCCCGTTTTCCATCAGCCACTGGTACATGCCGCGCATCGATTCCAGCAAATCCCGTTGCGAATGCAGGGACTGAACCGATTCCAGCTTGGTCAGTGAACCGCTTCGTCCATATTTCCTGTTGTACCACCGGGTGTACGAGTTGTTGTTCGATTTCAGCATCCTCTTCAGTTCAATGGTATTGTCGGCGGCGTGTCCCAGGCGGAACAGGTCGATGATCATGCAGAAACGCCGTCCGCACGCCGCATAGTCGACCACATGGCTGCCGGTACAGTCCGTCATCCACATGATCTCACGCCAATACCGGTGGTAATCCGCGTCTTCGATGAATATCTCCCGTTCTCCCAAGCTCCTGAAAGAAATGAAGAACATGTCGCAACGTCTGTCCGTCTGTGAAAGCATCTGATACAGGTCGCCCATGTCGGCCCTCCTCGAATAGTTGATGCCTTATCAGATGAAAAAGCCGGCTGGTGATTCAGGCCCTGTGTTTTTTTTGATGGCTGGAATAGTATTCTTTTATCGTTTGTGGGATGATAAATGATGAGGGATGTCTGCCGCCTCCATAAAGAGGCGCGTCCCATGTCCGGTGTCCTGCTCGCGTCGAGTCTATGCGATGCCATCCCTTTGCCATCGCGGGACCGCCCTGAACGTCAGGTATGCCCCATGTTGATGGAGGACGGATGTGGACTTGGGTTTATGGTGTGTTGCGGAGGGCTAGCGTCGGTACAGCGACACGCCTTGTCTCGTCAGCTTTTCTTCCCAAAGGGCGAGCAGGGCGTCCAACTCCGTTGAATAGTCCGTTTTCGATGGATCAGCTTCATCGTAGGGGAGAATGTCGAGGGTGTCGAGCGTGAAGAGCTCCAGCCCTGTGGCTGCATACTCTTTCTGAAGCTCCTTGCATTCGTGCATGCCGAGGTCCAGGCGGAACCTGTGGCTGTTCGCCGCCGCTTTTAAGTCAGGTGCGGCGACAAGGTAGCAACGGTCGTTCTGGAGGTTCCTGATCTGGAGGATGCCCATGGTCGGGCGGGTTGCCCCATATTGCTGTCGCAAGGATTTCCTGTCTGTCATCTGTTCTCTCCCAAACGCTTGAGGAACACACCAACGGTATGCGGCTTTTTGGCTATTGTTTGCCTGGTTTCGTCGTTCCTCGGAATATACAGCCAAGCGATGGTAGCATCGTGGGGGCAAAGAGTCAATGAAAGGCGGGGAAAGGCTGGACGTGGTACAATACAGAAATGTGGGGATGGATTCGTTGGAATATGAAAAAATGGAGGTGTACGATTATTTTACACATTTTCTGGTAGTTTCGACTGATGCATAGTATATTACCGAGCGTATGTTCTTCATTCCATGTGTATAGTGGTTGAAAGAATTACGATGCGGGTCGTTTCATTCCTTGGGAGAACGGGAACGGACGCTCGTATTTCTGTCGATGGGACGCGCGCAATTCCTTGTGGGTCGCAGGTATGTGCCGTTCTTCGGGGTTATTAACGATATTTCCATATCCATTTTGGAAATATGATATTGGTAATTCGACATTTCAGGTGTGAATGTATGGAAGCGAGGTTGCACAGGACAACCATAATGTATATAATTTCCCTCATCTTCAAAAGGTAGGAACTCAGATGGAACTACAGATTCAGGATTTAGTCGCGTCGATCAAGCGTGATGGTATTGAAGAGGCTGAAAAGAAGGCCGCTGAAATCATTTCCGAGGCGGACAGGAAGGCCGAGGAGATTATTGCTTCCGCGAAGAAGGAAGCTGGCAAATTGGTCGATGAGGCTAAGAAGGATATCGACGTCCGGGATCAAAGCGCGCGCGCCTCGTTGCAGCAGGCAGCCCGCGACGTTCAGCTTTCATTGAAGAAAGCGCTACAGGAACAGCTGGATCGCCTGCTGGAAAAACAGATTGCGCAGGCGTTCGATTCAAAGGCGTTGGTGGATCTGATCGCGAAGGTCGTCTCTTCCGGTATCGCCGATCCTGCGAAGTCCGTCATCGAATTGGATGAAAAAGCCTGCAAGGCCCTTGCAATGGACCTCAAGGCAAAATTGGCCAACGAAATCAAAGCCGGTCTGGAGATACGGCCCGTCGCGGGTGTCGACGCTGGTTTCCGAATCGCAGACAAGGATGGTTCCGGTTTCTACGATTTCGGCGCCGAGGAAACCGCTTCCATGATGGCTCCGTTCCTGAGCCCCGCGATTCAGGAAATCGTATTCACGTCAGCAAAGCGATAAGAGGAGCCTACAGTGTCTTCCTACTATTATCTGGTAGCAACATTGCCGATGCTCCGCTATGAGGATGTATCGCCCATGTCCCATGAGGCGTTCCTTGAGCTGTGCCATGGTAATATCAGCGACTCTGACTACCGGTTGGTTCGGTCGGCTGTACTTTCCGCCGTCGGGGGGGATTCCCCGAAGCATCCATTCTTGCGCAAATGGAACCAGTTTCGCGATATGGTGGTGAAAGAACTGAACGACCAGCGTGCACGGAAACTGGAGCTTGGCGGAGACCGCTACAGAAACGAAGGTGACAAGGAATACCGGATTACTGAAACAGTCCGTGCCGCATTGTCCGCGGCCGATCCATTGCAGGGAGAGCTGTCGCTCATGCAATTGTACTGGAAGTACCTGGATGATCTGGGCGGGCTTCATACCTTTGACATCGAAGCATTGCTCGCCTATGCGGTGAAGCTACAGATTCTTGAGCGCAAGGGTAGGTTCTCATTGCAGGACGGTAATTCTGAGTTCAAGAGACTCTTCTCCAACCTACAGTCAAAAATCAAGAGCATATAAGTGGAGTATGGATATGGCAAAAAATAAAGGACGTGTTACCGGTGTAAACGGAAACATGGTTACAGTGGAGTTTGAAGGCGCCATTTCAAAGAACAAAGTAGGCTACATCCACATCGGTGATACCCGCCTCAAGAGCGAAGTCATCAGAATCAATGGAAAAACCGCCAGTCTACAGGTCTTTGAGATGACCAATGGAGTCTCCGTCGGTGATGACGTGGAATTCACCGATGAAATGCTCAGCGTAGAACTGGGTCCCGGCCTGCTCACCCAAATCTATGACGGCCTACAGAATCCGCTACCGGACTTGGCGGCCCAGTGTGGGTTCTTCTTACAGCGTGGCGTCTACCTTGATCCAATTCCGAACAAGGACTGGGAGTTCACCCCCATCGTAAAAGTAGGCGATACGGTTCGCCCCGCCGCTACCATCGGTACCGTTCCTGAGGGGCTGTTCACGCACCGGATCATGGTTCCGTTCTCGTTCGCCGACGTTCCTTGGACAGTCGTGTCCATCAATGAAAAGGGCGTCTACAACGTCCGTGACGTGGTGGCCGTCGTGAAGGATCCCAAAGGCAACGAGAAAAAACTCACCATGGTATTCTCCTGGCCGGTAAAGAAAGCCATCACGAACTACGATGAACGCCTTCGTCCTGATGAGACGATGGTCACGAAAGTCAGGATCATCGATACCTTCCTGCCCGTGGCCAAGGGCGGTACGTACTGCGTTCCCGGTCCGTTCGGGGCGGGCAAGACCGTCTTGCAGCATCTGACCAGCCGTAACGCCGACGTGGACGTCGTGATTATCGCCGCCTGCGGAGAACGCGCGGGCGAGGTCGTCGAAGTCCTGAAGGAATTCCCCGAGCTGATCGACCCGAAGACCGGGCGCTCCCTGATGGAACGCACGATCATCATCTGCAATACCAGCTCGATGCCCGTCGCCGCCCGTGAAGCGTCCGTCTACACTGCCGTGACCATGGCCGAATACTATCGGCAGATGGGCCTGGACGTCCTGCTGCTGGCCGATTCGACGAGCCGCTGGGCTCAGGCCATGCGCGAGATGAGCGGTCGTCTCGAAGAGATTCCCGGCGAGGAAGCGTTCCCCGCATATTTGGAGAGCCGCATCGCGGAGTTCTACGAACGCGCCGGCAAGGTCCGGCTGCATGACGGCAAGATCGGCTCGGTCACTATCGGCGGAACGGTCAGCCCCGCGGGCGGTAACTTTGAAGAACCTGTCACGCAGGCTACCTTGAAGGTCGTAGGCGCATTCCATGGACTTTCCCGCGAACGCTCGGACGCCCGTAAATATCCCGCCATCCACCCGATGGACAGTTGGTCGAAATACACGGGCATCATTGATAGCGCGAAGGTCGAATATGCCCGCTCCATCTTGTTCCGTAGCAATGAGATCAACCAGATGATGAAGGTCGTAGGCGAAGAAGGTACGTCGGTGGAGGACTATATCGTCTACCAGAAGGGGGAGTTGCTGGACAGTGCGTATTTGCAGCAGAACTCCTTCGATCCTGTTGATGCTGCGGTCGTGCCTGAACGTCAGCGGCACACCTTCGACCTGTTGTTCCACATCCTCGCCGCTACGTACAGTCTGGAGGACAAGAAGGCCGTCCGTGTGTTCTTCAACGAAGTTCGCCAGAAGTTCCTTGACTGGAACAACGTCGAGCAGAAAAGCGAACGCTTCAAGCAGCTTGAAGATGAAGTGACCGAACTCTACAAGAGCAAGGCCGTCGGTTTCGACAAAGCCGCTGAAAAGCTGCTCTAAGGTGGTGGATGATGATGCAGAAAGTATATACAAAGATTGAATCTATCGTCGGCAACGTAATTACCGTGCGCGCCGAAGGGGTCAAGAACGGCGACCTGGCCATTGTGAGCACCGCCCATGGCGAATCCTATGCCAACGTCATCAAGCTTGACAAAGACCTCGTTTCGTTGCAGGTATTCTCCGGCGCCCAGGGTATTTCGACCGGCGACCAGGTGCGGTTCCTTGGCGTCCCGATGCGTGTGTCCTATACCGAGGATCTGCTCGGCAGGGTGTTCTCCGGCAGCGGCGTTCCCCGCGACAAAGGGCCTGCGCTGACTGACAATATGATCGAGATCGGCGGGCCTTCGGTAAACCCGGCCAAGCGTATCATCCCCCGCAACATGATTCGTACCGGTATTCCGATGATTGACGTGTTCAATACGTTGGTCGAAAGCCAGAAGCTGCCGATTTTTTCCGTATCCGGTGAACCGTACAACCAATTGCTCGCCCGGATAGCGATGCAGGCCGAAGTGGACTTGATCATCCTCGGCGGCATGGGACTGAAATACGACGACTATCTGTTCTTCAAAGATACGCTGGAAAAGAGTGGGGCGATGAGCCGCACGATTATGTTCATCCATACCGCCAGTGACCCTACCGTGGAATGTATGCTCGTTCCTGACATGGCATTGGCCGTCGCTGAACGTTTTGCTATCGATGGAAAGAAGGTTCTGGTGCTGTTGACCGACATGACCAACTTCGCCGACGCCTTGAAGGAAATGGCGATTACCATGGACCAGGTCCCTTCCAACCGGGGCTACCCCGGCGACCTGTACAGTTCGTTGGCCTCCCGCTACGAGAAGGCGGTAGACTTCGAGGGCGCCGGTTCCGTCACGATCCTTGCGGTCACCACGATGCCCGGCGACGACGTTACGCACCCCGTTCCTGACAACACCGGCTATATCACGGAAGGGCAGTATTACCTCAAGGGCGGCCGTATCGAACCGTTCGGTTCGCTGTCCCGGCTGAAGCAGCAGGTAAACAAGGATACCCGCGACGACCACCGCGCCTTGATGGATGGCATGATTAAGCTGTACAGCGCCTACAAGGAGTCCATGGAAAAGAAGTCCATGGGTTTCCAGATGTCAGAATGGGACGACAAGTTGCTGAAATATGGCGAATTGTTTGAGAGCAAGCTGATGGACCTGTCTGTAAACATTCCGTTGGAGCAGGCGCTTGACCTCGGCTGGGAAATCCTCGCCGAGTGCTTCGAGCCGAACGAGACCGGGTTGAAGAGCGATCTGATCCTGAGTCGTTGGCCGAAGAAGATCGGTTGATCCTGGAGGGTTGAATGGCCGTCAAACTGACGAAGAACGAGCAGAAGAAGCAGAAGGACCAGCTCAAGCAATTCCAGCGCTATCTGCCGACTCTGCAACTGAAGAAACAGCAGTTGCAGGTCGTGATCAGGCAGATAGAGGCTGAAGTCGAGCGGTACCGCCAACAGCAGCAGGCTGTCGTCGCGGGGCTGCAGGACTGGGTCGCGGTCTATCATGAAAACTGCTTTTTCCGCAATGACCTTCGTCTGGAGAATCTGGTCCAGGTGGACCGGGTGCTCAAGGCGAAGGGGAATATTGCGGGTGTTTCGATACCCGTGTTCAAGGAGCTGACCTTCAAACCCATCTCCTATGACCTGAACGATTATCCGCTTTGGGTTGACAAGGGGATAGCGTCGCTTCGCGACGTAGCGAGGTTCGATGCGTTGATCGCGACGTTGGAGCAGCAGATTTTCCTGTTGGGAAAGGAGCTGCGCACCACCAGCCAGCGAGTCAACCTATTCGAGAAGGTGAAGATTCCCGAGGCCAAGGAGAATATCCGGCGTATCGGTATCTACCTTGGGGACCAACAGACCGCGGCGGTCGTCCGTGGAAAAATTGCCAAGAAAAAATTGGTAAAGGTGTCCGCATAATGATAGTCAAGATGAAAAAAGTGTCTGTCATTGTGCAGGCGCATGATAAAAAGGATATGCTGAGGGCTTTGCGAAAGGCCGGTTTGCTCCATGTCTGTGATGAAAAGGTTCGGACTGCGACCATCGAGGAGCTGCAACGGGAGGGAGAGTCCCTTGAGCGTGTCCGAGCGCAGATTCAGGAAACTTCCGAGGCTAGGGCGAAGGCTGCGAAGCAGAAGGGCAAGGTCGAACAACTCTCCTGCACCGATGAGGAATTCGCTCAGTTGCAGGCGAGACTTTCCTCCATGCTCGATGAGCGCAAGGAAGTTGCCGAGCGTATTGCGAAGGAAGGAATGCTCTGTGAGCAGATTCGCGGCTGGGGGGATTTCGCCCCTGAGTCGATTGATGAACTTCGACGAGCCGGAGTCAAGCTCTCTTTCTATACCATCGGGAAGAAGGAGCTTGAACAGGTGCCTGACGATTGTTCCTACCTTCGGCTGTCTCCCGTCGGCAAGCAGTCGGCTATCGCCGTGGTCGGGAATCCTCTGCCCGCTGGTTTTCCTGCGACGAGATTCGACGTTCCCGAATACGGTCTGTCCGAACTGGAGTATCGGATCAACAACGCCCGCAAGCGTCTTTCCGATATTGATGATGAATTCGCTTCCTGTGGCAGGTATCTCGACGCATACCGCAAGCAGCTCGCCCGTACCGACCAGAGCACACGGTTTGAAGAAGTCGCCGCTTCCATGAGCGACGGCGACCGGATTGCTTGGGTGACGGGATATGTCCCTGAACCGAAGGCCGATGCGTTCCGCGATCTCGCGGCCGCCAATGGCTGGGGATATTTGATGGACGATCCGACTGAGGATGACGATCCTCCGACATTGGTTCAGTACCCGAAAGGCGTTGGGATTATCAAACCGGTATTCGATATCCTTGGGACGGTTCCCGGTTATCGCGAATACGATATCAGCATGTGGTTCCTGCTGTTCTTCACGTTGTTCTTTGCCATGATCATAGGCGATGCCGGCTATGGCTTGATTTTCCTTGCTGTGGCGGTCGGTCTTCATGTGAAGCAGAAGAAGGCCACCAACATTACCGTGCTGCTGTATGTGCTGAGCATCGCAACGGTGGTCTGGGGGAGTTTGACCGGCACTTGGTTCGGTTCGGAAAAGATTCTTCAAGCCGTTCCGTTCCTCAAGAAGCTGGTCATTCCGCAGATAGCGAACTATCCGGAGCTGTTCGGAGTAGAGACTACCAGTGCCCAGAACATGGTCATGAAGTTCTGCTTCATCATCGGTGCCGTCCAGCTTTCTCTGGCCTGTATTCTCAACGTGATTCACAAGATTCCGAAGAAAGATCTTAGCGCCGTGGCTGATGTCGGATGGATGATCGATGTGCTGGCGTTGTATTTCATGGTTCTGCAGCTAGTCATTGGCGCCCCGACAAACGTCAGCGCTGTGTTCGCCTGTGTTGGAATCGGGTTTGTGCTGGTCTGCGTATTCGGAAGCCAGGCTCCAGGACAGTCGTTCGGACAAGGGCTCAAGGCCGGTCTTGGAGGGTTCTTCACGACTTTTCTCAACACGATCAGCTGTTTCTCGAACATCATGAGCTACATCCGTCTGTTCGCCGTCGGCATGGCTTCTTTGGCGATCGCCCAGAGTTTTAATCCCAGGGCGGGGGGGATGCTTCAGGGGTTCGCGCTTCCAGCCGGCATTCTGGTTCTGGTGATTGGGCATGGTCTGAATCTAGTCATGGGCCTGCTTTCAGTAGTCGTACATGGCGTGCGATTGAATCTGTTGGAATTCTCCGGGCAGCTCGGCATGGAGTGGACCGGCGTTTCATATGATCCGTTCAGAGAGACGGTACGAGAAAATTAACGTTGTTGGTCAAAACAACTAAGGAGTAAAAAATGAATAGTATTGCTTACATCGGTATGGCTTGTGCGCTGTGTCTGTCCGCTCTGGGGTCCGGCCTTGGCGCCGGCGCCGCTTCTCAGGCAGCCGTCGGCGGCTGGAAGAAGTGTTATGCGAACGGCAAGCCCGCTCCGTTCATCATGGTCGCGTTCGCTGGTGCGCCTCTGACCCAGACGATTTACGGATTTCTGTTGATGAACTTCATCCGTAGCGCCATTGCCGCTGGTGCTTCCGGCATGCTCGCGCTTGGTTGCGGTGTCTTCGGTGGATTGGCAATCGGGCTTTCCGCGTGGATGCAGGGTAAATGTTCCGCTTGCGCTTGTGATGCGCTCGCCGAGACGGGCAAGGGAACCGCGAACTACTTTATCGTCATCGGTATCGTAGAAACCGTCGCTCTGTTCACCTTGGTCTTCTGCTTGCTGTTGCTCCAGTAAGATACCGTTTCTGGCCAACAGCGATAGGCTGCCGCGGATTTCATTGTCTGCGGCAGTTTTTTTATAGGTTCGCTCAGTGATTGTTTGATGATAGCCCAGTGTTCGCGCCGGGTTCGATGAGTGTTCGCTCAGTGTTCGCTTCAAGCCGTGGAGTTTGTCAATGCGAGTTCCAGCCAATTTACGGCTTCAGGCCGTTGAATGGAGCTTCGCGGAGTAAAAGTTGAAAACGAGTCTGATGCATTTGCTTTGTCTTGCGTCGGACGGACTTCCGCAATATCATGGTCGTATGATTATTAGTGCGAGCAGACGTTGTGATATTCCCGCCTTCTATCCGCGATGGCTGGCCAAACGGTTTGAGCGCCAATTCGTGCTGGTGAGGAATCCTTTTAATCGGCATCAAGTGGGGAGGGTGGGGCTTTCTCCTTCCGAGGTCGACGCGATAGTGTTCTGGTCTAAGAATCCAGCTCCATTGCTTCCTTGTCTGGGTACGTTTGAACCATTTCCTTATTATTTCCAATATACATTGAATGGGTATTCATCTGCATATGAACCGAAACTTCCCCCCATTGATGAACGTATAGCGACCTTTTTGAAACTGTCCGGACGCTGCGGGATGGATCGCATGGTGTGGCGGTATGATCCCATCTTGTTGTCCCCCGATTGTACATTGGAATGGCATCGGAAGACGTTTTCATCCCTATGTAGGCGATTGTCCGGGTATACTGATACCTGCGTGATCAGTTTCCTTGACTTGTACCGGCATATGCAGCCGGTTTGCGAACGACTGGGTATCCGGACGTTGGAAAATGCGGAGATGTCGGAACTTGTCGAGTTCTGCGTATCCATCGCGACATCTTGCGGCATGCAAATTCAGACATGCGCTGAAACAATCGATCTCGTTGCGCTTGGAGTCGTCAAAGGAGCCTGTATAGACGGCCTGCGTCTAGAAAAAATTTCTGGGAAAACGTTTCTGACCCGCAAGGATAAATATCAGCGAAGCGGATGCAACTGTATCGAGAGCGTCGATATCGGGACATACGATATCTGTTCCCATGGATGCATCTACTGCTATGCCAATCCCGGCCGCTCCAGAGAAGGGCTTTTGCCCATGCATGACGATGATTCCCCATTTTTGATAGGTGATCCAGAAGCGGAGGATTGCGTCTATGAACGGAAACCACATTCCATGGTGGTCTCCGATACACAATGTCTGTTTGACTTTGAATGATTCCACCCCATGCTTTTTCCAGTGGGGCCTGATAGTGAAATTTCAACGAGATTGTCATGACGCCGATAGGGGGGGATTGATATAAACACATTTTACAATGATGTGCGGGAACCAATCTGTAAGGAGCGGAACTAAAAACAACCCTCTGTTCAATTTGCAGTCGAAACAGAGGGCGTTTCTGAAAGATTTCGAGTCTTTGAAAACGAGGTTGATTTACAGTCAACGGCAACCATAATGATTTCTAGTCACTACAACTAGACCTTAGTCTAGTGCATGAATTCCTATTCGTCAATTTTAATATAGAAAAAAAGTATAAAAACCATGTGTTTTGCAGGACAAAGTATATTTTGATATACGTAGGTACGTGATTTTACCTTATTGAACAGCACGGTAAAGGTTATTAGAGCCTTTTGTTATTATGTTATACTGGGCTAACTTATAATACAAATTAAATTGCGTTATGCATATGTAAAAAAGTAGTATTCATCATCAATAATACATCGTAATGAAAAAGTTTTTTTTGATATATAATGTTCTATTACAATATATTATGTATTGTATGACGAGAAGTGGGAACAAATATTGCCCTGTATCCTATTGACGAGGAAGACAGTATTTTAGTATGCTTCAAATGTTAGCAAATTCTAACAAAAAAAAGAATGTAAGGAGACTTGGTTGATGCACCAGCTTGAACAGTTGATTCTTGAGCATTGCGCTCCAGTCCTCTGTGGTGTAAAGCCGGCTTCGATCATTTCCTGTTGCAAATATGAACCGGAGGCGATTGACGGAATTCTGGCTATCGTTCGAAAACAACTCGTTCGGCATGGATGTCTGTTGCTGGAAGTCTGCCGTTGTAAACACCATATCACGTTGTTCGTCTATCATCGTTGGATACTGACCGCCTTCATCAATGCGCCGGGAGTTCCTCAGTTTTTGGTTTCGCGTGGGTATCCCGTAGTAGATGGTGTTGATGGAATCGTCCGAATGTTGTCCATGCGGTATCAGGCTCGGAATACTGTTCCACATGAAGTGGGGGTGTTCCTTGGCTATCCGTTGGCAGATGTCGTTAAATTTGAAAAATTCAAAGGACGTGACTACAAGCTGTGCCGCTACTGGAAGGTCTACGCCGATGAACGACAGGCTGAGCGGATATTCGACTGCTATGACCAGTGTCGTGCGAAAGTCAGCAGCCTTGTGTCGGACGGGCTTTCGTTCGAGGAGGTCTTGAAGGAAATCGCTTGAAATCGCCGGGAGGTCGGAATGGGCCGATACAGGAAAGTAATTTTGTGTCTACAACACTCAAAGCAGGAAGAAGGAGTTAAATAATAATGAATACCGTTGCCATTGTATATCAGAGCCTGACTGGAAACACTCAAGCGATGGCCGAAGCAATCATGGACGGCGTCAAGGAAGCTGGAGCGGAGGTGTCACTGATACCTGTAGCGGAAGCGAATGTCGCACAGGTCCTGGAATTTGACGTTTTGGTCCTTGGTTGCCCCGCCATGGGTGACGAAGTTTTGGAAGAAGCAGATTTTGAACCGTTCTTTACCGCGCTAGAGCCTTCATTGAACGGTCGCAAACTGGCGTTGTTCGGATCATACGGCTGGGGGGACGGCGCTTGGATGCGTGACTGGTCCGCCCGGTGTGTTTCCGATGGCGCCGTACTCTATGACGACCAAGGCCTTATCTGCCAGGAGTTGCCCGATGCCGCCGCATTGGTAGCCTGTCAGGAACTTGGAAAGGGGGTGGCGGTATTCTGATGAATTTTGTCCATTGCTAATATCTGTAAAGACAAACACTCCAAAAAATGAACGCACACGCTCCCGGGCTCCATGGCCCGGGGGCGACTTTTTTCATACGGAGGATGTTCAGCCATCACCGCTACATAGTGAAGCACCTGTCATTTTGCGGGGACGGACGGCTTCCGATTCTCTTGAGACTGGGGCGCCCCCCGTTCTGTAGCCGTGAGATTTTTATCGTTGATTCCGCGCTTATACTGGATATGCATCGTGGCAGGGACTCAAGTCCATGACACACCGGGGAATGTCGCGACGTTGACTTGTCGCTATGGCTGCTTCTTTCAGAGGGCTGCACGACGTTGGATATCCCGGATGTTCATTCCGAGCGGGAACGCCTTTTCGCTTCGTACATCTTGGTATCTATCATGTCGATGAAAGCGGAATAACTGAGCGGATGGTCCAGGTCGAGCTCTGCAAGACCGTAACTGATAGTTACTGAGAAAGAGCCGTTTTCGTCTTTGCGGAATTGATGTCCGCGTATCTTGCCGCAAAGCGTTTCGCACATTTCCCTGGCGTCAGCCAATGTGTGATTTTTGAATCCCAGATAGAATTCATCACCGCCGATACGAGCTGCCTTGACCGTGGTATCTTTCGTGGTATCCTTGAACTGTTCCGCGACGAACAGGAGTACTTGGTCTCCCATCAGATGCCCGAAAGAATCGTTGATTTGTTTGAAATGGTCAATGTCGAACAGTGCGCCGCAGTACGGGGTTCGTGATTGAATCGACTGATTGAGCATGACCGGAAGGTTCGTCAGGAAGAACTTTTTATTATACAGGCCGGTATAGGGATCCATCAGAATGGCCGTGTTCATCTTATTGACGAGCTGTATGATGTCCGTGTTGTCTTCGTCGATGCCAACGTTCACCATCAGACTGTCGCATACGTCTTTCGCCAGCTCAAGCACAAGCTTCCGATTTTTGAGTTCCACTGGTATCGAAATGATAAGGAAGGTCTGAGCCTGGGTGCATTCAAGCTTTACGATTGTCTTGTTTTCGTTCGCAGCCCTATAGGATGTACAGTTGTAGCAGGGGCTTTGGCGTTGCCAAATGTCGTAGCAGCTTGCATTTGACTGGGGAATCAGCGTTACGCCATCGTAATCATATATCTGGTGGGTAACTGGATCCACAAGTCGGTAGGAATCAAAAACCTCCGGAAGTCTGATGCAATCAAGTAAGTCTCTGTTTAGTTCGCTGATTGGAAACATCCTTTCTCCTTGTTCCTATATCGTGATTTTCTGTTATCTGTGCCAAAATTGGGAGCGTAAATATCTTGTTTTCAGAATGTCGTCTTGTTGGATGTGGAATTTTACTTTACAAATGTTTACCATACACTTCCTTTTTATCCTACATTGTTGTATAGTGGTCAGGCATGTGTTTCGTGTGTAGAATGCTTCTGTGCCGGACAGGGCTGAACAAGGAGATCATCGATGCGGGAATCTTCACAGGTCAAGATTGGGAACGTTGTAGTCGGAGGAGGAGCGCCGATACTGGTACAGACCATGTGGGATAGGGCGATGCCCCTTGTGTCTGATTCTGAAGGTCTTGATGAGTTGTTGCGGGAACTCAGCGCATTGAAGGCGATGGGGTGCGATATCATCCGTTTTTCCTATCCTTCGGATGATGACCGCCAAGTATTCAGCGAAATTTGCCGAAAAAGCCCTATGCCCGTAGTCGCGGATATCCACTTTGATTACAAGATGGCGTTGGCCGCTTTGGATTGTGGCGCTCAGAAAATCAGGATAAATCCCGGCAATATCGGCGCCCGTTGGAAGGTCGATGAAGTTGTACGAAGTGCGCAGGACCATGGTGCGGCGATCCGAATCGGTCTGAACAGCGGATCTCTTCCGAAGTCCGCTGGTAATCAGGATGCCGTCAGCCTCATGGTCGACACCGCGCTGGAATATATTGAATGGTTTGAATCCCTTGGATTCCATGACACAGTGGTTTCTTTGAAGGCGTCCGACTGCGACACTACATACGAGGCTAACCGTTTGCTTGCCGAACGTTGTTCCTGTCCGATTCATCTCGGCGTCACTGAAGCCGGAGGTGTGGTCACTTCCGTTGTCCGAAGTACCTGGACGCTGGGCCGGCTATTGGAACAGGGAATCGGGGATACCATCAGGATTTCAATTACCGGTGATATTGCGACGGAAGTCCAAGCCGCTTGCGAATTGCTTCGTGTCCTGGATCTGCGCGCTGGAGGGATTAGAATTGTAAGTTGTCCCCGTTGTGGCAGGCATAGCTTCGATTCCCAAGGGTTTCTGCGCCAAGTGGAACGGCGACTGCTTCAGATTGACAAGCCGTTGACCGTCGCGATTATGGGGTGTCAGGTGAACGGACCGGGCGAAGCCGCTCATGCGGATATTGCGATAACGGGAATCGGGCGCAAGGCGTTTCTGTATAAGAAAGGAAAATTATTCCGGGAAGTGACTTCCTCGGAGGCCGAAGAAGCTCTGTTCGCCGCATTGGAGGAATTGTAGAAAATGCAGATGCACCAGAACAAGCTGATCATCAAAGGTGCCCGTGAGCATAATCTGAAAAACATAGATCTCGATTTGGAGAAAAATCGGTTGATTGTGATTTCTGGACTGAGCGGTTCGGGAAAAAGCTCGTTGGCATTTGATACGATTTTTGCAGAAGGTCAGCGGCGGTATGTCGAAAGCTTGTCCGCCTATGCCAGGCAATTTCTTGGACGGCTGGAAAAACCCGACGTGGACTACATGGAGGGACTTTCCCCCGCGATTGCCATAGAGCAGAAGTCCACCCACAAAAACCCCCGCTCCATTGTCGGTACTATCACCGAGATTTATGACTATTATCGTTTGTTGTGGGCTCGTATCGGGAAACCCCATTGTCCCCAGTGTGGCAGAGAGATCAGTGAACAAAGCATCGACCAGATCATCGATGCTATCTATCAGTTGCCGGTTGATACCAAGCTGATGGTAATGGCTCCGGTTGTCTTGGGACGGAAAGGCGAACACAAGAAAATTCTGGACGATGCGAGGAACGCAGGTTTCCAGCGTGTCAGAATCGACAAGGAGATGCGTTCCCTTGATGAAACGATTGTCCTTGACAAGCAATTCAAGCATACGATTGAAGTGGTGATTGACCGCGTTGTGTTGCGTCCCGATAGTCGACAACGCCTTGCGGACAGCCTTGAGACCGCTATCGACATGACGGATGGTTTGGTTGAAATCGCTTCATTCGATTTCCATGGCGATGAGCATGACGAAGTCTATAGCGAGCGAAACAGCTGTCCCCATTGTGGAATCACAATTCCTGAGCTACAGCCTCGCTTGTTCTCTTTTAACAATCCGTTTGGTGCGTGTCCATCCTGCAACGGCCTTGGTTTTAAAAGTGAGTTCGATCCGGACAAGATCATTCCTGACAGGTCGAAATCCTTCAACCAAGGGGCGATAGCTTCGCAGAATCCCGATGCAACGTGGGGAAGGACGATGTTCGAAGCATTGGCCGAACATTATAACTTTACGTTGGATACTCCATTCTCTGATATCCCTGAAGATGTGATTCAAGTAATTCTGTATGGTACGAAGGAAAAAATTTCCCGCGCCTATATGAACGAAACGAAGGGTACGACGTATTATGTAGACAAGCCGTACTCAGGCGTCATCCCCGATTTGAAACGGCGTATGTACGAGACGAACTCGATGCAGATACGCATGTGGCTCGAGACATTCCAGACCGCCCGCACATGTGAGACCTGCCATGGGGCGAGGTTGCGTCCCGAAGCTCTGACGGTCTACGTCGGTGGTCGCGGCATCATAGATGTAACCAGCCTCTCCGTCCGCAAATCGGTTGAATTCTTCAACAATCTGGCTTTGACCAAGACTGAGGAAGAGATCAGTTTCCAGATTCTCAAGGAAATCAAGGCGAGGCTGAGTTTTCTTTCGAACGTCGGCTTGGACTATCTCACTTTGGACCGGCCGTCCGCGACTTTGAGTGGAGGAGAGGCCCAGCGGATACGGCTTGCAACGCAAATCGGATCCGCGCTGAGCGGTGTCATGTACGTGCTTGACGAACCGTCGATCGGACTGCATCAGCGCGACAACCAGAAACTAATCGATACATTGAAAAATCTCAGGGATCTCGGCAATACTCTGATTGTCGTTGAGCATGATGAAGCTACGATCAGGGAAGCCGACTATGTCGTTGACCTGGGACCGGGTGCCGGCGTACATGGGGGATTCATTACGGCGCAGGGGACTCCTGAAGAAATCGAGAGAAATCCTGATAGTATCACCGGACAGTTCCTTGCCCGCAAGCTGATCATCCCCGTTCCCAAGAAGCGACGCAAAGGCAATGGAAAGTCGATTGTGCTGAACGGCGCCTATAAGAATAATCTCAAGCATATCGATGTTGAATTTCCGCTTGGAAAGTTGATTGTACTGACTGGCGTCTCCGGTTCTGGCAAAAGTACGCTTCTGAATGAAATTCTCTTGCCCGCCGTCAGGCGGCTCTTGAATCGTCAGCCCGAGGATTTTGACGGCTACAGTTCTATCGACGGGTTGGAAAATGTCGATAAGGTCATCAACATAGACCAAAGTCCTATCGGACGGACTCCACGTAGTAACCCGGCTACCTACGTAGGCGCTTTTACCCCCATTCGGGAATTGTTCGCCTCTTTGCCGGAAAGCAAGGCGAGAGGGTACAAAGCTAGCCGCTTTTCGTTCAACGTCCCTGGCGGGCGCTGCGAAAATTGCCAGGGTGATGGAACGTTGAAGATAGAGATGCATTTTTTGCCTGACGTATTCGTCACCTGCGATGTTTGTCATGGAAGGCGGTTCAATCAAGAAACCTTGGCGGTACGCTATAAAGGCAAGAACATCCATGAGGTTCTGGATATGACCATGGCCGAGGCTTCTGAATTCTTCAGTGCGGTCCCCTCTATCAAACGGAAAGTCGATACTCTGATATCGGTCGGCCTCGACTATATCAAGCTTGGGCAAAGCGCATTGACTTTGAGCGGAGGAGAGGCTCAGCGGGTCAAACTAAGCCTTGAGCTGTCAAAGCGAAGCACTGGTAAGACGCTGTACGTTCTAGATGAGCCTACGACGGGGCTGCATTTCGCTGATGTCAAGAAACTGATGGAGGTGATCAATCGGTTGGTCGATACGGGAAATACTGTCATTCTGATTGAACATAACCTTGATGTCATCAAGCAGGCCGATTACCTGCTTGATCTTGGGCCGGAGGGTGGAGACAAAGGTGGAATGGTCGTCGCGACGGGGACGCCTGAGGAAGTCGCACTATGCAAAGAAAGCCATACAGGTTATTATTTGGCACAAGTGCTGGATGAAAAAAGACCATAGCTCGATCGAATCGGAAGGTTTTCCGATAGTACGGATATGTCTCGTTTCCTTGCTCCTGGTTTGTCTGGGGGCGGGTTTTGTTTATGCGACAGATTCGGCAGAAGCTATCTCCAGTCCCGTTGAATCTATCGTCGGCGGACAGGAATTGCTATCAGATAGTCTATCTTCTGACGCCGAGGAATCAGTTCAACCTCCTTTTGAACGTACTGATTTACTGCTTGCGGAATCGATAGCTTATGCCTCGTTGCCTGAGTTGCAGGAGATGTGCCGATTGCGGAAGCTTGATGCTTCAGGAACTGTTGAACACCTACGGGAGCGCCTGCTTTCCTATCATGGTTTGAAGGCTGCGGAAATTGAAATTTCCGACGTGGATGGGCAGGATCCAGTCAAGACTGCTTTATACGATCTGGAAATCCTTGATGCTCAAATGATGCGTAGCGCGGGGAACTCCGACGACCTTGTTGTTCTTGAAGGTCGTGTGACAATCAGCTTCACTCCCTCGGGAGGTGGGGCTGCGAAGGAACTGTCCGCCAGCCGGATGGTCATTGATCTTGTAAATACCCGTTTGACCGCCATGGGCGGCGTAACCTTTAAGGACGGTTCTGAAAATTCGGCGGTTCAGGATGTGAGCGGCGATATCGTCAGCCTCGACTGGCATAGCGGTAATTTGGAAGTATCAGGTGGAACCACCAGCAGCAAGAAAAAAAATAGTGACAACAAGGATGTCGAATTCTTTACAAGCGGGACGCAGATCGACTATCGGGGGGATGCGGGAGGCATTCAGATCCACGAAGGTTATGTAACTACGAATCCTGAGACATCGTACTCCAGTATCTCGGCGGAATCGATGTCGATGTTGCCGGGTGGTGATATGTTCGTTAGCAACGCATATCTGTCCATCGGTCGCGTGCCCGTGTTCTGGGTCCCGTTCTTTTTTTATCCCGGGTCTACGCTGATCTTCAATCCTGCTTTTGGTTTTTCAAGCGACAGAGGCATGTTCTTGAGTACGACCTATGAAGTGTATGGTTCGTATCCAAAGTTCAAAGATGCGAAACAGAGTAGCTTTACATCGCTTCTTGCTACAAAAAGTGAAGGGGGGCGTGTCAAGGACGGCGTCATCTATGCTGCGGCGACTGGCAGAGGGGAGACGGAGGGGCTGGAAGGCTGGGCGCAGAAAAGCGGTTCATATCTGGCGTTGATGGCCGATGCGTACCAGAAGTCCGGTGTTTTTGCCGGTTTTGATTCTTCAACGAACTTGTGGGAGAAGAAATTGGTGATTGATGCCGGTGGAGGGTTGGCGTTTTCTCCTGGTAAGACATCGTCTTCTGGATACTATCATCCGACTTTCCGGTACATGGGGAAGCTCTCAGCGAAACTTGACACTAAGATTGTTGACCTGACTTTGGACATCCCGTTGTATTCCGATCCGTCAATGCAAAAACTATATGGCAACCGCCTGACTTCCTTCTCTCTTGACGCCTTGTTCGGTTCTACCCAGAGTTTTCCTACTGACTATAGTAGTGATATTACTTCGTATACATGGAAGGCCGGTGGAAAACTCTCCCTCCCCACTGAAATTGCTTCGCCTTATATCTCTAAGCTTGAGATATCGAAGTTCGATACTTCCGCGACATTCCAGTGGAAGACTGTGGCGGGATCTTCTCCCACAATCTATTCATATCAGATATCCTCCATGACGTTGCCTGAACTGACCGCTTCCATGGCGGGGACTTTGTTTACGTTGAAGAAAGATATTGCGGCGAAGGATGACACAGCCCGTTCCGAAAGGCTTTCCGAGCTGGAAGCGGAACTTGCGGTGAAAAAGGAGCTTGCCCGAAATACCGCCGAACCAGTACCGCTCGATCAGGAGACGGCTTCCACCCAGACGGGACAAAAAGCCTCTCTGTCTGGCGCTGATACCTCATCGTCTGAGGGAGGAGACGTCGAAAACAGTTCCGTCGCGGCTGCTTCCAGTGCGAATGTCGATATTGGGGATGCCGGCGCGACCGACGCCGATGTAACGAATGCGACTGACGCCCCGACAGGCGATGTGTCTGTTTCGGAAATGGACTTGGCGACGAAGTCTGGGGCGGCATCGGTTTCGGTATCGTCCAACAAGCTTGAAGAAACCACCGGAGAGAAGAAGGATGCCTATGACGATTCAGGATTGCCGACCTTATATCAACCGATAACCGCCAAATCAACGAATGGCAATGCCTCGGCGGGAACTCATAAACTTTCTTTGGCGTATACCATTGACCAGACCCTGACAAATAAATATGCCGCGGCTACCAATGCTCAAAGTTCTTCGTTCGGACCTCAGACACTGTATTCAGCGACGAAGGGAAGCCTGACTCTGGAGGGCAATATCGCTCCCGCCTGGTTCAAGTTCTCGGAAAAGATCTCTCCGAGCTTGACGATTTCCGAGGAAGAGGCGAACAGCAACTATAAATCCACTCAGATACAGTTGACTTCAAACACAACCGCGGAACTGCCGTTCCTTGGCCTGAAATACTCGCTTGTGACGAAATTGTACAACTACCGCAAGATTGTGCGTGATACGGTTGATCCTGAAATCATCGAGCAATGGGTGTCTTGGGACAGCAATTTCGTCACGACCCATCAGCTGTCCCTGACCAAGTCCTTCACTACTGGCATCGGAACCTTTTCATCGTCGTTGACTGGAATCCTCCCTCCGTTGCGATTCAGTCTTTTGCCAGCGCTGGCATGGCGATACGGCGGCTGGAGTTCCAATCTTTCCTACAAGTTCGTCGATGACGGAAACGGCAATATGAAGAGCGATCTGGTTACGCTCACCTTGGGGTATAACGAGGGGCTGGTCACTACCAGCTTTACCGGCACTTATCAGACCTCGTCGTATGTCCAAGGCGACAATTTCTGGAATCCGTTTGCACTCAAAGGGTATTTCGCCCTGAATTTCTTCAATAAAAGGCTGGAGGTCAAGCAAGCGTTGGATTTTGCCGTTGTGGCGACCGCTGGCCGGAATGTGTTCAATAGCCTGGTTTCTTCGGTTTCCTACAAACCGGTTACAGGCAACTCCACTTTGGCGATGGCTTCAGTCACTTTCACTGGACCGGCGGAAACCCTGCGGTTGAGTGCGCTCGACTTGCAGACCAATTTGACGAACCTCTCTTTTTCTTGGTGGAAGCGGCGTATCAAGCTAGGGTTCAGCTTAACCACGAAGTTGCATTTCGACTTCCTTGATAAATATTCATCCGGCCTGACTGTTACCGCCAAAGTTGATTTTTCCATCGCTGAGTTCTTGTCGCTGACTATGTCGGTCACTTCATCGAACAATGGTTTTTTCAGCTACTATGATGATTCCGACAAATTCAGCTGGGGGCTGCTGTTCGACGACCTGCGCCGTTCTTTTGATTTCTTCGGTGGAGGCCGCAGTCATACTCAGTTCAACATGGAGAGTGTGTCGATCGAGCTAATCCATTATATGAAGGATTGGGACCTCCATTGCAAATACACGGGAAGCGTTGTATTATCAGGGCGTGACTGGCAATGGGTGCCGAAAGTCTCTATTTTCCTCCAGTGGAATACCATTCCTGAACTGAAGGTCGATGAGAAATGGACCCGGAAAGACAATGTCTGGACACAAGGAACCTGATAGGCAGATGGGAAGAAGCATAGTTTTTGAATCCGAGAATCTGATGCGCAGCGTATGTGGCGTCAATGACCGCAATATTCCGTATCTGGAGATGTTGCTCGGCTTTGACTTCTACGTAAAGGGCAACAGCATGGAGTTTTCCGGTCCAGAAGGTGAAAGCGCCAGATGCTTTTCCGCATTGATGCAACGGCTCAAGCTTATGGCATCGAGGGGGCAGGATATTACCGAGCCTGAGATTTTCATGGAGTATCAGGCCGTAAGAAGCCTTCCGACGACGGATCATGTCCTCGCTGGGCAGACTGTGTCGAATGATGCCGGTGATCCTCATCTGGGGGATGTTTCATCCACCGACGTCGTAATCAATGTGTCGGGAAAGAGTGTCTACCCCAAAAGTATCCGTCAGCGGCAGTATATAGAGGCGATGAGCTTGAACCAGATCGTCTTCGGTATCGGTCCCGCAGGTACGGGCAAGACTTTCCTCGCCATAGCGTATGCATTGTCGCTGATTCTGGGCGGAAGGAAGCAGAAGTTGATTCTGACCCGGCCCGTCGTGGAAGCGGGGGAAAGCCTCGGCTTTCTTCCCGGCGATCTTTCCCAGAAGTTGAATCCATACCTCCGTCCGCTATACGACGCCATGGAATGGCTGTTGCCTCCCGCCGGCATCAGGCGTCTGGAGGAAAACGGCGCCATCGAAATCGCTCCGCTTGCCTATATGAGGGGGCGTTCGATCCACAACGCGTGTGTCATATTGGATGAGGCGCAGAATACTACCAAAGAGCAGATGCAGATGTTTCTGACCCGTATCGGTGAAAATTCGGTCGCGATCATTACCGGCGACATATCGCAAATTGATCTTCCGAGAAACAAGGACAGTGGATTGGTGCATGCCGCGCAGATTCTACATGGAATAGACGGCATCGCTTTCCTCCGTTTTTCATCGGGAGATGTCGTGCGTAGCAGGATTGTCCAGCGGATTGTCGATGCATACGCAAGGGATAGGGAACCTTCCATCAGGGAAGTGTCGTCTTCCAGTGGAGATATGCAGGAGCGGCGGCAGGCAAAATGAAAAAGAAGAATCAGACTAACGACGAGCACATGGGCAGACCCTCCTTGCAGAAGATTCTCGTCTATGTATTGATCGTGCTCACGATGTTGTCGGCGTTGATTGTCCCTCTTGCGCTGTCAAGCGAATCCTACGATACCCTCAGTTCGTTTTCCAGGAAGTATCAGGCCGGGGAGCTCGCGGATGAAGACGTACTCGCCAGGGAATCCTTTTCGTTTGTCGATAATGATGCGACGGAGCGTAAAATTGATGAAGCGACGAAGGCGGTGCTGCCGTATTTTTCCTATTCCATGAACAAGACTTTGGGAAACATCCGGCGTACCGATGCGTTCATCTCCCTGTTTGAGCAATATGGCGCGGATACCAGCGTTTCGCTGGACGCCGTCTCTGGTTTCCTGAATGATGAGGGACTTGCCGACACCGAGTCCGTCGTCGCCCAGTTCAGTGCTTTGTCCCTTGCGGACAGGACGAAGATGTTCCGACTGCTGAAGGAGAGCATGCGTGAGCTGTTGTCGATCGGTCTCTATTCCGGCGAAGACCTGAACAAGGTCTACGGACAGGGCTACAGGGAGTTCCTGCTTGAGAACAACGTCGATCTTGAAACCTTGCGACGTCCTCGAAGCTTTTCGATAACTGATGCGTTGACGATCAGCGGTCTGGAACGGGTGATGCTCCAATGGATGAGCAACTATTCGGATTCCATCGCCAATTTCCAGCCTCAATTGCTGATTCAGTCGTTGAGGTTGCTGGCTACCCCCAATGTTGAATATGATGAGCTGATGACCATGCAGCGCCGCCAGGCTGCGGCGAACGCTATCGAACCTGTAATGATTTCCGTGGAAAAAGGGGAATATATCCTCCAGAAGGATACGGTGATTACCGAACATGCCTTGAAGCTCTTGCAGCACTTGGATACCAATGCGATTCAGTACACGTTCCTGGAGCAGATCGGCCGGCTGATGTTCGTTTTGATATGCACGGTCTGCGCCCTGTTGGTGTTTGAGAATTACCTGCCGATCACCAAGCGCAAGGAGCAGTACCTACTGTTGCTACTGGTTGCGACGCTTCTCTGTGAAGCCGCTTGCTATGTGTCCGTCCGTCTGACAAAGAACCTCGCGGTTCCCACGTTGGATCCGTTTTTACCGGTACTGATAGCACCGATCTTCATCTCCATGGTTACCAGTCGCAAACGGCTCGGTATGGTGGCGGCGTTCTTTGTCGCGACCTATGCCACCTTGTTGCCGGATAGCAACGCCATGACGTTCTTCTACATCATGGTCGAAGCTGGCTGTTGCGTCTATTTTATCAAATATGTCAGTCGGCGCATCGATATGATCTATCAGTGGTTCTTCTCCTGCCTCTCTTGCGCCTTTGTCACCATGGTGGCAAACTTGCTCCTCGGCTATTCTTTCAACGGGATTTGGGTGTTGCTCATCGGTACGATTATCAATGTCTCCTGTTCCTATATCATCGTTTCCGTGCTGTTGCCCGTTGTTGAACTCGTGCTGAACATACCGACCGCGTTCAGGCTGCATGAGCTGGCGTATTCCGACAGCCCTGTGCTGACCCGATTGAACCAGGTGGCGCAGGGTACTTACAACCATAGCAGGATCGTGGCCGACCTGTCATATGCCGCGGCGCGTGCGGTTGGCGCCAATGCGTTGCTTGCCCGGGTCGGGGGGTTGTACCACGACATCGGAAAAGCCGATCATCCTGAGTATTTCATCGAGAATCAGACTGGGGACAACAAGCACGTCGACCTTAAACCTTCGCTGTCCGCCGCCATCATCAAGAGCCATGTGAAGCTTGGCATGGAAAAGGGGCGTGATGCCGGACTCCCTCAGGAAGTTCTGGATATTATCGGGGAGCATCATGGGAACGACGTAATCCTCTATTTCTACAATGAGGCGAAACAGGAGGCCGCCGTGAGCGCCCGCGACATCGAGGTGAGCAAAGAGGATTTTTCGTATAACGGCAATCCACCCACGTCCCCCGAGGCTGCCATAGTGATGCTGAGCGACTGTGTGGAGGCTGCATCCAGGACGATCAAGCGTCCGACCACAACGAAATATCAAAAGCTGATTCATCAGATTGTCATGGGGAAGATCGACCGGCACCAGCTGGATGATTCCCGGCTCTCCCTGACGGATCTGGAGGACATCACCGTATCGTTCATCAATACCCTGGTCGGAAGGGATCATCAGCGGATTGAGTACCCCGACGAGAATCCTCAAGATCAAAGTCAGAGCCAAGGACCAGGGGCTGGTGTTTCGCCGACGCAGGGAAACTGAGAATTTTTTGAGAATGGAGAAAGAACATGCATGTCATTGATATCGGGTATGATGACCCTTCCTTTGAGTCCAGAGCCTCGCGGGCATTGGTCCGCGAACGTCTTGAATCTATTCTGGATGGGCTTGGCCAGGATAATGTTGAATTTTCCTGTACGTTCGTTTCCGATGACAGGATCAGGGAGTTGAATCGGCAGTGGAGAGGCAAGGATGAGAGTACCGATATCCTCTCCTTTGTCCAGTCCGACATGCCTGATGAGTGTTCTGATGTCATCTGGCCCATGGGCTTCGGTGAAACGGGTGCTGAATTAGATGGGGACGCGCAGTATGCCCCAGACGCCCAAGGTGATGGGGACGAGGTAGAGTACGAAGACGATGAATCCGTAGTGGCCCCTGATATGGAGCTTGACCAGCCACGGATGCTGGGCGATATGGTCATTAGCCTCGACTCCTTGAAAAGAAACGCCGATTATTTTAGTGTATCGGAAGATGAGGAGTTGTACCGACTGCTGATCCATGGTGTGCTGCATTTGCTTGGGGAGGATCATGCAACCAATGACCCTTCTGAACCGATGCTCCAGAAGCAGGAAGGGCTGCTAATACAATTGCGGGGGTAGTGGAAGTTGAGTCTTAACCTGAAATCGTTGTTTGGAAATAAGAGGAAGGGCAGGGATGAACTGTCCGAGCAAGCCCAGCAGGCGGAAATCGAAGAACGGCGAGACATGATTGAAGGCATCGGGGAGCTTGATGAAAAAACCGTCAAGGAAGTCATGGTACCCCGTATCGACGTCCAGTTCATTCCCGTGGACATCTCACTGGAGGATTTCTACGACATCATCAGCGATCAGGGGTACTCAAGGTACCCCGTATACGATGAGACCATCGACAATGTGATCGGTATCCTTTATGCGAAGGATCTCCTTCGCAGGAATATCCGCGAGAATTTCAATGTCAGGGAACTGATGCGCAAGGCGTATTTCGTTCCTGAAAGCAAGCGCCTCGACGACCTGCTGCGGGAGTTCAAGCTCAGGAAGGTGCATATCGCCGTAGCGATCGACGAGTATGGCGGAGTGTCCGGTATCGTCTGTATGGAGGATATTCTTGAAGTGATCGTCGGAGAGATTCAAGACGAATTCGATGAAGACGAGACGGACGATATCAGTGAGCTGAAGGACGGGGAGTTCCTTTGTGAGGCCCGTACGCCGATTGACGAGATCAACGCTTCCGTCGGTTTGCATCTTCCTGAAGATGATTTTGAGACTTTGGGCGGCTACGTGTTTGAGCTGTTCGGCCGTATTCCCGCCGTTCGGGAACAGGTAGAGGACGAAGAAGCGGTGTTCATCGTCGAGGACATCGAGGGGCACAAAATTAACCGTGTGCGCATCATCAAGAAAGAAATGGAGAATTGACTGGTCTTTTATGCTGTTTCGTTGACCCTTTTCCTGCATTTCGTTATATTGTTATCGATACATACTACCAAATAAGGTACGGAGGAAATATTCCATGAAAATTGGTATTAACGGTTTTGGAAGAATCGGTCGCTTTGTGTTCCGCGCTGCGATGGCACGCCCGGAATTTGAAATCGTAGGCATCAACGACCTTTGCCCGGTTGACTACCTGGCGTATATGCTCAAGTATGACACGATGCATGGTCAGTTCGATGGGACGATTGACGTTGACATGGAGAAGTCCCTTCTCATCGTCAATGGCAAGAAAATTCGCGTAACTGCCTGCAAGGACCCCAATGAACTCGCTTGGGACGCTGTCGGCGCTGAATACGTCGTCGAGTCCACCGGTTTGTTCCTCTCCAAGGAGAAGGCCCAGGCACATATCAATGCCGGCGCCAAGTATGTCGTTATGTCCGCTCCTTCCAAGGACGACACTCCGATGTTTGTCTGTGGCGTCAATGAGAATACCTACGTCAAGGGTACTCAGTTCGTCTCCAACGCTTCTTGCACCACAAACTGCCTCGCTCCTGTCGCCAAGGTTTTGAACGACAAGTTTGGCATCGTTGACGGCCTGATGACCACCGTTCACTCCACCACCGCCACCCAGAAGACCGTCGATGGTCCTTCCATGAAGGACTGGAGAGGTGGCAGAGCCGCTTCCGGCAATATCATTCCTTCCTCCACTGGTGCCGCCAAGGCTGTCGGCAAGGTCATTCCTTCTCTCAACGGCAAGCTCACCGGCATGTCCATGAGAGTTCCCACCCTCGACGTCTCCGTTGTCGACCTGACCGTCAATCTTGCGAAGCCCGCGAAGTATGACGAAATTTGCGCAGCGATGAAGGAAGCTTCCGAAGGCGAACTCAAGGGGATCCTCGGCTATACTGAAGACGCGGTTGTATCCTCCGATTTCCTCGGTGATACCAGAACCTCCATCTTCGACGCCAAGGCCGGCATCGCTCTGACCGACACCTTCGTGAAGGTCGTGGCTTGGTATGACAATGAGATCGGCTATTCCAACAAGGTTCTCGACCTCATCGCCCATATGAAGAAGGTCAACGGCTAATCAAAGGGCCGCTTCTGGACTGAAATCCGGCTTCAAGCTCGGAAATCACGGGCCTGCCGTTTCCGGCAGGCTTTTTTTTCCCCAAGGAGGGGTAATCATGCAGCTTAACACAGTCAAGGATGCAGATCTCAAAGGCAAAAGAGTTCTTATCCGCGTTGATTTCAATGTGCCGTTGAAGAACGGCGTCGTGACCGATGCTACCAGAATCAAGGCTGCCCTGCCGACTATCGAATATGTTTTGGCTCAAGGTGCAAGCCTCGTGGTGATGTCTCATTTCGGTCGTCCCAAAGGGCAGAAGAATCCCGATTTCAGCATGAAGCCGATCGCCGCTGAGTTCAGCAAACTGCTCGGCAAGCCGGTCAAGCTGGCTTCTGACGTAATCGGGCCGGAAGTGGATGCGGACGTCAAGGCCCTCAAGCCCGGTGAAGTGCTGCTTCTGGAGAATGTCCGCTTCTACAAGGAAGAGGAGGCGAATGATCCCGCTTTTGCGAAGGAGCTTGCTTCTTACGGTGATCTCTATGTAAATGATGCATTCGGTACCGCCCACCGCGCCCATGCTTCCACCGAAGGTGTCGCCCGCTATCTGCCGGCTTACGCAGGTTTCCTGATCGAAAAGGAAGTCAAGTTCATGGCTCCGCTTCTTGAAAATCCTGAAAAGCCTTTTGTCGCCATTATCGGTGGTTCCAAGGTTTCTTCCAAGATCAGCGTCCTTGAGTCTCTTGTAAAGACCTGCGATACGATTGTCATCGGCGGTGGCATGGCCTATACCTTCCTCAAGGTGCAGGGACATGAAATCGGTAAGAGCCTGCTTGAGAATGACTATCTCGATGTCGCGGCTTCCTTCCTGAAGAAAGCCGACGAGAAGGGTGTCAAGGTGATACTTCCCGTCGACCATGTCTGCGCCGCGGAATTTAGTGAGACCGCGACTCCCGTTGCCATCGACAGCGTGGATATCCCCGCGGACCTTATCGGTATGGATATCGGGCCAAAGACCGTTGACATGATCGTCAAGGTGCTTGCTACCGCGAAGAGCGTCGTATGGAACGGACCGATGGGCGTATTTGAGTTCGACGCGTTCGCCGCCGGTACCCAGGCTGTTGCGAAGGCGATGGCCGTATGCGGCGGGACTACCGTCGTTGGAGGCGGAGACAGTGTCGCCGCCATCAATAAGTTCAATCTGGCCGACAAGATCAGCCATGTATCCACTGGCGGTGGTGCTTCCCTTGAGTTCCTCGAGGGCAAGGAACTTCCTGGAATCAAGGCATTGGAGAAATAACATGAGAAGAACGTATATCGCAGGCAACTGGAAAATGAACATGACACCTTCCGCCGGCGCGGCTTTTGCCGCTTCATTGGCGGAGGCTGTCAAGGGCTGCAATGCGAAGGTGATGATCGCTCCGCCGTTTGTCACGATTCCCGCCGTCGTGGAGGCTGTGAAAGGCAGTAGCGTCATTGTCGCCGCCCAGAATATGAGCGACCACCTCAGCGGCGCCTATACTGGCGAGGTTTCCGCCGAGATGTTGAAGGATCTTGGCGTGACCACGGTGATTCTAGGGCATAGCGAACGCCGCGCCTATTATGGCGAGACGGACGCCTTCATCAACGCCAAGCTTCGTCTGGCGATGGAGCAGGGGATGGATGTCGTGCTTTGTGTTGGCGAGACCCTTGAGGAACGTCAGGGCGGCAAGCTGGAAGAAGTCCTGTCCCGCCAGATTACCGACGGGCTGAAGAATGTCAGCGAAGCCGACATGGCTCATGTCACGATCGCCTATGAACCAGTCTGGGCGATTGGTACTGGCATGACCGCGACCCCCGAGGATGCTGACTCCGCGCATGCTTTTATTCGTGGTTTGATTGAAAAACTCTATGGCAAAGGTGTTGCAGAAGAGCTGATTATACAGTATGGTGGTTCAGTGAAACCCGGCAATGTGAAGGCCTTGATGTCCAAGGAACATATTGACGGCGCGTTGGTAGGCGGCGCTTCTCTTTCGCTTGAGCAGTTCGTCCCCATCGTGACTTTTGACAAGTAAGTATCTGGAGTAGACAAATGGGTGTGTTGAGTATTATCTTGTTGGTATTGTTTGTGATCGTGAGCCTGTTGCTGATTTTCATCGTAGCCATTCAGGATGAAGAAAGTTCAGGTCTCGGCGGTATCTTCGGTGGTGGTAGCGAATCTACGTTTGGTTCTCGCGCCAGTAGTGTCGTCACTAGGGCGACTGCGATCCTAGGAGCTGCTTTCATGGTCCTGGCCCTTGTCGTGGCCCTTGTCAATAAGAGCCCTTCCCAGGACACCCTGCTTGATTCTGTACAGACCGAGCAGGTGCAGCAGGTTGAGAACTGGTGGAGTTCCAACAACGCCTAGTCGTCTCCCGTACGCCGAATATGCACGTAGGTTCCGACCGCACCTTCGCTCTGCGGTCGGACTTTGTAAGTAGGGGTTGCCGATGAGAGTCTGCGTACTGTACTGCGGAAAAGGGTCCTCCAGTCCGAAGCTGAAGGAAATCGCTAGCGCTCTTGCCAAAGGAATTGAATCTCAGGGACACACTGTAGATGTCTTTGATATGCGGTTGGAGGGGGGCAAGATCATTTCATTCTACGACTATATCGTCGTTGGAAGCGAGAATGTTTCTCTTTGGGGTGGAAGGGTCCCTGAGATGGTATCCAAGTTTCTCAAGCAGGCTGGAACTATCTCGGGCAAGCGTTGCATGGCGTTTATCACGGGCGGAGGCGTCCGTTCCGGTAAGACATTGCATAGCTTGATGCGTACGATGGAGTCTGAAGGCATGTACCTGAAGACTTCCGATATACTCAAGAAAAAGGACTATGCCCAGGCCGTTGGAAAGCGGCTGCATATTTCCTGACCAAGGAGTTTTTACATGAAGAAGTTACTTTCCCGTAGTGTCGTCGTCTTGCTTGCATTGTTGTGCGTCGGCAGTGTCGCTTTTTCCGCTGTCATCAGTTCGCCGGCCGCTACAGTCAACCTGACAAAAAATACAGTCATCACCACTGAAGAGCTCAACCAGATGGTCAACCAGCAGAAGGCGCTTGTCCAGGCGCAGGGCGGCGATGTTTCTTCCGTCGATCCGCTGACGATTCTCAATGTGCTGATCAACAACGAGTTGTGGCGTCAAGGCGCCAGTCGGGACGGCGTGGTGATCACCGACGCCCAGATCAGCCAGTACATGGCCTCCTGGAGGTCCCAGATCGAGCAGAAACAGATTGGCAGTACCTTGACCGACGCTGAATTCAATGATTTCGTCACTACTTATTACGGGAGCATGGATGATTTGAAGAAGGCTATCAGCGAGCAGTTGCTGGTCAGCGCCTATATTTCGAAGATTCGTCCCAATGTGCTGACCGATGTCCGCCAGCCTTCGGAGTCCGAAATCAATTCTTTCTATCGTCAGAACAAGGCGCAGTTCGTCAATCCTGAAAATGTCAAGCTGAGCCATATTTATATCCCATACGCCACTGGCGATGGGGCGGATGCCAAGAACGCTGAAAACAAGGCGTTGATGGAGCAGGTCGCCAGATATATCAATTACGGTACCACGACGTTCGAGAAGGCCGTCCAGGACTATTCGCAGGACAACGCCAGCAAGAATATCGGTGGTGCGATCGGTTGGCTGACCATGGACGACACTACATCGAAGCAGGCGTTGGGCGACAGCTTCTTCAATGCCGCCTTTGATACTGAGGTCGGTAAGATTTCGCCGGTCATCGAATCCAACACCGGCTATCATATCCTCAAGGTCTACGCCCATAACGACTTCAAGGTCCTTGGAATTGATGACACCATCAATCCAGAGACGACCGTGACGGTTCGCCAGTACATTACGGAAGGGCTGATATATCAGAACCAGCAGACGGATATCAATAACGCCATCAATGATATTTTGTCTGATTTGCGCAAGCAGGCTACGATTAGAATCCTGTACAAATAGCTGTGGCATGTCTTTCCTGAGGATGTTCGTGTAATTTTCGTCCGAGGCCCGCATGTCGTTCATGCGGGTCTCTTTTCGCAGATGGTGCCGGCGGTATGAACATTGTGCTCCTTTTCGTCGGTACGTTTTAATGTTGTTTGTTGGGGAGTCGAGAGATGAGATCGAGACATAGAGCGCGAGAAATCGCATTGCAGACGTTGTATGCGATGGATTTTAATAATGAGCTTGGCACGGTTCCCGTGCCGGAAGTATTTCCCGCCTTGACCGAGGAGGAGCAATCCGCCTTGGAACAGGAGGTGGTAATCTTTGCGAAATACATCGTTTGTGGCACTATTGAGCATTTGCCGGAGATCGATGCGATGATCGCTAGGTTTTCAACTAATCGTCCCATTGAGAGGATTGATGTCGTTGATCGGAATATCCTGCGGTTGAGCGTTTTTTCGCTGTTGTATTCGAAGGACATCCATCCCCATATCGTCATAGACGAGGCGGTAAAGCTATCTCAGGACTTCAGCAGCGAAGTCAATTACAAATTTATCAACGGTATTCTTGATTCGATGCAGAAGTCTTTGCAGCGTGGGGGAGATGTACAATGATTCAATTGAAGACTCCGGAACAGATAGACCGTATTCGCGAGTCCTGCCATTTGCTGGCGCGGCTCTTGGATTCTTTGGACGGATGGCTTGAGCCCGGCATGACGACGAGGGACATCGACAGGCACTGTCATGATTTCATCGTCAAGCACAAGGGCGTTCCTGCGTTCCTCAACTATATGGGTTTTCCCGCATCCGCCTGCATATCCGTCAACGAGGAGATCATCCATGGCATTCCTAGTCGGCATCGCGTCGTAAACGCCGGGGATATCGTGGGAATCGACCTCGGTATCAATTTGGACGGATATTTCAGTGACAGCGCCCGGACCTATATCATTGGCGGGGCTACTACTCCTGAATGCGAGAAACTTTGCAAGGTGACTCGTGAATGCCTCTACCTTGGAATCGAAGCCGCGGGAAAGTCCGGCGCCAGGGTACATGACATCGGGGCCGCGGTGTTCAAGCATGCCGACCGTAACGGCTTTGGCGTCGTGCGCGACTATTGCGGCCATGGTGTCGGCCTGGCCGTCCATGAAGAGCCGGAAATACCAAACTATGTGAACCCATTTTCTTCGAATCCAAGGCTAAGGCCCGGTATGGTGATCGCCATCGAGCCGATGATCAATCTCGGGACGAAGAATATCCGCGATCTGGACGATGGCTGGACGGTCGTCACCGCCGACGGAAAGCCTTCCGCCCATTTTGAGCATACGGTTGCGATTACGAAAGATGGTGTTGAAATCCTGACCGTCGCGGAGTAGACTGATCGTTATAGTATCTAGACGTAAGGAGAAGATCGCCCCTATGAAGAAAGAGTTCATCAGTTCCGATACGATTCGCGACAGTGCGCTGAAATTGGCGCATACCATGTATGTTCAAGACGGATTCGTTCCCGATATCATCTATGCCTCCCTGCGCGGTGGCGCATATATGGCCAATGTATTCAGCGAATACTACAAGATGGTGCGGAAAAAGGAGATGGGGCGGCCAGTCTTCTATGCGGCCGTCGTGGCTCGTTCCTATTCGGACATCCGTTGCCAGACTCGGGTGATGGTCGATGGCTGGACGTATTCGCCTGAACATCTCCGTGCTGGCGACAAGATTCTGATTGTCGATGATATCTTCGATACCGGCAAGACGGTCAATGAGTTGTGCGACATCGTCCTTCGCAAGGGAATTCCCCGCGAGGACATCAAGATCGCCGTATATGACTACAAGGTTCCCTTGTACAAGGATTCCGCGCCGTTGCCGATTCAGCCTGACTACTATTGCCGCAAGCATGTCCTCAATAGTCCTGACGATGAGGTCTGGATACATTACATGTGCCATGAGTTCGTTGGTTTGTCCAGCGAAGAGATTGACGAGCAGTATACCGATCCCGAAGTCAGGAAAATCCTCCACGATGTCCGGGGGGATGAATAGCGCAGCATATCGCCCGCATGGAAAAACGGTCCGGAGTGAAAACCTGGACCATTTTTTATGTTCTGCCACATCGTCGCGCAGTGACCATTCATCTTGATGATGCATTATCGTACATGATCGCCTTGGAAACAACGGACAACTGTTCATGGACATGTAGTATCTACAGGAAACGCCGGACTGTCGTTTGTGGCATTGGAGACAAATGTCCGACTGGAAAAACAAAAAAACCGGAGAGCCTTGCGTGCGTCTCCGGTCGGAATACTTGATGAGTGAATGAATCAGGGAATCGGTTGATAGCCAATGGCGCGCGAACCATTCTTGGCGTCGTCACTCGGACTGCCGACTTCTGAGGGAAGGGTAATCGTATAGACGCCGCTGTTGACCGTTGATACAAGATACTTGTTCTTTGCCACAGTGGAGTCCTGATTCGGAATCGGCTTGATGTCCACCACGTTGCTGTACGTGAGGCCACGGGCGAAAGAAGTCGTGTTGGATGACGGGTAGGCGTAGTTTGAGGCTGTGCTGTCAACCGTGGATGCCTTGATCGTAGCCTCGCTAGTCAAGTCAACCAATCTCAACCCCGATGAATAGGGAACCAACATGTACTGTTTTCCTGCGATTTCCACCCTGGCGCTAGGGACGGCGTACGAAGAATAGTAGTTGAGGTAGAAGTTTGACTGCCCGACATATTTCAACGGGCCACCGACGGATTCTTGGATAAAGACCAGGCTGGTATAGCTATCGTTGGCGATTTTCGCGATGGCGACACCCGGTCCGGCGGCAGTTGCCGGCTGAAACGCCTGGATTCTCAAGAAACGGGTTCTCGTCGTTTGACCATACTGAGCTTCTGAAAGATTCACATTGACTTCGTAGGTGTTCGCCCAACCGGAACTCGTATCGATTGTCAATTGTGAACCATTCCAGTAGTAGGTGAAATCATAGACGTTGACTCTGTTCGCGTTCTTGTACGATTTGACCATGGTGTTGAATATATTGTCCACAAAGCCGAACATGATACCGGCTGCACCGAAATTTGCCAGCGGTACTGTGCTACTGTCTGAAAGCTTGGTTGCTGTATAGCTGTCTACATCTCCGGAAAGCACATAGTTGTTGTTCATCGCCTTGACATTGGGCAGAGCGAATGCGGTGGACGAATCTGTGGCGATCGTGTATTTCTTGAAGTCACCGGAACTATCCTGGTAGATGAATTCCGTAGCGTCCTTGGCGTTTCCAATTGACGTCGCAAAACCGTTTGTCATCAATGAAAGGCCGAGCTTCGTTACGTCGGAGTTTGATGAACCGTATTTATAGATGCCATCCTGAGCCTTGATGAAGACATAGTTGCCGGAGAAGCCGAGAATGCTTTGGTTCGTTGTATCCAGAGTTGGTTCGGAATTGCCGATAGCCTCGAAAATCCCCATGTCGGCATCCATGTTGCAGGAGATGAACCCGGCGGCGATCATAAGCGCCAAACAGAAAATGGCCAGTAGTTTTGTTGTCTTTTTCATAATGCCATCTCCTCTTAATGCCTATAATTGATGGAAAGCGTCACGGGTAGGAAGCTGCCTACGGCGTTTGCTTTTTTCGAATAGTATTCAGGAACCACCCAGTATCCGCAGTTGACGCCTACGCCCCAGTTTTCAGTGAAATACCAGTTGAGGCCGATTTCGATGGAAGCGAACATGCTGAACAGGCTTCCGTCGTATCCCTGCGTCTTGTCTACATAACGGTTGTAGGCACCGCCGATTCCGAGGGAAATCGGGAGGTCGATGGTCCCCTGCACCGGCATGAACGTTACCTTCGCCTGAATGGGGACCAGCGTATACAGGCTGTCGCTCATGGAATAGGCGAAGGAATACCCGATCTCACCGCCAAGGGCGACATAGGGACTTACGAACGCCTGGTAGCTGATGGAACCGTATCCGCCGACCTTCAGGTGCGTGCCACCGCCGCCACCGATGCCGGGGCGGAAGGTGTCAGCGCCAGTTCCCCCCCAGGTATATGTGAAAAGCGGGATAGTGGGACCTGCTTTGAACGTGAACATCTGGCTTCCCAAGTCGTATTGGGTCTGCCGTTGATCTGTCGCGGCGAACATCAGCGTAGGAACGAGCGTCAGTATCGCGGCGACCAGCATGAAAGTCTTCTTCATGGCTACCTCATCGTTTTGTATAACGAGTTCTCCGTACAGGAGAAAGTCTGGCGAAATCATCACCTAAACCTATAACATGGTTCAGGTGCCATAGTTACGGTAATCATAACGGAATACAGATACAATGAAAACCTGTTGCCAAATTCAAATATATGTTTTTCATGCGAAGAGGGCAAAGAAAAAGTTCGGAATGATCTTATAGGATGATTTTGTGGATGATGTATTGCGGGGGAGTCATATTTCGACGGTTTTAAATACGTCCACAAGTACAGGATATTCTTGACGGACCTTTGCAAGCAACTCCAGGTGTTGGCCGTCATGGTCAATCGTCCTATCAACGATCTCCATAATTTGTTGGATGGTGATTCCCCCGCATCGCTCTAGTCCCTGCGGGTCAACAAGCGTCGGCTGTTTATGTGAACATTCCCAAGCACCGGATTCCCAATAATTTTTCCAGTAGCAGAGTTTTCGAGGGTTCCTGAAAACATACGCCATCAAATTCAGAAGCGTGAACTGCGTCGTTATCGGTTCGTATTTCGAACAACCTGCCATTGACGAGGAATTGTGGGTAGACTTGCGAAAAGCCGGTGTTCACCCGTTGTATCGCTTTCGCGAGAACCTGCCAGTCCGGAGCGTATACCAGCAGACGATAATGTGACGGCATGATGGAGTAATTCCAGACGACGGTTCCCTCCTTTTTTAGGTTCAGGACCAACAGTTCAATCTACAAGTTGGCGCCGGCGGCTTCAAGAAATATCCCAGGTTTCAGGCCGTTCCTCCGGGTGACACGGTATACATGATGACCCTTCCTCAGCAGTTTTGATTTTGACTGTAACGCCATTTTGTGGCCTCCTCAAAGGTGTGACGCCCTGTATATGCGTAAAAGTCGGCTGGTGATTCAAAACCATGTTTGGGAAGCTCCTCGCGGGCTTCTCCGAACGACCCGAGAACGACACCGGAACTGGTAGCGGCGTGAACACCAAGATCACTAAGTGAACACCGGTTGAACTTAGAGCGAACACTGCGCAAACACCGAGCGAACACCGGTTGAGCCTAGAATGAACACCGATCAAGCCCAGAACCATGGTGCTGGAGACGAACGGTGACAACGGGATAAACCTCGTGCGGGGGCAATTGCCGTCCTGCCTGTTTTTGGGGTATACATGAGAGGTCAAGGAGAACGACCATGTTGTTGATGTCGGGTAAGGAAGTTTCGCAGTCGATTCGGGAGAAGCTTGCGTTGGAATGCAAGGAATTCGTGAGTACGTATGGATACGCGCCTACTTTGGCCGTAGTTCTGGTGGGGGAGGATCCCGCGAGCCAGACATATGTGTCCGCCAAGAAACAAGCTTGTGATGAGCTTGGGTATGGACATCGGGACTTCGTGCTTCCTGCGTCCACCACGCAGCGGGAGCTGATGGAGGTCGTCCGCCAGCTCAACGAAGAGCCGACCGTACATGGCATATTGGTCCAGTTGCCGCTTCCCAAGGGGTTGGACGAGGAGCAGGTCATCGAGGCCATCGATCCCGCGAAAGACGTGGACGGGTTTCATCCGCAGAATGTCGGCAGGCTTTTGATCGGCAAGGATTGTTTCATCAGCTGTACGCCGAAGGGCGTGCTGGCGATGCTGGACTACTACGGCATCGAGACCGATGGAAAGGACGTGTGCATTGTCGGCCGGAGCAATATCGTAGGCAAGCCGATGGCCGCGTTGCTGATGCAGCGGGGCAGGGACGCTACGGTGACTGTGTGCAATACCCATACGAAGGATCTCGCCGGCCATGTGCGAAGGGCCGACATCATCATAGCAGCCGCAGGGCATCCCCATACCGTCACCGCCGACATGGTGAAGGACGGGGCCGTCGTAGTAGATGTGGGGACGAACCGTGTCGAGGACGCTACGAAGAAAAAGGGATGGCGGCTTGTCGGAGACGTCGATTTTGATGCCGTAAGCCAGAAATGCCGGGCGATCAGTCCTGTGCCGGGCGGAGTAGGCCCGATGACAATCATGATGCTCATGGGCAATACGATGCTTGCCGCGCGTAGGCAGGCCGGGGAGCGGGTATAGATGTCCAACAATATCTGCCTTGAACCAAGGACTTACTGGATCGAGACCTACGGGTGCCAGATGAACACTGCGGAGTCGAACGCACTTGAAGTTCAGCTGCAAGGGGTCGGGTTGAAACCCGCGGCAAGCGCCGAAGACGCCGACTGCGCGATACTCAACACCTGTTCCGTCAGAAAGACGGCGGAGAACAGGATCTGGGGGCGGTTGGGCTTGTTCCAGTATATCAAGCAACAGCACCCCCAGACATTGATCGTGACCGGCTGCATGGCCGAACGCCTGCAAGATGAATTGAAGAAAGACGCTCCTGCGGTAGACTATGTCGTCGGTACAAACGACAAGCAGAAAATCGTGGATCTGCTGACCGGAGGGCGTACCGCTCATCTGGAAGCGAGCGAAACGTATCAATTCACCAGTTCCTACTATAAGGACGGCGACTTTTCTTCGTATGTGCCCATCATGAACGGATGCAATAATTTCTGTTCCTACTGTATCGTCCCATACGTGAGGGGGCGGGAGGTATCCCGCCCGGTAGGAGATATCCTGGAGGAAGTCCGCAGACTGGATTCGGCGGGTGTCAAGGAAATCACGCTGCTGGGGCAGAACGTCAACAGCTATGCCTACGGGATGGAGGGCGCGGTCATCCGTTTTCCGCAGTTGCTTCGGTTGGTATGCCGTGAGCTGGACAACATCCAGTGGGTGCGCTTTGAAAGCCCTCATCCCAAGGATTTTTCCGATGAACTGATTGAAGTCATCGCTACTGAGAAGCGGGTCGCGAAGCATCTGCATATCCCGTTGCAAAGTGGAAGCAGCCGGATACTGGGACTGATGAACCGCCGGTATACCCGCGAACGTTTTCTGGAACTGATCGATTCAATCCGAAGAAGGGTGCCCGGCGTCACATTCGCCGCCGACGTCATGGTCGGTTTCCCTGGTGAGACTGAAGAAGAATACGAAGAGACGCTGGACATGATGCGGAAGGTACGTTTCATCGAAGCGTTCATGTACTATTGGAACCCACGGGAAGGAACGAAGGCCGTGACGATGGAAGGTCAGCTTTCGGATGAGGTCAAGATTGCCCGATTGCAACGGCTGATTGAGCTGGAGCATGAAATCATGTCCGAAGAGAAAAACCCTCGAGCTACCGGGACAGTGAAAGTACTCGTTGCTCAGATCAGCAGGAATGATGCCGGACGTCTGCTTGGACGGACTGAGCATGGGGAGATGGTTGCTTTTGCGCCATGTTCCGATTGCCGCCCCGGGGATTTCGTTCTAGTGTCATTGGAGGCTTTGGCGGGCAACACCTATACCGGTGTGGAAGTGCTTGCTTGACTTGGTTTCTCTGCTGATATGAGGGTCGCCATTCGTCCGTTGGTTGGATTGACCGTCTTGACGTCGTGTGTGCGTGGTGAAAGAAACATGAGGGAATGTCCGGGGGGCTTTGTATGAAGGGAACTGCCGCATTGGTACTTGAAGGCGGCGGGATGCGCGGACTATATACTGCCGGTGTTCTCGATGTGTTTCTGGAACAACGGATTGAGTTCCCGTATTGCGTCGGAGTTTCCGCGGGGGCCTGCAACATGGTTTCGTACATATCCGGACAGCATGGCCGCAACCGTCATGTGAACATCGGCTATATTAACGATAAGCGTTATCTCAGTTGGCGCAACTGGTTCCTCCATGGTTCGATTTTTGGAATGGACATGCTGTTCGACATCATCCCGAACCAGCTGGCGCCCTTTGACCATGCGGCGTTTTCCAAATATCGGGGGAAGGCCATGGTCGGTACGACGGATTGCCTGACGGGTGAGCCTGTGTTCTTTGAAGAGCATGACATCTCCGGCAGAAACGGCTTTCTGCATCTTCAGGCGTCGAGTTCTTTGCCATTGCTCGCTCGGCCGGTCAAGGTTGACGGAAGGGTGCTGATGGACGGTGGCGTCAGCGCGCCGATACCTGTGGAAAAGGCGATGCGGGACGGGTACCGCAAGGTCGTCGTGGTATTGACGCAACCGAAAGGCTATCAAAAAAGTCCATCATCGACCATGGGTGTGCTACAATTGCTCTATGGTCGGCGTTACAAAGGGCTGGTTGATGCGATGGCGAGACGGCACCTGGTGTATAATCAGGAATTGAGCCTGCTTGACCGACTGGAGGCGGAGGGCGCCGCCTTCATTATCCGTCCGAGCCAAAGCCTGCAAGTCGGACGGCTGGAGAAGGACCGGAACAAGTTGGAAACGCTGTATCAACTGGGAATGGACGATGCCAACGGTCGCTTGGAGGCATTGAAGAACTTTTTGCAGGGGGAGTGATCGATGAGACTTGGGGTGATCGCCGACGATTTCACCGGAGCGGTCGATATCGCCGGTTTTTTGGCGAAAGAGGGACTGAAAACCTTCTTGTGTTTTGATGCAGGCCGTCCCATAGGCGATTTGCAGGGGGACGCCGTGGTCGTTTGCCTGAAAATCCGTAGTTGTCCCGTCGATGAAGCGGTGTCTCTCGCCCTGTCCGCTTTGACGTTGCTCCGAAATGCCGGTTGTACAGTCTATTATTATAAGTATTGCTCCACCTTCGACTGTACGCCGCAAGGGAATATCGGGCAGGTCTGTGATGCCCTGCGTCAAGCCTTGGCGTGTCCGACGACGCTTGTCTGCCCCGCGCTTCCTGTCAACGGCAGGACTGTATACAATGGCTATCTGTTCGTCAAGGATTTGTTGCTGTCGGAATCCCCGATGCGCTTTCATCCCGTCAATCCGATGTGGGAATCCCGCATAGAGCGTATCTTGTCCACCCAGACTTCCGGGGTGTGTCGGAATCTTCCCTTGTCGGTGGTGCGGGCAGGTCCTTCCGCTGTTGAGGCGTTTATCGCCGGAGCGTTGTCTGATGGCGTGGCCTATGTGATTCCTGATGTGATAGAAGACGCCGACCTTGACGTACTCGCCCAAGCTTGCGAGTCCCTGCCGCTGCTGACCGGTGGTTCTGGGTTGGGCGGGGCCTTGGCCCGTAGATATCCGTCCTCCGTTCCTTCGTCCGATGATGGGGCAGCCCCGGTTTCTCTCCCGCGGAAGCTTCCCGATGGAGTGATTCTTTCTGGTTCCTGTTCCGTCGCGACGAACATGCAGGTCAGGACATATCTGCCGAAAGCCCAGTCTGTCGCTGTGGATGTATTTCGGTTGATGGATGACTTGGGGACATACGTTACGGAAATCGCCGACTGGGTATGCCGGCATCAGACGCAGGGTGCGTATCCTCTTGTATATTCCACATGTGACGCGGAGGCACGGGGCATAGTGACGGATATCCATGGAAAGGCATCGGTCGCCGAGGCTGTTGAAAAGTTTTTCGCCTTGCTCGCCGTTGCGTTGGATATGCGTGGTGTCGGGACTTTTATCATTGCCGGGGGAGAGACCAGCAGCGCCGTCGTCCAGGCGTTGCGTCTGTCGCCTAGTACGGTTCTTGATGAAATTAACCCTGGCGTCAGTTGGATTATGGATGCGGAGGAGAGACATTATCTGGCGTTGAAGTCGGGTAATTTCGGAAATGAAGATTTTTTTATCCATGCGCAAGAGGTTCTGGCGCTGGTGTGGCAAGGAGTCGTTGTATGAAGTTGGAGAATAAAGTCGCGGTAGTCAGCGGCGGGGCCCAAGGAATCGGCAATGCAGTCGCTGAATTGTTCATCCATGAGGGTGCGAAGGTCGCGATCCTTGATATCGACGAACAGTTTGGAAGGGCCGCGTTGCGCCGTATCACTGGGCAAGGGGGCGATGCGCTGTTCTTGCCTTGCGATGTCCAGAACGAGCATATGGTCCAGCAGGCGCTGTCCGTAATATTGGAACAGTACGGGACTGTCGATATCCTGGTGAACGACGCGGCGTGGCAGTTGAACAAACCGCTGTTGGAGACCTCCTGGGAGGAATTCCGTGAGGTGATGGATATCAATATGGGCGGGACGTTCCTGCTGACACGTGATGTCGCCAGGATTATGATCGGGCAGAAGAAGGGCGGGGCGATTGTCAATTTCAGCAGTTCGTTCGCGATTGTCGGTTCGGAAGGCTATTGCGCATACCATGCCAGCAAAGGCGCGATTTCATCTTTCACCCGCTCTGCTGCCGTTGCGTTGCTCCCATATGGAATTCGGGTGAACGCTGTAGCTCCTGGTACGGTCCTGACACCGGGGCTGCGAGTCGGGGCGCGCGGTACTGGGAACGAAGATGCCGGTATGAAGTCCTTTCTTGAGAAGCAGCCGCTCGGCAGATTCGGCAGGAGCGATGAGATCGCCAAGATCGTGCTGATGCTCGCCAGCGATGATGCTTCGTTCGTCTACGGCGCGAACTGGGTAGCCGATGGAGCCTACACCATCGTGTGACGATGTGTCATCATACGATTGGATGTATGCGTCGGACAAATGATGGCTTGTGGGAAAAAGGAGTGTGCAGGAATGAGTGAGTACGCGGAGACAATGGAAAATTTCAAGCCCAGGTTCGATGAATTGACAAAATTGATTAATGGTTCTCGCAGGCTCAGGGTTTTCACCGGTGCCGGTGTATCCACCTTGTCGGGGATTCCCGATTTCAGGGGCGCTCATGGCGTGTATACCGATCCTTGGCATGGGATGGATGTCGAGGACATTATCTCGCTCGATTTCTTCCACGATCGGCCTGATATTTTTTACCAATGGGCTAAGGATGTGTGGTATCGGTTGGAGGACTATGAACCGAATATTGTGCATACGGTCATTGCGAAGCTGGAATGGAAAGCCTTCACCAATGGTGTGTATACCCAGAACATCGATATGCTGCACCAACGGGCTGGCAGCAAGGCCGTATACGAGATCCATGGCAGTCCGGCCCACCATTACTGCACAGAATGTGGAAAGCATTATACCTATGCCCAGATCGCTCCGCTGGTTCTCGCAGGTGAGCTTCCAGTCTGCGACCAATGCGGCGGGGTGATCAAGCCCGATATTGTGTTTTATGGCGAGAATCTCAACGGAAGCCTGCTCAACCGGGCTTGGGAGGATTTCAGCCATGCTGATCTTTGTCTGGTCCTAGGCTCCAGTCTGACCGTCCGGCCCGCGGCTTCGCTACCCCGACTGACTGTACAAGGCGGGGGGCGTATCGTCATTGTCAACGCCCAGCCGACCGATCAGGATCGATCCGCGGTCTTGAAGTTCCGCGACCTCGCTCAGGTCTTTGAGGCGCTTGACGCCTGGCTGGAGGCGCAACCGTCCCGAAAATAGCTGTCATCGCATCGCCCGCAAGGGGTGCGGCGGGCAGGTGCTATTGGATAAGAGAGCCGTCATCGCATTGTCCGCGTAGGCTTTCCATGTATTGCGGGACGAAAAGCCACTGTAGTCGCCATCGCTTCATCCATAAGGGCTGGTTGCTTTGCCATTTTTCTTTTGCGGCATATACTTCTGAACTGTTCCGCAAATAGAAATTCGCATGGCGGTTCAACGGCGGATGTGTGGATTCATCTCAAACTAGTGGATCAATTCGTCGTATCGGGGACATTCGTGTTCTTTTGTTTTTTCGGCTTTTCCATTCTCCCGCGAACGAGTGTCAGAAGCTATGGACTGGTTTTTACCTAAAATCATCTCTGTAATAAATAAAAGAACTTGACAGGTGTTTGTTTGCGTGGAACTATGGTGCTATACCTTTCGTGTACGTACACGAAAGTGAAAAAGGTGTCGCATCCATATGGAGTGGCTTGTCGTTCCAAGGACAAAGCCGGTCATGCCGGTTTCATCAGATGAGGGAGGGAGTTCATGAAGAATACTCCGGAAGTAAAGCTAGGACTGATTTCAGTCAGCAGAAGTTGTTTTCCTATTACGTTGTCAGAACGGAGACGTTCGGCGGTGGCGCATGAATATGGCGCGGATTTGTATGAGTGTCCTGTGACTGTTGAGAATGAACACGATGCGACGAAAGCCGTTGCGGATATCACGGCGCAAGGAATCAATGCGCTTGTCGTGTTCCTTGGTAACTTCGGTCCCGAAACTCCCGAGACGATGATTGCGAAGATGTTCGACGGGCCGATCATGTACGTCGCAGCGGCCGAAGGCGATGGGGATCTGTACGATGGAAGAGGGGATGCCTTCTGCGGAATGCTCAATTGTTCCTACAATCTGGGATTGAGAAGCATCAAGTCCTATATCCCCGAATACCCGGTTGGAACAGCTTCTGAAGTTGCTGCGATGATCAAGGAATTCGTCCCTGTCGCCAAGGCTCTTATCGGCATCAAGAATCTCAAGATTATCACCTTTGGGCCGAGGCCTACAGATTTTCTCGCTTGCAATGGACCGATACAGCCGTTGTTCGACCTCGGCGTCGAGATCGAGGAGAATAGTGAGCTTGACCTGCTTGTCGCATACAATCGCCATGCGGGAGATTCGAGGATCGCGGCGGTGGTCAAGGAAATGGCGGAAGAAACGGGAAGCGACAACAAGTACGGTGGAGTCCTGCCCCGTCTCGCCCAATATGAACTGACGCTGCTGGATTGGATCGAGGAGCATAAGGGAAGCCGTTCCTACGTAGCTTTGGCGAACAAATGCTGGCCGGCGTTCCAGACGGAATTCGGGTTTGTGCCTTGCTATGTGAACAGCCGGCTCACCGCCCAAGGGATCCCTGTGGCTTGCGAGGTCGACATCTATGGCGCGTTGAGCGAATACATCGGCACATGCGTCTCCGACATGCCCGTCACCTTGCTGGACATCAACAACACCGTTCCTGAGCAGACCTACAAAGCCGAGATTGAGAAACAGTACGGTGTGCAGGCAAACGACACGTTCATGGGTTTCCATTGCGGCAACACCACCTGTAGCCTATTGAAAAATCCCCATATGGGCTATCAGTTGATTATGAAACGGGATCTTGAGCCCGATCTGGCGGAACCTGATATTACCAGAGGCACGATGGAGGGGGACTTGAAGGCAGGAAAGGTTACCCTGTACCGTTTGCAGTCGAATGCGAGGGGCGAATTGAAGGCGTATGTTGCGGAAGGCGAGGTGCTTGATGTTCCGACGAAGAGTTTCGGCAGCATCGGTATTTTCTCCATTCCGGAGATGGCCCGGTTCTACCGCCATGTTCTGATCGCGAAACGGTACCCTCATCATGGAGCCGTCGCGTTCAAGCCCGTAGGCAGATATCTGTTCGACGTGTTCTCGTATCTCGGTGTTGCGGATATCGCCTACAACCAGCCGAAATCTCTGCCATACCAAGGGGAGAATCCTTTCGTAAAATAGATTGTTCCATTACACTGAGCTTGGTTCACGCATCAATATGGGTGCGTGAACAGTTTTTTCGCTTCAGAACATGGCCAGGTGTCTGTTTCCATTGCCGCCTATGGAATTGGGATGACTGGTGACGAATGATTGCGGTGACCGGCATACCTTGTTTGTAGTTTTTGTCACGCAGCAAGGGCGCGGAGACAGGAGGATGGTTCAATGGATACACAGTATTGTCATATCGGCGATGATGTCTTGGAAAAAGTGCCTCGGCTGTTTCAATCGGAATGGGGTGGGCGGTATCGTCCATTGATTATCGCCGACGGCAATACTTGGCAAGTCGCTGGACCATTCCTCCAGGAACGGTTTGAGCTGGCGGCTTCGGAAAATCCTGGAAAAAACGCTATGCCGGCTAAACCTTATTTGTTCCCCGCCGAGCCAATGTTGTATGGCGATGAGCATTCAATCGCGGCGGTTCACCGGTTGCTGGAGGGAAATGACCTGCTGGCTGTAGCTTTGGGGTCGGGAACCATCAACGATATCGTCAAGCGGGCTTCATATGAATGCGGAAAACCATATATCGTCGTCGCCACCGCTCCTTCGGTGGACGGGTATACTTCCTTCGGCGCCGCGGTTTCCGTCGGGGGCTTCAAGCAGACACTCCCATGTTCCGCGCCATTCGCGGTGTTCGCGGAACGGAGTATCCTTCGCGACGCTCCATTGCCGATGCTTGCCGCCGGTTATGGCGATCTCGCTGCGAAAGTTCCCGCGGGAGCCGACTGGATTATCGCGGATACGTTGGGAGTTCATCCTATACAGGCCGATATATGGGATATGATTCAACCGACATTGAAAGATGTTCTTTCTCGGCCGTCGGAGTTGGCCGCCCGGGACAAAAGCGTGGTGGGCGAGGTATTCTCAGGTCTGGTCCAAACAGGTTTTGCGATGCAGAAAATGCACGATTCACGTCCCGCTAGCGGAGCGGAGCATTTGATAAGCCATGTATGGGAGATGGAACATCTGTGTAAAGACGGAATACCAGTTTCCCATGGGTTCAAGGTCGCCCTCGGGACGTTGATCTCCACAGCGATGATGGAGGAGCTTTTTTCTTTTTCCGGACAACAGATAGCGACACAGTGCCGACGGGCGGTCCCTGTTTCATGGAACGAGCGTGCCGTCCAGATTCAGACTTGGGTCGGAGATCGCCCGTCGTACCGGCAGATCCTGGAGGTGAGCCGTGGCAAGTTCTTGGAAGGCGAGGCGCTTGAAGCGCGGAGAGCGCTCATCATCCAAGAATGGGAGGCGATGCGCGAGAAGGTGAGGGGGCGGCTTATTCCGTTCGCACGGCTGAAGGAGATGTTCTCATTGGCAGGGTGTCCTGCTGAGCCGTCCCATATCGATGTTACGAAGGGGCTGTTCCTCAGGGGGGTGGTCGTATCGCAAATGATCCGGACCCGATATACCATCCTTGACTTGATGTATGAAACGGACATGTTCAGCCATGTAGTGGAATCGTTGATGGACGGAAAACGTTATTTCCGCTCGTATCATCCGTGAATGTCCAATGACGGGAAGAACGATATTCCCGTGCGAATTGGTTTGTGCGCCTAGAATCCGATGCCGTTTCTATGGTAGTATCGATACATCCCTTCACGGATGTATCGTCAGCTTCCCTACGGTTTTCGCTAGACGCCGTTGTGGGAAAATCATTGCAAATAAGGCGTTCAGTATGCAGTTCATCATAGCGATTACAGTTCTTGTAGCTACCTTGCTTGGTTCAATCAGCGGAATCGGCGGGGGTGTCCTCATCAAGCCCGTCATGGATGCGATTTGTGACATGACCTCGTCGCAGATCAGTTTCCTGTCTGGCACTACCGTACTGACGATGACGATCGTTTCGTTACTACGCAGCAGGAAGGATCCTGTCAAGATCGACCGTCGTGGAACTTTCCTCGCGGTAGGGGCCGCGTTCGGCGGGTTGGCCGGCAAAAGCATCTTCGATCTGTTGGTCCAACGGGCTTCTTCCAGTGCCGGCGTCAGCTTGGTGCAGAACATTATCATGGTGATTCTGACCGTCGCGGTGTTCTTCTATATCCTGTTCAAAGCCAGGATACGACAGAAGAATCTGTCGAATCCGGTGGTCTGTGTAGTCTGCGGTCTGTTTCTCGGCGTCATGTCTTCGTTCCTCGGCATCGGCGGTGGGCCGATCAATATCATGTTGTTGTCGTATTTTTTTGCGATGGAAACGAAAACGGCCGCGCTCAATTCGCTGTATGTCATTTTCTTTTCACAGTCTGTATCGTTGGTCAGCAATATCGTCACTGGTTCCGTACCGCAGTTCGGCTGGTGGATTCTTGGCATGATGATGGTCTGCGCGGTGGTCGGGGCCACGATAGGTCGAAAGCTGTCGAGCAAGATGACCGACCGGCATGTGGACATTCTGTTCATGGGGCTTTTGTTCGTCATTATCGGTATCTCAATCTACAATTGCTTTAGATTTGCGTTGATGGTGTAGCGGGGATTCCTTTTTATCGTGCCAAGCACATTGGTTGAATGAAACATGTTTACGAAAACTATTTCTTTTTATTGACAGGCTGGTGGAATGAATTAAACTACAGGTGAGGCTCTGAACATTGGACACGGGAGCGCCTAGTGTTGAATATCAAAGAAATTGCCAAACTTGCAGGTTTTTCCTCTTCCACCGTTTCCAAGGTGATGAACGGCAAAGATGCCGGAATCAGTGTGGAAACGCGTGAGCGCATTCTTCAGATAATTAAGGAATACAATTATATACCCTATCCAAATCTCAGAAAACAAGAGACCCGGTCGTTCCTTGTGGCTGTGTTGATATCTGACCTTGTCCGCGGTGCACGCATGCTTGACGGTATTGTTCGTACCATGAAATCAAATGGATATGCCGTATTGCTGCGCTTTCTTCCAACGAGCACTGAAGATGTGGTAAAGGCTTTGTTGGCGATCGCCAAACAAAATCCAGATGGTATCCTATGGGAGGACGCACCTCAGGACGCCCGGTTGCTTTGCGACCAATATGTCCGGCTAGGAGTGCCTTTGGTTTCGTTTGGAGGTTTTGGAATCTCAGATAAAACGATTCCCGCATTCATGTGTGATATGAGAAGTTTGGGCTATGATCTCACAAAATGGGTTCTTGCGTTTCATCACCGGACGGTGGCCTGTCTTGTGGATGCGGAAGAAAAAGGCGGCGACCTGTTCGCGGATGGATTCCGCGCATGTCTGTTTGATCAGGAAATACTTGTCCAAGAACAATTCGTTCATACTGTTTCCGATTCTTTTTCAGTGATGCCGCTGATACTCAAGAATGTAAGCGCTGTCGTCTGTAGCAGTGTACGGCTTGCGACGATGGTATTTCTTGAAGCTCGTACCTACAATCTGATAATTCCACGGGATCTATCCATCGTGGCGTTGCGCACGCAGCCTTCTGATTGGACGTTTGTTCCCGTTCTCAGCGGTTATGAGAGGCGGGAAGCGGCTGTTGGAAATGCTGCGGCACAGGAATTGGTCTATCGGATGGAACATGTCGATGGCGAGCATGCGTGTATCCAAGCGCCTGTCCGCGTATCCGGAGGGAGCGTTGCGAAACCTTATCCAGCGTTACAACCAAGGATTCTTGTCATTGGCTCGGTGAACATGGACGTCTTGTTGCATTGCCCCGGTAGCCTGACTCCCGGGACCACCAGCATCGTCAAGGATTGCAGGTATTTGCCTGGAGGCAAAGGCGCGAACCAGGCTGTGGCTGTGTCAAAAATGAATGTTCCCGTTCGATTGCTCGCCCGCATAGGCAAAGACGCTGACGGTCTGACATTGTTCAACCAGTTGCATGACTGTCATGTTGAGATGCGGCATGTTGTTCTCGACGGAACTGTCGGAACAGGTCGTGCCTATATTTATGTGCCGGACAACGGGGAAAGCGCCGTCACTGTTTTCCTTGGAGCCAATGCATACCTGAGCGATGTGGATATAGACTCTCATTTGGACGCTTTCGACAATGTTTCGTTTTGCTTGCTTCAGACGGAACTTTCGGCGCAAACAGTCATTCATGCAATTTCCATCTGTCAGGAAAAGCGGATAAAAACCATTCTCAAGCCCGCGACCCTGCATACTTGCGATCCATCCTTGCTCCGTGACATTGACTATTTCGTACCAAACGAACTGGAGGCGAAACTGATGACCCCGCAATGCGCCTCTTGGGAGGAACGGGCCAGGAAGTTCCGTGCGATGGGTGCGAAGCACGTAATCATCACCTTGGGTGGAAACGGCTGTTATTATCAGGACGATAAGCGTTCTCTGTATGTGAGTCCTGCGCCATTTGTCGCTGTTGATACGACTGGCGCCGCTGATGCATTTATCGCCGTGCTTGCTTGCTGGTTGTACCGTGGAGCGGATATCGTCCAGGCGCTGAAATATGCGACCTATGCGGGAGGCGCCTCGATTACGAAGGAGGGGAGTCAGACTGCGCTTATTGATGAACAAGAGCTTATAAGGAATGCCATCAAAATAGAAACGATGATTACTGTGACGGAATCAAAGGAGCCTTCAGAATGAAAGCATGGGAATACATTGCCAGGTTGACGGAACAGGCAGAGCCTGTTGTTTTGGATGAATCGCAGCAGACATGGACTGACAATACAGAAGCTGAACTGCGAAGCGATGCGTTCTTGCGTCTCATGTGGGAGAGCCATGTTCCCGGCTCCGGCGCTCCTGAGTCCATTGTCATTGCGGCGATCCAGTCTTGGGAACAGTTGGGCTATGATGTGAACGTCGCGGAACAATATATCGCACATGGTCTTGAAGCGTTGAAAGCAAATGATATGGATACCCTGCACTGTATTACCGCCAGGATATACGAGGCGTTGTTCTCCAGTCCCAAAGACGCAGCAAGCCAGTATTGGAAGTACCGGGTATACGATACGTTTGAGCAATATGCGAAGTCCGTCAAGTTTCCCGAGCCCCGGCTACTACAGCTGAATTCTTCGGAGTTCGCCGACAGAATAGCGGCTGGTTGGCGAGGCCGTTTGATTGGCGGTGCCTTTGGAACGGCGCTGGAAGGGTATACCACCGCTCAACTTTACAAAAAATTCGGTGAATTGACGGGATATGTACGTCAGCCTAATACCTATAATGACGATATTACGTATGAAATTGCATTTTTACGTGCTTGTCAGGCGCACAGTGGCATTGTCACTTCGGATCTTATAGCCGATCAATGGCTCAAGCTGGTTCCAAGCGGTTGGTCGGCTGAGCAGATCGCCCTGGAAAATCTGGGACGCGGGATATATCCTCCTCAGAGCGGCACGTTCCGTAATGCCTTCCAGGAATGGATAGGTGCGCAGATGCGTGGTGCGATCTGCGGTCAAGTCGCTCCCGGTAATGCCAAACTTGCGGCGTATCTTGCATTTCAGGATGGGCAGATTTCTCATCATGGCAATGGTGTACTGGGCGAGGTATTCAATGCTGTGCTTACAAGTCTAGCCTATGTCCTTGGTGATGTCGTTTCTATTTTGGATGGAGCGATTTCCTGTATTCCAGAAGACAGTGAATACTACCAAGTGCTTGATTTCGCCCGTAAACAGTGTGAACGGCATGCCGATTGGCGGCAGGCGTGGGATGTGTGTGAACGAAAATATCATCAATACAACTGGATTCATAGCTATCCCAATGCCGCTGCTGAAGTCGTGGCGCTGATGTATGGTAAGGGCGACTTTGATATGACGATGCGTATTCTGGGTGCTTGTGGTCAAGACGTAGATTGCAATGCCGCACAGATTGGAGTGGTATTGGGGACTTTCGGCGGAACGGATTCCATCGGAGACCAATGGTGGGAGCCTTTTACCGATGAGATCGTTACCTATCTGCGGGGAAAAGGGAAAAAACTGAGTTTGAGCATGTTGCTGCAAGATACCGTCGATGTGGCGAAAAAGCTTGCTGTGGCAAATATTCTATCATTGTGATGCGGTAACGCAAAAGGAGTGGGTATGAAGCGTATTTTGGTTGTTCTCCTGATTATCGGAATTGCTTGTTCTTCTATTTTCGCTAATGGCAAGCAAGAGAGTTCGACTGGATCCACACAACAGAAAGGGGTGTTGGATGTAGCATTGCTGATCAATGGAAACCTCGGCGACAAATCTTTCCATGATAGCGCGAATCGTGGAATGCAGATGCTCAAGGATCAGCTCGGTTGCAAGGTCAAGGTCGTGGAAGTCGGCTACGATGATTCTAAATGGGAGCCTGCTTTGCTCGATTTGTGCGACGAGAAGCATGATATCATTATCTGTGGAACATGGCAGATGCAGGCTCTGGTTCAGAAGGTAGCTCCTGAGTACCCAAACCAGAAGATCATTGTCTATGATACGTCGATGGACTATGCCAACGATACCAAAGGCGCCTATAAAAATATCTATTCCATAGAATACAAACAGAATGATGGCTCCTTCCTTGCTGGCGTCCTGGCTGCGAAGATGAGCAAGACCGGAGTCATCGGTTTTGTCGGCGGCATGGACAACACAGTGATCCTTGATTTCCTGTTGGGGTATATCCAGGGGGCGAAGGCCGTAAATCCCAATATCAAAGTCGCTTCTTCGTTTGTCGGCAATTTCAGCGATTCCGCGAAAGCGAAGGAACTGACTTTCGCGCAGTATCAGATGGGCGCCGACGTCGTGTTCAGCTGTGCGTCGAATGCGGGAGAAGGGACTCTTCAGGCGTCAAAGGACAAGGGCAAGCTGGTAATTGGCGTGGATAGCGACCAGGCGATGCTGTATAAGGATTCCGACCCAGTTCTTGCGAATCTGATTATCAGTTCCGTTCTCAAGCGTGTTGACCAGTCCATCTTCCTGGCTGTGCAGTCCGCCTTGAAGAACGAGCTGGCTTGGGGAACACGTGTCGCGCTGGGTATCAATGAAGATTGCGTCGGTCTGGCGGACAATGAAATCTACCAGAAGAATGTTCCTTCCGACGTCCGTGCGATTGTCACGGATTATACGGCGAAGATCAAGAATGGCGAAATCAAGGTTGATACGGCCTTTGGTCTGACCAACGACCAGATCAATGCCAAGATTGACGCTGTTCGTCCGTACTAAGCCTTGACTGATGGATTCAGTTTGGAAAAGCTACGCTGAATCCGTGCTATGGTTTGTGACAGGCGGGGGAGAGTCGTCCCCGCCTGCTTAATGGGAAAAAGAGGTCGTTGATGTCGGATATTTTGCGGATGGAAGGAATTGTAAAGATTTATCCCAATGGTGTCATTGCCAACAAGCATGTTGATTTTCATGTCCGAAGCGGAGAGATACACGCTTTGGTCGGTGAAAATGGAGCGGGAAAAAGTACTCTGATGAAAATCCTTTTTGGTATCGAACAACCGACTGAAGGGAAGGTAATCTACAAAGGGGACGAAGTTCATTTCAAAAATCCGCTTGAAGCAATTGGCCATGGGCTGGGGATGGTTCACCAGCATTTCATGCTCGCCGAGTCAATGACCGTCGCTGAAAACATCGTTCTTGGCGTTGAACCGACGAGACGAGGCTTTCTGGATCAGGCCGGTATGATTGCCAGGGCGTCAGAGATCATCGATAAATATCATTTTGTGATCAATCCTCGTGAACGGATTCGTGATTTGCCCGTCGGAACCCGACAGAAGGTGGAAATACTCAAAGCGTTGTACAAGGGGGCGCAGGTCCTTATCCTGGATGAACCTACTGCCGTGCTTACGCCTCAGGAAACCGATGAACTGTTCAGAGAACTCAAAGGGTTGAAGAATCAAGGACATACGATTATTTTTATCAGCCACAAGCTCAACGAGGTCAAGGAATTGTGCGACCGGATTACGGTCATGCGCAACGGTGAGTCGGTGGGGGTGCATGATACCGCCGCTGTTACGCGGGAAGAGATTTCTAATCTCATGGTGGGTAAGGCCATGGATTGGCATATAGAGAAGGGGCTGCCTCGACTTGGCGAGCCAGTGCTCAAAGTCTCCGGTGTAACGATTGTCGATGATATCCAGCGGCAATTGGTCAGGCAAGTGAGCTTTACACTCCATGCCGGGACGATTCTCGGCGTTGTAGGTGTCGAAGGAAACGGGCAAAGTGAATTGGTCGAGGCCGTTACTGGACTCCGCAAGATTGATCAAGGGACCATCTTGCTTCATGGCGAGGATATTGCGTCTTTATCCGTTCATGATATTCGTGCCAAAGGGATGTCCCATATTCCTCAGGACCGTATGGAACGTGGAGTTGCGGTTTCCAGCAGTGTGGAAGACAATCTCTTGGCTACGTTTCTCGATGATGAACGGTTCATCCAGTCTGGAGTATTGAAGCAGAAAGCAATTCGGTCTTGGTCGGAACAACTGATACAGGATTATCAGATAAAGACGGATTCTCCGGAAGTAAGTGTAAAGATGCTTAGCGGCGGCAACATTCAGAAGGTCATTGTCGCCCGCGAATTCAACAGTACCGCCGACTGTGTCATCGCTGATCAGCCGACGCGGGGAATTGATGTGGGCGCGGCGACCTTCATACATCAAAAATTAGTGCAGATGAGGGATTCCGGAGCGGCAATTTTGCTGATTAGCGCGGATTTGAGTGAAGTCATGGATATCAGCGATCAATTGATCGTCATGTGTGATGGAATGATCGTGGCATATTTTCCTGATGCCTCACAGGTTACGGAGCAGGAGCTGGGACAGTACATGTTGGGAGTGAAAAAAATGAGTGAGCAACGGATAGCGGGGTGCTTGCTATGAAAAAGATACGAAAAATGTCCTTTGACACATGGTTCGATGCCTTGCGGTTCGCCGTATCCATCCTGATTGCGGTATTTTTGTCATTCATCATTATTCTGCTGGTAAGCGATGAACCGTTCCTGGCATTGCAAAAGTTGTTTCTTGGTCCATTGGAGTCTTTCCGACGATTTGGAAATGTTATAGAACTTGCAATGCTGCTGAGCTTTACTGGATTGGCTGTTTCCATCATGTTCAGCGCGAACCAATTCAACATGGGTGCGGAAGGGGCCGTCTACGCTGGTGGTGCCGTTGCGACATTTGTCGCCTTGAGTCTCCCCAACATGCCTCCAGTATTGTCTCCTATGATATGCATTGTCGCCGGCGGGTTGCTCGGTGCCGTTATCTGCGTGATTCCAGCCTGGCTCAAGCAAAAATGGGGCGCCAGCGAACTTGTATCTTCATTGATGCTCAACTATGTGTTCTTCTATGTCACCAAGTATTTTGCAAATACAACGTTCAAAGATCCCAAGAGCGGTTTTGTTTCTACCTATCTGATACCGGATGGTGCGAAGCTGGTAAAGATTGTTCCCGGAACGAGGATTCACGCCGGCTTTTTCGTCCTGCTCATTACGGTAGTGTTCTGTGTGTTTTTCATGCGGAAGACAAGAATGGGGTATTCATTGCTACAAACGGGGAGAAATCCGAAGTTCGCTCAGTATGCGGGTATCAATACGATATGTATCGTTGCATGGTCGCAACTGATTGGAGGGTTTGTCGCGGGTGTCGGCGGAGCTGTCGAAGTACTCGGCATGTATGACCGGTTCCAGTGGCAGAAACTGCCTGGATATGGATTTGACGGTATTGTTGTCGCGATATTGGCAAAAAACAAGCCACAATTCGTTCCCTTGGCGGCTTTCTTTCTTGCCTATCTACGTATCGGCGCTGACAAGATGGCGACCAGTACGGACGTTACCAGCGAAATGATCGCCATCATCCAGGGAATCATCATCATGTTGGTGGCTGCGCAGGCTTTCATGGCTAAGAGTCGCCAGAAGCTGTTGGTGAGGGAGGTGCGTACCAATGGGTGATATTCTGGGATACATCTTTACTACTGACTTTGGATATTCTGTCCTTCGTGTGACGACGCCTATCCTGTTTGCCGCGATTGCTTCCGTTGTTGCGGAGAACAGTGGCGCTTCAAACATCGCGTTGGAAGGTATCATGTTGTTTGCCGCTTTGTTCGGTGCGGTCGGCTCTGGGCTTACCCATAGTTTGTTCGGTGGATTTTTGTGCGCGATCCTGGGAGGATTGGTCATTACCGTGTTGCTCGGGTATTTTGCCCTGTTTCTGAAAACGGACATCATTCTTTCGGGTATCGCGCTCAATACGCTTGCAAGCGGTGGTTCAGTATTCCTGATGTATGTCGTACTGCATGACAAGGGCAGTACTTCCAGCATCAATACATTGAGTTTTCCGACCATTTCCATTCCGTTACTTGAAAAGATACCAGTGATCGGTCAGATATTTTCAGGACAGAATTTGCTGACATATCTTGCGTTTGTGATGGTCGCCGTCGTGTGGATCCTGTTATACAAAACCCGTCTGGGCATGCATATCAGATGTGTCGGAGAGAATATGGAGGCCGCGGAATCCGTCGGAATCTCTATACGGAAAGTTAAGTTCATCGCCCTGATTATCAGCGGGATGCTTGCGTCGTTGGGTGGGGCGTTCCTTTCCATGGGGTATATGAATGGTTTTTCGCGTGACATGGTGAGTGGACGAGGTTTTATCGCCCTTGCCGCGGCGGCGATGGGGCAACTTTCCCCTGTGCCGACCATGCTTGCTTCTTTGATTTTTGGTTTCGCCGATGCATTGTCCAACATGCTGGCGGCGATGAGGATTCCTGATGAATTTGTAAAGCTAATTCCCTATGCTACAACGATTGTCGGTTTGATACTATTCTCTTCAATGAGGAAACATCAACAGAAAAAGAAACGGATACAGGCGCTGCTGGCTGCGCGGGAAGGTTAAGAATGGAAAAGAAGATTCCAATTATCATTGATTGTGATCCTGGACATGACGATGCGATTGCGTTGATCATGGCGTTTGCCGCGCGTAATCTGGAGGTTCTCGGTGTTACCACGACCAGTGGGAACCAGACTTTGGAGAAGACGACTCATAATGCTTTGAAAGTGCTCGACTATATTGGTAAAACGCCTATCGTCGCCGCGGGATGCCATGAACCATTGGTGCGTCCTCTCCAAGTCGCTCCGTCAGTGCATGGTGAAAGCGGTCTCGACGGTCCGTCGATGCCTGAACCATCGTTGAAAGCGTCAGACGTTCCCGCTTGGGAGGTGTCCTATTCGCTGATCATGGGACGTTCCGAGCCTGTAACCATGGTCTGTACCGGGCCGTTGACCAATCTTGCCATCCTGTTTCTTTCCCATCCCGATGTCCGTTCTCATATTGAACGGATATGTCTGATGGGTGGCGGTATTGACCACGGCAACTGGACCACTGCGGCTGAGTTCAATATTCTTGTCGATCCCGAAGCCGCGGACATGGTTTTTTCCAGCGGGATTCCCATAGTCATGTGCGGTTTGGATGTAACGGAGAAGGCTATCCTTACACGTGGAGATGTCGATGGTATCCGTAGCCTTGGCGGTAAGGTTCCGCATTTGGTAGCCGATTTGCTGGATTTCTTCATGAAGTTTCATCTGGAGATGGGTTTTCCTGGCGCACCGCTGCATGATCCGACGGTAATCGCCTACCTGATGCGTCCGGATCTGTTTGAAACGGAGTCGTTGTTCGTTCAAGTAGAAACGCAAGGGAAACTGACTACCGGCATGACGTTCGCCGACAAACGGATAAATCCCCATAAACGAGAACCAAACGCCACCGTCTGCATGGATTTGAATCGTACCGGATTTGTGCGGTTGCTTCATCAATGCTGTGCCTCATATGCGGAAGGCGTACTGGTATGATGCGCATGTAAAGCGTCGTGCATATATAGAGTTTTTTTTCTCTTCAACGATAGGTTTTGAGGGGTTGGGTTATAGAAAACCCCTTGCGCATCATGCAAGGGGTTGACCATTTTTTAGGTGTTCTGGAGGTGGGGGGATTCGAACCCCCGTCCTAACGGGCCACCCAGCAGCCTCTACAAGCTTAGTCGATGTTCTGGGTGTTCCGATGCGCTCAGGTATATCGACAAACGGCAGCGCACCGTATCCGGCTTTGATGTCCCGGAACGCCACCGGCGTTCGTTCCAGTAAGCCCTTGTTGTTACAGGCACCCGTCGGTTAAGAGCGGCACCGAGCGGACCTGTACGTTCAAACTACCTTAGGCAGCGAGAGCGTATGCTTCGTCAGAGACGTATTCGTCTTCTTTCTTGGCATTTAAAAGTTTTTGCTAGTTTTAGGAGTTGGCGCTCCGCTTGCAACTACTGACCTGACATACCGCCAGTCGAAACCGAAACACCCCCGTAAGGCTTTCAGCCTACGGTAAGCATCTGTAATATACCGTAATATCGTGGATAAGGCAAGCGACTATTTTTTACTGGCTATTTACGGGTTGCTCGCGATGCATGTCGGAGGGGAGATATAGCCGCTTGGTGAATTTCTAAAGGCTTGATTGGTGATTGATTAGTTCACTCTGGGGTTGGTGGCAAGTTCATTGCTAGTTGGTGGTAAGTTCATTGCCGACTGTTTGCCGACTGCTTGACGACTGCTTGACGACTGCTTGGTGACTGCTTGGTGACTGCTTGACGACTGCTTGGTGACTGCTTGACGACTGCTTGCTGACTGCTTGCCGACTGCTTGGTGACTGCTTG
>JAXEWB010000010.1:0-3327 GCA_034114085.1 Sphaerochaetaceae bacterium | reverse complement strand
GAAACCAACACCCGGAAAATCGAAATCCATTATAGCTTTGTCGGACAGGTTGATACCGAGCAGGAGCCGACGCAAGTTGTCAACCATGACCGCCGCAACATGGTAGATGTAAAAAGTATCGCTATCTAACCCCAGCAAAGGAGCTTCCAGGATTCCAATGATGACGGCGTAGGGGATATTCCAGGAATTATCCGTCGGCTCGACTATCTGCAATGGCTTGGCGTCAGTGCGATATGGCTCAGTCCCATCTATCCTTCTCCCATGCGCGACTTTGGATATGACGTGAGCGACTACCGCGGCGTCGACCCGTTGTTCGGTTCCCTGACAGATATGGATGAGCTGATTGCAAAGGCTCATGAGCGGGGACTCAAGGTCATATTGGACATGGTGTTGAATCATACTTCCAACGAGCATGCCTGGTTCAGGGAAAGTTCTTCCAGCCGGGACAATCCCAAGAGCGACTTTTATATTTGGAAAGACAAGGTCCCTGGTAATCACAAGGGCTTGCCGAACAACTGGTACGCCTGTTTCGGAGGGCGGGCCTGGACGTTCGAGCCAAAACGGGGACAATACTATCTACATTCCTTCCTCGCCCAGCAACCGGACTTGAACTGGCGCAACGACGCGGTGGTGGAGGCCTTGTTCAATGACATGCGATTCTGGTTGGAGAAGGGAGTCGATGGATTCCGCCTTGATGTCATCAATGCGATTGTCAAGGATGACATGTTCCGGGACAATCCCGGTTGTGTCGGGCCTACTCCCCGTCCGTACGACATGCAGCGGCATCTGTTTGACCGCAATAGGCCGGAGGCGCATGGCAAGCTTCGTCGTTTCAGAAAGATGATGGACGAATACGATGATCGTATGCTGGTAGGGGAAATCATGGTCGAGGCTCCAGGGGAGCCTGAGAAAGCGGCTTCCTACCTTGGGGGTGGGGACAATGAACTGCATCTTGCGTTTGACTTTACCCTGCTCAGCACGAAATGGGGCGCCGGAGAATGGCGCCGTGTCGCGCAGCGTTGGTACAAGGCGATGCCGGTGGCGGGATGGCCCTGTTGGGTTCTGTCGAACCATGACATGCCGAGGGCGATTAGCCGGTTCAAAGGAAGCTTGCCGAAAGCAAAGCTCGCCGCGATGTTTTTGTTGACACAACGGGGTACTCCGTTCATCTATTATGGTGAAGAAATCGGTATGACTGATATCCGGCTGCCCCGCAGTAAGTTTCAAGATCCGTTGGGGAAGAAATACTGGCCGTTCCATCCAGGCAGAGATCCCGAACGTTCTCCGATGCAATGGGATTCCTCGCTCAACGCCGGTTTTTCCGCTGTGCGACCTTGGTTGCCGCTTTGTCCGGATCATTCTACCAAAAATGTTGAGGTTCAGAAGAATGAACCGGATTCAATGCTGTCCTACTACAGGGCGTTGCTACAGCTTCGCAACCATGACGAGGTTCTCCGGCTCGGCTCCCATCGGTTTCTGGAGACGACATCGAACGACGTAATGGCGTATGTGCGGGAGTACCGTGGAATGCAGCGCCTTGTACTCCTGAACTTCTCCGGCAAAGCTTTGGCGGTCGCCCCGCGATCGGACGGCAGGAATCCCGATGTGGAGCTTGCGGGGGGGCGTGCGCTGTTCAGTACTGAGGGGACTGACGGCAGCTTGAACCAGCTCGATGATGGACGGATATTGCTCTGCGCATATCAAGGACTGATTTGCAGTATTGTATAGAGATTATATTTTAATGATATGGTAACGATATTTTAACGATATGATATTGCATAAAATTCTTATGCAACTTATGCAACTTATGCATCGGCGTCTAGGTTGGTTTGAGTTTTTGCCGACCATCCTATAGCGTTGAAAAATCCGATTGCTGGCAATGTAATATGACATACCTTGTCAGGTTATTTGCGGCATACTGAAAATAACTGAAAAGGGGGCTTCTTCCGGTGGATGAAAAGTTTATCAATCTCAGTCTCGACAATATTCATGATCAGCATCTGTGTTGCGCGATCTCTGATAAAAAGCATCAATGCGGTGTAGATGTGAAAAAGCAATGGCTGAAGGACCGTCTTCGGGAAGGGCATGTCTTTCGCAAGCTTGATGCGAACGGAAAGGTCTTCATTGAATATGCGCCGCTTGAAACTGCGTGGGTGCCTGTCGTTGGGGAGAATTACCTGTATATCTATTGTCTGTGGGTGTCCGGGGCCTTCAAGGGGAAGGGGTATGCGAAAGCTCTCTTGGAATATTGTCTTCGTGATGCCCGAGCCCAGGGAAAGTCCGGTGTCTGTGTTCTGAGCGCGCAGAAGAAGAAACCGTTCCTGTCTGAAAAGCGATTCATGCTCAAATATGGTTTTGAGGTCGCCGATACGACGGATGAAGGGTATGAGCTGCTGGCGTTGTCCTTTGACGGGACGATGCCCCATTTTACGGATAGTGCACGGAGGATGTCCGTTCCGTTCGCCGGTGTGACTATCTACCATGGCATGCAATGTCCGTATATTCCGAACTGCGTTGAACAGGTCCGGCTTTTTTGTGAACAGCGTGAAGTTCCTTTGCAATTGATTGCAGTGGACAGCCTGGAGAAGGCGAAAGCCGTGCCCTGCGTATTCAACAACTGGGCGGTCTTTCGCGATGGAAAATTTGAATCGGTTCAGTTGATGAATGAGGGCGCAATGAAAAAGTTACTTGGCCTGTAACCTTGGACGGTTCGGACCTGATATCCCTCGTATTTTATGGAATATCAATATTCTGACGAGCTTGCGTCGGCGGTTGCGCCTGACGAACGCATCGCCCTGCAGTGCGACTTTCATAAGCGCGATTGTTGTGAGGCTCCCCTGCCAAGACGGTGAATGAACCCTGGCCACATGATGAAAAGTCGATGTTCGTCCTGTGAAAACACCGTCCGTCCATTGCTGTAGGACTGTCCCTAAAGGCGGAACAGCAAGTCATCATATGACGGGAACGGCCAGACCTTCTTGTCGGTATATGTCTCCAGCAGATCGACATGTCCCCGTAGCGCCTTCATGGAATCCAGAACTTCATCCCGGTAGCATGTCGCTTGGGCAAGGGCGTCTTCGCCCAGCGACAACGCCTTCGCAATGGAGATATGTAGCCGTTCGCAACAGGTGATGGACAGGTTCAGCTCTTTTGAAAGCGTGGTGGCAATCTGTTTCTGGGCGGTGATGTCAAAACCCAGCGTTTGTTGCCGGGAGATGCTCTCGCAAAGGTCGGACAGATATCGTGTCACTGCCGGAATCACGCTTTTGCGAACCATTTCAACCATGATAGCGGCTTCGATGTTGACTTGTTTGCTATAGGTTTCGA
>JAXEWB010000009.1:0-3232 GCA_034114085.1 Sphaerochaetaceae bacterium | reverse complement strand
AAGCCGAACGATACGGAGCCTTTCGATGAGGGGAGCGAGAAGCTGCGGGCAAGTCTCCAGTCGGTTCCATCGGTTGAATATTGCGCCGTAAGTGTTTCCCCTGTGCGGAGAAGCTTCCATGCGATGTCCTTTGGACTATCTCCGCTTGTGCCGTCGTTCTCCGTCTCCCGCCCCGTAGTTGCGATGGGGAATTCAACCAAGTCGGCATGACCGTGTATCGCGGTGCAGGAAGAGAGTAGCGTTTCTCCCTCGGCGGTTCTGTTCGCCGACGCCCAGAACCAGTCGTTTGAATCCTGGTAGACGACTAGCCCGCATCTGGCTCCTTCCTGAGCGATCCGCGTTGAAAAGGAGAATGTGAAATCCTCGTCGCTGACGGCGAGCATGCGCAATGTCTTTTGGGGCGTTTCATCAAGCAATGTGCCGTCGGGTACCGGCAGTTCAATGGAGGTCGAGGTGCGCTTGCATCCTTTCGGCAATTCCATCCAGCGGAGTTCTTTCATGATCGCTTTCATATCCGTACTGTAGCATGGCGGGGCGGGGTTGGGATAGGGGCGGCGCTGGGATGCATGCTGATGGAAGCGTAAACGTATATACGTATATGTTTGTTATAATCGTATATACCCTTCTTCTCCATCGCCCGGACAGTCGGGCCTTCATGAATGAATGGCGGGCGACTCGTCAAGCCCCTGTGCTTTAAGTGTGCGATGGTCGATACGGCAGGCGAGACCTTTTTCTTCAAACTTGGCGCTGACCATTACCGCCCATTGCCCACGCCGGAAGTCCGGCGTTTCCGGCCTGCCCCAATCGATAGTGGGGACGGCATTGAATTTCTCTTTGCCGTCAGCGTCACGGATGCGATTTCCACCTTCGTCAAGCTCATGTACTCGCCGCTGCTTCATGCCCCGTCTGCCCGTTTCCTCCATAGGACGAATAGGACAAAGGAAATGAAAGTGGGGATTCGGGATTCCGTCTTCGCGGTCTGAGTCGTGCATGGCGAAGTCCGCTATCATGCCGCGATTGACGAAATGCTTTTGAAGAAACTCCCTTGCCGGTGAGAGGTTTTCTTCCTCGGTCAGTTCGTTTTGCAGAGTGATGTCGAAGCTGTACGAGAGCTGCGCCTCCGGGTGCTTCTCCACCTTTTCTACGGCGTTCCAGAGCGTTTGCCGGTCATGGTATTCATCGGGAACAAAGTCCGGCAGGGGTTTCTTGAGCTTTATGCTTTCTTTTGCCACGAAGAAGTTCCTGACGATATCATTGTATCCATGCGGAGAGAATGCTATCATATGTGTGGAGGACGCATCGCAAGAAGGAGACATACGGTGAAATCACCCAAGGAACATTCATTGGAACGGCGGTTCCTCGCATTGTTTGAATCCGGTTCTACCAGCGCGAAGCTGGCGAAGGCGTTGACCGACGATGTCGAGATACAGGCCGTACAGGACTATGGCAACAGCGTGTCCATCAAGCGGATGGGGTTCAACGACCATGGCCCGGTGCATATGCGGCAGGTCGCCTACAACGCGACGGTCATGCTGGACCTGCTGCGTCAGGCCGGAGTCCATACCTGTCTTGAACAGGAGGGAACCGGCACCTACGACGATAGCCTGTGCGCAGTCGTACTTGCTTCGTTCCTCCATGACCTCGGCATGACGATTGGTCGGCAGGACCACGAACTGCTGAGCTGCGTCCTCGCCCAGCCGATCATAGACCGTATTCTTCTGGGTGTATTGCCCGACGACCTTCACCGGCGTGTCGTCATCCGTTCGCTGGCGCTGGAAGGGATTTTCGGGCATATGGCCACGCGGCGGATACATTCCCTTGAGGCGGGCTTGATCCTGGTCGCGGACGGCTGCGACATGGAGAAAGGCCGTGCCCGAATCCCCATGGCGCTGAGTACCGCGCCGAAGACCGGCGACATCCACAAGTATTCAGCCAATTCAATCGAGAACGTCTCGATTGACGCGGGGGAGAACCGCCCCATCAAGATCAGTGTGGAGATGTCCAGCGACGTGGGCCTGTTCCAGATCGAGGAAGTGCTGCTTCCAAAAATCAACATGAGTCCGGTGAAACCGTACATAGAACTACACGCCCATGTCACCGGCCAGGAGCCGAAACAATATCTATAGCGTGTATCAAGGGGGAATGCAGGATGATCGGTGTGATAGGGGAGTCGTTGATTGACTTTATCGGGATGAAGGACGATGCCGGGAGGGAGCTGTTTGATTCCCATGTCGGGGGCTGTGGTCTGAACGCAGCTACCGCGATAGGGAGGCTTGGCGGTTCTGTCATGTTCTTCGGAGGCGTTTCCTCAGATATGTTCGGCAAGCGCATCGTCCATCATCTGGTCGAAAACCAAGTGATGTTCGACCCCGACCTCTGCAACCTGCCGTTTCCGTCAACCCTTGGCTTCGCCAGCCTTGATGAACACGGCAGCGCTTCCTATGCGTTCTATAGCAAAAGTTCCGCTTCGGTAACGGTGACGGCCGAACAGCTTTCCGCCGCGCTTTCCGTCAATACCGACATCCGCATCGTCCATATCGGCTCAATCAGTCTCGCCGTCCGCCCCGCCTGCGATGCGATTCTTGATTCGGTCGCGTTCATGGATCCCCATCCGGTCATATTCTTCGACCCGAACGTCCGTCCGTCGATCATCGAGGACTTTCCCGCATATCGCGCAAGATTTTTCCAGGCTGCGAAAATGTCCGACATCATCAAGTTGAGCGAAGAAGACCTCGCCGCCCTCTATGACGAACTTTCCATCAAGGACGCGCTCTCCGCTTTGCGGCATGAGGTGGACGCGCATATCGTCCTGACGCGGGGGGCGGATGGAGCTACCTGGTTTACGAACGATGGCCTCCGGGTGGATTGCCCGGTCGTTCCGATGCCTGTGGTGGATACCGTAGGCGCAGGGGATACTTTTAGCGGTGCGTTGCTGCACTATCTGCAAGCGAACGGATGGCTGGGAGCCGATGGCACCCTGCCTCGGCTCGCCGCGCTTTCTCCTGAGACTATCGCCGACATGCTTCGTTTCGCCTCCTCCGCGGCGGCCATTACCTGTTCGCGACCGGGTTGCGACCCGCCGATGTTTGACGAAGTGAAGGAACTGTACGAAGGTCTGTGATGTTTTCACCATGGATGGTTGCCTTTCATGAGGGTTTCGGGGTATTCCATAGGGGTATGTCCGCTTTTGGTTCTGCCTTTCATCTGAAACGACATCCCGGTTTTCACCTTG
>JAXEWB010000008.1:0-10079 GCA_034114085.1 Sphaerochaetaceae bacterium | reverse complement strand
CTCCTCGAACAGGTTCGCGATCTGCACGTACCCCTCCTTCTTCGCCTTCGACGCATAGTAGGTGTACTTGTTGCGCGCCTGCGACTCCCCCGCAAACGCCGCCATCAGATTCGCTTCAGTCTTCGTTCCTTTCAGTTCCATACAGTTTCCCCCTGTCATTAAAAATATCTGCAAGCGCCGGAATACAACCGGCTTTTACGCATATTATCAAGTATACAACTTTATGATGGAAGCAACAAAACTTTTTTCATCATCAACAATCCATATTCGCAATGAGAAACGAACTATGCCATGGAGAGCCGCTCTGGAAACAAATACAGGTGACAAATGAGGAATGGGACACGTGGAAATGTCCTATCAGTTTCTGAAACTGTCCCCGATGGAGTGAATCGTATAAGATTAACGTTTTTTTAGCATCCTTATAAACCTATCCATAGCGTTTATTACGCAAAAAAACAGACTTGTACGGTTGTTTTCCCCCGTAGGAAAAACGATGAAAGTGGTATATATTTACATGAGGCGTGAGAAAATGAAAATCAGATGGAAACAGCCCAATTGCAGTCCCGTCTCCTGGGTCATAGACTTCGGCAAAACATTTGCCTTGCTGGGACTTGCGACTGTAGTCAACATCTTCATGCTGAATACGGTCGCCGCCGCTTCAAACGCCGCGGAAATCTATATATTGGCCGTACTGCTCACTTCATTATGGACAAACGGCTTCATCTGGGGGATGATGGCTTCGCTCGTCGGGGTCATTGGAACGAACTATTTTTTCACATATCCGTATTTCGCCATCAATTTCACGATTAGCGGATATCCGGTCACGTTCATCAGCATGCTGTTGGTCGCGATGATCACCAGCACGCTCGCCGCAGGCCTGAAAGAACAGATGAGCATGACGAAAGCGCGGGAACAGAAGACCCAGCAACTAAACGAAGTCAGCCAGCAGCTGCTCAAAGTACAGAGTTCCCAAGAAACCGCAAAACTAGCCTGTCGCTGGCTCTGCAATTTTCTCAGCCGCCCTACCCGTTTCTATCTCAATCCGGCTTCATTCATCCAGGAGGGGGAACCACTGGAGAAAATCGACGAACAAACAGAGGCCGCGGTGGTCCAGAGAGTGTTTGAATCGGGAGAGAGCGCGAAAACCGCATTTGTCCATACCCCGCTCAAATCAAAGGACAAAGTCATCGCGGTAGTGGCCATTGTATCCACAAAAGGACAGCCTCCGCTTTCCAAGGAAACCGAAGATTTCCTCCAATTGATATTCTCGCAGTTCGTCATGGTGCTGGAACGGCAATATCTAGAGGATGAACGGCAAGAAATCGTCATGGAGAAACAACGGGAACGGATGCGCGGCAATCTGCTACGGGCCATATCCCATGATTTGAGGACCCCGCTTACAGGAATCATCGGGGCTAGTTCCGCGATTCTCGACAACAAGGACAAGATCACCCCCTCGGACATGCTCCACTTGATCGGAGATATCAACACCGATGCGATGTGGCTGCTACGGATGGTGGAAAACGTACTGTCCGTTACCAGAATCGATAACGACGCCACTGCGAACCTTCATAAATCGACGGAACCGATTGAGGAGGTCGTTTCGCAAGCGGTACAGAAAACAAAAAATCATTTTCCGGGTTGCAAGCTACAGGTACGGATTCCTGAAGAATTCATCATGGCGTATATGGACAGTACGTTGATTGAACAGGTCGTCATCAACCTGATTGAAAATGCGATTCGCCACAGTGCGTCAGAAGAACCGATTGAAGTTTCCGTGGAGGTTTCGCCGGACAATCGTGTACTTTTCTCAGTAAGGGACCATGGCAAGGGCATCGCCCAGGAGGAATTGCCGACACTGTTCGAAGGATTCTCCATCAGGGACAAAGACAAGACGGACAGTACCAGGGGGCTTGGGATTGGACTGAGTATCTGCAAGTCGATCATTCTGGCACATGGCGGGACGATCCATGGTGAAAACATGCCGGACGGCGGGGCGCGGTTCACGTTCACCATCCCGATGGAGAAGCTGGCGCCCCCGGATGAATAGGATACCGACGGATTTGAACCGACAGTACCTGCCGAAGAAAACATATGAAACACAGACCGCATAGATTCTGGATCAGCGGTTCGCAAAGAGACGGTCCGTAACGAATTTCGGACATATTTAAGGAGAGAAAGATGCCGAATCTAGGGAAAATCCTCATTGTCGAAGACGAAGAAGCCATTGTGCATGTGCTTGTTTCCATCTTGGCCGCAAATGGGTATACCGCCATTATAGCGAAAACCGGTTCCGAGGCATTGTTGATGGCGTCATCCCATATTCCCGACGCGATATTACTCGATTTGGGGCTTCCTGGAGACTTGGACGGCGTCGATGTGTTGAAAAAGCTCCGTGAATGGTATGGCAAACCGATACTGATCGTTTCCGCCCGTGACCAGGAGCCAGAGAAGGTCGAAGCGCTTGATCTTGGAGCTGACGACTATATCACGAAACCGTTTGGTTCCTCTGAACTGATCGCACGCATCCGCGCCGCGCTCCGCAACAGCGTCAAGAAGCTTTCAGGGGACGATCTGCCCGCGACCTCCTATACGGTCGGAGGTTTTACCATCGACTTTGAAAAACATATCGTGACTGTCGATGGAGAAAGCGTCCATCTCACCCAGATTGAATTCAAAATTGTTGAACTGCTCGCCCGGCAGCCGGGCAAGGTTCTGACCTATGGATATATCCAGAGCCACATCTGGGGACCTTTCTTCACTGAGGACAACAAAATCCTACGGGTGAACATGGCCCATATCCGTAGGAAAATCGAGAAAAATCCCGCCGAACCGCAGTACATACTCACAGAAATGGGATTGGGCTACAGGATGGCGGAGAATCCCGACCAAGACTGAAGAATCTAGAAAAACAAAAAAGCACATGGGCGGCACATGAACGGCGCCATTGAATTTTTCCAAGGGTTTCTATATCTTTTGTCGCGAATGTTTTTCTGAAGTTTGAGGGGAATGATGCAACAGAACAAGCTCACGACTCCTGAATTCTGGTTCAGGAGCGTCATACAGGTGTATCTAGGCATTGCGACGCTTATCCAGCTTTTCACTGATGGAAAGATGATGGCGTTCTATGCCGCCGTAGCCCTGGCGCTGGTCTCCATACTGCCTATCGTAGCGAAATGGATCAGACTGAAGCTCAATCCCGTCACAATATCGCTCTGCTTCACATTCCTTGCAATCGCGATCTATACCGGCAACAGGTACGGGATGTATCACCGGTTCTGGTGGTACGATGTCGCGCTTCATTTCTCAAGCGGCATCCTGCTCGCCATGCTGTGGGCGGACGTGGCGTTTCCCCTCCCCTCCGCACAAACGAAGCCGACTTGGAGGGAAAGCGCTCCACTGCATATGGTGCTCCTTACTTCCATCGTCTTTGCGATGGCCTGCGCCTGCGGCTGGGAGTTGACCGAGTTCTTCTGGGACATACTGACCAAGTCCGACGTCCAGCGCAACCTGCTCGTTGAACGAGAACTGTTCGGCGCCTCATGGCAGAACCCTGGCATACGGGACACCATGAACGACATGCTCAACGGTACGGTTGGCGCATTGGTCGGATGCGCCTGTATAGCCGGCACCAGGATCAGGGCAAAGAAGAAGTCCTTAGAATAGGAAGCCTTCCTCCACCGCGTCAGGTTTCGGAGGAGGAGCAAACACGGCGGGAACGTCGGCTCCCTTCCCGTTGAGCGCAAGCGGCTGGATGCCTTTTACGATCAGGAACTTACGGAGGTCTTCCAGTTCATTCAGATGTCCGTAACAGGCGCGGGCAAACACCTTTGCGCAGTTTACCGCATCGTCCAAGGCGTAGTGGGCATGATATTCCATGCCGAACTCCTCCGACAGATGAGTCAGCTTGTGGTTGTCCATGTCAGGCCATATCTTGCGAGAGATTTTTACGGTGCAAAGGTACGGCAACGGGGGGACTTCCATCCGGTACCAGTTGAGCATCGCTTTCAGGATGCCCATGTCGAACGCAGCATTGTGAGCGACAACCAGACGATTCCCAATGAACTCCATGGCTTTCGGCCACACCGCGTCGAACGCAGGGGCGTCGGCCACGTCCTCCGCGGTCAGGCCGTGAATGGCGGTCATGGCGGGGTCGAACCACGTGGAAGGCGGCTTGATCAACGAATACCAGGTATCAAGGAGCTTTCCTTCTTCATCCATCAAAGCAAGGCCGAGGGAGCACGCACTTTCGCGCGTCCCGTTGGCCGTTTCAAAATCCAATGCGACAAATTCCATGTCGAATAAATCCTTCTATGTCAGCGGTCTTCGCACCGCTGTTTGTCCAGCATGATAGAGAGAATCGTCCTGTCGGTCTGTTCCATTCCTTCATGGCTGATCCGGGAAAGGAAATCAATGCTCTGCAGCGAATCCTTTCCGACGATTCCGCTTTCAGTGCCGGGAGCGAATCCCTTGAACGCGAGCCGACAGGACAGAGCCGCGGCTTCAACGCAAGAGTATATCTTCAACGCGCAGGTCATTTTTGCGCCATCGCAGATAATACCTGTAAGATTGCCGACCATGGTGTTGACCGCACGATCCATGACCTGACGGTCTCCACCGAGGAGGTACACCATTCCACAGGTCGTCCCGATAGCCGCGGTGAACGCTCCGCACAAGGCCGACAACCTGTCCTTTCGGGCGGTCAGCACCAGTCCTACCAACTCGCTGACGCACAACGCCCGTCCGAGTTCATCATCCGGTTTTTTCAGGAAAGTGGCAAGTACCGCTACCGGGACGGTCACAGTGATGCCCTGGTTACCGCTGCCGCTGTTGATTACCACGGGCAACGGGCAGCCGGCCATGCGGGCGTCGCTAGCCGCTGCGGCCAATGAGGCTCCAAGGGAAAAGGCTTCCGCAAGGCTACGAGGCTCGTCGGAGAGCTCCTCTCCGGCTATGCGTCCCACGGACAGCCCATAGTTGTTCGCGACGGCATGGCGGGCAATCGCCATGTTGGTCCTGGCGGCGTCAAGCACGATGTCCAACGCCTGCCGCGGAGCTTGCCCGGCAAACGCGATGATGTCATCAAGCGACATGGAAGCCAACTCTTCGCAAGAAATCGTATCAATCGCTTCCGCTTTCGTATCAGGAACCAGACCAAGGTCCAGCAGGACTTCCCCGTTCTTCACCAATTTACAGAAACGGTCATGTTCGCCACTGATGATGGCCTGCGCGGATTCAGCGCCGACTGTCGCCGTCACGCTGATATACAGAGGCGGAACATCGGAGACAAGCTGTAGCGCCACCCGGTTTTCCTTCGCCATCCTGATGGCGATCCGCTGTTGTTCATCGGTAATCACAGAAAGGATTCCAAGCCCTTTCGAACAATCGCCTCCGGCGATGCCCAAGGCTACCGCCGCCTGGATGCCATGCAGGTCGCAGTGAGGCAAGCCGACACCCATGGCGTTTTTCACCATGTCACGACTCGTAGAAACCAACACATGTTCAGGATGGGTTCCCAGTAATTCTCCAGCCTTTGCGCCCGCTAGCGCCGACGCCGCCGGTTCAGTACACCCCATGGCAATCATCAGCTCCTTCTCAAGCAAACCAAGAAATCTTTTCTGTTCTATAGCGTCCATGGTCTGACTATATCACGGATCATGGGAGCATGCCATATCAGTTTTCCCTATGGCGTACAGTTGACGTATCTGACAAACTCGGCCTACTCCACCCCAAACATCCCCGGCTTTTCCGGTTACCTGAGGAAAAAAGGAAAGATACTGAAAACTGGCCCCGTCTACGAATACATGGGCCCCGGCCCAATCCATGCGAAATCAGCTTTGGTAGATGATCGGTTCAGCGTCGTCGGTTCTTTCAACCTTGACCCGCGGAGCCTGCATCTTGATACCGAAACGATGCTCGTGATAGACAGCGAACCGTTCAATGAGCACCTCGGCAGCGTCATGGAGCTTTGGCTCGACGCTAGCGCCCGCAATGAATCGGGACGAGCGGTTCTACCGCCCGCAAATCCACAGATCCCCCTTCAGAAAGCGGGGATAATCAAAACCATCATCCTTCGGGTCGCTCAAATCGTCCTTTGGCCAATCAACATGCTGGTGTAGACATTTCGCTCATACTCTCCGCGAATTGACGGCACTTAGCCGAATGCGTCCTGTATGACGGGATTACGTCCTTTATGTCGGAGCTACCTGTCGTCTACGTCCTTTATGATGGGATTACGTCCTTTATGATGGGATTACGTCCTTTATGATGGGATTACGTCCTTTATGATGGGATTACGTCCTTTATGATGGGATTACGTCCTTTATGATGGGATTACGTCCTGTATGACGGGATTACGTCCTGTATGACGGGATTACGTCCTTTATGTCGGGATTACGTCCTGCTCGGTGACTACTCGGTGACTACTCGGTGACTACTCGGTGACTACTCGGTGACTACTCGGTGACTACTCGGTGACTACTCGGTGACTACTCGGTGACTACTTGGCGACTACTTGGCGACTGCTTGCCGACTGCTCGGCGACTACTTGGCAACTGCTTGGCGACTACTTGGCGACTGCTTGGCGACTACTTGGCGACTACTTGGCGACTACTTGACGACTACTTGACGACTACTTGACGACTGCTTGACGACTGCTCGGCGACTGCTCGACAGCAAGTGAGCCAAAATCATCATCAACCGAAACGAAACACGATTACAAGCCCGAAGGATTCGACGCCAAGTATTTCACCATATAGTAGGCATTTGCCAACGCTAGCTTTTGCTGTTCCAGTTCAATTCGGGCCGTACAGTCCTCTACCTTGGCCTGCAAGAGAGCCGATTCATCGCCATACCCGGAATCATACAGTTTCTGCTGCTGGCTGATCTTCGACTGAGCGACAGAAATCTTGAGGTCTTGGTATTCAATCTTGCTCTGGGCGAGTTGCATGGCGCGCCATTGCTCCCGCAGGGTCTGGCGGATTGTCGCCATAGCGGCGTCCTTGTCAACGACGGCGCTTTCAACGGAGGATTTCGCCCGCTTGATGTCATTGAGCTTCTTGCCACCGTCCCAGACCGTCGTCTTCATGCCGATGGTGATGTTCGCGCTATAGCTATCCTTCCGATACCAGTCCGTTTCAATAAGCGGGAAACGGGAACCTGCATATCCGACATCGACTTTCAGCGCGAAATCGGGCTTCCAGTAGACGGAAGCCTCGGCGATATCCTGCGCATACAGGGAAACACGCTGAAGCTTGTCCAGCATCCTCAAACTGTCCTGCATGGGGCTCAGAGCCTGAACCTCCAGAAGGTCATAGTCCCGTCCCATCATCTCCAGATATGCAGCCTCATCGGGAGTGAAGGAAATCTGACCCCAAGTCAAATCCGGCAGACCGGTTAATTTCTGGACTCCAAGCAATAGATTATCAAACTGTTCACCCATTTCTTCCAAGGTGATGTCCAATTGCTGGGCTTGTATCTGCGCTTCAAGGACATCCTGACGGAGGAGCATCCCGTTCGCCTCCCCCTGCCGGGCAAGCTCAACGAGACGGGCGGCATATCCCCGCTGTTCGGCGAGCAGGATTCTGATACGGTCAAGATACCACAGGCTGGCCAGACGGGTTTCCAACTCCGTCTGCAATTGGGATTGTTGGGACGTCAGCTGGAGCTGACGAACCTCGGAGACCTCCTGGTACAACTTTACGGAATTGCCGATCTTGCCCCATGTGATCAACGGCTGGGTCAACGACAAACTGAATTGATAGAGGGTGTTCTCCATGCCTTCATACAGGGTGATGTATCCTCCAGCGGGATTCGCGGGAAGACCCATCGCATTGGCGAGATCATCGCTACTCACCGTGATGGGCCCAACCGGAGGATTGAACATATAGGTTCCTGATACTTGCAGATCGATAGTCGGAGAATATCCCGCCCGAGCATCTTTGACATCCAATAGGCTCTGGGTCACTTCCTCCCGAAGTTTGCGCAAGTCGGTGCTATCCTTGAGCATCTGGGCCTTCATCATCTCCAAAGTATAGCCAGACGCAAGTAAATGCAGTTCGGACATGGAGGTTTCATCTGCCGCGACGGGTCCGTTCACCGCGAAAAGAGAGACGGAACCAGAGACCAGCCCCACGAGGAGAAACAACAGAAACCTCTCATATTGGCGCTTCATTCCGAACTCCTTGTCATGGATTGACGGGAAGAGTCGTGATTTCGGTCATCGTCGTCTTAGTCAGGACTGTCGCATTTTTTGTAGGCTCATCACTTCGGATACTGAGAGGAAGATAATAGTCGCCTATACTTAATTGATGGTCTTTGTTTACATCAACGACAACATAGACCTCCTTGGTCAGGAACCGTTCCGTGTAAGTGTCATTGTCCCAAGTCATGCCGCTACCCAATCCGGTAAACGTACCATGGGTGATGAGCGAACCGTTGGCACCGTTTCCAGACGACGCAGTAACGACGCTGGCTGATACATTGCTGAACAGTTTCAAATTACCAGTGCCAGCATCGCGATATCCGAGCCAGACGGAGATATCGTCGTCGGCGTATTTGCCAAGGTGGGAACCTAGCGAGGCAGATTCGCTTCCATCCAGTTCTACCCGTCCTTCGATCGAGGAATATGAAAGTCGAGTCGCTTTCATATAAGCGTTCACGTTCATGGAATTCCCGCTGATTTTCTTGGAAAGCGCCTCGTTCGGCCTATAGAAAGCATAATCCGTCGCCGGAGGATCTCCATGCTCTTCATAGTTGTAAGCCTGTTTCCAAGTGATTTCATCGCTTGACTGAGCCAAGGAGATAGTTACTGTCGGTTCGAAAAATACCTTGGGAGTCGCCGTAGGATCCACATATCGCGGATAGGTCACGGTAATCGTTCCAGTTCCAGTAATCGTCTGGTCGTCATAGACGATATAGTCAGGATTTGCCGATGCGCTCTGAGGAACTTTTACAGTAACTTTCACCGCGGTATTGACCGGAGCACCAGTCAACTCCGTGGCGACGTCACGAATGGTCAAATTGATCGCCGTCGTCTTGCGGATTTTAGTCAGTTCCTCGTAGACGGTATCGGAGTTGTTGCTATCGGAGACTACGACGACATCGCCGGTATTCTTGTACAGGCCGTAATCCTCATGGTAGAACAGCAGATACAGCCTGTTGTAGTCGGCGGTCTTGCCAAATTGGGGGCTCATCGATTCCCAGACCAATTTATTGACGACAAACGAGCCGTTGTCACCAGTGGTGGTCTTTCCGATATAAGAAGATGTCGAAGGCTGGAACCTGCCGGTCGGGTTCGCTATGTACGCATTGTAATCGCTGTTCCGGTCAGCTTCCTTCGTATATGCGTAGACCTGTACGTTCGCGATTCCCGCCTTGGGACTGCTCGTACTTTCGGCGTCCACGACTTTTCCACTCACCCCGGCCTTGAATACAGATGAACATCCAGTGACTACCAAAGCGGCCATGCAGCACACCGCCACCGCAAATATACGAATTGAATGTTTTTTTCTATCAGACATAGCCCTACTCCTCTTTCTTCTTGTCGGCAGACCTGTCGGTCGATGATGTTTTTGAAATATCCGCCACCCCAATCCTGACGACTAGCGGACCTTTGGAATTCACGGCGGATCCGCAGGAACCCGCTGTCGTTTTATCAGAAGCGACCTTGCCAGTTTCCACAGCCGAATCCGCAGGAACTTTCTGTGGTCCGGTTTTCGGCGCAGCATACGTTTGCTGCGTCCCGGAGGCTCCACCGGCCATCCCCACTTGGCCCACGGATACAGCGGTATCGGGTGCGTCGCCCGTTTCTGTCGTTGCCGTAGTTGGCGCGGTAATAATGGCAGTACTGTCGCTTCGCTCCCCATCAGGAGCTTTTTCCGATTCTGCGGCCAGCGACGGCATGGCGGCGGCTCCATAGCCTTGCCCCCTGTCCGTCATTTCCGTTGCTTCCGCGGTTGTGGCCGACACGTTCCCCGATATACCATCGTCGCCTCGTTTTCCCGCCTTGCGGTAGAATTTGGTGATTTTGCGCTTTTCAGTGATAAAATAAAGCACCGGAATGATGAACAGCGTAATCA
>JAXEWB010000007.1:0-10555 GCA_034114085.1 Sphaerochaetaceae bacterium | reverse complement strand
CTCCTCGAACAGGTTCGCGATCTGCACGTACCCCTCCTTCTTCGCCTTCGACGCATAGTAGGTGTACTTGTTGCGCGCCTGCGACTCCCCCGCAAACGCCGCCATCAGATTCGCTTCAGTCTTCGTTCCTTTCAGTTCCATTTTCGTTTTCTCCTTTGCAGGACTTTTCCCGCATTGTTTTCTTCTTGCAATCGGGACAAATCCCGTGAAATACGATTTCGTGCCGATGAACATCAAAGCCATCGGATTCAGCTATCTGCTCCGCCAGATCGGCTTGATAAGGAATATCGACATCGGAAACCCTACCACAGCATTCACAATACACGTGGTAATGGTCACCTAGAGTCCTGTCAAAATGATCAGGCCAAGTTCCTGGAAGAGGAACCCGTCTGACCAGCCCCGCTTCAACCAACAAGTTCAGATTACGATAGACCGTCGCCTTGCTGATTGAAGGATGCTCGGAGACGACCGCTGCAAAAATTTCATCCGCCGTCGGATGGGTGCAGCTTTTTTGCACCGCGGCAAGGACAAGATCCCGTTGGATTGTTCTTCGCCTATTCATAATAATCATTCCTTATTGATATTAATTATTATTAATACAGGTGAATATTGTCATCAAAACTGAATAATGTCAACACTATCGTTATTATTTCTAAAAACCCCCATTCACTACTCAAAAAGCCACATCCGACGAGCCAGCATGAACGGAAGCCTGTCACCTCATCAGGAAAGACATGATATACTGCATGAATCTCCGGGAAAGGAGGTATACCGTTTCGACCGCGAATACATGGCGTATGAGGTACGGGAACGGTGCGACAATCAACTTTACAAGGAGCTGAAGCATGTTGATCAGATTCAATGAAATGAAAGAAACCACCATATCAGAAATGAACGGCGGACTCGGAACGATTTCCGCAAAAATGCATATGGAGCCGAGCAACAAGATCATGATCAGCAGATTACCGGCGGGTTCATCCATCGGCGCGCATCGGCACACGACAAGCTGCGAGGTGAACTATGTACTGAGTGGCACAGGAAAAGCGATCTGCGACGGTATCGAGGAAACGCTGTACGGGGGCGTCTGCCAGTACTGTCCAAAGGGGTCGGACCACAGTATCATCAACACAGGGAACGTGGAGCTGGTCCTATTCACCGTCGTCCCTGAACAATGATCTGCCACCATGCCATCTTTGACCGACGCAACAGCATGGAAAATGGAAACCGGCACGCCCGCATATGGATTGATGACGGTCCCACGACCATGCGGAGCCAGCCCCTGTCCCATGAGCAGACGGCATAAAAGACCGCCGCGGAAGGAGGGAGCTCGTATCCACGGCGGTCAAGCGAAAGGAGGCGACAGGAGAATCAATATTCCAGGACGGACAATACCGGCCAATGGTCTGACAACGCCTCCCCCGGGATTGCGAACCGAGGGGAATAGGCCGCGATTGGAGACAGCCCGTTTTTCACCATGATCTTATCAATCGCTTCGACCAGATAGCCTTCTTCGCTGAGAAACGGACAAGGAAACGTTACCGGGGCGGGCGTGCCGAGCAATGTCCAGACATCACTGAAACCAGCCATCTCATGGAATATTCTGGCGGGATGTACAGGATCGTTGAAATCACCGCAAACTACCGCGGGAAGGGAGCCGACCAACGGCATCAAGGCGGCACTTGCATCAACGGCTTCCCGATGTCGGTACGGCATGCCGGTACGCAGTTCATCGGCGTTGAGCTGATGGGTCAGATGCATCGTGGCGACAAACAAATCTTTGCCATTTTGGTCGCGGAGCTTCGCCCAGAACACCCCGCGTTCAGGTTCCGGCATGGAGAGGTCAATCCTGCCTCTATCAACCAGAGAAAACAGCTCCCGCCTGAAATAGATGGAGGATTCACATTTCCACCCAGCTTCGGCACCTTCAATCCGCTGATATCCGCACAAGGGCTCTTCAAACAGTTCGATCAGTTCAGGACGAATCTCCTGAAAGCAAAAAATATCCGCATGATAGGTACGTAGGAAAGCCTTGAGACACTCACGCCGCCGATCCAGTTTCTCCGTATTCCACAAATTCAATGAAATCAACGAAATTCTGTTCATCTTGCATCATCCTTCCAGGACGGCGGGAAACCGGTTCCTGATTTTCAGATATGCGCCAAGGCCAAGTACGTTGACCCAAGCGATATCAATATCATATGTTCCGCAGAAATTGGACGGTCGGTCGAAGTAATCCCAGTCAGTATAGTTGATCTGTTCCGGCTGCCAGCCAAGGAATTCAATGGGGCGTCCTAAAAGATTATCGACCGTTCCGACCAGCTGCCGACAAGCATTCATCATCAGCACCGCCTGATCTCGGAAAAAGACATCTCCCGTTGCTTCATGCAGACGCAGGAAGTCATAGGCAATCGCCATCCCGTAGAAATCCATATGATGATGCGCCACGGATACGGAAGTCATGCCGGTAGTTGAGAAACGCTCCTGCGCCAACGGAGATCCGGCGGGGAACGTCTGGTCGGTCTGCCAAATCCACAGCAGTACGAAGTGAGCGGCCCGCAAGGCGCTTTCCAGATATCGCGGATCAGGAGCCTGCTCATAGAGATCCAGGAAAAAAGCCAGCAACGCGAGCCCAGCCTCCTTGTCGCAGGAATCTGCGTCGAGGGTGTCGCCATAGAACAGACCCTCCTCAGCCATCTCCCCATAGAAACTGTACGCCTTGCGCACGGCGGAAAGGACGTCGCCCCGCAAATCATCATCGTCGAGGACTGTCAGTAGTTCAATCAGGAAAGACCCGATATACGCGCCGTTGGTTCCGACGGTATTCACCGGCATGCCGGAAAGAGTCCACCACCGCCCGAAGGAACCGGTGGAAAGCTGGTTGCCGCAATAGAATCCCGCCACCCGTTTCGCTATCTCCAGAAATTCAGGTACGTCCCGCCCCCGCTGTTTCAACGCCTTGTAGAGCAGCACATACTGCTTCATCGCCTCGCCGTTGCACCTGCTGTTGACCAAATCCTTGAACTCCTGATGTTCGCCGATTCCCAGATATCCTCCAAAATACCCACATTCCAGATCATAACAGTCGCGGAATATGCCGGGAGCGGATTCAGCCCGGAGGAAGAACCTGCCGATTTTTTCAGCGACGCCAGGCAACAGCGAATCGTCATCAGGCAACCCGAACAGTTCGCATAGCCGAGAACGTGCAAAGGGCATGCCGGAATCGGCTGGCTGGAGAGACAGACAGGTCGCGGCCTCAAGGCTTTTCACCAGAAAGGAAGCGGAAGTGAACTCATAGACAGGCTGGACCTCGCCATTGCCCTCGCCCATCTTGAGGTAGGCCTCGCCCTCCGGAGATTTCTGAATGAGATTGAGGATCCTCGTGACCTTTGCGTCTCTGTATGCGCACCAACCGCCGCCGACCAGCTTCGGACGGGGCGACAATTCGCGCACAGACTCCACGAACCTTCTGTAGCAAGAAAGCCGGTTCTTCCCATGTTCAAGCTGAATCCAGAAAGTCCGCTCATACACGACAGGTTCAGAGATTTCCAAACAGGGCGGGACCTCCTTCGAGGTATCCAACAGCGCAGTCTTGCCATGATAGCTGTACGGCCATTCATAACCAGGAATCGTCATGCGGATTCCATGAGAATCCCAGCTTGAGGAACAAACATGGACAGTATCTTCGGCGGGGCTGACGGCGCAACAGAATACAGTCTCGCCATTGAACAGCTGGATACAGCCGGGAATCGGCATCCGATTCTCCTTGAACGCCCAATAGTCTCCGTACCGAACGCTCGGGTAGCGCCCTACCCCATGCTCATTGTCCTGATACCAGACGGCTGGTACAATGACCTGATTCGCCTTGCCGCCGTCATCATAGGAAAAATAATTATGGAGCCGGTAGGAGCCGGGCTTCGCCAATCGCCACTGACGGCGCAGAACCAGAATGTTTGCCCGCTCCTGCCACCAATCAGTCACCACGACCTTCTCGGAGAAACGGGTAACGACCATCCGCCCCCGCGAAACAGAATCCAGGCGTTCGAGTTTTTCACCATCGTAAGTCACGGAACACGAGCAGACACAGCCCGGAAGATCCCTCTGCATGACCTCTGCGCCCCTTGTAGAGACATTGAGTTTCATCATGTTCACCCCTTGATTCCGGTCGAGGCGATACCGGCGATAATGTTCTTGCGGAAAAAGAAATAGAAGATAAACTGCGGTATCGAGGCGATTACCGCCCCTGCCATGATCAGGGCGTATTGAGTACCGTGCGTACCCTGGAAATTAGCGATACCTACGGTGATGGTATACCTGACTGTATCGTTGATCGCGATCAACGGCCACAGGAAGTCATTCCAGGCGTTGATGAACGACAGGATCATGACGGTCGCCATGGCGGCCTTGCCCAACGGCAGGATAATCTTGAAAAAAACGGTAAACCGACTGGCCCCGTCCATGAACGCCGCTTCCTCCAGCGCAGTGGGTATCCCCTCGTAAAATTGCTTCATGATAAAGATGCCGATCGGCAACGCGAGCCGGGGAATAATAGCCGACGCCAAAGTATTGATCAGCCCCATCGCATTGAATTGCAGGTACAGGGGGATGATCAGCACTTGGAACGGAATCATCATCCCAGCCATAACCAGCCAGAACAGCACTGACCGGCCGGGGAACTTGATCTTTGCGAACGCATAGGCAATCGGAGCGTCCACGGCGAGGGTAATTACCATGGCGATGAAGGAGATAATGATTGAATTCATCATCCATCGCAAGATATAGGTAGAAGTAAAGGCCTTGATATAGTTTTCAAATGTGATCTTCTTCGGCCAGAAGGAAAGCGTCTTGGTGACGACGTCGGCTTCCGGCTTCAAGGATGTCAGGATCAACCAGACCAGAGGAAACAGCCAGACCAGGACGAAAAAGAGTTCCAGGATTCTGAACAGCGCCTGTTTCATGCGCCGTCCGCCCAGATCGACGGGTTTGCCCGCGGGCATCCTGATATTTTCCTTCACGCTCATGCCTCCCCCTTTCTTCCTAGCAGCAGGTACTGGATGACGGAAATGGCGAGGATGACCAGGAACAGGATATAGCTCATCGCGGCGCTGTACCCCATCTTGAAATATTTGAAGCCCGTCTCGTAGATGTACTGGACCAATACGCGGGTCGTCCCATATGGTCCGCCGCCGGTCATGACATAGACCTGGCCGAACACATTGAAGGAAGCGATGACTTGCAGGATCAGGCACAGCACAGTCGTGGAAGATACCAGGGGAATGGTAATCCTCCTGACTACCTGCCACCACGACGCCCCGTCGATCTGAGCCGATTCATAGACTTCCTTTGGGATTTGTTTGATTCCGGCGCTGAACAACACCATGTTGAACCCGGCCGTCCACCACAGCGTAGTGAGTGCGACAGACCACATGGCGGCTTTTTCGTTGGTCAGCCAACCGACGGGCGTACCGCCAAGTCCGACGATAAGTTGGTTGAATATACCGAAATCCTTCTGCATGATCCACGCCCACAGGGTACTGACCACCGTCATGGAAAAGATATAGGGGACGAAGAACACATTCTCCATCAATCCCTTCAACGGCGACTTCCCCGTCACGGCGAGGGCCATGGCGAAACCAAGTACAAGCAGCGTCGGAGTCGTCATCAATACAAATTCAAGCGTATGCCACAGCGAAGAATAGAATTTCGCATCCTTGAAAAGCGTGACATAGTTGTTCAACCCGATGAACGACGGCGTACCGAGGATATTCCAATTGAAGAAACTGATGATGAAGCCGAATATCAACGGAAATATCATGAATACGAGAAAAACGGTCAGAAACGGAAGACTGAACAGCAATCCGTCTCGCTTGTCCTTGTTTCCTGGTATCGCCATCCGCAGCACTCTCCTTTTACAATCGAAGCCCCGCAGCGGGGGCTATCCCGGGAATCGTCCCGCAGCCAGGGCCGAACCACGCCCGGCGGGAGTTTCCCCAAAGGGCTTCCTTTCTGGGTAGACCGGAAAGGAAGCCACGTCGTTCACTCACGGGAAACTACGGTTCAATACGAAGCGATGATCTTGTTGACCGTCTCGTCCATGCTGGCGAGCGCTTGCTTCGCAGGAAGGTTCTTGGTCACGGCCTCTTCAAGCATGTCGCTCATCGTTCCATAGATTTCTTCCCAAGCCGGGGTCCTCGGAGTTTCGAGAGCGTATGCGGCAGCGGCGGCATAGTCGGCTCTGTACGGCAACGCCTTGAACGCCTCTTTCTCCGTCACGCTCTTGCGGGTAGGAATCTGGCCAGCCTTCGCCCAGAGCTCGCCATGCCCGGTCATCCACTCGATAAAGGTGACAGCGGCCTCGACCTTGCGGGTATCCTGATTCTTCTGCACGGGAACCGCAAGGGTGTGCGATCCTGACCAGCACCAAGGCCCAGCGCCCATAATGCCCGGAAGTGGTACCGCACCGAAATTCAGGCCGGAATTCTCCAATGTACCGGTCGCCCAGACACCGTTGAAATAGAAAGCCGCATCGCCCATCTTGAACACGTTCATGGCCGCGTCATAGTCCAACTCGTTCGGATTGACCTGATATTTGTGGACCAGATCCTGCAACCAGACCAGCGCCTTCTCGCCCATCGCATTGTTGAAGTTCGCCTTGGTGCTGTCGGCGTTAAGCAAAGAACCTCCCTGCTGAGCGAGCATCGACATGAACAGCCGGGTCAGGGTATACGCCTTGTAGACGCCAGTGGTATTGTCGATGGCGAGACCCCATTTCCCAGTCGCCTTCTTGACCGCAACGGCGGCGTCGATGAACTCCTGGGCGGTTTCAGGGACTTTCGAGATACCGGCTTGAGCCATCAGATCCTTGTTGTAGTACATGACGATCGGATGGACGTCCAGCGGAAGCGAATAGATATCGCCGTTGGAAATACAGCCTTCGAGCGGAGCTTCCTGGAAATCGGCCAACGTAGCCTTGTCCACATAGTCGTTGAGAGCCAGCAGCGAACCATTCTGAACATACGGAAGCATGTTTCCCTGATGGACGACGATGACATCCGGAGCGTTGCCGGCGGCCAAAGCGGTGGTCAGCTTGGTATAATAGTTGTCGAACTTGACAGTATCGTTCTTCATGACGATATCGCTCTGACTCGCATTGAATTCAGCGACCATGGCATCGAAGAATTCACCGTCACCACCGGTAAACAAAGACCAGAATGTAATTTCAATCGGTCCGGACGCTTTCGCCGGCTCTTTCGCTCCTTGGGCGAATACCATGCCCATGGAAAGAATGGCGACCAAAAGAATGAACCCGATTTTCTTCTTCATGTGAACACCTCCTCTTAGTTTCACAAGAAATACCCGTTCAACGAGTTGACTCTCGGAAGATCAATCTCGTTGAAACACTTTTCTGCGCATATTGCAAGGAACCGTCTTCGATGTGGGCGACCAACGTCTCCATCGCGACGGAACCAAGTCTGAACTTGGGAACGTCGACCGTCGAAAGCGACGGCTGCATGAACTGCGACATGTAGAGGTTGTCATAGCCGAACACCTCCACGTCATCGGGAACCGACAAGTTGTTCTCATGGAGGCTTTTGAGTACTCCCATGGCCAGCATGTCGTTGAAACAAGCTATCGCGGTGAACTCAAGCCCCCGGTTCAAAGCGTGGTTGGTAATGGCGTAGCCGTCCTCGATATGCCCCATCGCATGAACAATATAATTATCATCGAGATTCAGACCCCTGGCATCATACGCCTCATGGATCCCCGTTAACCGGTCATGGGTGTTGCTGACTTTCTTGGGACCAGCCAGATACAGGATGTTCCGGTGCCCCTTGTCCAGTAGATATTCGATGACGGCCCTCTGCCCTTCCACATCCTCGTGCAGGACGCTATGATCCTGAAGACCGTCCAGATATCGTCCAGTAAACACATAGGGAACGGACAGCCCCCTGTACAGCTCGACATGCTCGCTCTCTTTGTCATAAGTCGGCATCGCAATAATTCCGTCGACCTGCCGGCACAGGAACATCCTGACCAGCTCGGCCTCTTTTTTCGCGGATTCCTCAGTATTCGCAAGAAGGATATGATATCCGAAATGTCTCGCCGTCTCTTCGATTCCTCGGATGACCTCACTGAAAAACGGGTTGGCGGAATCGGCGGAAACAACTCCGATAGTTTTGCTGCGGGAGCTTCGCATGCTCGCCGCGATGGCGTTCGGGATATAGCCGAGTTCCGTTGCGGTACGGCTGATGATGTCCGTAGTAGAATTGCTGATCCGGGGGTCCTTACGAAGGGCTCGACTCACGGTATTGACAGAGAAACCAGTACTTTGCGCTATGTCCTTCAGTCCTATACTCATGGATTAATGTTAACATCAGAATAGAGAAAAACAAGAAAAAAATAGGCAAAATAGGAAGAAAACGACCATTTTATTGGATGAACGTTAATCTAATAGGTCTAAAACAAACAGATATCCACACACAAGAATTCATCAAAACCCCTACTCGCCACCACATCGGATATAGGGAAAATCCATGGGTGAAGGGACGGCACAAGGCTCTATTCTGGAAGGCTCAGAGCGGGAAAGGGAACGATGGGCGAGGCTTCCCTGTCATGCTCCCCGATCAGCTTCTCCATCCAGATCATGTCGCGCCATTTTCCGAATTTGTAGCCGCATTGGGAAAAATGACCGATCTTCCTGAACCCCAGATGCTCGTGGAACATTTCACTAGGCACATTGGGATACGCAATGCAGGCGTACATGTTTCTGAAACCCTGCCGTCTCAACAAGGCTTCGAGACGGGCATAGAGCGCGGTACCTACGCCTCCCCCATGATATCCGGCATCTACATATACCGTCGTCTCGACCGACCAGCCATAGGCGGCGCGGCCTTTGAACGCCCCCGCATAGGCATAGCCTACTATCCGCCCGTCCTTTTCGGCCACCAGATAGGGATATTGGGAGAGCGTCGCCGAGATACGTTGCGAAAACTCCCTTAGCGGGGGTACTTCATATTCAAAAGTAATGGCGGTACCGGTGACATACGGCGCATAGATGGCCAGCAGAACCTGGGCATCGGCTATCGTAGCGATCCTTATATTCATGCGTCCCTCTCTTCCTTTCCAGAGAATATAGCACCACCGCCATATGACTACAACAAGCCGTATCAAAAATCGAACGGATTGCCCAGTGTCATAAAACGTTCGGTCCCTTCCCGCTCATATCGATGAGGCACGACACACCGCCGAACCCGATTCCGCATGGAAACGACTGCATGGCGAACCTGGCATTTGCCCGTAGCTGAACAATCAGCGACCTTTGGAGAACAGTCCGCAATCATCAGCCCATTATGAAGATACATTGACCATGAACAGTTTTCCAGAACCATGGCGAACGCGGAGGAAGGAGGTCTCCAACAACTATTTCTTGTTGTTTCCCAACGTGAACAGCACAACCGAGGCAATTGTACAGAGCGTACCGGCTACATGGTAGACGTTCATCTTTTCCTTCAGCAACAACACGCCGACAAGGATGGAAGTGGAAAAAATAGAAATGACCGCATACAGGGCGTAGGTCATCGCGCCATACCGCACGAACAAATTGTTCATGCCATAGTACGTTATGAACAACGCCACGCCGCCGAATATCGCCCACGCCAATTCCCTGCCGTTGGTGAATACCTGCGGGACACCGCGCACATTCGCACCAGTGACAAAACCAGCCACTAGATTACAGGCACAGCAGACGAAAGCTGCCACCCCAATGAAAAAAAATAGACTCTGGATTGGTAGCGCGCGCTTCTGCGCATAGACGAACGCAGCGTTGCCAAGCGCCGCGACAATGGCGAAAAACAATAGCCCACCCTTACTCTCCATATTTTTTCCTCCAAAGCTTCTCCTGTCACTCGAATCATACAGGTAATGAAAAGCCGTCCTGAAAAAACAGGACGGCAATCAATTCTATATCGCAGGTTTCAAATTATTTCTTCTCGTCGTCAGACAACCAGAAAAAGGAATTGTCCTCTTCCTCCCCGCGGGTCCGGGTCGCCTTGAACTGGTCGAACCCATACGGCTTCGGCCCTTTTGACTTCGGCGCATCAAAACCCTTGCGGTCGTCACGCTTGAAGTCCCCGTCCTTGCGATCCTTGCGGAATCCGCCGTCACGCTGGGGGCGATCCCCCCAAGGCCTGCGGTCTCCACCATTGTCGTCATACCTGCGTGGCTTGAAACTGCGGTCGGAATCCTCGCGGCGACCATATGGCCGATCGTCCCTCCGTCCGTTGTCCCGGTCTCCATAGGAGGGACGGCGGTCGTCACTATAACGAGGTCTGCTGTCCCGATCTCCAAAGGAACGGCGGTCGTCGCGATCCCTATAGGATGGGCGACGGTCATCGTCATTGCGAGGCCGACTGTCGCGGTCGCCATAGGAGGAGCGGCGGTCATCGTTATACCGAGGGCGGCTATCACGGTCGCCATAAGAGGAACGACGGTCGTCACGGTCCTTGAAGGACGGACGGCGGTCGTCGTTGTACCTTGGTCGGCTGTCGCGGTCGCCATA
>JAXEWB010000006.1:0-72699 GCA_034114085.1 Sphaerochaetaceae bacterium | reverse complement strand
AATGGAATTGAAAATCAGTTCTTCGGCGGCGCGGCCTCCCGTCATGGTGGCGATCTTGTTGAAAGCCTCATCCTTGCTCATCAGCACAGACTCCCCTTCCGACACCTGCATCGTATAACCCAACGCACCGCTGGTACGGGGAATGATAGTAATCTTGTGGACCGGCGCGGAATCGGTCTGCTTCGCGGCAACCAGCGCATGGCCGACTTCGTGGTAGGCTACGATTTTCTTTTCTTTGTCGCTGATGACGGCTCCCTTGCGCTGATACCCGGCAATGACCGTCTCGACCGATTCCTCCAAGTCCTCCTGAGAAACCTTGTCCCTCCCGCAACGGACGGCCCGCAGAGCCGCTTCGTTGACGATATTGGCCAGTTCCGCGCCGCTCGCGCCACTGGTGGCCCTGGCGATTGTGTTGAAATTGACGCCATCCGCAAGCTTCACCTTCGCCGCATGGACCTTCAGGATAGCCTCGCGACCACCCAAATCGGGCAATTCGACGGGAACACGCCGGTCGAACCGACCGGGACGCAGCAACGCGGGGTCGAGGGAATCGGGCCGGTTGGTCGCGGCGAGGATGACGACGCCCTTCTTGCCGTCAAAACCATCCATCTCGGTGAGCAATTGGTTCAGTGTCTGTTCACGCTCATCGTTGCCGCCAAGCCCCGAACCGTCACGCTTTTTGCCTATCGTATCGATTTCATCAATGAACACGATGCAGGGCGCCTTCTCCTGAGCCTGCTTGAACAGATCCCTGACCTTCGCAGCTCCCATGCCAACGAACATCTCGACGAATTCAGAGCCGCTGATCGAGAAAAACGGAACGGACGCTTCACCGGCGACGGCCTTGGCCAGCAAGGTTTTTCCTGTTCCAGGAGGCCCCACCAGCAACACCCCCTTGGGTATCTGGGCGCCGATCTCCTCGTATTTCTGCGGATCCTTCAGGAAGCCGACAATCTCCTGCAACGCCTCCTTGGCCTCGTCCTCACCGGCGACATCAGCGAAGGTCTTGCCGGTCTGGGCAGGAACATAGACCTTCGCATTGCTTTTGGCGAAACTCATGCTCATCGGCCCGCCACCCATCTTCTTCTGCATGTACCGCCCGAGCAACTGCCCGATTACGACGAACATGATGATCGGCAGCATCCAGCTCAACAGGAAACTGAGGAATGGCGATGTTTCCTTTGGCATGACCTGGGAGAACTTCGCGCCGGAATTATACAGCCGGTTCACCAAGTCGGGATCATCGAACTTGCTGGTGACATATACGGAATTCTTCCCATCCGCATCGACGATGAACGCAATCTGATTTTCCTGAATTTCAGCCTGCATCACCATTCCCTGTTCGACCATGGTCAAGAACGTGCCGTAGTCCACCTCAGTGACATTGCTCTTGACGAACATCGGCATAATCAGGGAGTTGATCACTATCAATACCAGCAGAACTATCGCATAATAGTACAGCAACGGCTTTTTAGGATTTTTCTTCTCTTCTTCCATAATGGCTTTTCCTTAAAAACAAATATCTATCGTCCAGCTTCAGTCCGAAGCTTCGTTGTCAGCCCATCCAGCCTAGCCAGTTGAACAAGCAGTTCTTCCTTCCCACCTTCGTCCAACGACTCAAAAAACTCCTGGAATGTATCCTCGATATCGGCATGGATATCATCAATCAGCTTTTTACCTCGTTCGGTCAACGCAATCAGCACGACCCGTTCATCCTGAGAATCACGAGTTCTCGACACATAGCCCAGCCGTTCAAGCTTCTTGCAACATGAGGACACATTCGTTAAGACGACTCCCACGCCATTTGACAGACCGCTGACGGATACAGGTCCAATCTGGGACACTTCGTCCAATATCCGCAGCAAAACGGGAGTAATCCCCCACTTTTCACAAAACGGCGTCAAGGTTTGAGACAAGTTGTTGCCGATACTTCTCAGTCGGTCCATAATCTCGTTTCTAAAATCGCCCTCCCGTCCCATGTCCACTCCAGAAAATCAATTTAGTTATAAGCTATAACTATTATGCACAATCGGCAATAGTCTGTATATCATTACTTATAAAGAGATGCTTTTTTCAGACTGACGAAAGAACCGGCATATCCCCGCAGGTTCGTTCACACCTACGCCATGACACCGAAACGATATGTCCGCATCAATAATCTGAATTCCGCCGCATTGAATACGGGAGAGGACGATAGCACGCGATATGTATCGTTCCGTACCAGAAGACTACATCCGGTATCATAAAAATGGTTTCTATCATAGAAGGAAATTCTCTTCCTCCGTTGCACATAGTTGTCCGCACAGGCGTCCGGAGGCTCCACGTTCACCACTATTTCCTTGCCTTCCGAATTCTTCTGAAGCCATGACAACAGGTAGGTTCCATATCCTTGCGAACGAGCCTCGGCATCAGTCGCCAGATACAAGAGAAAAATCATTTTTTCCGTACTTATGGTATATGAGAGTCCACAGAACCGGTCGTCATCATAGAACGCCCGGAAATCAACATTTCTTCTGAGGGCAAGAAACCTGAGCCTCCACATGGGAATCCGTTCATTCGCGGGAAATGCGTCATGCATCAAGGCTCGTATTCTTCTATATTCCGGCAACCTGCCGGTTACCGTCTTCACAATTATATTCATCGCGACCACCACCCGCCCAAATTTCCGATATGCCCTTTCGTCGGGTCTATTCATTACCACGACCGGCTCAACAGCATACCACCATATTTTTGTATATTTCTACTGGCGGCGTGGGATTCTCAATCGAATTTCATGTACAACGGTCACCGGAACGCCTATACTTTCTTCATGCGATATACCATCACCAAAGAACGGACGCATCTGTTCTCCCCTTCCATCAATATCGGAGTCCTTGTCCATATCCTTGGGGATGTGGAAACCGACGCGCTCAGGCAGGCAATCGGAACCGCAGTCCGGCATAATGGAATCCTTCTGACGAAAATCGTCGTTACGGATTCGGGTGATGCCTATTATGCGCCAATAGATGATGTAAATTGTTCAGTCACCGTCGAGAACGCCCCCTGGCAAGACATTATCGACCGGGAAGAGAAAATTCGGTTCAAGCTTGAAGACGGGGAGTTCATCAGGTTCTTCATCATGCCGCAGGAGCATTCGACCGGCTTGTTACTCTACGGACATCATCTCCTTGGTGATGGAACGTCCCTCGCGTTCCTTGTACAGGACATTATGAGGGCGCTGGACGGGGAAACGCTGACGTACAAGCCCCTCCAGCTTTTCTCCATGGAAGATCTGCCGCGGGAGAGCCGATTACCGGGGCTTTCGCGGATGCTGGCGAATCATGAGAACCGTATCTGGCAAAAAACGGGCAAAGCATTCTCCTTCACCGATTTCGACAGGCTTTTCACAAGTTACTGGACCACACACAAGACGGTGGTACGAACCGCGAGAATCAACGGGGAACGGTATACAGCGCTCATCCATTATTCACAGGAGCAGGGGATCACCATCAACAGCATCATCCTGACTGCGTTGATCATGTCCGCGGGCGAACCATCGGATGTAGGGATGGCCGCCTCGATACGCAAGCCGGGATATGAGGGAATGGGCAATTTCGCCACCGGGATATCAATCCAATACGCCTATAGGAATTCCAAGACATTCGCAGAAAACGCAAAAGCCGTCCAGCGGCTCGTCCAGAAAAAACTGGAGAATCCAAAGAAGAAGTACTTTCTGCTCCAGTTCATGGGCAGTCTCACCCCTACGCTGATCGACGCCGCGTTTTTCAGCGCCTATGACGGATACGAGAATCGTACGGCGAGGCAATTCCAGAAGCTCTTCGGCTACGATGGAAATCCGAAAGGAATCAGTGTAACGAACCTGACAAGACTTCCAATCCGCCAGGAGTATGGATGTTTTCGCATTGATGACTTCATCTTCGTGCCGCCGTTGGTCACGAACGCCAAACGAATCATCGGCGTCGCGACGCTGGGCGACAGCATGGTGCTTTCGCTACATGTGGAAGATGACGCACATACAGAACGACAGGCGCAGTTCTTCGCAAAAGCGGTCTCATTCATGGAAAATTTGGGGACATCCACGTTTTAACGCTTGAGCAGCAGAAAAAGGTCATCAGGCCGATGAGTTGAAACATACGCGATTGACAGATTCTGCTCGCAGTTGGCAAGAAGCGAAAGCAGGGACAGTGCTCCGGCACGGCCCTGCTTGAAGAGCCCCCCGCACATTCCAAGCGGCACAAAACTTGCACGGCATCCATCATACGAAGGAGAACAGCCTCGTGGCTAAGTCAGGTGAAACAGGACAGTACGAACAGTACGGCCTGTTGAACATGACGACGACAGGGCCTGCGGAACCGCTATCCCGACAGAACCAGACGAAGGAAAAAGCGGCCAGTGCAAGAAGCGAAAGCAGGGACAGCGCTCCGGCACGGCCCCGCTTGAAGAGCCCCCCGCACATTCCAAGCGGTACGAAACTTGCACGGCATCCATCATGCGAAGGAGAACAGCCTCGTGGCTAAGTCAAGTGAAACAGGACAGTACGAACAGTACGGCCTGTTGAACATGACGACGGCAGGGCCTGCGGAACCGCTATCCCGACAGAACCAGACGAAGGAAAAAGCGGCCAGTGCAAGAAGCGAAAGCAGGGACAGTGCTCCGGCACGGCCCTGCTTGAAGCGACGCAACAATGAACGCTTTTTCCGAGTATGATCAGAAGTTCAAGCCGACGAGTGCGGGACTCAGGAACTTCCCATCCTTCCTCACCAACTCCCCGTCCATCCAGATTTCACCACCACCATAGCGCGGGGTCTGAATCTGGACGAGATCCCAGTGGACGCTGCTCTTGTTGCCATTATCGCAGTCGTCGTAGGAATTGCCGGGGGTAAAATGGAAGGAACCGGCTATCTTCTCATCGAACAACGTGTTATCCATGGGGAACGTAATCTTCGGGTTGCAACCGAGGGCAAATTCTCCAATGTAGCGGGCGCCATCGTCGATATCAAGAATCTCATTAATCAGCTTGTCGTCGTCGGCATGAGCCTCGACTATCCGGCCATTTTTGAATGTGAACCTGATATTGGAGAAATGATGCCCATGGTAGGTGCTGCCGCAGTTGTAGGAAATCGTACCGTTGACGCTATCCTTGACCGGACAGCTGTAGATTTCGCCGTCGGGAATGTTCGCCTGGCCGGCACAAGGAATCCAGCCGAGACCTTTGACGGAAAAGGTCAGGTCGGTACCGGGAGCGATGATATGGACCTTGTCCACGGTATCCAGATATTCCTTGGCGATGCCCATGGCCTGAGCCATTTCCGCATAATCCACCTCAGTCGTCACACCGTAGTAATAGTCCTCGAACTCCCTCGTGGACATATTGGCCTGCATGGCCATGGTCTCAGTCGGATAACGGAGTACGACCCACTTTGTATGGGGAACTCGGATTTTAAAATGTACCGGTTCTGTGTAGAGCGCGGACACCCGGTTCACCTGGGCGGGAATCGAAGCAAGCTCACGGACGTTCGCCACCCCGGTGATACCGATATAGGCATCCATCTTTTTCATCCGGTATGCATCGCAATCGGCCCATACGCCGAGGCTTTCGTCAGTGGCCCCCTGCGCCATGGCGCGTTCCACGCGCTGGTTCCACAACTGAACCTGGGGGTTGCCGCCAGCTTCGTAGACGGCCGCGACTAGCTCTTCGACCATGGATACGGGGACGTCGGTCGCACGGATCAGACAGTTCTCACCTTTTTGCAGACGTACTGAAAAATTCACTAGCATCCTGGCGAGCTTTCTTTCTCTTGGATCACTCATATCATACTCCCAATAATTGATTGTCATTCAACACGAAATTCCACGGCCCCCGCATTTTCCGGATGAGGGAACCTGATGCTGTAGGCCCGCAATCCCAACCGGCAGGAAGGAACTCCTCCATACAGGGCGTCCCCGGTCAACGGCCATCCGGCCCAGGCGAGCTGGCAACGAATCTGGTGCCGGAACCCAGCGTTGATCCGACAGGAAAAAACCTTGCATGAACGGCCGTCCACCTCATCATCACCCATATAACAGACCTCAGTCATATACCAAGTCGGGGAAGCTTTTTTCAACAAAGTCTCGGAAGCGTCCTTGCAGACCGGACGAACGGCTTTGCGACCATCGCCCCAAGGACGGAACAGGCAGCCGATACGAACCACGCAGCCACCCAACCGAGCGGGATCATCATACGGGTACGCGGGAAAACCCTCAAGGGACGAAAGAGCTTCGTTGACGCCTGCGGAATACGCCTTGTAGTCCTTTGTATACAACCCTGCACGTTGGGAAGCCCGCAACAACATCCACGCCATCGGAGTTCGCGCAATGACGACCAAACCGCTCGTCGCGGTATCCAGCCGATGGATCATTCCGCCTTCCCAGGGCCTCTGGTCTTGCACTGAAAGTATCTCAGGGTATTCTTTGGCGACTTCTCCGAGCAACGTAGGCTTGCCGGGGGGATCCTGCTTCAGGGGAACCGTCGGCAACCCGGCAGGTTTGTCCACCACCAGAAAGGACGGTTCCTCGGCTATGATAACTGGCTCAAGGGCATCGAGGCCGACGTCCTGAACCGATACGTTCATTCCCATACTCCATAAGATAACAGAAAAGGGACTCGATGGCACTAACTTTTTCCCCCATTCTACAGGAATGCATGTATACTGGGAACATGCAGGAAATACCGATAAACACCTACAATTCCCCTACGGTCATCCTTGAACTGATCTATCGGTTGAAGGTCAAGGATGTCATGACGGATGCGTTGTCCACGGCGACACGCAAAACGACGTTGCGTGAAATTCAAATGATGATGAAGGAACGGTCCATCACGGGCGTCCCTATCGTACAGGGGAAGCGGTTGTTGGGCATAGTCAGCATGGACGACATCATCAAGGCGCTAGATTTCGGATATATCAATGAAACGGCGGAAAAGCACATGACCCGCAACCTCATCGTCCTTGAGGACGACATGCCGGTCTCCTTCGCCATCAGCTATTTCGACAGGTTCAGGTTCCATCGCTTCCCCGTGCTGAACAAGAGCAAGGAGCTGGTCGGCATGATCACCAGCAGGGATATCACCAGCACGCTGCTCGTCGAGATCAACCGGGAGATTGAAGAACTGGAAAAGCGCACCAACAACGTCAAGCTGTCCGACGACCTGAGCGGCGAGGTGCAGACTTATTCAATCCTCAAGCACGATTTCGAGAACGCAGGATATGCCAGCACGCAGATCAAGAAACGGCTCAAGAAAAGCGGCGCCTCAGCCCATACGATCAGGCGCGCGGCCATAGCGGCCTATGAACTGGAAATGAATCTCGTCGTCCATTCGGACGGCGGGGAAATCATCGCCGAATATACGCCGGAGGCCATAGTGATCACCAGCCGGGACAGCGGTCCCGGTATTCCCGATATCGAGAAGGCGCTCACCAAGGGGTGGAGCACCGCCAACGAATGGATACGTTCACTTGGTTTCGGGGCGGGCATGGGACTTCCAAACGTCAAGTCGGTCTCCGACGACTTCTCCATCCAGAGTGATGAGAACGGAACCGTGGTGATCTCTACGATCAGGCTGGAAGAACCGGAGCCATCCGTCCAAGCCGACGGCGGCAACGGTGAATGACGAATGGTTTTTGCGCACGCCGTCAGTTTCTCCTGACCTGCGGGCATGCTGGTGGAACATCCCCGGCCAGGAGGACGGACCAGCGAAATAAAGAATATGAAAAGGATGAGATTTGGCGACAGGCATAGCTGTGAAAAACTATAGGCTGATATGAAAAAAGACATTCGACGGAGAAAACGTGTCGGACACGAAAGCCACGTAAGTACAGTACGAAGTATTGTTTTACGCGGGTAACGCGATGGGATGGTCCACATTTTTGAAAAGAGGAGAAATATATGGCGACTGTACAGAATATAGCGCAGCTTGAAGGCTACAAGGTGGCAATCATGCCGGCTCCCGATACGGAGATTACGGCGGCCTACACAGGAGACCTGCTTTCCGACGTCATGGGAAACGCACCGGACGACAGCGCGTTGATTACCATACAGGCCCACAAGAATACCGTGGCGGTGGCGTCGCTTGCGGGAATCAAAGTGATCATCGTCTGCAATGGACGTTCCGTCCCTGATGATATGACAGCCGCGGCGAAAGATGAAGGCGTAGCAATCGTTACGACTTCCGACAACCAGTTTACGGCCTCATGGAAAGTAGCGAAGCTGCTGAATCTGGTAGGAAACGCCTAAGCGGCCCGGCCATGCTTGTCAGGATAGACCTGCACAACCATTCATGCCTCAGCCCGTGCGGCAGCGACGACCTGACCCCCTCGCTGTTGGCGGTCGAGGCAATGGAGCAAGGCATCGACATTCTCGCCCTTACCGACCATAACAGCGGTCTCAACCTTCCTCCCTTCGCAGAGGTCTGTGAACTTTGCGGAATAGTGGGCGTGTACGGAATCGAGGTCAACACAATTGAGGACGTGCATGTCCTCTCTTTGTTTGAACGGCTCGACGACGCCATTGATTTCAGTTCTTTCATTGAATTCCTGCTTCCCGAGATTCCGAACAGGCCGGACTTGTTCGGAAATCAATTGATCGTGGACGAGGGGGGAGAAATACTGGGTACCTTCGACAAGTCGTTGCTCAGTACGTCAGGCATCAGTTTCTCGGATCTGGTGGAAGAAGTCCTGAGCAGGGACGGCTTGGTCATCCCCGCCCATATCGACCGGCCGGCGAACAGCGCGGTGGCAAACCTGGGTTTTCTTCCAGACCTTCCCTATTCCGCTGTAGAAGCGGTCAAAGTCCCGACCAAGCATGAAGTATGGGGAAAGACCGTACTTCAAGGTTCCGATGCGCACTACTTGCAGCATGTGGGTCGTCGCAGTTGTCGGCTGGAAGTTCCTGAACGGAGTTTTCAAGGGCTCAAGGCGGGGCTGGAACTGGGAAAAGTATTCTATGGCCCTTGACCTCCGCCCTGAGAACCTGCACGATTACATGGATGACAAAGACAAGCAAGGACAGTACGATAGTACGACCTTGCGCGAATGACGCCGTATAACGGCCTTTGCACAAAAAACATTCGAAGGGCAAAGCCCGTTAGACAAGGAAGACAAGCAAGGACAGTACGATAGTACGACCTTGCGCGAATGACGCCGTATAACGGCCTTTGCACAAGAAGGGAACAATATGAAGAACATCCTCTGCTATGGCGACTCCAATACATTCGGCACCAACCCATCCGGAGGTCGGTGGGATATTCAGACACGATGGACGGGGCGGCTCGCTCTGGAACTCGGCGGCGAATACCATATCATTGAAGAGGGATTGGGAGGCCGTTCTACAGTCTGGGACGACCCCTTGGAACCACATCGGAACGGACTGGCGACATTGCCGATTTTCCTGCGAAGCCACAGGCCGCTGGATATGGTCATCCTATCGCTTGGTACGAACGATTGCAAAACACATTTCAACGCCACTCCCCGCATCATCGCGAAAGGCGCGGAGAAACTCATCGAGACCATACGGACCTATCAATATGGGGCAAGATACCCTATTCCGCGAATACTGCTCATCTCCCCTATCCACATCGGCAAGGATGCGGATAGCAGCCCGTTCGCAAGTTTTGATGCAAGCAGCTATGAAAAAAGCCTCAAGCTCGCACCATTGTTTCAGCAGACGGCGGGATTGACGAAAGTCGCGTTTTTCGATGCGGCAAAAGTTGCGTTCCCCAGCGCTGTAGACCAACTGCATATGGATGCGGATTCTCACAACAGTCTTGCGGAAGCTTTGATTCCAGTCGTCAGATCCCTTCTACAGGACTAAAACGCCCGTCCCGACAATAGTAGAACGGCAAAATCGAAAATGGCAGATACAATTCTTTTCAAATAAAGCAATTGTTATAAAACAACAAAGGCCATCCGAGAGGAATGCCCTTTCGGTGGCCTTTTCATAAAATAGAAGGATGAAGTCAGTTGTCTCGCCGTCCGAAAATTCGCAGGACATAGAGGAATATGTTGAGGAAGTCCAGATAGAGCATCAACGCTCCCATGATGGAAACCTTCGCGTACTCATCCTCAGTCATATGATATCCATATTCATCATTGATGCGCTGGATCTTCTGCGTGTCCCATGCGGTCAATCCCATGAAGATGACAATACCAACGATGGAGATGATATAATCCATCATGCTGCTGCGGAACAGGAAGTTCAGCAACGATGCAATAATGATACCCCATAGGCCCATCCCCAGGTAATAGCCTACTCCGTCAAGATTTCGCTTCGTCGTCATGCCATAGATGCTCATACCAGCGAAGCCGACAGCCGTTGTAAAGAACGCACGGTAGATAGTTCCAAGCTCAAACGCATAAAAAATGGTTGACAACATAACGCCAGTCAACGCGGAATATCCGAGGAACGCGGCGATAGCCGAACCTACGCTCATCTGCTGTAGCCTTGCGGAAAGGTATATCACTAATGCGAATTCGGCCACAACGACGATGATCATACCGAACGGGCTGAGAACCAATGCGTTCATTACCTGCGGGGTACGGGCGACCAGCCATGCGACTACCGCGGTAAGCCCAAGACCGGCGGTCATCCAGAGATACACGTTCTTCAGTATGCTTCGTTCCCTGACACTGGGAGTAGCGAGAATCTTAGCTTTGTTTTCGTTCATGAATCGTAAACCCTCCAGACAAGGAACATCTCGACCATACCGTTCACATTTCGCACGCGGGGATATCGGTCTGGCTGCACCTTGCAAAGTTTCATCATACAATTTGCACAAAGAAACAGAAATAGTCAATCAAAATCATATATTGGCGCAATAGCTTCCATTGTATGCATCTGGCTCTATGGCATACAATCTGCGCCACCCTTTCTCTAATAAACCAACCGCTTGTTTATAAAAGAATTAAAATTTCATATGTTGCGGCAAACGTTCAAAATGATTTCCTGCGGCTTGCTTTTAAAGCTGATCAATTATAATATCTTTATTGTATATTGTATACAAAAGAGAGGAACGACCATGTATTTCACATATGACGCAAAGAACGGAATCCCGGTCCCTTCCCCATTCAACAGGGTAATGACACCTATAATGACGACGGATAAAACCGACAAGCCAATCGACTTTTCCGTCCACATGACCGAATGGGAAAGCGGTGCGAAAGTAGATGAGCATATCCATGAGGACGCTACGGAAGTGATGTACTGCATCAGTGGAAAAGGAAAGGCATCAGTCGATGGAGTGGAATATGACTTCATCCCCGATTCCATGATTGCGGCGCTTCCAGGAATGAAACATCAAATCATCAACACGGGAAAAGAAAAACTCAAGGTGCTGTGTATTTTCTCCCCCGCCATCAGCGGAGAAGAATTGAGAAGCCGCGCAGAAAAAGCTGTCGCGGAGTACAGGACATCCCACTGAGAAAAACCAATTTACTCCAATTGCCGGTCGATGAACGCCAGGTTTGAGACCGGCATTGTTTTTATCCGGAGCGGAAAGCAATGTTTACAATAGAATTCATCCTTCCCTATTCAAATCTCGGTCCTGCGGTCGAGCAGGCGTTCAATGAGCATCCACAAAAACATAATATGGCGTGCCGCATCTCATTCATCGCCCATGACAGGGTGAAGAGTTCCGAAATAAAGGGCGATATCATTATCGCGCGAGGACTCACAGCCGCTTTCCTCAACCAGATGCTCAAAGGCTCTTTCACAGTGCTCGAGATTCCCATGACGGGATACGACATCCTCAGGGCGAAGCAAAAAGCGACCAAGAAATTCGGTAACGTGAAAATGGCGCTGATCGCCACGGAAAGTGTCATATACGGCTTCGAGGAACAGATGAAGGATGTCATCACCCATGTGAAAACCTATGAGATCTCATTCGAGTCCGACATAGCCGCAGTAATCAGGCAGGCGATCAGCGATGGGGCCGGAGCGATTATCGGGGGAAATGAAGTCGTTACCATGGCGGAGGATTTGGGATACAACGGTGTAAGAATCGAAACAGGACGGCAAGGAATCAGGCAGGTAATAGACGAGGCGTGGAAGATTCATATTTCAAAACTCGAAGAAGAACTGAGAGTCTCAAGGCTCAACGCAGTGATCGAGAACATCGAGGAAGGCATCATCGCCTGCGACAGGGACAAGCGGATAACCCTCTGCAATGCGTTCGCCCAAGGAATACTAGGAAAACCAATGGCGGAGATACTCGGAAGGAAGCTTGCCGAAATCGAGCCAGGACTCGATAAAATTCCGTTCAATTCGTTGCAGAAAAACGAAGCCGGGTATTTTTTGACAATCAATGGCATCAGAATTGCCGTCAACAGGATTCCCGTACTCGTCAACGATACCTTTGAGTCCGGCACTATCGTGCTCCAAAAGCTCTCGAATATCGAGAAACTTGAAAATGAAAGCAGGATATCAGCGACCAGCAAAGGACTTGTCGCAGCACATACCTTCAAGAGCATCATCGGCAGCAGCCCCGCGCTAGTCAATACAAAGCAGCTTGCGATAAACTATTCACGTGTGAACGCGAATGTCCTCATCCTGGGAGAGACCGGTACAGGAAAAGAGCTTTTTGCTCAGAGCATCCATAATGCGAGCGACCGGAAGAATAATCCCTTTGTAGCCGTAAACTGCGCGGCCCTGCCGGAATCATTGCTGGAGAGCGAATTGTTCGGATATGTGGAAGGCGCGTTCACCGGTGCGCTCAGGTCGGGAAAGGCAGGGCTGTTTGAGCTTGCCCACAAGGGTACGATATTCCTTGACGAGATCAGCGAGATGAGCTTTGTCCTGCAAGGGCGGCTCCTGAGAGTGCTGGAGGAGCGTTCAATCATGAGGCTCGGGCATGACAAGGTCATTCCGGTGGACGTGAGGATCATCGCGGCCAGTAACCAGAATCTTGAGAAACTTGTGGAAGAGAAAAAATTCAGGCAGGACCTGTTCTACAGACTAGACGTCCTCCGGCTCAGCATTCCCCCGCTTAGGGAGAGAAGCACGGACATCCCGGACTTGATGGAGAACTTCATCTCCCATTTCGACAGCAAGAACAAGATGCACCGCCATATGATCGATCCCTCAATCTTCCCTGACTTGGAGTCCCGAGCCTGGCCCGGGAACATCAGGCAACTTAGGAACCTGTGCGAACGGCTCAGCGCGATCGTCGTGGACTCAATCATCACACAGAAGTCAATCGACATGTGTACCTCGCCTAAAATTCCCGATGAGCAGGAGATTGAAACCAAAGACGAGAAGGAGAATCTCTTGGATGCGCTTCACAAGTGTGGCGGCAACAAGAGCGCCGCGGCATCGCTTCTCAAAGTCGATCGCTCAACGCTGTACAGGAAACTCAGGAAACACAATCTGTTGTAGCATGCCACGCTACCGCTACAACAAATGCTACATGGCGAGGGGCGTTTCCCACCCCAAAACCATTCCCTGCCAAGAAAACGTTATGAATACGTAATTGGCACAGAACTTGCATTACGAATAGACACAACAATAATGGAGGAAAATATGAAAAAAGGTATTTTCGTTGTATCAATGGTTCTTTGCGTCCTTACAAATGTTTTTGCCAACGGTGCGCAGGAAGCATCCAGCGCGTCGTATCCATCAGGAGCTGTTGAACTTGTCGCCCTTGGTTCAGCGGGCGGTGGTTCCGACGTCCTCGCCAGAAACATCACCGATGTCATCACCACCAAGGATCTTTGCCCACAGCCGGTCAACGTAGTCAACAAAGCTGGTGGCGGCGGCGCTGTAGGCATTGCGTATTTCTCCGCAAAGCAGGATGCGGATTACAATTTGATGACTATCAATTCAACGCATTGTCTCCTCGTCCATACCACGGATGTCATCAAGGCAGGAAAGAAAGCATGGACTCCCATCTCCTGTGTCGCGACCGACGAGCAGACGATCGTTACCAGAACAGAAAGCCCCTACAAGACATGGGCTGATGTAGAGAAGGCGATGAAAGCCAAGCCGGGCAGCATGACTGTCGGCTGTTGCGACGATATGGATGCAATGACACTCAATATCCTTGAAAAGGAAACCGGCGTTCAGTTCAACCATACCGCGTATTTCGCCTCTTCTGAGATTTTCACCGCTCTCCTCGGCGGACACATCGACTTCGCGATCGCCAACCCGGCCGAAATCGTCGGTCTTCTCGAAGGTGGACGAGTCAGGGTCCTCGGCACTTTCTCGCCCTCAAGACTTTCCGGGCTGTTCTCTGAAGTACCCACTTTCACCGAAATGGGGTACGAAGCCTGCCAGGTACAGATGATACGCGGTATCGTAGGTCCGGCCAACATGAGCAGGGACGTCCAGCTCTACTGGTCGAACATCCTCAAGCAGGTCAGCGAGACTGAGGAGTGGAAGAACAACTACCTTAACAAGAACTACCTCGGCGCGACCTATATGGACTGCGACCAGTTCACGACCTTCCTTGAATCACACGAGGCGAACCTCGTTGAATTCGCCAAAAGCAATGGGATCAAAGTAGTCAGATAAACTATGACCGGAGGGGGATTATTGCATGTTCGGTGCGCAATAGTCCCCTTTTTTTACCCAAAAGGACATTAAACATGCTCGTAATTGAAATTATTCTGATGCTCATATCCATACTTTGGATCGCAATGGGATTCGGAAAATATGGAATCTGGGCAGGACAGGCCCCAGGCGGTGGACTGTTCCCCGTGATAGGAGGATTGATCGTCCTGATCTGCTGCGCGGCGGACATCATCATGAGGGTCGTGAAGAAACAGCCGCTGAATGGCAAGAAGTTTGAAGGTGAAGATGAATATATCATGCTTGGCCGGGTTCCCCGGCAATTCCGCCCCATCGCAGTGACCGCATATGGCTTTATCAGCCTCTTTTTGCTGAAGTATCTGGGTTTCATTGCCTGCGCGTTCCTCACCTGTTCCGTCTGGTTGATTTTCATCAGTAAAAAACCAGTACTCAGGTCGATTGTCACAGCGGCGCTGACAACAGGATTCCTTTATGGAATCTTCGTTCTCTGGCTCAACATCCCGTTCCCGAAGGGAATCTTCTAAGGAGGTAATGATATGGAAAACATTCAGAACTTAATCTTCGGTTTTCAGAATATTTTTACCTTGAACAATATTCTCATGACCTTTGTCGGAGGGTTCTTGGGGATCATCGTCGGGGCGATGCCGGGTATCGGCGCAGCCGCCGGTGTCGCGCTGCTCCTCCCCATGACATTCAAGATGAACCCCACTACCGCAATCATCATGCTTGCCGGTATCTATTACGGCGATATGTTCGGCGGCGCGTATTCCGCGACGTTGCTCAATATCCCCGGCGACTCGTCCGCGATGTGTACCGCGCTTGACGGAAACCCGATGGCAAAGAAAGGCAAAGCGGGCAAGGCGCTCGCAACCGGCAACATCGCATCCTTCATCGGCGGTTCAATCGGTATTATCTTCCTTACCTTCTGTGGCCCCGCACTTGCGGAAGTCGGTCTTCATTTCGGGCCGGCCGAATCCGCGGCGCTCATCTTCTTCGCACTTACTTCAATTGGCTGGATATTGGGCGACAATCCACTTCCAGGCCTGATCGCGACCGGTCTTGGCCTCATCATCGCGACAATCGGCGCTGACAACGCCACCGGTCAGATTCGTTTCTCATTCGGAAACTACAACCTCTACTCCGGCATCGCATTCATCCCGCTCATTATCGGCATGTTCGGCTTCAGCCAGATCATCGAAATGGCCACCGCAAAGAAAGAAACGGATACCAGCAAGATCACTAAGATTTCACTGAAGGAAAGCATGCTCACCAGGGAAGAGTTCAAGAGCATCGTTCCTGTTTCAATCAGAAGCGGTATCTTGGGCAACCTTGTCGGTTTTCTGCCCGGAGCAGGTGGAACCACTGCGGCGTTCCTCTGCTATGTTCTTGAGAAGAAAATAGGAAAACGGGGCAAATACCTCGGAGAAGGAGAAATCACCGGTGTTGCGGCCTCAGAAGCGGCAAACAATGCGGCCGCCGTCGGTTCATTCGTTCCGCTTCTTTCGCTCGGCATACCGGGCTCTTCGACTTCGGCGGTTCTCCTAGGAGGGCTTCTGATGTGGGGACTTCACCCCGGCCCGCTTTTGTTCGAGAACAATCCGCAGTTCGTGTGGGGGCTCATCGCGTCCATGTACATCGGAAACATCGTCTGCTTTATCGTCGGCATGCTGATCATCCCGGTCCTTGTCTCAATCTTGAAGATTTCTTCAAAGACCTTGATCCCCATCATCACCGTCATCTGCGTCATTGGCTCCTACTCCTGCAACAACAATCCGTTCGACATCGGCGTCATGCTCCTTTCAGGTCTCAGCGCATACTATCTCAAGCAATATGGTTTCTCAGTAGCGCCGCTCCTGTTGGCGTTCGTACTCTCGCCGACACTTGAACTTCAGATGAGACTCGCCCTCGGAATCTCACAGGGCAAAGCGTCGATTTTCATCACCCGACCGATTTCAGGAACCATCGTGGTACTCACCGTCGTCATGCTCTTCAGCCCGATCATCAAGTCGTTGATTACAAAGCGGCATGTAAAGAAAAAAGAGAGAGAAATATGATTAATTTTGAGAACATACTCGCCAGAACCGATAAAAAGAGAATATGCAAGGTAGGGATACTCGGTGCCAACGGTAGTTTCGGATATACATTCCTTGCCCAAGTTTCCCTGATGGAGAAGACTCTTTCTCTCCGCGCCGTGTGCGACCTCAACAGCGACAAGACCGTCAAAATTCTCAAAGAATTTGGATATGACGAAAAAAACATCTATCCTTGCAAGAACGGCGCAGAGGTGAAAGCCGTCCCGGAGGACGGGATCATCGTGCTTGAAGACTCAGATCTCATTACCGTCACCGATGCGGATGTCGTGGTAGAGGCGACAGGGAACCCAGAAGGTAGCGCGGTGCTTGCCGAGAAATGCCTGTTTGCGGGAAAGCACGTCTCAATGGTTTCAAAGGAAGCGGATGTCATCGCAGGTCCATACCTCTATCGCCTCGCGAAGTCAAAAGGTCTTGTGTACTCGATTGCAATCGGAGACCAGCCCGCGAACCTGATCAACTGGATCAGCTACATCCAGGCGCTTGGAATGGAAGTCGTATGCGCCGGAAAGTCAAGCGAATACGATTTCGTCTACGACCCGATCACCGGAGATTTCGAGTACCGGGACCAGAAAGCGAATATTCCTGAACTCGCTGGATATTGGAAGATGGGGAACATGGAGAAAACGCTCAGGGAAAGGAGCAGGCTTCTGGCCGCATATCCTCAGTTCGCGGTACCTGACTACAACGAGATGAATGTCGTCGCGAACGCCACAGGCCTTCTTCCTTCCTGTCCCCGCCTGCACTACCCCATGATCAATGTGGCTGAAATGGCTGATGTCTATGCGCTCAAGGAAGATGGCGGACTTCTGGACAAACCGGGAGTACTCGACTCCTTCAACTGCTTCCATCGTTTCGACGAGGTAAGCTTCGCGGGCGGCGTGTTCGTCATCGTCAAGAACCACAACAACGAGGTAATTGACATCCTCGCCGCAAAGGGACACGTGATCAGCAGGAATAAGAAATACGCGGCCCTGTACCTCCCCTATCACTACATGGGAATGGAAGCTCCGATGTCGGTGCTCCAAGCCTATTATCTCGGACTTTCAAGCTACTCGAAGTGCGACAACATCGGAACCATGGTGTGCAGGGCCGAACGAGACTTCAAGAAGGGAGAAAAACTCGACCTGCATACCCATCACAGATGTCTGATGGATATGTACGTCACTTTCGAGTCTACAGCCGACCAGCCCGCCAACATCGCCCCCTACTATCTGATCGCGGAAAAGACAGTGGTCAAGGACATTCCGAGGGGCGCGGTGATCACAACGGACATGGTCGATCTTTCAACCTCAAACCTCAAGCGGATGATGGACTGCGTAAAGGATTTTGACTGATTGTCATAGCGTCACGTCACGGGGGCTGTCTCGAAGTTCTTTTGGGACAGCCTTTTTTTACCTGCCATGCAGATGCTATTCATCACCCATGACTATCTCACGCAGAAAAACCGGTCAAGGATTACCGCCTGTTGACCTCGTCCTTGAAGTCCTCCGCGGTCCGCAATATGAACGAGCCGACACCTTTGACGCCATGGGGGTTTCTCGCAAGAGGAATCACGATTTCATCGCCCCATGCGGGTGATGAGATACGGCAAACGACACTCCGTATCTTCTTCTCCCCTTCTTTTTCCACGGCGACCCCGCACCTGGCGCCGGAAAGCGGATTGAACAGGAAAAAATCGCTTTCGGTCACCACAGCCCCGAGGTCGGCGTTCTTCGACCGGCAGACAAGGTAGTTGTCGCCGGCATCGCTCACATACTTCGCCGCCGTGTAATTTCCCTCCCCGCCAAGTTCTTTTTCATGGGATTGGAGGTTCGCGACAACAGCGCGGTATTTCATCTGCGCAACCTGCTTCGTCCTACGGCCTGTGGTAATAAACCTGATATTCAATATGGTAATCGGTATGATGATCACTAAAAGGACAATCTGTAGTAGACTCATGTATGCGAAACTCCAAAATTGTTATGGTAAAATATTACAATAAGGCAACATATATGTCCACATACATTTCCTTATTCCACTATCTTTGGCAACAAATGCGTTTGTCCTGCACAGACTTAGGCAACACATGATGTGTGGTCAGACTCTTTTTTTCATCCATGCGCCACGACTATAGAAATATCTTCTTGACAGGGCTTCCGCGCAGTCCCCGACCAGATATGCAAGCCAAAGCCAAGTAACGGGCAGATGCAGGACCAAGGTGACGGCCAACGCATACGGAACCTGGAAGCACCACTGCCCCAGCAAGGACGAGTACAGGATCGGACGGTTCTCCCCCGATCCATAGAAAGCGGCGCCGAAACCGCTCATCGAGGCGCAGACCAGCATGCAGGGGCCCATGATGAACAACAGTCGCGCCCCCTCGTCGCTGACAGTCGAGCCGCCCATGAACAGACCGAGCAGCTTGCCAGGGAATAGCATCGCGGCAAGCGCGAATATTCCGGTGAACAACAGGCAGTCGCGATTGGTCTGCCGAACCACATCCTTCGCCCGCAGGGGGTTGTCCGCTCCCAGGCTATGTCCGACGATAATGCCGGAGCCGGTCTGAATGCCCATGGAGGGCATGATACCAAATTGATAGATTCTCGTAGCCACCCCGACGACGGCTATCGCCTCAGTGCCATACATCGCCACAAGCTTCAGGATGATGAACGTGACGACGTTTCTGAAGCACAGGTTCATGCCGGAGGGCAGGCCGACGGTCATCAGCTTGTAGTCCATCTCCTTGTCCAGCTTGAACAGTCCCGTAAATCGGATCTTGATCGGCGCTTTTCCCGCCAACAACAACGAAAATCCAACCACGAAGGAAAACGTCATGGCTGTGACCGTGGCGATCGCCGCACCTGCCATCCCCCACCCCATGCCAGGAATTGAAGTACCGGGAATGACATCGAACATCAACAGGGGATCAAGAACAATATTAACGATTGCCGCGCCAGTAAGCAGCCGCATCGGGGTTTTCGCGTCGCCGGTACAACGGAAAATCGTATTTACACTGTAGGATGAAAAGAAAACCGGTATAAAGGCAATCCTGATGAACCCATATTCCAGACCATATCCGATGACATCGGGGTCATCGGAATACATCCTGTAGGCTGGTTCAAGCAACAACGCCATCACTATAGCACCGCATGTCGCAAGTATAATCTTGAAGATGATGGTCTGCTCGGCGGCTAGCCGCGTCCTTTCAAAATCCTGAGCGCCGTGGTATTGGCTAATCATCGACACGCTGCTGGTCCCGACGATCTCATTGAGCACTTCGACAATCCAGAACAGCGTAATGAATATCGTGGCGCTCGCCACCGCGGCGGGAGAAATGAATCCTATCCAGATCATGTCCACGATATCATAGAACGCCTGGAACATCATTCCGTACATGGTGGGCATCGCAAGGTGCAGTATCTGTTTGTTGACGGGGCCTTGGGAAAGGTCCAGCGGTGTAGATTGAGCCATTGCTCCAATCTACACCGCAACCATCGGATGGAGCAAGAGGAAACGTGTCTAGAAACGCCCAGAAACACATCAGGGGCAGGTACAAGAAACGGTCGGAAGAAATGGAACATGGTAGACGGCATCCGCCACGAATGATATATTCGGAGATATGCGTAGGAACGATGCTGCTCCATTACACCTGAACGTCTCCATTGTGTGCATGATGCTTCTGGTCATGGTCTTGTCTATCGCCTGCGCAAGCGCGCCAGCCAATCTCCGCATCTATTCGGAAGAGGAAGAAGCCAAAGCGGAAGACGCAATCAGACTCCTGCTGGAACGAACCAGTACGGCAGCTCCGGAAAACATGTTCGTCACAAAGGCGGATATCGGTCATCTTGAAGCCTATATTCCCCAGACCGCCCAAGGCATCCTTGATGAGCTTGACATTATCCCCGGCATCAAGGCGGAATGCCAGAAATGGCTTGATGCGGTATATCCGATTTGTTCTTCGCTAGCCCTGACAATTCCAGAACGACTTGCCGGAACCATCGCCACGATGCAAATTCAGGATGCGCAGGCAATTGTGCGGGGCGGCACGACAAGTTCCACCTCATTGTTGGACAGTTTCTGTTCCGATCAACTGGAACAGGAGCTGCAACAGACGTTGCGGCGGCAGTTTTCAGAAAAGGCGGACGGCTCGCAAAGTGTGAATGAAATTTGGGACAGAATCGTCAACAAGTACAATATCTGGAGAACGGCGCAGTTCAATCTCACAAGTTATTCAGGCAGGACAGTTCCGAAAGAAATCAGCGGAGATACCGCAGGACACCTGGCGAGGCTTATCTGCGACATGTTCTTCACTCAGATGGCCATTGAAGAGGACGCTATCCGCACAACCCCGAAACCACAGGACGACAGCCTAGTCGCAGAGGTATTCGGCATCAATGCGCAGTGACCGTACATCTCCAGCACGTCCCCAGGACATTTCCCGACCTCGAAAAGCCTCTTCATCGAAAACAGGATTGCACCCCCGAAGGGGTTGGGCTATAATCCCGGCATGGACCTCTTTGAACAAGCGACCAACGAACAAGGAATGGAGAACCAGCCTCTGGCCTATCGCATGCGCCCCAGGACGCTCGATGAATACATAGGACAGGAACATATCATCGGCAAAGGCAGGCTACTGCGCCGGGCAATCCAGGCCGACCAACTCTCCTCCGTCATTTTCTATGGTCCTCCGGGAACTGGAAAAACCACTCTGGCGAGGGTCATCGCCAACACGACGAAGAGCCATTTTGCGACCTTGAACGCAGTACTCAGCGGCGTCAAGGAGCTCCGATACGAAATCGATCAAGCGAAAAGCCGCCTCGACCATTGGAATCAACGGACCATCCTGTTCGTCGACGAGGTTCACAGATGGAATAAAAGCCAGCAGGACGCCCTTCTGCCCTGGGTGGAGAACGGCACCTGCATATTGATTGGCGCGACGACGGAAAACCCCTATTTTGAAGTCAACGCCGCGCTTGTGAGTCGTTCACGGATTTTCCAGCTCCAGCCGCTGACGGATTTGGATCTGATGAATATCGCGAAACAGGCATTGGCGGACAAGGAACGGGGCTATGGGATTTTTCAAGTTTCATTTGAAGCCGGTGCGCTGGAACATCTGGTGGATATCGCCAATGGAGACGCCCGTTCACTGCTCAACGCGCTCCAACTGGCCGTAGAAACATCGTCCGACGCTTTCCCGCCACCAGCCGGTACTGTGATATATATCAGCAAGGAAGCCGCGGAAGAGAGCATCCAGCGCAAAGTGGTCCTCTATGACAAGGAGGGGGACTATCATTTCGATGTCATCAGCGCGTTCATCAAAAGCCTCAGAGGCTCGGACCCCGACGCAGCTCTGTATTGGCTGGCGAGGATGATCCACGCCGGTGAGGATCCCCGTTTCATTTTCAGGAGGATGATGATCAGCGCCTGCGAAGATGTTGGTCTGGCTGACCCGATGGCGATTGCCGTAGTTGAGGCGGACGCCTCCGCCTACGAGCGCATAGGGCTTCCCGAAGGCCGTTTTCACCTGACGCACGCGGCGCTCTACTTGGCGACGGCCCCGAAATCCAACAGCGCTCTTGGTTTCTTCGATGCGTTACAGGCGGTCGAGGACGAAGCCAAAGCCGAAGTCCCGAACCATCTCAAGGACGGCAACAGGGATGCGAAGGGGTTTGGACATGGCGAGGGTTATCTCTATCCCCATGCGTACAGGGACCATTGGGTCGCCCAGCAGTACCTTCCCAACGCACTTCAAGGCAAAGTGTTCTACCAGCCGGGACAGCTCGGTTATGAAGCGAAGGTTCATGATGACGTTCTCCGCAGGCGTGAGGCACAACTGGAATCGGCGTCCAGCGACGCGTTTCCGGAAAACCTCACCTACTCCCCCGAAGACAAGAAACGGATGCAATGGATTCAGCGGACGACCAGCGAGCGAGGAGAACTTTTGCAACGGCTTAGGGACAAGCTGTACGGCAACCTTGCCTTGCTGCGGCACAGTAGGGTGCTGGTCGTAAACGCAGGTCATGGGCTGTTGTTGTGGGAGGCGTTCCGCCACACACCGGAAGGTCTGGTGGTCGGTTTCGCAAGATCCAAGGAACAGTACGACCATCTGAAGCACTACGCAGATACGCTGGACAAGCTGATGCAACCGCTTCTCTACCAAGGCGAAGCCATCGACTTGCTGCCACAATTGGAGGAGGGGCTTCGGTTCGAGGCCATAGTCGGACGAAACCTCCTGTCCAGATTGCCGAAGGACAAGGACGTGATTCCCTTGCTGAAAGCACGTCTGGCGGATGATGGGGTTGTCTCGATAGCTGAAACCGTTCCTTCGGGAGGTTCTCGGCTCTCTCATTTCATCACCGGAGGCCACCAAGAATTGTTCGCGCAACTGAGCAAAGCGGAGGAGTTGATTTACAGCGACAAGGACAACCCGCTTACCAGTTGGGCTGACCAGGATCTGAACGCGGCGTTTGAATCGGAGGGATTCGCAGTCGAAACCTATCCTGAGGATGATACGGAACTCAGGGTAATCACCGCGGAGGACATCGAACGCTGGATTACCCGGTCCTATGGCCCTGCTTTGGAAAAAGCGGGGGAAAGTCTGGATTTCGGACAGTTTATCGCGGAGCTGACGCCACTGCTCGCAGACAAAACGGTACGGTGGAAGCATCGAATCGTCGTCTTGAAGGCGCAACGCAAGCACGATGAAAAACCAAACTCAAAAAGCAAGAACGCCTCGATTCATTCCAGCGGGAAAAAAACATCCTTGGATGGCAATGGCGCCGAAGCATGGAAGGAAGCGGAGGCGAAGACGCATAGATAGTCAGGTTCCGTTGTCCGTCGGACGAGCTTGCCTCCGACATGAATTCATGTTGTTAAAATATTTTATTGAAACGCAAATAAATATTTTCAAATAGCGTTTTTTTCATATTTTTTCCTTGCCGGAGTTGACAAAAAAGGATGTTTAGGGCATATTATGGCACGTTGAATCGCACTGGTGAGCAACCAAGCATCAGCTTCATGGTGGAAGTAGTTCAATGGTAGAGCCCCAGGTTGTGGTCCTGGTTGTTGAGGGTTCGAGTCCCTTCTTCCACCCTATTCCTTCTGACCAAGGAAAAAGGTGAGAATGGCAATGCGCTCGTAGCTCAGCTGGATAGAGCGCCGGACTTCGAATCCGTAGGTCGCAGGTTCGAATCCTGCCGGGCGCAAATGCGATTTGTTTTTTTGCATTGATGTTATTGTCATGGGCCGCTAGCTCAGCTGGTAGAGCAGCAGACTCTTAATCTGCGGGTCAAAGGTTCGATCCCTTTGCGGCTCATAATCATGACGGTACCAAGGTAACGGCATGCACCGCGAGAGTGGTGAAATTGGCAGACACGCTAGATTTAGGTTCTAGTACCTCACGGTGTAGGGGTTCAAGTCCCCTCTCTCGCACTAGCGCTTGTAGATGTTCGTTTCATCAGTCTTTCTTGCGAGAGTAGCTCAGTGGTAGAGCTCCACCTTGCCAAGGTGGATGTCGCGGGTTCAAGTCCCGTCTCTCGCTCTAGAAACCTAACCCGATGACGGTTAGGTTTTTTTCTGCCTGGACACCACTGGCGACATCCACCCTCCGGGGGGCATCGCTTTGCCCTCGCCTTGTCGGCATGTTCCATGAAACAACAAGAATCACACGAAAGTCAGAAACAGTTACTGGCGCTCTTCCCGGAACAAAAAGAGATTACAGCGTTCAAGACAGAGTGAAGACCCGAGCTGATGATCCCGGCAGATGTGAAGCTGCGCTTCATCCCAAGTCTTTTTCTACCGGAAACCACGCCATCCCGAATTGAACATCCTTGAACAACGCGGCAAGCCCCGTAATCTGTTTGAGCCGGAGAATTTCGTCCTTGTCCATACCCAAATGCTCCGCGATCCAAGCGTCGGACCGCCCAAGCTCATGCAGTTCCCTGATAATATTGCCCATCAGGTCCACGTTGTGTGTGCCCCTGGCACGATTATGGCGAATTGTACTGGCCATGCGCTGATCCAGGGGCTTGTCGATCACTGAAACAGGCAGCAGTCCCTGTTCACGCTCATAGATGTCCGGGTAATCCAGCATGATGCGATAGCGATGGAATCCATCTACAAGCATATATTTATCACGCAGTCTATCATGATAACAGACAATCGGCATAGTATAGCCATCCTGCTTGATACTGTCATACAGCAGCTTCAGCTCAGGTGGAGCGACAACGTTAGGATTATAGGTATTCGGCTCGATCTTTTCTATCGGGACGGCGACCACATTGTAAACAGGACTTCTATATGCCATCTATCTTCACCACCTGTCTATATTTCTCTTTCAGTCCAGCGACATGCCGCTGCTGCTCTCTCGTCAGACCGAACCCCATGAAACGGCAGATATGGTCATTCCGTAGGATGCAGTAGCACATGCGTTTCCAACTCGGGATGTCTTTCGTGGATTTTATATCGTCGGTATCATCAGGAATCTTGCCCAAGAAGATGATGCGGGAATTCCTCATCGTAGTATAATTGGATACCCCATTGCGCTTGATCTGATATCCATGGGCGACAAGCTCCCTGATAGTCTCCTCCTCCAGCCCCCCGCCGACGTTGTGCCAAAAATCAATGGAGGACTGGAACTTTCTGACATAATTGCTCCGCAATCGGGCGGGAAGCGTGTCCAGCAGGAACTGTGTATAGGATTCCCAATCATGGCCTTCCGGCAATGAGAGCGCCCGATACGCCAATGCCTTGGTCTTTCCATAGATCGCACCGAAATTCGCGCCTCGTACGCGTCCCACCAGCCTCGCCCAAATTTCAGGATCGATTACGCGATAGACGTTGAGACTGTCCTTGGCGGAATCATTGAACGGGGATGCGACGCGCATTTGGCTCGGCTTGAGGCCCGCCATATAGTAAAGGTCGTACAACTTGTTGTAGTCATATCCGAACAATGCGTTCGCGTGCCAAACGTCACTGGTGGACCAGTCGTAGATAGGGGACGCGGCATAGGTATCCGTAAACTGTTTGGAAATCCAGCATTCATCTCTGTAGCCATATTTCTTGTTCAGGATACCGCTGTACCGTTGCAAAGACTCGTCAGTCCGAATACCAAGCAGGCATACTGTTTTTCGGTTGCCGTGGGAAAGCCGATACCAACGGCCGAACTGCTTTGCCAAATCTTCCTGATGCATTCGGTAGCGATAGGTAGTCATAGGATTGTTCTCCATGTCGATGACATACGGGTGCTTTGGCATCGGCCGAATCCAAAGCTCCTTCTTCGTGTCATCCCACGGGTACCAGAACATCTGATAACTACTCAGGCATGTTCGTGTGGCCATTGGCAGACAGACCCAATACAGCGCCACCATTGGTTCCTTCTCCAACCGGGAAAAGGTTCGCTCCACGTATTCGGTAGTGACGGTGTATTGCGCTTCAAAATCCTGATGAAAAACGCCAACGAGCGTACGAGGATAATACTGGTTGCGAAAATCCAAAACCATGTTCAGCAATAGACCGCTGTCCTTGCCGCCAGAAAAAGAAACGAAGATGTTTTCAAACTCCCGGAAGATAAAATGCATTCGCGCCTGGAACGCTTCATACACATTCTGATTCGCATATTGTCGAATCATAGAGCCACTCATAAGAAAAGTCCCCTACCGCCCATCAAGGCGGGACATCCCGGACACCATGGAATTCATTGCGCCACATGACGCAAAACCGGCAAACAGAAATATCTCCATTCCCGCCAAGGCAGCCATCGGATATCCCGCCCGCTTCAGGATATTCTTACAGGCGGCCGAAAAAGAAAGCCCTGCCATTCCACCGTCCAGGGGAAACAACCGAAGCATTCTTGTCAGGAAAGACAATACGACTAGCCTTCAACACGAAGTTCAATCATAATCGTAGAAGAATAGGTACCGGCAAGCGCATTCCCGAAACTGTTCGAGTCAAGCCGGAACTTCAACAGCTTGATATCAGTATCTCCGGCCGAAGAATTTTTCAGTGTATAGGAAACGGCGTCCGGCGAAAAGTCAGACGGCAGATTCTCCGTTGTCACCGTCCCCGTCCCGCTGTCGTGTTCTATGGCCAGGCTATACTCATATTCTCTGGAACTTCCAAATGATTTCAGAGTATCGTGGGATATCGATACCACAAGATCTTTTGTAGCTCCCGCATTGCCGTTGTTCGGGTCAAACGCAATCTTGAGATACGCAAGATTGACACCTGCCTGAAGGATTTGTATCGAGGACGGGATTTGAATAGTGGGATTCATGTCCAGAAAATTTCTAGCCGGATAGCCAAGAAGCGACAGTTCCGCTTTGAGGAGCGACGGCTGAACCGCTCCTGGAGTACCTGTCCAAGTAGGATTCGTAGAATCTCCTGTGAAGGGATTGTCGGAGGTATTGATACCGTCACCGGTGAGCGGTTGGTTCGTCGCGCCATCGACAAGTGCGAAGCTGTATTCGGCCAGATTGTCGATGGTATAGGAAGTACCGCTCAGCATTTTTACCGGATAATCGATGACCAGATAAACATCCATCGTCAAAGAGGACTTTTTATATTCCGGAAACAGCTGAATCGTCGCTGAAGCATTGCCGCTCAATACCAATTGTGTCCGTTGTCCATTATTCGGATAGTATTGCCCGACGAGCACAAGATTGTCCTGCCACTGTGTCTCAACGATATTGTTATGGGTGATAATCGTTCCATGGATGACGACAGGAGCCGTAGGCAATCCCATGAGCATCAATGTTGTCCCGCTGGACTGATTCTGGGGAAGACCGTCGATAAACAGAGTGCCCAGTTTCAGCATCTTTACGGCGACTTCGGTGACATCACCGCTCAGCGGATTGAAAAAGTTCCCCTGAGATTGACCATTCGTCCAGATACGCTGAAACTCCGGCGTATAGCTATACGTTATTTCAGCAGGCAGAGATGCGCATATGAGTGTAGTAAAAGCAAACGCTAAAAAGAATAATTTCTTCATCCCTTTCATATCTACTTTATAAGAAATCATAGTTTCAGACATTTGTAAATCAGCGTAAAGTGCACAGAACATGGCTGCTGGGCAGGTCGCATGTTTGCAGGATTGGCTATCATGTCCGGACTACAGCCAGAACAGTCAACGTCCGCGCCCGCTTCAGGAAATTCATCACTGAACGCGATGGACGGAGAGGAATCATGGACGAAAGGAACATTTTCCTCCGTAGGATCTGTCCCTGATGAAACATATGTTTTCTTCAATATCCGCCGGAAAGGGTTCGTTTCGCCCTCGCCTTGCCCCATGCTTCGTACATTCGCATACCGTTCGTGACGCATTGCGTCCGCAACTTCACCGCAGATATCTTTGGACTGGCGCAGGGTGGAAAACAATGGGATGTTTGCCGTTTCCCAGTCGCACAAGCCTCTTGCGGGGTTCTGGCGATCCTAATTGTGATATCCCCGCCAAGTCGCCTCTTCTATGAAAAAGTTTTCGCTCTTCTCTTTGTCAAGCGGATAATCCCAACAGCCCATCCGTTCGACGCACTCTCCTCCGAAACCGAGCTTAAAACGCGACAGCCCTGAGAGCGGATGGCTTTTTTCATCTGGCGGAGCTATGCCAAACAGATCGTAGACGTCGGCGCCAAGTTCCTTGGCCCTGAGCATGGCGGCAAATTGCAACGCATAAGTTGACATCGAATCCCGTTGCCTGTCGGAGGACGCGCCGTAGAGATAGGTAGCGCGGTTCTCGCTCAACGTCAGAAACATCGCGGAAAGGGGTTCTCCGTCCAATGTGGCGATGAGCAATTCAAACTGGGCGTCTTGTTCCTGGGATCGGAACAAAGCCTCGAACGCTTCTTTCCTGTGTTCAAGAATACCGTTCCGCCTAGCCGTCTCATGATACAGGGAGAGGAAAACGGGAAGGTTGCGCTCCGTGCCCCGTGAGATCTGGACGCCTTTTCGCTGCGCAAGACGGATGTTGTATCTGGTCTTGGGCTTCATTCGGGAAAGAATTTCATCCTGCGTCCCGTCAAGGCTGACGAACGTCGTGTGGGTCGGTAACTGTGCAGAACGGGAAGCCCGGATATTGTGGTTCACCGTCCCCCAGTTGAGCCGTAGTTCCCGCATATCCGCGCTCGTATCCTCGGTCCAGTCAGAAAACCACGGCAAATCGTACCTGATGAGAATACAATCCCGGGGAAGCTTCCCCCTCAGTTCTTCGGAAAGGGACTCGATGAAGTTTCCTTCCTCACCTTCACCGGGAGAAAGCAACGGGCCATAGGGGACATATGCAATGGATTCGTACCTGTTTATCTTTCGTGTCAGAACGAGGACGTCGTCCAGAATGAAGGCGGAAGAAGGCTTCTGACGCAGCAATTCCTTTTCCCGGACAGCGATGTCGAACGCTACGGGCTGAAAGCCCAAGGTCGTCTTTACAGAAGACCAGAAAGCCGTCTGTTGCAACAACGGGGTGGAAAACAAATCGCTGGTGTCTTTCTTTTCGATGCGTAAATACATAATATTCCCACCATAGCAATGAAAACGAAAAGGGGCAACTACTATGGCGCATGATTCCATCAAAGCTCCCAAGCGAATGCAAACGGCAAATATCGGCATGTTGACGGACATCCCATATTCAAGAAGACGGGTCGCCGTTCGATATTGTGTCGTCATCAGGTTATGCATATACTGGGGATGAAATGAGGAACAAGAACTATGCGCTTGGTCAAGACGGACTATGGTATCTGACGCTCCGTCTCGCGATTCCTACGGCGCTCGCCCAAGCGGTGAACGTATTGTACGCCATCGTTGACAGAATGTTCATCGGGCATATCGCGGGTTATGGGGGCATCGCGCTCGCGGGTGTCGGAATAGCGGCGCCAATTACAACGCTGGTATCCTCCTTCGCGGTTCTGATAGGAATGGGCGGAGCCCCGTTGATGGCCATGCGGGAGGGACACGGGGAGCATGGGAAAGCGGAAGGGATATTGGCGACCGCATTCTGGCTGCTCATCGCTTTTTCCGCAATACTGACGCCGTTGTTCTTTTTTCTGAGGGCGTCGCTTCTCGTCGCGTTCGGGGCGTCGTTCTCCACATTGCCATATGCTGATGAATACCTTGCCTACTATATCGTCGGTACTCCGTTCGCATTGCTGTCCACGGGATTGAATAGCTATGTAGTTAATCAGGGTCAATCCGAGAAAGGAATGTTATCAGTCCTTATCGGATCGATAATGAACATCATTCTAGACCCTATCTTCATTTTCGCTTTCGGTCTAGGAGTAAAGGGCGCGGCCATCGCTACCGTCATCTCCCAAATCGCCTCAGCGGCGGTTACTATCGGTGTATTGCTTTCAGCCAATACGCAGATACGGCTCAGAATCAGGAAAGCCAGAAAATCGGTGATAGCAAGGATCGTCAAGTTTGGGCTTTCTCCATTTCTCATTATCGCCACCGATAGTGTCGTGATGATCGTCCTCAACGCCATGCTCCAGCGTTATGGAGGTCAAAAAACAGGGGATATACTGATTACCTGCTCGACCATCATACAAAGCTATCACTTGCTTGTCATGAACCCAATGGGGGGAATCACCGGGGGATGCCAAGGAATGATCAGCTTCAACTATGGGGCGGGCAATCTGGAACGTGTAAAAAAAGGAATCCTGTGCGTTCAGACCAGTACCACCGCCTATGCGATTCTGATGTTCATTTTCACGTTTACGGGTGCCCCACTGTTTGTACAACTGTTTACTTCCGATCCAGAAATCCAGGAATTGACGATACGGTACATGCATATATTTGAATTGATGATCATCCCTTTGTCCTTTCAATACTGCAACGTGGACTGTCTGACGGCTTTGGCACAAGTCAAATTCTCGCTTCCCCTGTCATTATTCAGGAAATGCATGTTTTTCCTCGGAACGATTCTGCTGCCACCGTTGTTCGGAGCCGCGGCGGCGTTCCTCGCAGAGCCGATATGCGACGTGACCGCGGGGCTCTTGTCCTCCTTCGTAATGTGGACGCAACTTCCCAGGATACTGCGAAGGCGAGAGCTACAAGGGCTGGAAATCTAGTTCTGAGAATTGTAACCGTCTAGAACACCGAGGGGCGGGCATTAGCGGAAATGCATTTATCATCATATGAAGAACAATAAAAAGAACATGCCGTCGACACAAGGCGGAAGACGCTGAAACAAATCGATTCCTCATAGGAAGCACATGAAACATATTGCAACGTTTGCTTATGAATAATTAAGTTATCAATTCTTTTTTTGAAGAAATCATAATTTTGGATAAGAATTTTTCCCATATTTCCTAATTATCTGGTATACTATTGGCAGATTTTAATCAGCATAGCGACTGGATCGCTTAGGAGGACCTCATGAAACGCTTTTCTGCAAGAATTTCATTATTCGCCATAATCGCAATCACCATTCTTTGCCTTGTCGGCTGCGCCTCGACAGCTCCCCGGCAACAGACAGCGACGGCAGAATCATACGACCTGCCATATGAATCGATGTATGAACATGTCGGCTATAAGTTCGTGTACAAAATCAATGACGGGCAACTGACATTCAACTATATCGACATCTTGTCTGATGCAGAAATCCAGAAGACCGCGGATACCATCATGGGCTTCCTGCCTGAAGCGGCTTCCTTTGAAGTCTCAGCTCCCGGGCAGATCACGTTCAAGTTGGCTTCGGTGCCGTCAAAGGCTCAGTTCGACGCATTCGTAGAAAAAATGAACAGTTACATTCATGACACGATGTTCTAATGCCATTGTGCGAACATCCTAACTGAGAGATTTTTTGCAGAAAGGAGCCGTCGTACAGATCAAGAGGTCCGTACGGCGGCCCCTTTCCATATCCGCACGTTCAGCTATGCGGTGAACTTCCATGAAAGTATATTTAGCCCCCCTCTCATTTCCGAGGGTTTGAGCTTCAAGATTCCCCCTGAGAAAAAACAGAATTTCATCGAAACAGAGTTCTTGATAAACGGCAGGAATTCAAAAAGGTGGGCGGGGGCGGCTCCCATGCATATCATTTCATCTAGTGGCAGGTCCGACATGGCGGACACGGCCGCGATTTTCCGGGATGCGGGGGTTATGGAGGTAATGACCGATTCCTGTCGCTTCAAGTTCCTCGAAGCCAGGCCAGAACACCTCGATGGAAGCTTCGGGAATCAGCATCGAGCCGATGTTCACCGCCTCCAAAGCCGCGGACAGCTGCAAGCCACAGCGGTATTCCAAGCTATAGCCATCTTTATCATATGGAACGGCTGCATATCCCGCGGTGGCCATCTTGACCAAGAACTCATCCTTCCCATACCGCACAAGATACTCCGTCATCGGACCGACGACACGCTCAATGAACGGAGTTGGGACTTCGATGAGAAACGGAAGGACCTCCCCTACCGTTTCCCATTCGCGGTGAGAATAGCCCTTCAGGCTATCGGCGGAGAGCTCCACCCTGATATCGATTCCTCTGGCCTCCAAGGACATGGAAGACAGGAAGGCGATGTCAGCGGCGACATCAGGGACCACATAGGTATCATTTACAGGATAGGTTATCGAAGCCTCATGGATGTCAAACGCAAAATCCACCTGTTCAGAATCCAGCAGTACCATGATCGCCCGGCCGATACGCTCGACAAGAGAGCCGTCGGACCTTCCTGGATAATTGCGGTTAAGGTTCCGGCTGTCCTCGTAGCATAACGCCTGCCCCGACGGATAATGTACGAATATCGGGGGATCGGGCCACTGGTCCAAAGGGTTCGTCGCCCGGCTTCCGATCTTGTATGTCCTGGTTCCCCAATCCGTTTCAACCCGGTAGTAGGCGGGATAGCCGAAACCATTCAATGCCGCCGTAGAAGCGCTCAGATTGGCTATTGGAAGGACGATGACGCGCCCTTTGCTGATTTCGATGTTCTCCATCAGAATGTATGCGGAAAGGATACCCGCGGATTCATTGGGATGGGTGCCTCCCATGATGAATGCCGTCCCCCCCGGCACGCCTGAATCGAAGACATAGATAGGAGCGTCAGCCCATGTCCCCCGCAGGGAGGGTTCGTAGGCGGAAAGGCTCGTCACATCAGTCAGGCACTTTGATGCGACAAAACTATCCTCGTAATGCCGCAACTCCCAGAATTCACTTCCGGCGAGAACGGCTATGACACCGGTCAACAACAGAATGATGATTTTCCGAGTGGATCCGTCATTCATATTTCTTTCTTTTTGAACGGACCGCGGCGCCCCCCAGTATCAGGACGGCCACACAAATTCCCATGGTAGCGACGACAATGCCCTGATTGTATTCCACCACCGTATACGCCCCGCCAGCGCCCGGTTCTTCCATCGGGATGGGGTCATAGGCGATACCGTTCTCCTGAGCGAGCAGCCGGACGTTAAGCAAGTTCAACACGGGAATGCCCCGCGCTGCGAATTCATAACTCAGGCCACGATATGGTGTAGTGGGAATCGGAGGCGGGTCAAGGACCAGACCCTGAGGAAAATTGAGCGTATAGGAACTAGTTCCGCAATTGGGACTCGCCCCGCCGATATTGATGAACAGGCCGATGTCATCTCCATAGAGTTCCAGCCTGCGCTGAATATTTTTAGCGATATCGTCATAATCGAGGATTTCCACGCCTGTTCGTTCACACAATTCAAACGCCAGTTCCTTCGTTCCGAAGTACAGGATATCCTCAAGGACGCTCCCCCCTTGGTCATTCGCACCGCCGGGCGAAACCGCCAGCAGTTCAAAATCGGCGAAACCGCCCTCTTTGAGATGCTTCAAAACGTCAAAGATACAGAAACCGGGTCGCGTGGCGCCGTGCATCGACGAGCCGCAGGACGCGATGACCCGTGTATTCAGATTCATTTCAGTGGCCGCCGTAACCGCGGCGATCAACAACCCAGGAAAAGACCCGCTGGATCCGATGGCGACCGTGTCGCCGCTCTTCAGTCCGGCTTCCTTGAAATAGCGAATCATCGCCGCCGCAAAATTCGGGTTCAAGGAGGTACGTTTTGCATCGACGCTACCGGGAGTCGAAGTCAGCTCGGTAAATTCAGGACCGAGAAGCCCCGTCTGGTTCAAATCCTCCGGCTCAATGGCGATTCCTAGGTCCAGAATGACCTCTTTGAGATAGGCTTCGGCGTTTTTCATCCGCATCGCCGCGGCGAACTGAAGTTCGGCGTATCGGCTTTCCTCAATTCTGCTGGTGAGCAGGCTGATTGAAATGCCGAGAAGGCAGACCGCCAATGCGACCACAAGATATTTCAGTTGAATTTTTTCAGGCTTCTTCATGTCAAATGGCTCCAGAATGCATGATCAGCCAGATAATCGCGGCGATGAGCAACGTCATCAGGAGGGTTTTCACAACTCCCTGTTTCTCCATGTCGTTCGCGATAAGACCAGGAACGATGTAACCAATGATCCTCATGTCCTGGTTGATGTCGGTAAAAAAGAAAAAACATTTCTCAACTATGAAAGCAAGCACCATGCACAGAAGCACGGTCAACATGAATCGCCTTCGTCCAAAAAGTATGATTTTCCGCTGGAGGAGCTTGACCAAGCCACAGGTGGCTACGGACAGCAGGACTGTGGAAAGGATCCTGAATGGCTGTTCAAGATAGAATGCGAGATATCCTGCGCTGACCAAGCCTCCAGACAGGATCCCAAGGAATTCCGTACTCAGGAAACCCAGCAATATACTGATAGCCACGGCTGAATGAAGCATTGTTCACTCCTCTCCTTTCGCCATGAAAAGTCTTACGAGACACTCCCCAGCGCCTTTTATATTCCCAAGTCCAAGGAACACGTTGTTTTCATCAAGCCTGTTGATTGATTCGTACAGTTCAGCTATGGAGCAGACAATCGTTTCAACTCCGCTTTTCTTTGCGAAGTACGAAGCGACTTTTCGGGGATAATCTCCAATGCAATAAACACAGGAGACCAGCCCGCCATGCCTTTTCAGGACTTGAAGCATCAGTGGAAGCCGGTACTCCCTGTCCGCCCTGTTGTTGTAGACGAGCGCAAGCCTTTTCGTCCCCGACGCTGAGGCGAGTACAGCCCCCTCCATGCAATGCAGATCATTGATTGCGAAATCCGGATGGAAAATGGCACCGTTCCGTCCCGCAAAGGCAGTGTGAAGGCCGATATCTGGAACGACATCGGGAATTGACGAAAGCACATCTTTTTCGTTAACGCCCAAAGATTCGCACAGGGCGACCGCCAGACTGACATTTGAATCGTGCATGGGAATATTGCTCTCTTGCGTGCCGTATGCTGATACCTCCACTTTATGGAAAGCACAATCCAAATTCTGATAATAGTCTTCCGTAGCGAACAGTTCACATCCCGTGGGAACGGACTGCGAGAGCGTCCATGCAGTTTCTTCGGTCGTCGAGCCTATCTCAACGATATGGTCTACATAAGAATTTGTAATCGCCACATGGGTCGGACGAACCAGCATGCGGGCCATCGTCCTCTGATTCTCGGCGCCCAACGCCATGCATTCGACGACCATGCAACGGACCTCGGCCCTGGCGCACCGGCGGACGAACGGAATCATTTCAGTGATTCTCGCGGCGGTGCGGCGGACGAACGGCTCCACACCCCCGTCCGGGGCGAGGATCGCGGCTTCTGACCCCGTCGTCCGCCCCATGGTCCTGATTCCATGACGGTTCAGGGTGGCGACGACCAGACGGCAGACGCTCGTTTTGCCACGAGTACCGTTGACGAGTATTCTGACAGGTATTTTTTTAAGATTTCTCTGATGGAAATAGTTTTCCAACAGACCTGCGGCCAACAGAAGCGCGACGCAAACGCTGACAAGAATCAAAATTCCACCTTTGATACGAAACATGATCCACCCTTGAGGATGGATCATGTCTTTATCGGTTGTTATACAATATAGCCTACTCGATCGGTCTCAGTTTGTCACCGAGATTCTCGTTGACGATATTCGTCCACCATGCGGGAGCCTTGGGCACCTTCATGTTGACGTTGCCGTTCATATACTTGGCCTCAAGCATGTCGCCAAGCTCCGCGTAGGTCTCGAACCAGTCGGTCGCGACAGTGTTCGCATACGTGGTCAGGTACTCAACGGCCTCTTCCTTCATGCCGACATTGATCATCGACGCGGCCAGATTCTGGACGGCGTTGACCTGTCTGTAGATTTTTTCCATCTTCGGGTCGCGGACGGCGCGGAGATCTTCAATCGCGGACGCATAGTTGATCTGTGTCAGCTGCTGGACATGGGACTGGTTCCACCAACCGGACTCCTTGTCAAGCACATTCCTGATACCACGGCCGAAATGCGGAGCGAGCTCAGTCTGGGAAGCAAACACGGGAGTAAGGTAGGTCGTACTGGGAGCACCCCAGCCAAACCAGACCAGACAGCGGGCTTCTTCCGGTAGCCAAGCCTTGACGTTGGCGATCTGGATATAAGTGCAACGGAACATGTTGATAGGCCTGTAGACATTCCTGTTGCTCAGCACATTGCCGAACGGCCCAGACTCGACGGTCCTGGAGCAATCGTAGTCGGTTCCGGCATAATAATCGGAACAGATGCGATGGATCGTCGCGACGGACACCTTTTCAGCGGGAACCACGAACATCGGATAGTCGTCAGGATCGCCGCCTTCGACGGGAGAAACAAGATTGAGGCTGGGATCGAGCAGCGTAATGGCCCGCCATTCCCTCAAGGTGCAGCCGAAGTTGTTTTCCTTGTTCAGAACATAGACGTTGCATGGCTCGAAGTCGCTCTTGCCATCCCACAGGCCGTTCTCAAGCGCGAAGGATTTGATATTGGCGCTGTAGCGGCAGTTCGCGGGGTCGTTTTCAACAAGGGAGATGATCCGGCAGCGGTTAGCAGCCACAAATACCGCGTTGTCAGGGACTCTGACCGCGGCCCAGACGTTACCGCCGTAGGCTTCGAACACCCAAGCTTCGTTTCCATCACAGATGTTGATGCATTCCGCATAGCCGTTCCATCCGTATTCTTCAATCATCTTGCCCATGAAATCGACGGCTTCGCTGGCGGTTGAGCAGTTCTCAAGCGCGAGATCCTGCAACATATAGCAGTCGTACATGCCTTCGACCGCATCAAACGCAGCCTTGATCTTCTTGCCATGCTCAGTATTTCTGTTGTAGCTACAAGTCGACTCTCCCATCGCCAAGCCCTTGTCGTTCGCGAAGGAGTACATTGCATGCAGGTACTGGTTGGTGTTTTTCTCAGGGGTGTAGGAATCCAGGACCAGACCGCCGGTACCGTAGTCCTTCACTTCCGGGAACTGGGAGTAGTCGGCGTTCTTGCGTCCATTAAGCACGACATCGCGAGGAACGCCCGCTTCCATCGAGGGAATGAGCCAGAGCCGGAGGTCATCCCCGTTGGAATCACAGGTATGCGACGTCATGGTCGATCCGTCCACCGTCGCATCCTTGCCGACCGCGAAAATCGTACAGGCGGCCAACCCCTGCGCGGCCAGAACAAACACAGCGAGGCTGATAGCCAAAACTTTCTTTAATTTCATTCAGATACTCCTTTCCTTTGCCTTACTTCAACCCGGCATTGACCACATTTTCAGTCCACCATTCAGTAGGCGCGGCGGTCTTCATGCTCTTGGTCGCGAGCATGTACGTGGAAAGCAATTCGTTACCAAGATTAGTCCAATCCTGTTGCCACTTGGTAGCCTGCTGGCAAGAATACATGGTGAGCAGCTCGATGGCATCATCTTTCTTGCCATCCTTGACCAGTTTAGCGGCCTGGTTCTGGACGGCTGCGGTAACGGCATACTGTTTCGCCATCGCAGGATCACGAACTTCATGTATCCTCTTGATCGCATCCTGATAGTTGATGGTAGCTGTCTGCTGCACGAGGCTGGAGACCCACCAACCGGAATTCGGATTGTACGGTTCGTTCCTCAACCCGATACCGAAGTGGGAAGGCAGCTCAGTCTGAGAACCCCAGACCGGAGTCAGGTACGTGGAATCAGGAGCGCCCCAGCCGAAGTACGCCAGACATCTCACTTCCTCAGGCAGATACGCCTTGACATCGGCAATCTGGATGTAAGTACAACGGAAGCTGTTGATGGTCCGGTCGGTGCTGTTGAATCCAGGATACAGCGGGTTGCCGTAGGGACCTGCGGACAAGGTCTTGGAAACATCGTACTTGGTCCCCTGATAATAGTTGGAGCACAACTTGTGGATGGTTTCCACGGAAACCTTTTCCTGCGGGACAACGAAGAGCGGCCAATTGACATCGGGGTTGGTCTCTTCGGGATCAAGGGCCAGGGAAGGATCCAGCAGAGTCATGGCGACCCATTCCCTTCTGGTACTATACGACCGTGTCGGATTCGGAGCATAAATCAGACAAGGGATGAAGTCACCGTCGCCATCCCACAGCCCGTTCTCGATAGCGAAAGACTTAATGATCGGACTGTATTGATAGTTCTGGGAATCGTTGAAGTCAAGATGATTGATCCTGGCGCGGTTGGCGGCCACGAACACGGCGTTATCAGGAACCCTGACGGCGCACCAGATGTTTCCACCGTAGGCTTCGAACACCCAAGCTTCATTGCCGTCACAAATGTTGATGCATTCGGCATAGCCGTTCCAGCCATAGTCGTCAATCAGCTTGCCCATGAACGCTACAGCTTCACGAGCGGTGGAACAGGTCTCAAGGGCCAGGTCCTGAAGCATGTAGCAGTCGTACATGCCGTCGAAGGAACCAAAGATTTCACGAATCTTCTTGCCTTGTTCAGAATTCCTATCGTATGAGCAGGTAGATTCGCCCATCGCAAGGCCTTTGTCGTTCATGAACGAATACATCGCATGAAGATATTGGTTGGAAGGCTTGTCGAAGGTATAGGAATCAAGAACCATAGCAGTCGGTCCATAATCCTTTACTTCGGGGAACTGAGAATAGTCAGCTCCAGCGCGACCACTGAGTACGATATCACGCACAGTTCCCGCTTCCATGGACGGAATGACCCACATTCTGAGATCATCACTTGTAGAGTCACAGGTATGAGACGTCATTGTCGAACCATCGACCGTGGCGTTCTTGCCGACTGCGAAGATCGTACAGGCAGCCAGACTCTGTGCGCCCAATATGAGCACGATGAGCAGAGTCACAAAAAAGTTTTTTTTCATTTTTCCTCCCACTTCAGCATGTTGTCGCCAACAGGCTTGTTGTAGATCACATATACGTCATCCTGGTTCTCTGAAGCCTCAGGATTCTTTAGGAAACAGCCGATGCTATCCCTACCCTCGTTTTCATACGCTTCAAGATCGCGATATGTCGGGAAGCTACAGATTACTTCCGTCTCAGGATAGAAATATCCGGCCCATGTGATGACTTCCAAGGCTCCGGTCAGATGCCTGCCGGCCCTGTACCACATCGGCGTACCGAATTCCATGTCGTACGGGAAATACGTGAGCCCCTTGTCCGTAACTTTCTGCAAGAACTCATCCTTGCCTTCGGTCATCAGAGCTTCCGTTCTCGGTCCAGTGACCTTGTCGATGAAAATTTCAGGAGTTTCCATCAGGAAAGTCAGGGAGTCAGACCAGTCGGCCCATTCACGGTGGGACAATCCATGGAGCGTATTCGGGGACGATTCACTCTTCATGAGGAACTGATCGGTCAAGTTCATGCTGGCCATCATCGCCACATCGAGCGAGCTTCTTTCAGGTTCCACATAGACCATCTCCCCAGTTTCCAGGAAATGCTCCCGGTCAAGGACTTTCGCGGGTGCGACATACGTGGAGGTGACGGGATAGAGGATCTCCGCTTCGTGCATGTCGATCGCGATATCGACGTCCTCCTGCCGGATGATCTCCATCACAGCATAGGCGGCACGTTCGGTAAGCGTTCCGTTCTCACGGCCGGGATACGTCCTGTTCAAGTTCCGGATGTCCTGATACGCCAGGTTCTGCCCCGACGGATAATTGACATACGTGAACGGATCGGGCCATTGATCCAACGGATTCGTATACCTGTCCCCGATCCTGAACCGAGAAGTCCCCCAATCGGACTCAACATGGAAGAACATCGGATACGCATCACCAAGCATACCATCGGTAGAACCGCTATAGTTGGCTCGAGGAACAATGATGACACAACCCTTCTCGACCTTGATGTTCGCCATCATAAGGTATGCGGCCATCGTCGAGGCTGGCTCGTAAGGATGCGGGCAGCCGTTGATGAACACGGTGCCGCCTTCGACGCCCGAATCAAAGAAGAACACCGGGGTATCCATCCAGGTGCCTTTAAGTGACGGCACATAGTCGCTGAACCACTTGACATCTGTAAGGTCTTCGGATACCACGAGTTTTTCCTGATAGTGCCTCAGCTTCCAGAAATCGACACTGGCGATGATACCTATGATCAGAACGATAGCCAGGATGATCCCCCTGATTATCAGCGTCTTCCTATTGGAAGGGTCTTTTGTCGTAGATTTATTCATGTTTTACATACCCTCCCGATTATTTGATGAACAGAATTCTGAGTAGGAACGGAAGTATGCAATAGGCATACATGACATCGAATACGATGCCGTTGTTCTTCTTTCTCTTGAATAGGCTCTTAAGAAGACTCAGCGCTATCAAACCAGCCATCACGAAGTACAGAATATGAATTACATTTTCAAGAAATACCATATCCCCATCCTCCTAGTACAAGAATGAGAATGCCGTAGGCTTGACGATCATGACGACCGCCATCGCGCCTAGGACAAGCATCGGGATGAGAGCACTCTTGATGAAGCTCATATATTTGGTACATCCGGTTTCTTCACAGGCTAGCCGTCCGACGATTCTTGAAGGAGGCAGGCAGTCGCCCATCGGGAAAATGAGTGACAGCGCAGCGCAAATGACCGTCACATCCATGCCAAGCGTATTGAACATGAAGAGTAGCGGACCGCCAAGAACAACGGAACAACCATAGTTGAAACATCCCTGTGTGATAGGCCCGATAATGACGATCAGGCAGTAAATCAGAACCAACGGCAACCCAACGAAGGTACTTCCGATAAGCCCCCGGACACCGGTAGCGGCCATCGCGCTCTGGAGAACGCCAATCGACAGGACGTTCGCGACAAGCGGGAATACCTGTTCCATCGTGTTGTCCAGGATATGGAGGTAATCCTTGCCGGAAGTCTTCTTCGGGTTGCACAGCAACGCGACGGCGGCGGCTATCAGGAACATCAACGGCAGACCAAGTACGGGCAGGTTCCACGGCACATACAAGGCAAGCAGGAACAGGACGATAATCGTCAGGACGGGAATAAGCATCCTCCACCAGCTCATCCCCTCGGTAGCCTCAGGCAATTCCGCAAGGATATCGTCCTTTGAAGAGGGTTTCGCTCCCCAGCCGAAAAATATTATCGCGACAGCGCCGGCGATAATGATGGGAATCAGCAACAGCCAGGTGAACCCCACGTACGGCATGTTCGCCTGAGCCGTCATCAGCATCGTCCAGAGGTTGATTGGAGGAGCCGCCGCGGAAAGAATCGCGAAGAAGAAGATAAATCCGGTCCGCTTGTTTTTCGATACCCCAAGATACTTGAGGACGGTATTGACTAGGCCGCCGAGCACGAAGATGGAGACGGACCCCGCGCCGGTAAGGGCACCGGGAATCAGCATCAGGACACCCATGACGGACATCAGCACCCACTTGTTGGAAATCTTCTGAACAAGACCTCTCGTAATCGTGGATACCGCACCGCTATGAGAATAGATATTGACAAAGATCGACGCCGTGATGAACAGCATGGCGAGATCCATGTTCACGAACAATCCTTCGACCAGATACCTGATCGGACTTCCAAGTTCAGGAATAGCGATTATCCCCGCGATAGCGAGAATAACCGCTGCCACGACCATGGAAATATCAGGAGATTTTAGCTTGATACTGCTGAGCACGAAAGCTACGATCATAATAATCAGCAATATCAAAGTCAGCATTGTTGTCGTCATTTACATTATACCTCTTGTGGCTGCCTGGTCATTTCACAAAAATCTGCTGGCAGAGCTTTGAGAACTCAAGCGCGGAATCAACGACCGTCAAAGGGATTCCATACTGCTGGCTAATCTTGTCGAAACGACCGTCGGGGTTGGATGCCTTCAGAATGATCATCCAGTCGCTGACGGGACAGATCAGGTCGATGATCCGTTCGTTGCCGTTGGTAGGAAGCTTCGGCGCCCTCTTGTCTTGCTCGATATGCACGGCGACAACCGGCATTCCTTTCGCCTTGGCCGCGTCAATGACCTTTTTGAGGTTGTTGATTTCGTCTTCAATAGTGATACCGGAAGCTCCGAGGCCCTTATCCGTAGTTCCAATAACGGCTACAAGGACCTTATATTTTCCACTATCGATTTCCTGCAATCTTGGGGCAGGCTCATCTTCAAGAAAAAAATCGGTGCCCAACTTGAAAGCCTTCGTCATATTGATCAGGAGTCTCAGCTGCTTGGAGCCGGGGCCCTGCCCCGCGGACGTCAGAAGGAATGGACAATTGTATTGTTTGACGGGATCGCCGGTAACGGCGGCGAACAAAGAAACAGGCAAAGCGATCGCTATCAGCGCAGCGACCAGGATAGAGATGAACAGTTTGTTTCGTTTCATTTTTTTTGACCCTTTTAATAAACAAGACCGACTACGTTGCAAAAACAGGTTGATTTTTCGTCAAAAAAACCAAGAACATGATACACACTAATAAATTACATAAAGAAATCTATAAAAACACCCCCTTTAAAATTTAGCATTACATCATAAAAACCACAAATAATTGCAACAAATGTAGCATTTTCTTGTTCAAACTGAGTATATTCCCCATTTTCAAATCGTGCAACAAATTTCTAAAGAAATTCTCTTTGCCCCTCCAAAATCGTGTGTATTTTGAGACAGTCCTGCCAATGAAAACAACATCGCATCAACAACATGCAACAACATGCAACAAATTTTCCTCAATCGGCAATTAATCCACAAATTCCAAAACTGGAAAAATTGGTCAGTTCACAAAAAAATTGATGTTTCGCGCAACAATATCACTATTTATTGAGGTAAAACACGATATTGTAAAACATCTAAACTTGTAGGAAACAAAGTCCTCCTGAATATATGGGCAGCTATGTCCAAGCACGTTCAGGTATCGTTTGTCCTATGATCAATACTCCAGCCGACTCGTTATGTACAATACCGGCGGCCGCCAGCAAGTGAAAAAGGGTCCATGGCGGTCATTCCGACAGGAACTCCACCCTAATGCCGCGCTCCTTTCCTTTGCGTTGACGCGGAGACGTCCGGAAGATTATGCGCAGTGCCGTAATGGAGTGATGAGCAAAAAATACATGGGAACAAAAGATACGGTGATATACTCAGTTCCGTGCTCTAATGAAGCGCCGCCAGTCATTTCATCATCCAAATCAATTATTTACATAACAATAAAATGCACAAATCAATCGACAGATAGGCGCCTGCAATGGGGAATCATTTTTTCTCGACAGTTAGCAGAGTTTTGTCATCGTTGAAAAATCTTCATGAAATCTTGTGTTTTTCTCTAGCAAAATCCCATATTACCTGTTAGTATCTGCTTCGCTTTGGAAAGTTTTTCCAGCGAAAACAAGTTCTGTCAGAAGCCTCCGGGACAATGTCAAGACCGGGCGCTCCTGAATAGAATGGACTTGGTATCAAAGGGTCGGAGAGAAGGATCCTCCCCTGCGTCGGCGGCGGGGATCTGAAGGACTCCGGGAAAATACAGGTATGGTGTAGAAGGGAAAAGAAAAAGAATGAACGAACTCACAAACCAGTACTATCTTGATCGTCAGAACGCAACTGAATCCAACGCAAGAAGTTATCCGAGGAAATTCCCGGTGACGTTGAAATCAGCGAAGGGTGTCTGGGTTGAAGATGTGGAAGGAAATCGCTATCTTGATTTCCTCTGTGGTGCGGGTACCCTCGCGTTGGGACACAACGACGAGGAGGTGAACCAAGCAATGGTGAAGCTGTTGACAGGCGACTATCCATTGCATACGTTGGATTTGACGACTCCAGTCAAGGATCAGTTCGTTCAGACCATATTATCCCTGTTGCCGGAGGAATTGAAGGACAATGCGAAAATCCAGTTTTGCAGTCCTTCCGGCACCGACGCCGTAGACGCGGCGCTTAAACTATGCAAGACCGCAACTGGTCGCAGTTCAATCATCGCATTCGGCGGCGCCTATCACGGCATGGGGCACGGAGCGTTGTCCCTCACGGGAAACCTCAATGCGAAACAAAAGGTGCATTCACTGATGCCCGATGTTCATTTCCTACCCTATCCTTATTCCTATCGATGTCCGTTCGGACTCGGAGGCGAAGCCGGGACAGACGCAGCCTGCGCATATTTTGAACGTACCCTGAAAGATCCTGAAAGCGGCATCACTACTCCTGCCGCGGTAATCCTTGAACCAATCCAGGGCGAAGGCGGCGTCATCCCCGCTCCGGTCAAATTCCTCCAGACAGTCCGCAGAGTCACGAAAGAACTCGGCATCCCTATGATCGTCGATGAAATCCAGTGCGGTATCGGCCGGTCAGGCAAATTCTTTGCTTTTGAATATGCGGATATCGTGCCCGATGTCATTCTGGCATCAAAAGCAATCGGCGGAAGCCAGCCGATGTCGGTCGTCATCTACAACAAGGCCCTTGACGCTTGGCAGCCCGGAGCCCATGCGGGTACGTTCCGAGGCAACCAACTTGCCATGGCCGCGGGTACCGTCGTCATGAAGCGGGTCTCCGACCCGGCGTTCCTCGTGGAAGTCGTGGAAAAAGGCAAGCTCATGGAGGACCGGCTCCGGAAATTGCAAAAAGAAGTCTCCATTATCGGTGACATCAGGACGAAAGGACTGATGGTGGGCGTGGAATTCATCGACCCAAACGGCAAACCAGACATGATGGGTTCATTTCCAGCGTCCGGCGCAATCGCCGCGGAAATCCAGAAAAAGTGTTTCGAAAATAAGCTGATCATGGAAAAAGGCGGTCGCTACGGCGCCGTCATGCGTTGCCTTTGCGCTTTGAACGTAACGAAGGACGAGGTTTCCACTATGCTGGATATCTTTGAAAACGTAGTACGCAAGGTAGACGCCGATGCAAAACGCTGACATTCCATTGATATTGAGTTCCTTGGAGGCTGACAAGGCCGCTTACAACAGAATCATCGCCGAGACTGCGCAAGCCATTCTGGACTCATTTCAAGATGAAAAAGCATATGTCGGTCCTGTTCCAGGAGACCTCAAGGCATTGGTACATACCCAGGAGCTGCTTCCTGAGCGAGGCCTGGGGTTTGAAGTCGTTTTGGAGCGGATGAAGCATCAAATTCTGCCGAATGTCCTGCGGACTTGGTCCACCGACTACATGCCGCATCTCCATAGCCCCGCGTTGATGGAAAGCATCGCAGCGGAGCTTGTAATCGCTACTTTCAACCAGTCCATGGATTCCTGGGACCAGGGACCAGTAGCTACGGAAATCGAAGTGGAGGTTATCCGGCATCTCTGCCAGCTCTATGGCTTTGGAGAGTCCTCCGACGGAGTGTTTACATCGGGGGGAAGCCAGTCGAACCTCTGCGCGATCACCCTCGCCCGGGATTGGTACTGCAATACGCACCTGCATTATGATATCAAGAAGCGTGGACTGCCCGACTGCTATTCCCGTTTCAGGTTCTACACCTCCGAAATATCCCATTTTTCGATGGAGAAAAGTACCCATATGCTGGGCCTTGGGTATGATGCGGTCGTGAAAGTCCCCGTCGACAAGAACTGCAAGATGGACGTTTCAGCGCTGCGGGCCTTGATCGACCGGGATAAGTCCGCGGGGCTGATACCGGTAGGAGTTGTCGCGACCATAGGCACGACGGACTACGGCAGTATCGACAATGTCGATGAAATCGCTCCAATCTGCAAGGAAAACGGTATGTGGCTGCATGCGGACGCTGCGTATGGCAGTGGAGTACGTCTATCAGCCAGATATTCAGACAGGATCGGGAACCTGGGGCTTTGCGATTCCATTACGGTGGACTTCCACAAGATGTTCCTGTTGCCGATCAGCTGTAGCGCGCTTCTCGTCAAAGACGGCAGCACACTGGATGTATTCATGCTCCATGCGGACTATCTCAACCGGGAAGAGGACGAAGAGGACGGCTATACGAACTTGGTGGGCAAGTCGATCCAGACGACACGACGCTTCGACGCTCTGAAGGTCTGGGTCGCGTTCCAAGTCAGGGGCAAGGATGGTTTTGGAGAAATCATCGATACCTGCATCGGCAATGCGTCCTATCTGTATGGGAGGCTTTGCGCCGATGATGCCTTTGAGGTAGCGGTCGAACCGGAAATCAGCTCCGTAGTGTTCAGGCTGAACGCCTCCGATGATGCGAACAAGCAAGTCCGGAGACGTCTGCTGCATCAACAGGGAATCATAATCGGACAGACCGTCTACTGCGGCAGGACGTTTCTGAAATTCACGTTGCTCAATCCAATGATCACCCACGAAAAGCTTGATGAACTGATGGCGATGATCAAGGAACTGGGGAAATAGGTCGCTGCAAAATATGCAAAAAATGCCGGAGGCTATCGGATGCGATGACCTCCGGTATTTTTCAATCTGCGCCGGGACGTCTACAATGTTTCAAGCAAGTCCTTGCTGAGTCCCGTACAAGTGATAATCATGTCAGCACCAGGTCCTTGCCTTTTCATCATGCGGGCCGTCTCGAACGCCTTCTCGATTTTGCCTTTCTCCAAGCCTTTCGCCATACCCTTGGCCAAGCCAGCCGATTCGGCCTTGACCGTGGAGGTGGCCATCTCGCCCGCATAGCGCATCTGGGCGTTCCATTGCAACAACAGGGAGAGCTTGAGATTCTCGTCGTCTCCAGCGAGAGCTTCCCTGTACCGCCGGTCAGCCTCCCTGACGGCGGGGTCCGAATCGACTATGCGGCATATCTTCCTGTGTTCTTCGTCCGTAGTCATGGCCTTCGCCTCCATGGCCAGATGGTAGCACCAACGCATGGCCTCGTCAAAGCATTCCGGCTCCATGCCGCAGTATTGGCTCCGTACTTGCGACAGATTCACATGTACCGTCAGCGGTAGATCCCCCTTGAGTTCATATCCTTCTTTCCTAGGGCGTGAGCGGATATCCACCACCGGGTCGGGATAGTCCTCCAATCCGGGCAGAGGCCCCTCACCGATGGACAGGCTCACCACACGCTGTATGGAGGACTCTTTCCCCCGAGGGGTGTAGTAGGTAACGAGACGGGAGACATAGGGGTCCACCGTTCGCAGTACTTGTCGTCGTAGCGCTGGACCTCAACGTTGATGATACGTCCGAAAGCATCGGTGGCGACAATATCCATGAGGCAGGGACGCATGGCGGGGTCAGGGGACGGGTATTCGCCGTTGAGGATGGTCAGCCGCCCGAAGGGAGTATCAACGTAAGGGCCGAGCAGCGCATTGAGCAGAGACTGGAGGATGTGGGCGGAATCAGGCGAACCGAAGACGAACTTGAAAACGGGGTCCGCGGTAATCGTGAGTCTGCGCCCCGTACCCCGTGGCGTCCCCTGTATCTGCTTGTCATCAAACGATATCTAGCATCTTCTTCCTTCATCAAAGTTTTTCGACAACGGACTGTTCCAGTCCCGTGCATTCGCTGATCAACACAGCATTCAGCCCGCGTCGTCGCAAAGCCTTGGCCGTTTCCGTTTTACCGGCAAGAATTCCTTCTTGTCTTGCAGTCTCCAGTTCCCCCGCATATTTTGCGTCGGAGGAGAGGTTCTGGATCATCTGGAAGGCCAATGCCTCATCGGAACGGAGCGCAACTTCCAGATAGCGTCCATGCAACAGTCGGAGAATGGGGTCGGAAAAAACTAGCGCATCGAGTTTCGACCTGTCGTCCCCGTTGTCGCCTATCCGTTCCATCGCGATGCAGTAGCACCATTTCAAGCCAGCGTCAAAATCCTCGACCGTCAGCTTCCGGCAACATTCTCGCACCTTGGATAGATTTACATGAATCGTCTCAGGAAGAGAACCGGCAAGAGCAAACCCTCTCTGATCCACTTCGTTCCGCAGGAAAACAATGGAATCGGGATAGTCCTCCAAGCCGGGCAACGGATATTCTCCAAACGACAGCTGATATATCTGCCGGATAACCGTTTCTGGACTTCTCGGCGGGCAATAAGTCACCAGCCGGGCGACCTGCGCCATCATGCGGGTGACAAGGAAATCATCCTTGCGCCCCTGTATCTCGATACAGAACAGCCGGTCCAGCTGGTCCGTGGCGATGATATCCGGACGAAATGGATATCGCTCCGGTTCCGGTCCGTCGCCAGGACGTTCGTACAGATGCATGTTCTCAATCGGCCGTTCTTTCAGGCGAGGGCCAAGCACCGCGTTAAGCATGGCCTTGAGCAACCCTTCGCACCCAAGGACGCCGAATACATTCCTGAAAACCGTCTCATCAGCCAACGCAAGGCTTCCATTTTCCAAAGCGCCATTCACAGCTCTCCGCCGTTCCACATTATCCGTCATAGGATGTTCCTCCGATGATGATGCGATCCACCGGCTCATGGCCGGCGGTCCCGTCAAAAAAGACGCGATGACAGTACCATGCGTAAAAAACTCCGGGGTGATTCAAACCACGGGGAGAACACGACTTGCCCGCCGCGAAAAAGCGGCCGGAAAAAGGCAAGTCGAGCGGTCCAGTAGGCCGTCAGGCCGTAGACCGCGGTGATTCAGAAAATGCATTTCTGATAGCGGGGACATTGATTTTTCGGAGTGTGGCAAACAAACCATGAACACATCCACCGTTTTCAACGGAGCTTTATGACAAAATGCTTCTACAGCAAACAAAGCTATCCAAGACCATGCCGGATGAATATAACCGATGATTACGGAGAGCCTTCCTTCGTTGTCATATAACGGAGTCCGTCCTCCGGGTGTTCAGCTGAAATTCAATCGCAATGGACGGTTGCAAATCGTACTGTAATCTGATAATGTCTTCCGGTGGAGAAAAAAGTCGGAGTTTTTTCCGACTTTTTTCTTCTCCGACGTGTTCCGGGAGTGGCTGAACGAACAAGGATTTAGTATACTGAGAGGGTTGACCCCCTTTACATACAATGTATTGTGCAAAGCTTACTGCGAAACTCCGGAAGCTTGCTCAGGATATATTGATCATCACGTGATTGATCAAAAGGAAGAGGAATAGCATGATTGCTGACAAGAAGATCAAGGAATTGGAGAACTCCTCCGTCGAGCTCACGGTCACCGTGCCTGCCGCAACTGTAGAGGAAGCATATCAGACTGCGTTGAAGAAGTACGCGCAACAGATACAAATCAAAGGGTTCCGCAAAGGCAAGGCCCCCGTTTCCGTGCTGGAAAGCAAATATGGCAAGGCCATCCGTGAGGAAAGTACTTTTGGAGCTATCGAAGACGCCGTGAAGGAAGCCATCGATTCACTCGAAGACAAGAAGAAACCCCTTCCGTACAGCACTCCCGCATTGCAGGATGAAGACAAGCTCCTCCCCTTCCAGGCGAATTCCGACGTAACCTTCTCCGTCGTCTATGATGTCATGCCCGAAGTGACGCTTCCCGTCTATACGGGGCTGACCGTTAGCGTCCCCAAGGTGGAAATTTCCGATGAACTGGTCAACAAGGAAATCGACAAGCTCCGCGATCAGAACGCCTTGGTAGTAGACAAGGACGGCGCCGCCGCCAACGGGGACATCGTCACCATTGACTATGCGGAACTCGACGCCGATGGAAATGAAGTCGCGGGTACTGCACGCAAGGATTTCGTATTCACCATTGGTTCCGGTTATAATTTCTATAAGATTGACGAAGACGTAGTCGGTATGGCAAAAGGCGATTCCAAGACCATAGCCAAGACTTATGCTGATGATTCAGACATTCCTGGTTACGCAGGCAAGACGATCACGCTGAAGGTCGATATGAAGCAGGTCAAGGTCCGCGACATTCCCGCGCTCGACGACGAGTTCGCCCAGGATGTCAAGGAAGAGTACAAGACTGTCGCGGATCTGGTCGCCGACACCAAGAAAAAGCTTGAGGAAAACCTCACAAGCCGCATGGAAGAGACTAAGCTCAACGCACTGTTCGACGAAATGCTCAAAAATACAGCCATCACCGTTCCTGCCTCCATGGTGGATCTGGAGGTCGAGCAGAACTGGAACAAGTTCGTCCGTCAGAGCGGGCTGAACGAAGAGCAGGTCCTCCAGTTCCTGCAATTCCAGAACCAGTCCAAGGAATCCGTCATGAACGAATGGAGAGAAGGAGCTGAAAGGACCCTACGTATCCAGCTTATGATGGAAAAAATCAAAGAAACCGAGAATTTCCCTGTAGACGACAAGGAACTTGAAGATGCTTGTGCTGAACAACTCAAGGACGTTGAAGACGAAGATCAGAAAAAGTATTATCGCGACATGATCAAGGACGACCTTCAGTTCCGCCAGGTCAGCAAGTTTCTTCTTGAGAAAAACACGTTCAACGAGGATAAAACTGTATCTTATGATGATTTTATCGCGGGGAAGCTCGAATAGTTCCCGCTCGCGGGAGACATCCCGGAAATATATGCGGGCCAGCTCGTTACGCCGGACCTCAGAAAAGGGCGGTTCCCGAATTGGGTACCGCCTTTTTCGACAAAAGGCTTCGGTTGACGAAATAGTTCAGGCGTAAAGTTCGAGCTATATGGCAATGTAGAATGTAGGGCTTTGCGGACAGGCCGCCAGCCAAGGAACGAAGCGGCGGGACAGTATTGAAATACGGCCCGTTGCGATGTGACGATGGATGAGGGCCTATGCCCGATTATATGGCGAAGGAGGACGGACGGCGGTCAAGGCGCGTGGACGAAGACAGTATCCCAATACGGCTTCGTGAACAGCAACGCAGACCGGCGGGTGTTATCCGAGCCAGTATGGCGATGGGAATAGGTCGCCAGCCAAGGAACGAAGCGGCGGGACAGTATTGAAATACGGCCCGTTGCGATGTGACGATGGATGAGGGCCTATGCCCGAGCCAGAAGGAAGGAAGAATATGAATTTGACCAATGAACGGATGCAATCCCTCGTCCCGGTAGTCGTGGAACAATCGGGTGTCGGTGAACGTTCCTATGATATCTTCAGCCGATTGCTGAAAGACCGCATTATCTTCCTTGATGGAGAAATCAATGAAGCTACGGCTGATCTGGTCGTGGCGCAGCTTTTGTTCCTGGAGTCGGAAGACCCCTCGAAGGATATCAGCCTCTACATCAACTCCCCCGGAGGCAGCGTCACCGCGGGGCTGGCGATTTATGATACCATGCAGTACATCCGCAGCGATGTCCAGACTATCTGCATGGGACAGGCTGCATCCATGGCGGCCCTGTTGCTGACGGCAGGAAAGCACGGCAAAAGATATATTCTGCCATCGGCTAGGGTGATGATCCACCAGCCTTGGGGCGGCGTCCAGGGGCAGGCGACGGACATCAGTATCCATGCGAAGGAAATCGGCAGGCTCAAGCAGCTTACCACCGATTATTTCGTGGAGCATACGGGAAGGACAAGGGAGCAGGTCGCCGCAGATCTGGAACGTGATTACTTTCTCAGCGCGGACGAAGCCGTTGAATACGGGCTTGTCGACCGTGTGATGAAAAGGAGCTGATCCAGCATGGCAAAAAGTACGAAAGTCTGTTCTTTCTGCGGAAAGAGCTATGAGGATGTAAAGCGGCTGATCGCCGGTCCTGGTGTGGCGATTTGCGATGAATGCATTCGTACCTGCAATAAGATATTGTCGGCGGATCCCGTCGATGAAGACGACAGCGGGCTACCAGATGAAATCCCGACCCCGCAGGAACTCAAAGAATATCTCGACGACTACGTTATCGGCCAAAACAATGCGAAACGGGTGCTTTCGGTCGCAGTCTACAACCACTACAAACGGGTGAAATATCAGAACCAGATTGCCCAGGAAGGCGTTGAGCTGGACAAGTCCAACATACTGATGATTGGACCGACTGGTACAGGAAAGACTTTGCTCGCCAGAACGCTGGCGAAGAAACTGCAAGTTCCGTTCGCCATAGCCGACGCAACCACGCTCACCGAAGCCGGCTACGTAGGTGAAGACGTTGAGAATATCTTGCTCAAATTGATTCAGAATGCGAATGATAACATCACCGCAGCTGAACATGGCATCATCTTCATCGATGAAATCGATAAAATCGCGAAAAAAGGTGAGAACGTATCGATTACCAGAGACGTTTCCGGAGAGGGCGTACAGCAAGCCCTGCTGAAAATCATCGAGGGAACGGACGCAAGCGTGCCGCCGCAGGGAGGACGCAAACACCCGAACCAGGAAATGCTCAAGATCAACACGAAGAACATCCTGTTCATCTGTGGCGGTGCGTTCGTCGGTCTGGACAAGGTCATCGAGAAACGTATAGCGAACCATCCGATGGGCTTTGGCGCAGAAGTAGTTACACGTGAAGAAAAAGACCTGACGAAGCTCTATGACCAGTTGCATCCCGACGATTTGATTAAGTTCGGCCTGATTCCGGAATTCATTGGACGGCTCCCGATCCATGTATCCCTGAACAATCTGACAAAGGAAGATTTGATCAGGATCATCACGGAACCGAAGAACTCGATCATCCGACAGTACAAGGCGTCCTTCAAGCTTGATGGCGTTGAACTTGAATTCCTGCCGGAAGCTGTCGAAGCAATCGCGGAGAAAGCGATCATACAGAAGACCGGGGCGAGAGGACTGCGCTCCATCGTCGAAAACATCATGATGGACATCATGTACGACATTCCATCCATGCAGAATGTACAGAAGGTCATTGTAGACCGTAGTTCAGTGCTGGACGGTACCAAGCCACAAGTCATCTGCGAAAAGGATTGAACCATGTTTACCTACCCCGCCGTTCCAGAAGCTGTCCTTTCGGCTTTGAAAAATTGTACGAATGCCGTCATAATCGGTCACGTGGCTCCCGATGGAGACTGTATCCATAGCGAGCTTGCCATGGCTTGGCTTTTGGAGCAGTTGGGGAAACAGGTGTTCGTAGCGAACGCAGGACCGTTCGATCGTCCGGAAATCACTTACTGGAACTCTTTCTTCAAAGATACGATTCCGCAGGCGATCATCGATCAGAAACCGTTGATTGTTGTCACCGACTGTTCATCACGCGACCGGATTGGGGAAGCGTTGGCGAGGCAGACCGATGGACTGGAAATTCTGGTAATCGATCATCATAGCGCGGGAGTTCCCTTCGGGACGCTCCATTACATCGTTCCCCAGTCCTATTCTACGACGCTGGTCATCCAGCACATCTACCATACAATGGGGATTGCGATTACAGAACAGGTTGCGCAGCACCTGTTCTTTGGTTTCGCCACCGATACGGGATTCTTCAGGTTCATCGGCCCCAATAGGGGTGAGACCTTGCGCCTGGCGGCCGAGCTGGTTGACGCCGGAGTATCCCCGAATGACGTATATGATGAAATGACCGGTGGAAAGAACTTCGATTCCATAAAGTACCTCGCGAGGCTCATCGACAGAACCGAAATTCTGTTCGACGGCAAAATCATGGTCAGCCATGAGACAGAAGAAGACATCAGGGAGTTTAATCCGGCGGATCGTCCAAGTGATGCACTGTATTCATCGCTTCTTTCCGTCAAGGGCGTACAGGCGGTGTTGTTTTTCAAGATTCCCGCGGAGGGCAAGGTCGAGATTGGTTTCAGGGGCAGCCACGACAGCCAAGTCGATGTCGGAATCATCGCGGCCGCCCTTGGCGGCGGTGGACACAAGAAAGCCGCAGGCGCGACCATCTCAGGTACATACGAAACGATCAAGCAACAGGTAATCGACGCGATCACCAAACAGCTTGGTTGAACAGGTTGCCGATAATCACTATTTATAACAATAGACGACAGTTATAATTGCATGGCATCACCCCAGCCAGTCCTTGGATTTGGCACGGGATTTTCATATTCCTTCTCCAACGATCAATACATCATGGAGAGGGGTGGTATGGAGAATCTCACGAAAGACGTGCTTTTATACAATCAGTTGCGTTGTACAGTGAAAAATCCGATGCATTGCAAACGGATCATCATGCTTGAAAAGTCAATCCTGCAACGTTGTCATATACTGATGTACCGGGTTCCTGCGGAAAACAAGTTACTGGACCAAGAGGTCTGCGCAGAATTCTTGTTGGCAAGCATGCCGTACGTTCTGACAATAATCAGAAATTTTAAAAATCAGGGAGTGCCGTTCGAAGCGTATCTGAGAAAAATCATCAGAACCAGGGCAAGAACGTTCTACTCCGAAAAAAAAGTGTCGCGAAATAAAGAACGAACGCTTTTGTATTGTTGCGGGCAGGAAATCGATGGAATCGTGATACCGACATTGAATCCGTGCGGAAACAGGCAGGAAAATACGAATATGGAAGGTGTGGACATTTTCTCCCCTCGTCAGGAAGATTATGAGCAATGGAATTTATACTCCCGCTACCATGCACTCAGGCATCCTCCTAAAAAACAGCCCGGTTCATCAGCTTTGACTTATCCTCCGGTTGAATTCCCCTATATGACGGCGGAAGCCACACTACAATATGGTGTCGCCACCAAGCGAAGTCCTAGAAAAAGAATGACGGCAGAAATCAATGCGCAACTGCTATTTAAAAAACTATATGCCTGTCCTACGGACACACATGAGAAAACACAATGCAAAGCCAGTAAGAAAGAAAATTCCCTACGCGGGCGATTGAAGGAGGACTATTCAGAATCGCTGCTACGGATGGAAAATCCCGCTGCGGCAAGGCTTCAACAGGAAATGAAAAACCCGACGCAACGAAAACGGTTGCTGACATTGTTGTTGGCCTCTCCTGAACAGGTGACACCCGCCATGATCAATCATCTGTCCAGCATCATGGACATCGATGAGCTCGACCTAGCCGGTCTTGTACGGACGGCAAACAGCATGATATTCCAAAAACAGATGAAACAGAAGGAAATGCAACGAGTCATCAACGGTCATTGGAAACGACGGATATGGCTGGATCAGCAGCTATACACTCTGAAATCGACATCGAGTTATGACTTGGCGCAGTGCCTCAAACTTGAAGCGGAACGAAACAGGACCAGGCATGTTCTGCGGGAACGACGGGAGGAACGAGCCCGAAGTCCTCAAGGACTTTCCAGTATGCAATTGGCCCAGCTGCTCGGCGTTCCAAAAGGTACGGTCTGTTCTGGAATGTTCTATGCCCGCAAGATGCTACAGGAATGCTTGTCGCAGAAATGGGAACACGAGCCACAAAATGGAGATGCGGCCCATATTGCAGGAGAATAGGCAAACGGGGTATTCTACGGAACATGGAAATGTTGTTTGCAAGCGGAAACTCCCATAAACGGGAAGAGTTGGAACGGATCTTTTCTGGCCGGCACACCCTGATACTTCCACAGGAAGCGGGGCTTGCCTTTGATTTTGAGGAAACCAGTGAGACTTTTGCGGGAAACGCCTTGGGCAAAGCCCTCGCCCTCTATCAAGTCGGCGACGGGCGACCCGTCGTTGCCGATGATTCAGGACTCGTGGTCCCCGCATTGGGCGGGGCTCCGGGAGTGCGGACAGCCAGATACGGAAGCGAGCAGTTTGGCCATCTGCTTGAAGCGCATGAACGCAATCTGTTCCTGTTAAAGAACATGGAGGGGCTGGAAGGTGAACAGCGCAAGGCGAGCTTCGTCTGTGCCATGGCTCTGGTATTTTCCCCCCAGCGATTGTTCATCGTCCAAGAAGAGGTTGAAGGACATATCGTAGATAGAGAAACGGGAACCGGTGGGTTTGGATACGATCCGGTGTTCTTTGTCGATGAAGCCGGAACCACCATGGCCGCCCTGCCGGGAAACAAGAAGGATACATATAGCCATCGGGGGCGTGCGGTCAGACGTCTGCTCGCCTTGCTGGACACGCTGTAAACGGTACGGAAAAAACAGTCACGATGCCGAACCCTCACCAAAACCGACATGTGCACGAAGGAGTCTTTTAAATGAGCAAAATACCGACACGAAAGGAAATAGCGACAACCGACACTTGGGATCTATCATCTCTCTATACGGACGACACGGCCTGGGAAGCGGATTTCCAACGGTTCCATGAAATGATTCCTCAGGCGGCTGACTACAAGGGAACCTTAGGCAAATCGGCGGACGCCTTGCTCCTTGTGCTGGACTGGTTCTCACATATATCGTTGCTTTGCGAACGATTAGGCAACTATGCGTTCCTAAAATACAGCGCAGACAGCGGCGACACAGCAAATCAGAGACGGCTAGGGATGATCAGTCAAGCCCAAACGGACTTTGCGGCGCAGATGAGCTATTTTGACCCGGAGATTCAAGCGATTGACGACGAATCCCTGAAAGCGTGGTTGAAGGACGACCGTTTTTCGGACTACCGGGCGATGCTCGGCAAACTGGTCAGGTTCAAGCCTCATGTATTGACGGAAAACGAAGAAAAAATCATGGCGCTCCAAAGCGAAGTCGGGTCGGTACCCCATGATACGTTCCATGATCTTACCAATGTAGACATGGACTTTGGTGTCATTCCAACCGATGAGGGCGAGCTGCCGCTGACGCAGACCACTTATAGCGCATTCATGATGAAACCAGACAGAGAACTTCGAAAACAAGCATACAAACAGTTCTATCAGGCATTCGACGTACACAAGCACACGCTTGCGAGACTGTATGAGGGCAGCGTCAAGAAAGATATCTTCCACGCAAAGGTCAGGAACTACCCTTCCGCCAGAGAAGCAGCCCTGTTTCCCGACAATGTCCCCGTGCAAGTCTATGACAACTTGATCCAAGCGGTCCATGATGCGTTCCCGATCCTGCACAGGTACTATGCGCTTCGCAAAAAACTGCTTGGAGTGGAAAAACTTGCCCATTATGACGTATATGTGCCGCTCGTCAAGGGAATCGAAACTCACACTCCCTATGACGAGGCGGTACAGATCGTCTGTGGCGCATTGGCTCCATTGGGCGAGGAATACGTGAAGACCATCAGGGAAGGGCTCACCACGCAACGGTGGGTGGACCGATACGAGAACAAGGGGAAACGCTCGGGAGCGTTCTCCTGCGGCGCATATACCGGGCATCCATACATCCTGCTCAACTACAAGGAGGATGTATTTCGCGACGTATTCACCCTCGCCCATGAAGGCGGTCACTCAATGCACAGCTGGTATAGCGTCCACAATAATCCATACCCGGAATACGACTACACGATTTTCGAGGCCGAAGTAGCCTCGACCTTCAATGAACAGCTTGTCGCCAAGTACCTGCTGGACAATGCGAAAGACGATGCGATGCATGCCTACATCATCGGCAAGCAAATGGACGATATCGTGGCTACGCTGTTCAGACAGACGATGTTCGCGGAGTTCGAGATGCTGGTTCATGCGCAGGTCGAGGCAGGAGAACCGATTACTGTCGAGGGACTGCGAAAAACCTATCGTTCCTTGCTAGAGGCTTATTTTGGCCCCGACATGTCCTTGGAAGATGAAAGCGATCTGGAAGGACTTCGAATTCCCCATTTCTACAGCGCTTTCTATGTCTATAAATATGCGACGGGACTTTCCGCGTCAATCGCGCTATCAGAAAGAGTCCTCAACGGAACAAAAGACGACAGGGACAGATATATCGGATTCTTGAAGTCAGGGGGAAGTACCTACCCGATTGACTCGCTACGCAAGGCCGGCGTTGACATGGGAACGCCAGAACCCGTACATCAGGCGACTGCGCTGTTCGGACGATTGCTCGACCAGTTCGAACAACTGGCCGACAGATAGTTGTAAGGAAGCTGTAGAAGTTTCTCGTTTTTTGTGACCGTTTGCAAAGGCGCCTCTGCCCGGAGCAGCATCCGGCCCAGGCGGACTGAACAGATTGGTCCGACCCGATTTTAGTGGAGAATGACACTATGCCGAGAATACGTATTACAACACTATCATGGCTCCTTGTTTTATTGATCTCCCTCTCGCTGTCCGCGAAGGGAACCTCAGAACGGCAACAAACAGGAACCGTCAGTGCGACAGACGCTTTGGACAGGACGGTAACGCTGGCGCAGCCTCCACAACGAGTGATCATTGTCGGCAAATCGGCCATAGTGGCGACCGACGCTTTCCTGCTGTTCCCGGAGGCGGTCAAAGCGGTTGTGGAATTGCCGAAAACCGATCAGGGGACAGGCGATCTCTATTCGCTGTTGCTGCCGCAACTCGCTGAAGGGGCCCGCACTCCGGAAATTCCCAGCATCGAGGAAGTAATCGCCCGCGCCCCTGATTTGGTGCTGATGAAGGACTTCACCTATGCAGGCCTCGGGGACAAGTTGACGGCTATGGGCGTTCCCGTCTTTACGGTATCCCTCGAAATGCCCGAAGATTGGCGGACGGAACTCATACAGTTGGGCAAGCTGGTCGGTGATACCGGTCGGGCGGAAGAAGTAATCGGCTTGTACACGGAGCGCCAGGACAAGATTGAGCAAGCGATATCGGCCATCCCGGAGTCGGATAGGCCGAAAGTCCTGATGATGCGGGTCTCATCCACCGACGGCCCGTTGACCTATACCGTAGCTCCTGATTCCTGGATGCAGACCCGGTTTGTCGAAGATGCCGGCGGTGTACCGATATGGCTGGGGTCGGGATTCAAAAACAAAGGCTTCGCAAAGATTTCATTCGAGCAAATCGCCGCTTGGAATCCTGACTACATCTACATCTATAGTTACAAGGATCCAGCGGAAAACTTCCTGGCAGAATTGAAAAACGACAAACGATGGTCGGACATCCCCGCGATGAAAGCAGGCCGGGTCAAGGCGATTCCCGGAGATTTCAGCAACTATGCGCAACCCATCAGCCGTTGGATACTCTGCCTGCAATGGATGGCGGCCGACCTCTATCCACAGTCGTTCCCCGGTTTTGATATGGAGCAGGAAATACTCTCATTCTATGAGGATTTCCACGGCCTGACGGATTCTCAGGCGCAACAGACGATCATCGACCTGTACAGGGCTTCCGTCCAAGCGAACTGACCTCTATATGCGATAGCCTGACGACGCAAGGATGCGACCATGGCAATACTCATCGATACAGTGCAGGCCTCCGATTACCTCTCCCCTTCCCGGCTCCCGGCGTCGGAGTTCGTAATCAACCCGTATATCGGATGTCCGCATGGATGCCTCTACTGCTATGCGGAGTTCATGAGGCGTTTTACACACCACAGTGAACCCTGGGGAACTTTCCTTGACATCAAGGAATGCGCGAAACCTATCAATACTGGAAAGCTCGCAGGAAAAACTGTAATACTCAGTTCGGTGACGGACCCATACAATCCTTTTGAAAAGAAATACGGCCTTACCAGAAAGCTCCTCGAACAGATGGCAGGAAGTGACGCCTGCATCAACATCGTGACAAAATCCGATTTGGTGCTACGGGATATGGAGCTGTTAAAGCAGGCGAAGTCCGTCCAGGTCGCAATCTCAATGAATACGCTGGACGATTCGTTTCGTCAGGAGATGGAACCGGGCGCGCCGTCCATTGGGCGAAGGCTCACAGCGTTGCGGACATTGCATGACGCAGGAATCCATGCGGTACTGTTCATGTCTCCGATTTTTCCCTCGCTGACCAATGTGCGGGGGATTCTGGAAGCGACGCATCAATTCATCGATACCTACTGGTTTGAAAACCTCAATCTTCGAGGTGGATACCGTCCCCGAATCATGCGGCTGATTGCAGAGAAATATCCCCATGCATTGCCGTTGTACAAAGAAATCTACGAAAAAAAGGACGGCTCTTACTGGGAGTGTCTATCCGACTTGATTCCCGTCTGGTGCAAGGAACTGGGGATCGTTGATTTCGTGAACTATTTTTACCATGAGCGTATCGTCAGGAAACCACGTCGGGCATAGAGTCCACGTCCGGTATGAGGCCATAGCGTGCGGCAGACAGGACAACAGGGCAAAACAAGGAGGAAGGGAACTACTGCTATAAAGCTCCATTAGGGCAGGCCTCGGCTGTACTATTGTGATTACCTATGTATATGAAAATGTGTGATGGGATGCGACCATGCTCAGGGAAGTTTCCCAATCACCGGCTTTGCGCCATCCTCTTCATATTCCATCTGATGGTACGACGACAGGATATGTTCACGCATCAGGTTCGACACGGCATTCGCGTCAGCGGTCCGAAAACATTCGATCAAGCGGGTATGCCACACAATGCCTTCATCGTTTCCTGTAGGCCTGTACTCAATACGCTTACGCATAAAATCATAAAGGATATCATTGATCGACTGGACAAAGAACGCCAGCAAGGCGTTCTGGCTAAAACGGGCTATCGCATAATGGAATTCACAATCTTTCTTTACACGGATATCGAGGTTGGACTTGAACTGAATCATATCATTGAGGATAACGGTAAGCTCCTGAAGCTCATTCTCCCCCACATGCTCAAACGCCAGCTCACAGGCCGCACATTCCAGTATGATTCTAATCTGAACCACATCCCAATCGGTCAAATCGTTGAACCGAATCAGACGGTTCATCGCCTGGCTCATCGTCGAAGAACGGGGTCTGGTCGTATAAGCGCCGTCACCGGCCCTCATCTTGACAAGACCCCGCTCCCTGAGCAGTTTCAGAGCCTCCCGGACAACAGTCCGGCTCACGCCGAACTTCGCGGCCAATTCATGCTCAGTGGGCAAACGCTGCGAGTCAACCTTGTCCGTCAGAATCATCTCCTCCAAGGAGTCGGCGATGATTTCATATAATGTATGATGCTGTGCCGTCAGTGGCTGAATATCCCAGTCCATTATATATAAGTATAGCAGGACTATAATCTTTTAGCAATTTCTTCTGAAAACGTTGATAGAATAATCCAGCACGAGACGGCCCCTGCGTCGAGAACACCACGAGAACGCTCACCCAGCCTCGCGGCACGGCCAATCTTGGCCACCATGTCCTTGGTACTGTCCATTCCGTTTTTCGCCGCCGACGACATACGCCCAAGAGCAACGGAAAAAGAAAGTCCTTGTTCCGTCGCCTCATGGAATGCACTAACGGCCGGTACCAAAGTATCCATCATCGTCTTGTCACCCACATGGGCGTTTCCTATAGATTCGACTTTCTCCAGCGCAACGGACAGCATCGCATCGAAAAGTTTGATATCGATGAATTCCATACCCTTCGCTGGTTTCGCCATGCCACGAAACAAACTTCCGTACAAGGGACCCATCGAACCGCCGATCTCCGTGAGCAGAATCGTCCCGAGGGTCAGCAACCCATCGGAAAATGAAAAAGCCATCCCTTGCAACCGTTCCTTGCAGATGGAAAAGCCTTTGTTCATGTTGATGCCATGGTCGCCATCCGCGACGGCGCCGTCTATCTCGCTCAACAAGCCGGTATTGGCGATGATCGCGTCGGCCAGCTTCAGGACGATATCTCCGTTCTTATTATTGTCGAACTTCTCCATATCCATCCCTCACTTGGAAAACTGCGTCAGTCCCATCGACTCACATTCAAGATCAATCAACGGTTTTAATTCCGCGTCAATTTTTGTCAGCGTCAATGTAACGCCCATCATGTCCAGCGAGGTAAAGTAGTTGCCGACATATTTGCGATACACATTGATACCTTTGTCACGAAGCAACCGAGACACCTCGTTATAGAAGATATACAGCTCCATGACGGGTGTCGAACCTAGTCCGGAAACCAGTACGACGACCTCATTCCCTGCTGTAAACGGAAGATCGGGAACAACAATATCTACCGCACGTTTAGCGATATCCTTTGCGGAGGCCAACGGTTCAACCAGTACCCCAGGTTCCCCATGATGCCCTATGCCGACCTCCATGGTACCTGCGTCTATATGAAAATTGGGCTTGCCGTTCGCAGGAATCGTACAGGAGGTCAATCCGATTCCCACGCTTCGGGTATTGTCAATCGTTTTCTGCGCGACGGAAATCACTTCGTCCAAAGTTCCACCAAGAGCGGCCTTTGCGCCAGCGGTCTTCCACATCAGTATCTCACCTGCCACGCCACGACGTTTGTTCGGTTCAGACTTCGGGGCGCTGGCTGCATCGTCGTTGGCGACTACCGTCTTCACAAGGATATCATCGTCGTCGGCTAATTCCATCGCCATTCTTACATTCATGTTGTCCCCGGCATAATTACCATACAGACAGGCAACCCCGGCACCACCGTCCACTGCTTTGAAAGCATCGTAAAACGCCTTCGCAGTAGGGGATGAAAACACCTCGCCTACCGCCGCTGCGTCAACCAAGTTTCTTCCGACATATCCGATGAACGCCGGCTTGTGCCCCGACCCACCGCCAGTCACAATGCCGACCTTTCCTTTGGCAGGAACATTTTTTGCCTTGACAACGCGGGGATTGTCTTCGCTGACTTCAATGGTGTCATCATGCGCCAAAAGAAACCCCTCGAGCATATCCTCCACCACGAGACTGGGCTCATTGATAATTCGTTGCATACGAGACCTCCTTCAACCTTTCAGAAACTGTTTTTCAATATTCATCATGCATTCCACTTTTGATACTGAAGAACTGGATACTGTATCAGCGTCCAACCAAGCCTGGACAATTACTTTCGCCAATTCAGGCCCTATGACACGTTGCCCCAGTGTAATAATCTGTGCATCGTTGCTTTTCATGGCGCGTTCGGCGGAGAATGTGTCACTGCAAAGCGCGGCACGGATCCCCGGGACCTTGTTCGCCGTCATGCACATTCCGATACCGGTACCGCAAACCAGAATCCCACGATCCTGCTGTTTCATCTTTACAGCCTCAGCAACTTTCAATGCGATCTCAGGATACATGGACGGGGACGTATCATAAACACCATGGTCAGTTACATCGTACCCCTTGGAAACCAAGTACATCTTCAAGGTCTCTTTCAGCTCGAAACCTGCCTCATCACTTCCAATAGCAATCTTCATATCGCGCCTCCGTCACTCACCCATGACATCGATATCAATGTCAAGCATTTCACAAAGCACCTTCAGTTCGTCGATATGGTCGCCGTAGACCGCATGACAATGGTTCGCATCGAATTGGTCCAGAAAAATTTCATGGTCGAACGGTAGTTTTGCGAATACATGGGGCCATTCTTCGGTAGTTTCTTTCATGACATCATCTTCCAATTCCACAACTTCCGCCGTGAACATGGTCATCCTATATGTACCGTTCTTCCGGCACAGCCGGGCAATTGTCATGAGGCCCGCATGCGTCATCAGGTTCACATGGCAACCACCACCGGCATAGATGCTCAATGCCGGATACAGAGTGACCTTACTGAGGTTTTTCTTGAAATCATCGGTTCCCGTGGCGTAATAGGTCGATTCAGAGCCACAATTACAGAAAACCATCACACCATGTTCAGAATCCCAATGGCGGACATCCATGAACAGCACAGGAGTATTCGCCAGATATTTGAGCATCTGCATCGTCAATGCGGCATCACTATCGGCTTCACAAGCGCAGACGACTGGTTTTTTCGGCCCATTCCAGTCATAGGGATCGTTCATGAACGCCGCACTGAGACATTGTGTACAGTAATGCCGGCTCATTTCGTAATGGCACTTCACGCCGAGGAAATCAAGCCCATGTTCCTGGACGATTTTTTTCGTAGCCTCATAATGACGAATCTGGGTCCTGAGCTTTTCGGGTGTCAGTTGCCTACCGTCGTATTTGATGGCTTTTGTATATTTTTCCAGCCAATCGATGGCTTTATCAACAGTTTCCTCATCGATTGTCTCCGCAAGCCGTACTATTTCCGACTGGTCTATATGTTCGATATCGACACCGAATTTTTTCTGCCAGTCCTGCATGCTTACTGTCGCGCTATACATGCCGAGGCTTCTACCGCCCACGAGCCCATATGTGGAGCCTTTAATCGAATTGACCGCATGCGCGCATTTCGCAAACCGCAGGACTTTCTCCATGACGGACAAATCGTTGATGTCGCCAGCCGCACGGAAATGCCTGATACCCAACTGGTTCAAGGCACCACCGCTTGCGAGCATGGAGACCATTCCCGGCCAATCAGGATTCAGATTCGCCATCAACAATACGGGTCTCCCATGTAGGTTCTCCGCGGCTATGGCTGAAAAACTCGGAAAACTGAACACTCCGAAGGAAAATATGACACCGTCTACATCGTGCTTCAGCATTTCATTGGCCATTTCCTTTGCGGAAGCGACCGAAGCGACCAACTCAGAAGCTTCAAAGACATCCATACCCCCATTCTTCTGTATCGCCTTGACAATTGCAGTGACTTGCGTCTGTACGACATCTTTCAGTTCTTCATGGACTGCCGGTTCACCATCGGAGAATCCAATTATTCCAATCTTCGGTCTATCATTCATTTTCTACCACCTTTATCATAATTGATATTCAAATATCATATATGATTATAAAAGCAGATGTGATATAATGTCAAATACTATCTCCGGGACTTTGGCTATCAAATATGGGGAAAACCCTACAATTGCTATTTCTTGGAGTTTATTCTATGCTCACAACAGATATGAAAGGGTGTACATATGACCACTGAAAAAGATTCCTATGGAAAAGTCCCCGCGGTAGACAGGACTATCGATATACTTGAGTATCTATTGACACATAAACAGGCTACGGTCAAAGAAATCGCTGAAGCCTGCCGGATTCCATCCGCCTCGGCCTCCAGACTAATCAAGACGCTCACCGTCAGGGGATATCTGAATGAGCACAAGGGGGCTGCCTCAACATACTCGCTCGGTCTCAAATTCCTCCAGTTCGCCCAGACGGCGTATCAGAACATCGATATCGAGACGATTGCGAAGGAGGAAATGCAACGTCTTTCCGCCATCACCAATCAGACGAGCCAGTTCGCGGTCTTGGACAATGATTCCGTCATGTATACCCAAGTCGTGTTTCCAAACATCCCCGTCAGCATTGTCGCCCCGCTGAGGACGCCTATCGCCGTCAACCTAAGCGCTGCGGGAAAAATCCTATGTGGCAATCTAGACGAGGATGCGAAAATAGCGTTCATACAGAAAACGCAACTCGTACAGGCCACAGACAAGAGCATTGTGGACAAACTTGAATTCCTCAACCATGTGAATCAAGCGAAGAAACTTGGCTATGCCTGCGATATGGAGGAATTCTCCCAAGGCATAGGGTGTGTCGCAGCACCGATTTTCGACCATACGGGAAAAGCAATCGCCGCTATCGGTATCACAGGTCAATTCGCCACCTACAGCAATCCCGTCAGTTTTGAACGTTTGAAAAATCAAGTACTGTCTTCCGCGAGTGCGATATCAGCAAAGATCGGGGCCTCTACATAAGCCCCGATCAGAAATCGCATTCATTCGTACTAAAACTAGCTGAGTAATTTGAATACGACTTTTTTCACTGTATTCGGAGTACCGTCCTTCAGATTCGGCGCATGGGGTTCTCCAGGAAAGAAAATCGCGACTTTCCCTGGAGCGGCATGATAGCTTGTACACAATTTTCCAGTGACAAACGCAGCGTCTTTTGAAGAATCATACGGCACTACGATATCGATGGGGGAAGCCCATGCGATGTCCATCCGTTCCTGACCTTCCAGCAAAATCTGCACGTCGATCTCCCGCTCATGAATTTCATACATGTCGGCGGCATCCTTCTCCGTGTCATAGGTAAATACATTATAGCGGACCTTCGGATTATCGGTCTTGTACTGTCCAACCTCGACATTTTCCAATGCACCGCTCTGAATCACTTGGTATACCGCCCGCAGTTGAGGAAGGGTCTTTTCGTATCGCAATATATTCGCAATAAAGTCAATGATCATCCATTACCTCTTTATTCCATATTTCCGTTCATAAGTTTCCAATTGCAAAAACAATTCCTTACGTTCTGGATCGGTCAAATCAAGGGCGGGCGCCCGCATATGGGTCTTTCCAAGGCCATTGTACTCCATAGCCGCCTTAAAATACGCCATATTAGCACCAGCCTTGACGATTTCCGCAAATTCTGAGGACTGGCGTGAAGCCGCCAGCGCACCAGCCATATCCCCTTCCTTGAACTTCCTGTATACTTGTACGAAAGGTGCTGGCCCGCACTGGGCGCATCCAGTCACGACACCGACGCACCCCATCGCCAAACCGGGAAGGAACAACCTGTCAGGGCCGACCACGACATCAAACTGTCCGTCCGCACATAGCAGGTAGTCTTTCAATCGGATAAAATCCGCGAAACTATACTTGATTCCAACGACATTCTTCGTCCGTTTCAAAATCGCCTCGACCATTTCAGGGGTGATATCATTCGCCGCACACTGTGGAATATTGTATAAATAGACAGGAAAATCAGCAGGTACGCTATTGGACACCTGAACATAGAATTCCACCATTTCCCTGAAATTTACTCCGAAGAACTGTGGCGTTACGACTCCAATGCCTGCGGCACCGATGGATACCGCATGCTTCGCAAGTTCAACCGTCTGCGCGGTAGTAGGCGCCCCGACCTGCACGAATACCGGAATTCGCCCGGCGGCGGCCTCCTGGACTTCCTCGGCCACCAGCTTCCGTTCTTCCAGCGTCAGCTTCAACATCTCCCCGGTCGTACCATTGGGATACAGACTATCGACACCATTATCTATCAAATAATCAACCAATCGATGCAACGCCTCGATGTCGATTTTATCATCGGATGTAAATGGAGTGACAATCGGGATAATGACACCTTGCATCTTGATCATCAGACAGCTCCCTTTTCCAAGTCGCTTAACGCGGCGAATACCTTCTTTGAGCTGTTGGCGATGTGCAGATAGTCGGTACCGGCGCTGATCATGTTGATTCCCATGTCGTACCAAGCTTTGAGTACCGCGGGATCATCTGACCCGGTGGATACGCCGATGCTCTTTCCTGCTTTCTTCAATGTAGCGATGGCCTGCTTGATCAATTTCTGGGTGTTTGGCTCAAAAACGTGGTTCAACTCATTGATGGATCCGGACAAATCGCAAGGTCCAAAAATAAAGCAGTCAATCCAAGGATTCTTCGCCATTTCCTCAAGATTCTCAACGGCGATGAACGATTCAATCTGGACGCACCGAATCAGGTCAAGGCTCTTCTTGGCGATGAAATCATTGGCATCGGTGATGCCATAGTCCGCAGCCCGGACAGGACCGAACCCACGTGTCCCGTTAGGGGGATACAGCGTGCTCTTCATAGCTTTGTCCAATTCTTCAGGAGTGTTCACGACAGGTACGATAATTCCGTCCGGCCCCATCTCCAGTACCCTCTTCGCTAGAATCGGATCGTTCCAGGGGATACGAACCAAGGATTTCGTTCCGGCTGCACGAGCCGCTATCAGATGGGTCTCCAATGTATAGTAGTCGATGGCGGAATGTTCGGTATCGATCCATATGAAATCGAAACCAATCATACCGCACAGTTCGGTGACGCTGGCGTCGGAGAGAGAGGTATGCATTCCCTTTACATACTCACAATTACGCAACTTCTGTTTGAGATCATTCATCAGTTGCCTCCTTTTTTCTTTACAATCATTTTCTTTATCAGTTTGAACAGAGGCTGTCCGAACAAAGAGAGTACAATCAGAATGATCAGAATCAATGAAATGGGCCTTACAAAGAACGTTGAATAAGTCCCCGGTGGCAACATCATGGATCTAATGAAATTGGATTCGACCATTTCTCCGAGAATCAACGCCAGGACAATCGGTCCGGTAGGGAAATCACCTTTGGCCATGACAAATCCAAGGATTCCGGCGCACAAACAGACGAAAACGTCAAACGCACTATTCTGGATTGCATAGGAACCGACCAACGAAAAGACGATGATTGTTGTGGAAATCCATGATCTCGGCAGTTTCGTGAATTTCGCAAACAGTTTTGAACCAAAGTTTCCCAAGAACAAAATCATGATGTTACATACGGCAAGCAACAAGAATAATATCTGAACCATGTCGGGATGCTCAGCAAACAACAGCGGCCCCGGTGTATAGTTGTACATCATCAACGCGCCAATCAGAATCGCAGTAACGGAATCTCCGGGGATACCCAGCGTCAGCATCGTAGTCATGGCTCCGCCGATACAGGCGTTGTTCGCCGCGCAGGTCACGGCAAGAGCTTCGACAGAACCTTCGCCGTACAGCTCCTTCTCCTTGGAGAACGATTTGCATTCGGTCCAGGAAACCAAAGCCGCTATATCACCGCCGGTACCAGGAATCGCACCGACGAAAACGCTGACGACACAGGTAAACAGAAACGCCCACTTGGTCTGCCACATTTCTTTCAACGTCATGCGTCTCTTGGCGTTCTTCTCTTCATGGACAAAATCGGAAAGATTTACCGACGAAGCACTTTTGACCTTTCCCGCAAGTTTCCACTTCGGAACCGGGGTCTCGGACAATTGCTTCAACGCCTCGCCAATACCGAACAGGCCAATCATGATTGGCACGAAGGAGAAACCGTCAAGCAGGATGAACTGTCCGAACGTATAGCGTTTTACACCATGCATTGGATCCATGCCGACCATCGCCAACCCAAGGCCAATAAAACCGACCATGATTCCCTTTGAAACACTTTTTCCGGATACGGCGACCATCATGGACAGGCCGAACAGAGCGACCATCGCATACTCAGGAGGCCCGAACCGCAAGGCAAACTTAGCAATCGGGAATGACGCCAAGCAAAGAAGCAGGACACCGACCAAACCGCCGAGAACGGAATAGACGGTATTGATCCACAATGCCAAAGTAGGCTGACCTCGCTTCGATATTTTTGTTCCATCAAACGTCGATGCGATTGACGCGGGAGTTCCAGGCACACCAAGCAGAATCGCAGAAATGCCACCTGCGTATATCGCGGAGTTGTAAATGCCCAGCAACATGCCCAGTCCGGCTTTCGGCTCGACCCAGAAGGTCAGGGGTAACAGAATCGCAACCCCCATGGTAGCGGACAGTCCTGGCATAGCACCCACGAACATCCCTAGAGCGACACCAGCAAAGGTGTATAAAAGGACCTGGGGAGCAAAAACCGCGGGCAAAGCGTTCAAAAACATATCCATCCCCACCCTCCTACCAAAGTCTCACACGCAACAGATACGTGAACAGCACATAGATGAATACAACCAAGCAGGCTGTAAAAATCGCACTTTTCCACCAAACGGTTTCATCGCTCAACAGAATTGAAATAGGAACGAACACTATAATGGAATTCAACAGGAAATGACCGACATGGACATTCCAAAGAATGGCATAGAGAACCATTAGGCCAACTACGGCGAGTATTTGAAATACTTTACCTTTCACGAATACGGCCTTCTGATAGGTACCGGCCTTTTTCTCTTTTCTAATCCTCATTACCGACTTGATAATGTTGTATACGCTCAAGAACATCAGAACTACACTGATTACAATAGGGAAAAACGCCGCGCTTGGAACACCAGCCCTCCCAGAACCAGTAAACCCTTGTGCGAACACAAATAGGAATATGCTCAACGCCGTACCAAGCGAACTTACAATTATTTCTGCCATATACAGTCCTTCCTGTAGTATCATCCATGCCTCCCCTTTACGACGAGGAAGCATGGAAATATGGTTGTTTAACTGAAAACCGAATATCAGATCAGACTTCGGGATATCCCAGAACTTGGGGAATCAGTTTGCGATAGACTTCATATTCAGCCATCGCATACGCCTGAATTTCTGCGGGTTCCATCCATCCGGGGACATACCCATTGGACGCCAACATCGATTGATATGTATCGCTGTTATAGGATTTTCTCATGGCATCCAGTAACACATTGAAAACTTCATCTGGAGTATCCTTGGGAACGCCGAAGGCCAGCCAGCAAAGAACGCTTACGTCTATACCGCGTTCCTTGGCGGTCGGAACTTCGGGGAACAGTCCGAAACGTTCATCGGCACATACAGCCAGAAGTCGGAGATCACCGCTCTGAACCTGTGAACGGACTTCAGCGGCAGAAGCGCAGATTGCATCGATATGCCCGCCCATCAATGCGGTAATGGAAGGAGCGGCACCTTCAAAGGGGATATGATTGAGGGTAATGCCGGCAGCTTGTTCAAACTGTGCGGCGGCAAGATGCCAAACGGCGCCGGTTCCAGAATTACCGACAGTGATCTTACCGGGATTCGCCTTGGCTGCGGCGATGAAATCCTCGATGGTCTTGATTGGTGAATTAGCCTTGACTGCGATTGCCGCCGGATGATAGGAGACGCGGGCAAGGAAACGGAAATCCTCGGGAGTGACTTCCGCATTGCCTGCGGGCTTGAGCTGGGCGATATCGAGCGGGAGATGTGCAATGGTATAGCCATCGGGCTTCGACGCGGCGGCATACGAAATGCCGATACCACCACCAGCACCAGGTCTGTTTTCAACCGTTACGGGAACTCCAAGAACCGATTCCATTCCAGGGGCAATCGTGCGGCAATTCAAATCGGAAGAGCCACCGGGGTTGGCCTGACAGATAATCGTAATCTGTTTATTCGGGAAAGTACTTTCCTTGCCACCCTGCGCAAACAGCGAAACGCTAGCGCACAATGCAATGGCAATCACAATCACAGCGCATTTTTTCATATGCTTCTCCTCTTTTTTATCATATATGATAAATCATTATCATATTTGATTTGATTCTACACCCATTGTAATACGTATAGCTCATTTGTCAAGGTAAAATTTCACGACTGAATGATGAAATGTATTATTGTATGACATTTATAGTTTGTCAATAAAAACTTTATCGTCATATACCATCAGCTCCGGTGTTTTTCTCACGCAGAAACCAATCAGCCCAGAATGAATATTTCAGTTGCTTCTCACATGATGCAACAACCTTCCGTACAAAAGGATTATGCCCTCTTTTTCTCCATATTACTTGACTAAGACGTGTTCTATAGTGTATGTTGGCAACGTTCGCAAGGACGCCATGCGGCAGTGGTGGAATTGGTAGACACGCTAGCTTGAGGTGCTAGTGGTCGAAAGGCTATGCTGGTTCAAGTCCAGTCTGCCGCATAAATTTGACAACTCGTTCTTACCAAACGAGTTAAGCACAGGCAAACGCCGACCGAAAACGGAGGTGCGCGTCGATTGTCCGGAGTCGGGGTAACACGAATTGTTACACGATCCTGGAGGGAAGTCGATGATGCACGCTCCGTTTTCTCTTTTCAGGAGGGGCCGGAAGGACGGATCCGTCTGGTGGTGGGCGCGATTCTGGGACTACAAAAGCCGGCGTTTCGCCGAATCCCATCCGTTGGACATCCAGTACCACGGAATGAGGAAGGATTGTCTGGCCGCTTGCTCGAAAGCGACGGCGATGCTCCAGGACATCAGTCTGGACGTGGCGGACAGCCTTTTCGTACCCTGGGCCGTCCAGTTCCGGACGCCGGGCAAGAGCAAGTACCTCAGGCAGAAAGAGCTTGGCGCAGGAGAGCCGTTGTCCGTTGAGTATGTGACGAACAACCGGCGGAGACTCGAACTCTATGCGAGGACCTACCCCGGCTTCCGCAAGCTCCGTGTGTCGGAGCTTGCGACGGCGGATATTCAGGACTGGCAGCTATGGATGCTTGAACAGAAGGTCAGACGCCGGAGAATCAACCAGATCATCGTATCAGGGTTCTCGGTATATGGCGGATTGATGTTGGCGTCGCCCTTCTCCATTTCCTACAAGACGGGCTTGGCAGGAGATACATTGAGTTCAATAGACGTTTCAATTTTTGGCTGCGAGATTATCCCGCATCTGGGCGTCGCGTTCAGCTACTGATTGTCCAGCATGGGAAGGTTACGGCCGGCGTAAGCCGGCTGTTTTCTTATTCGGTGCCGGTATCGATGGCCCCCCAGGCGCTTTCACCTTTGTTACTTGCTTGCCGAATTAAACCCTGCGGTTTTACAATATTCATCCGCCAGGTCGGAGCTTCCGTATAAATCTGTCTTACCCAGTTACCCTTGCGATCTGTGACAATGCGATAATACGCCCTGCCTTCAGCGACGGAAGTTGTGCTAGGATTCAGGCCCAGATCCGTGATGGTAGCGCAACTCGTCGCCAACAGGAAGGCGAAAGGGATCAACATGCCGATGAAAGCTGGCCCCAAATGCTTTTTTCCCCATGGAGCCTCCCAACAGGATACCGGGAACAGCGCTACGGCTGCGGGAGTCGCCAACGGGACCGCCAGTAGATACGTGAAAAGGGATTTCGGTGTTGCCGGCCAGACCGTCGGGAACTGGCCGCGGCGAAACCATGTAAAATGATCAACATGTCCTTGGTTTTTTTGGCGCCGTCTTTTTCCAGTCCGGGAATCTCCTCGGAGGAAGTAAAATGCTTGACTTTTCCTGCGCCGAGATAGAAACTGATTTCAAAGAATCAGTTCTGCAACTGGCCGGACAACGGGCCCGGCGCAGAAGCCGACATCATTACCTGGAGGTATAGATGAACATGAACAGAAGACGCTTCAATCCCTTCCCCCCCTTCCGGCCCGGTCTGGGCCTGGCGGTCCTGCTGGCCCTGGCGGTCCTGCTGGCCGGCGCGTCCTGCGAGGATGAACACGAGCACGTTTTCTCGCCGGTCTGGACGCATGACGGGAGCTTCCACTGGCACGTGGCCACGTGCTGCCCCGGCGTGGAGAAGGACAAGGCCCCCCATAGCTGGGACGCCCGCGGGACATGCACCGTATGCGGGCGGTTCGACGCCTCCGCCCTGCTGGATGTGGACGCATCCGGAAATGTCTCCGTGAAGCAGGGACGCGAGGGCTCGCTCCCCGCCGTCCTTGTGATACCCGGGAAGATCGGGGGCGCGGAAGTGAAGGGCATCGGAAACTATGCGTTCATTGACTGCAAAGACCTGACGGACGTCACGATCCCCGAGGGCGTGACATCCATAGGGGATGGAGCGTTCTTTAGATGCTCCGGCCTGACGAGCGTCACGATCCCCGATGGCGTGATCAGCATCGCAAAGGAGGCGTTCGCTCACTGCGTCGGCCTGACGGGCGTCACGATACCCAATGGCGTGACATCCATAGGAGAAAGCGCGTTCTT
>JAXEWB010000005.1:0-6211 GCA_034114085.1 Sphaerochaetaceae bacterium | reverse complement strand
CGCTTCCAAACCGCTTCCAAACCGCTTCCAAACCGCTTCCAAACCGCTTCCAAACCGCTTCCAAACCGCTTCCAAACCGCTTCCAGACCGCTTCCCGGATTTTGCATTCCATGGGCTCGTTTTATCCTGAAAGCCCGATATTCTCCAAACGATGCCATTATGGAGCTGGTGCTCCTGAAAAAAACTGTTCATTGTAGTGTTCGTGTTTTTTGATAACTATAGGTATTTGTGTTATGGGTAATGTTTTCTTCTTTGATAGCCTGGGTCAAAAATGATTCATAAACAGCAAATCCATTATATCGATCTCTATGAAAAACGCTGTAAAGCCGTTGCCCTATGCGGTGCGGGGCTATTCGGACAAGTGTGATATTTTGTGTTCGTTTTGTATAATGATTCTTTTTGGCGTAAAGAATTGCATATTGACAAAATGTATGTTGATTCACTAGTATCCCTATTCAAAATACCCAGAGGTTCAATGGTGTCGTGGTCTGTACCTGTGGAAGGGTTGGTACACGTCGTTTCGTCCGTTTTGCAGGCGTCGGTCCAGAAAAATTCCGTCGTTCCGAAACGGTTGTTTCAAGTCTCTAGGAGGGACCTATGAAGAATCGGGTTTTGCTCACGCTGATGTGTGTGGTCGCCGGAATGTGTCTGGTGTTCGCGTCCTGTTCCACTGTTTCTGCACAGGCTGAGAGCGGGGTGGAGTCAGTAGCTGTAGTGGAAGTCGCGCAGTCCCCTGCGGTTTCCGTCAGTGGTCATTTTACGAATACCAGCAAATATGGAAACATCGACACGGACATTCCTGTACAGGCGATGTTCGACGCAGGGTTCGAGCTTGGCGATGTCTGTACCATTACGGTGAAGGATGTCTCATATGATGCCCCGTTCGTCAATTCCTATGGCGACGTGGAACCCGGCAACTATCTGTTCCATCCGCATCATGACTGGATTGAATTTGCCATTTGCAACGGCAACTATTCCAAGACGCATGGTTTCGTAGAAGGCGATGTCGTCACCGTCACGATGAAGGAAAAGGCCGGCTATCTGACTCAGTTCGAGATTCGCAATATTGTGAAAAGCGAAAACAGGGACGACTATGCCTCCGATTCCATCTTTGCCAATGTCCGTCCCGTCCAGCTCGGTTCCATCGGGTTCCACAAGCTGTATCGCTCCTGTAATCCGATTCTGGCCGATGCCAGAGGGCCTTATGCCGCCAGCTTGCTCGCCGACATGGGGATCAAGACGATCGTCAACCTTGCCGACAGGCAGGAAAATCTCGCCCCGATGGCTGCGGTCGCTCCCAATGCAGGATGGTATGCCCAGGTCATAGCGGATGGAAACGCCATCGGTCTCGATATGGGAATCGCGTTCTTTGATCCTGTGTTCGTCTCCCAGCTGAAGGAAGCCTTGGCATTCATGTCCGAGCATGAAGGTCCGTATCTGTTCCACTGCAATGAAGGTCGTGACCGCGCTGGATATCTCGCCGCCTTGCTGGAGGCGTTGATGGGTGCTTCCATCGATGAAATCTACGCTGACTACATGGCCAGTTTCGACAATTATTTCGGCATCAAGGAAGGGACCGCCAAGTACGACGCCTACAAGCAGATCCAGATAGACCAGCTGGCGACCGTCAACGGCGGCGTACCTGTCACGAACGAAACTGCGGCTGCGGCGGTGGAGAAATATTTCATCGAGACCGTCGGTCTGACCTCCGAGCAAGTCGCCCAGTTGAAGGCGAATCTGCTCTAAGCTTTGCGATGAAACATTAGTTTTATTTTGTCTTGTGTTGTCGGCCGTCTTTCCATCCGTCGGATGGGGACGGCCGTTTTTTTCCTTCAATCGCCATGGTTGCCATCATGCTACACGGCATGCGGGACATGGACGAGAGAGGTTTCCGATATGCAGGACGCAATCCCGTCCTAAAGGACGTAATCCCGACATACAGGACGTAGGCGACAGGTAGCTCCGACATAAAGGACGTAATCCCCACATAAAGGACGTAGGCGAGAGATAAAGGACGTAGACGATAGATAAAGGACGTAGCAACAACATAAAGGACGTAGCAACAACATAAAGGACGCAATCCCCACATAAAGGACGTAGACGACAGATACAGGACGCAATCCCCACATAAAGGACGTAATCGACAGGTAGAGCCCAGCAAGACGGTGGACAGTGACATAAGGGCCTGCTACCGATACAGGCTGTTCACTTGCGGTAGCGGCTTGGGCGATTGACTTGAATGGGATGGCTTTGTGCATGAGAACGGTTGACCACAATGTACCTGCCTGTCACCGGCTATGGTATGGTCCATGCTGTGCGAGAAATCGCACAGCATTTAGACGAACTTGTATCTCGAACAGCCATCGCAAAGCCAGAAGATGAAAAATATGAAAAAAAAGTAAAAAAAATTTATGTTCGTTTTGTTGTGTATCCATGTTCGGTTGGTAGGATTCAAACAAGTCGGCTGTGCTTTTCGATTCGTTGTTTCTTTGTATAGATACGCTTTTTGAGATTTTTTACGATATCATCCGAATGAGTATATATTTCTTTTAGATACAATATATTGATAGTGTTTTTATGTAATTCGTACAATTTATTTTGTTAAAAATGCAACAAAATTGCAACATGTTTGGACATGTGTGAGAAAAACGGTTCAGAGGTGCAACTGAACCGTTGCAGGTGCGTTTTCCCACTATTGACAACAGGTGTTCGATGGAGAAATAGTTAGCGCATATTTTTTGTGAGTTACCGAACATAGGCAATCGAGAGAGGTGGCATATGAATGAACGGCAGCAGAACATCTTGGCGATTTTGGAACATGATGGCTTTGCGTCGGTCTGCGACCTTGCGTCCCGATTGCAGGTTTCGGAAATGACCATCCGTCGTGATTTCCAGCTTTTTGAAGAAAAAGCCTTGGTACGGAGAGTTCACGGCGGAGCTATGATCGTCAACAAATGCATCCAGGAACCACAATTTGAACTTCGCGAATCGAGCTTTATCGAAGAAAAGCAACAAGTCGCGAAACTCGCCGCAACGTTGGTCCGGGAAGGGACTACCATTGCGCTTGACAGTGGCACGACGGCTTTGGAACTGGTGAAATTCCTCACGGACGTTGAGGGACTTACCATTATTACATCGAATATTCGTGTCATTAATTTTTGCCTTGACTACAACAACCTGCAAGTGATCGTCCCCGGCGGAATGCTCCGCCCTGGCGAAGGATCGTTGGTGGGCAACTATACCCTTGATTTCCTCAAGAACATCCATGTCGACCAGTTTTTCATGGGAGTTGGAGGAATCGACAACAAAGTAGGTGTGACCGAATATAACGCGGAAGACGCCGCGGTAAAGAAGATACTGGTGGAGAATGCCCGCCAGGTCATCGCGTTGGCGGATTCAACGAAGTTCAACAAAATAACGTTCGCGAAGATTTGCGATCTGGATTCCCTGGATATCGTCGTGACTAACACAAAGGTTCCCGATAATTTTCGGGATGTGTTCCAGCAGCACGGAATCAATGTAATCCAACCGTAGTCTTCCAGCGGACGCTGGAGGCGGTATGAGCAAGAAATGGTTGAAAGAGGTGTATGGCAGCGACAAGCCGATTGTCGCTATGTGCCATCTGGACCCTCTTCCCGGCGATCCAAAATATGATCCCGAAAAAGGCATGTCCTGGATACTCGATAGAGCGATGGCAAATCTGAACGCATTGCAGGATGGTGGTGTCGACGCCATCATGTTCTCCAATGAATTCAGCCTTCCGTACCTGACAAAGGTCGAAGCGATTACGACGGCCGCGATGGGACGCATCATCGGTGAACTCAAGTCGGAAATAAGGATTCCCTACGGAGTGAACGTGCTGTGGGATGCTACGGCGAGCGTGGAACTTGCCGTCGTGACCGGAGCCTCGTTTGTCAGGGAAATCTTCAGCGGCGTTTATGCCAGCGATTTCGGCCTATGGGATACGGACTGCGGTGCGGTCGCTCGGCGACGGAACGCCATCGGTGGCAATGGTGTCCGGCTGATGTTCAACATCTATCCTGAAGCGAGCGTATATCTCGGTGACAGGGATATCGCCGATATCGCCAAGACGACGGTATTCAACCATCAGCCGGATGTGCTGTGCGTCTCTGGACGGACCGCGGGCGCCGAGACTTCGGAGGATCTGCTGCGGAGGGTCGTGGAAGTCGTCCCCGCGACTCCGGTGTTCGCCAATACGGGTTGTAATGTCAACAATATCGCGGAGAAGCTTCAGGTCGCCGATGGCGCGGTCGTGGGTTCCACGTTCAAACGGAACGGAGACTTCTTTGATATGGTCGACCAAGACAAGGTTTCGCGATTCATGGATGTCGTTCGGGCATTCAGAAAATAACAAAGAAGGAGAGAGATGAAATGAACAAAAAACTAAGCAGTCTGCTGGTGGTGTTTCTCATCGCTTCCATGTCCCTTTTCGCCGGTGGCGCGAAAGAGGGAAGTGTTGCTTCCGCAGGAAAGGAACTGACTACCGTAGCCGTAGTCCTTCCTAGCCCGCTCGGAGATCGATCGTTCTGTGACAGTGCCGCTCTCGGTGTACAGCGTGCCAACGCTGAACTTCCCGTCAAGGTCGACTTGATCGAGACCCAGGGCGTCCATGAGCATGAGACCGCCATGCGCAGCGCAATCAACAAGGGCTACGACTTGATCATGGGTGTCGGACTTGATACCCAGATGATGCTGGATTTGGCGAACGAATACCCTGATCAGGCGTTCGCGTCCCCCAGCGAACTGTACGCAGATTCACTGCCCAGCAACCTAGCGTCCCTGCTGATCAACGTCAACAAGTCGAGCTTCCTCGCCGGCGTCGCGGTCGGCCTGCTGACCCAGACCGACAAGGTTGGTGCGGTCTGTGGCGGTGACGCCCCTGGAATCAACCAGTTCTACTACGGTTTCAAGCAGGGTGTCCTCGCTGTCAATCCCGACTGTAAAGTCTATGTGAACTACCTTGGCTTTGATTTCTCCAACCCGACGTTGGGTAAGGAAAGCGCCATCGCCCTGTTTGACGAAGGCTGCGATATCCTCTATCAGGTCTGTGGCTTGTCCGGTGAAGGCGTTCTCGCCGCCGCCGCTGAACGCGGACTGTACGCCATCGGTGTAGACAACGTGCAGGACGAGTTCTACCCTGGGACCATCATCACCTCCGTCATCAAGCGTGTTGACAACAGCACCTACGATTTGATTTCGGAATATGTCAATGGCACGTTCCAGGGCGGTTTCAGGACGTTGGATCTTGAAGACGGCGCGACCGGCCTCTCTTGGGACACCGGTGTGACGACCTTCGCCGACAAGGGCCCCGCTGACATGGTAGCTAAGCTTCCTGCGATTCGCACGACAGTCGAGGACTACCGGGCGAAAATCCTTAGCGGAGAATACAAAGTCTATGACGCCTTGACCGAACCCCTCTGGGATTCTCTCAAATAGCATAGGATTCTGATTTGTTACTCCGTTCCCGGTGTCATAACGGCCCGGGAATGGAGTTCGTTCCAAGGGAGAAGCGCATGAAAGACATCATTACCTTCGAAGATCTTTGCCGATACTACCCGTCCACGAACGTGCAGGCGAACGACCACGTGTCCTTTTCAGTTCATGAAGGGGAGATCCATGCGATCTGCGGTGAGAACGGCGCGGGGAAATCCACATTGATGAACATACTTTTCGGTCTGGAAAGACCTGATACCGGCAGTATCTTCGTCGATGGGGCAAAAGTCAGCTTCAACGGCCCCTCGGACGCCATCGAGGCCGGAATCGGAATGGTACATCAGCACTTCATGGTCGTCAATTCGTTCACCGTCGCGCAGAACATACTGCTGGGGAATGAACTGGTGCATCGCGGATTCCTCAGCCATAAGGAAGAGACTGCCTTTGTGAACGAGCTTTCGGAGAAGTATCATCTGCCTATTGACCCGAACGCCGTAGTGGAGACCTTGCCGGTCGGGCTGCTGCAACGGGTCGAGATTCTGAAGATGCTTGCCCGAAAGGTACGTATCCTGATTCTGGACGAACCGACCGCGGTACTGACGCCGCAGGAGGTGAAGCCCTTCCTGCAAACCCTGCGTGACCTCGCCGCGAACGGACAGACGATTCTGTTCATCAGCCATAAGCTGCAAGAGGTTCTCGATGTTTCTGACCGGATTACGGTCATGCGCAAGGGAAAGGTAATCGGTACGAAAAATAC
>JAXEWB010000004.1:0-16386 GCA_034114085.1 Sphaerochaetaceae bacterium | reverse complement strand
ATACAGGACGTAATCCCGACCTTATTGATGCGGGAGGGGATTGGAAGCAACAATACCCCCGATTACCTTGGCTACGTTGAACGGCTGGACTATAACTTCGGACGTATACTTGATACACCTTGAAGGAACATGGATTGTTGGAAGACTCCGTAGTGTCCCTAACCAACGACCAAAGTTTCCATTTTCGTATCCGCAACTCTGAGTGCAAGCGCCCTGCCATGACGCATCAATCCATATTCCATTTCATCGGGGCGGGATGTAGTGGAGCCGAGTGTCCGTCATGCGTCTTCTAGCGGTTGGCGAGGACATTCGTTTTGCCGGTTGTGCTCCGACCGCGGTCGAAGGGCGTTCTGTGCGATGCTGCCTTCCCTCGTCATAGTATTTCAGAGGTTCAGGGGGGCGCAAACAAACAGCCCCTGGATGTCCTGGTCATTGTGTGCCATACCTCAGGGGATAATTCTTGGGTGGCGATTATTGGGGGAGATCCCTCCTTGACCGCTTTCATTTCCCATTGTACTGTATGTATGGTCTTTCTGTATATAGAAACGTTTGTCGGTGAATACCTTGGATACCCCAGGAACCAATGATGAGGAGAACGACATGAACGACGATTTGAACGAGCTGATACATATCTTTGCGACTACGACCGATGAAGAACTGATGCGCAAGCTGTTTGATGAGTTGCTGACACCGCATGAACGGGGGGATGTTTCGTTGCGATGGAACTTGATGAAACAACTGTACCAAGGTGTTCCCCAGCGAGAAATCGCCACGAAGCTCGGTATCAGCCTGTGCAAGATCACTCGTGGTTCAAAGATCCTCAAAGACAGGACCTCCTATTGCCGTCGGCTCCTGTCGGACCGCTACGACGACCACCTGCATATCTGAACCGCTGGACTGTGGCTGTGATATGGTGATTTCATATTCATGTGCCGCCGGTACTGGACTGTTTGACTATAAGTACCTACAATTGCGCCAATGAATAGACGTTGGTTGAATTGGGTGATTATCTCCCTTTCCTTTATATTGTTCGCCGCATATCTGATTTGGAAAGAAGGGTTGTCGACAATCGTCGAGATAGCCGGTAGCATCAACTACTGGTGGCTGGGCGTCGCCATGGCGAGCATGTCGTGCGCCCTGCTGTGCGAGGCCGCCGTACTTTCCGCCATCCGGCGGCGTTATCAAGTCGCTTTCTCCTTCGGTGCGTGTTTCCGCTCCACGGTAGTCGGTTTCATGTTCGGGGCCGTCACGCCCCTCCAAGTCGGCAATCTGGCCTCTCAGATTACGTTGCTCACCAAAGACGGAATGAAGCCCGGCGACGCGGCCACGGTGTTGTTGACGAAAACAATCCTGTACATGTGCAGCATGGTGGCGGTCGTCGGTTTCCTGCTGATCATGAAAGCCCGTTACTTTTCCATACCCGTGGCCTTCTGGATCGTCGTAATCGCCGGATTTGTCGTCAATGCCATCTATCTGTGCTTTCTCCTGCTGGTCGCAAGGGCGGAACGGACGTTGGGCCGCATCTCCTGTTGGTTCATCCGGCTACTGGGAAAGGTGCATGTCGTCAAACAGGTGGACGGCCTGCAAGCTCGGGCGAAGGAAGAACTGCGCCAGCTCAACCAGAACATGCGCAAGATTCAGTTGAAGGGAAAGGACGTTGCGCTGGCTTTTGTCTTCGGCTGCCTGCAATTGGTGGCGACATACCAGATCTGTTATTTCATCTATCGGTGTTTTTCGTTGTCGGGGCAGACTTACAGTACCGTATTGGCCGCCCAGGCGTTTTGTACGCTGATACAGTCGGTCATGCCTATTCCCGGCGGATTGGGTGTCGCTGATAGTGGCTTCTACTATATTCTTGGCAGTATCATGGGCGACCACTACATCAACTTCGCTATGGTCCTGTGGAGGCTCATCACCCTATATTTGCCCATCTTGTTCGGGCTTGGTGCGTTGTTGGGGAAGCGGGAAGGTACTGTAAAACTTGCGGATGGTCAATGAACGCGTTTATGATTGTCGATAAGATACTGGTATCTTGCCAAGACACTCTCCATAATCTCCCCTTGCCAAGGATGTGGTATGGTCTGTTTCGCATTGAAAGATATCCGGTCGAGAAGCGGTTTGTTCGACAAGACCGTTTTGATTGCTGAAAACAAACTTTCCGACGTGTCATCGCACAACATTCCGTTTTGCTGGTCTTCAATGACTTCAGCCGCGCTGGAGCCCCGTATGACAATACCTGGTGTTCCCATATTCGCCGCTTCGCGCAGAACCATCGGCGCATTGTCATAGATTGACGGAAATAGAAATAGGGTGGATGCATGGTACAGCCCATCCAGTTCAGCGGGGTCGGTGATATGTCCTGTTTGAATGAGAAGGTGGGCTATTCCAAGATCCTTCGCGGTTTGCGAGATTTCTTTTTCATGAGGACCTCTTCCCGCAAGCACCAGTTGGAATTTTATTCCATCCTTATGGAGCAGCGTACAGGCTTCAAGCACTCGCTGGATATTCTTTTTCCAGTTCATTTGCCCGACGAACAGGAGGATGGGGTCTTTGCCCAGATGATATTTGGCGGCAATTTTTGGGAGGACGGACGGTTCAAGCGTACGGAGATCCGTTCCATTCGGCATTACTTGGATATCGCCGGTATATCCATATGAAATTAAAGTTTCAGCTGACTGATGGGATACCGCCCAGACTTCATCACAATGGTTATAGAAATTTGCGACGACTCCAGCGCCGAATTTCGCCAAGGCTTTGCTCTTTGTAATTTTGTAGATATCATCATAGTATTTTGAATGGAAGGTGCCTACGAGCGGTATGTCGTAGGCATGTGCATACCATAGTGCGAACTTTCCGACAGGACCTGGATCATGCGCATGGCAAATGTCGAAAGGCGTTTCTGGAAACTGCCGCATATAGTGTTTATAGCGCAAGTCCAGATTGGGAAAACCTACCCGATATGGTACTTTCCTGGAAATCTGTACCGAAGGGAAATCCAGTACTTGATAGGGGCTGGAATCTTTTTCGATAAAACCCGGATCTTTAGGAGCGATTACATAAACATGCTGGCCCATCTGAGACAATGTCTCACAATAAGCCTTTACTACCCGGCCCACACCATCGTATACAGGAATAAACGAATTGCTGAATTCGGCAATTTTCATATTATCGTTATATTGACCTCTTTTTTATGAATAGTTCCCGGACTTTGTGTCCGACCAGCATCGTGGACGGCAGGATGAACAGCGTCGCCAACGTCGTCGTGAACAACGCGATCGCCAGCAACAGGCCGAAATACCTGATCGGCGCATAGCTGGCGAACGTCAGCATCAGCATTCCTGATATGATTGACATTGAAGTCAATATGATTGGTCGTCCTGTTTCCTGTAACGCCCGTTGCATGATGATGTAGTAGGGGAGCGTCGGATGCAGTTTTTTCTGCCTCAGGTATCTGAGCATGAAATGGATGGCGTCATCGACTCCGACACCGACGGTAACGCTGGCGAAGATCGCCGTCACCACGTCGAACTTGATGTTCAGAAGGAACATGAGTATATAGTTCGCCATGACTCCTGTCAGGATTGGAATGATTGAACAGAAACCATACTTGAACGATTTGAACAAGATGCAGACGATCAGGAACACTAGGATAAAGGACAGCAACGTTGAATAGTTCTGGTCCTGGATGATCATGTTGGTCAGCGTCAGTCCGTTGGACGTATCTCCCCAGTTCTCCATTGTCACTTCGGCGGGGAGCAGGTGTTTATATTGCTCGATGTCGTCAAGAAGGCGCGCCGCGCTTGCCACGGTGGGCATGTCGCCCTCCACGGAATCATAGCTTCGGATCGCCAGCGTGATACGGGAGGCGTCCTGGTTGATCATTGAGTCGATGACCGATGCGCCCATGGTGTTGCGCATCATCGCTAGCAGCCTTGACAAGGTGAGTATCAACCCCGGTGACTCGGGAATTTCCGCTGTGCCGCCATTTACCTTCTGCATGAACGCGACGTATTGTGGAAACGAAAGTATATGGAGGACATCGGGATTCTGGATAATGGCCTGTTCAAATTCATAGACCCGCCGGATTACCTCCGGTCTATAGAAATAGTTCTTTTCCCCTGCCGGCGCGGTCAACGTGATATAGTGGGGATCGCTGCCGCCAAAGCGGGATGACATATGGATTGAATCCTGTATGAACGGGTCTTTCTGCGGAAAATAGCTCATGTAGTTGGTCTGTATTCCAATTTCGTCTTTCACGGCGAAGAACCCGCCTATGATGGCCGCCAGCAACAACAGGCATATCCAGCTGTATTTGACGACGAACTTGCTGATTCCGTTGACAACCTTCGTCAGCAGGCCGTTTTTGAAGACCTGCATCTGCTTTTCCTGCGGGGGAACTGTATTTGCGAGCAACGCAGGGATATACGTGATGGACAATATCGCGCAATAGACTATGCCCAGGGATACCGATATGCCAAGCTCCTTGAACGCCGTCATCTTGCAGACCAATAGGCTGAGAAAACCGACTACGGTGGTCAAGCACGCCGTCAGGATGGTCTTGCTGATGGTGGAGAGCGAAATGTTCAGCCTGGTCCGGATGTCGCCTATCCCTTGGATTTTGTATACATTGTAATACTCGCTGATTACATGGATGCTGTAGGAGCTGCCAAGGATCAGCACCATGCACGGGGTGATGATGTTCACGATCGTCAGTTTGTATCCGAGGAACACCATCGAGCCCAGCGTCCAGATCATTCCGATGATGGAGAGGGAGAATGGGATCAGTACGGCCCGTTTCGCCCTGAACGAAAGATAGTAGATGACCAGGATGACCAGCAGGCACAGTCCCAGCAGGATCGTCAGGTCCCTGGAAAGATAGTAACCCAACCGTTGGGTGAGCAACGGCGTACCATTGATATAGACGTCCACGTATGGATCCAGCTGGTGGACGATGCCCTTCCATGCTTCGATGATGACGTCTGCATCTTGCCCCAACGGCCTGCTGTTGTAGAAGAACAGCATCGCTTCGCCATCTTCCGACGCCAGCAGGTTCCTGACGATGTCATCGGACAGCACCCGTTTTCTGAACTGCTCCGCCTCTTCCTCCGTCCATGAAAGGTTTTGTTCCTGGTGGGGGGACATCGGTATGGTCGCAAGGCGCGAGCCCTTCTTTTCAATCGTCACAAAGCTGAACGGGGAAAGCGGCGACTGCAACTGCTCGTAGCCCGACAGCTCCCCCAGCACTTTGTCTATCGCGGACAGTGTCTCGGGCTCAAAGAGCTTGTCTCCCTCCAGTAGAAAGAAGAAGTTCTCATTATATTCCGAAGGAGGGCCGAATACTTCAAGCTGCAACGCCTCCTGTTCAGGATTTTCTGGAAGCAGAGCCATGTAGTCGGTATCCAGCTCCAGTCGGGGGACTGCGCAGGCGAAAGCGATAGTCAGAATGCCGACGGCTGCCAGAACAAGTTTATTATGTTTTTCGATGCAAGCAAATAGACGTTTCAAAAATTGCCTTCCTACTATAACTATAGACTTTCTTGTGTATATACTGCCATCAGGCCAATTGATGATGAAATAGTACTTGAAACATCAGTCGCTGTAAAGGCTGTGCCGCTGGTATGAATCCGAATAGTCTTCCAGCCGTTCACGTTTTGCCGCATGTTTTTCCACGAATTCTTCATAGAGCTTCAAGAACTGCTTTGATATCTGTACACCATCGAACCGATTGATGTTCTGTTTCGCCGCCAGACCTTTCCTGCGTTGGTTTTCTTTGTCGGAGAGTGCGTCGTACATCTTGACGGCGAGATCCCGTTCATCCTTCGGGATGAATATCCAGCCACTTTCATCGGTGACCAGATCGGTCATGTTCGCTTGGTCGGGGACGATGACGGGGCAACCGCTGCACAGGGCTTCGATGATCGTCATCGCTTGGTTTTCCGTCAGCGAAGCGGAGACGAACGCGCCTAATTTCGTCAGGACCAGGCTTCCAATCAGCTCCGCGTTCGGAATCAGTCCGGTAAAGCAGACATCATCCTCCGTCAGGCCGAGGGCTTTCGCCAGCTCCTTCAATTCTTCCGCCGCAGGTCCCTTGCCTACGACCAACAGCCGGGCTTCTCGCATACGTTCTTTCAGGATGGAGAAGCCTTTGAGCAATACGTCGATTGACTTCTCATATCCCTGTCGGCCCACATAGACCAGCGCATTCCGATTGACGAATGTTTCAGGTATGCACCGGGGAATCGGACAGGCGGCTTCTCTACTCTGGAATCTTGAAATGTCGATTCCGTTGCTGATGAACCGGATGTCCGTGGAGGGGAGGTGCTTCCTCAACTGTCTGCAAGTATTGTTGCTTGGGGCAGTAATGACATCGACCCACTTGTAGAATGGACTGAACATGGTAGTCCAGACTACGTGTTGAGCCGCGACGGAAAGCTTTCGGTTCTTCAATGCGTATTGGATATAGTCGGGATTGTCTATCAATGTATGATGGGTAGAGACTACCGGTAGCCCAAGCCGTTTCGCGGCATGGGCCAGTGCAAGGCAGACCAACCAAGTCGATGTGGTATGGACGACGTCGATTTTGAATTCCAGCAGGTATTTCAACAAGAATCTGCTGTGATACGGACTCAGTTTGATACCTGGATACACAAAAGTGTTGATCGCTGGTACGTGGATGACCTTGATTCCATTTTCTATGGTGTCCTCGGTGAAGCCTTTGTCGTTGGGGACGAAAAAATATACATTGTGCCCCATATTGATTAGATTTGTCGCCAAATTTATCGAGGCGGTGATTACTCCGTTGGTTTCTGGATAGAATATATCAAACCCGAAAGCTATGTTCATGTCAGTACTCCCGCTAGTCGTCCCGCACTGGTCGTCTTACCTTATATAGTGCGGAACAGACTTTTTGGTTACAAAAATGCAAGTTATATGCCAACTGTATTTCCGGTATGTTTCACGCTCAAAATGAAGCAAAAAAAACAAATCCGATGGATACACTGGTCCTAAATGGTTTTTTTTACCAATTTCCTATGAACGAATATACAGGAAAACACGAAAGAGGAGAATGCCTGTTTGTATCCTTGGCGGGAGATTGCTGTTTTTGTCATTGATATCGGTATTTGTTCCTGTTATAGTTTTAATATGAATACCGGGGAGGAAAGGCTTTCGCTGGAGTTCCGGCAAAGGGCCGCTGATACATTGTGAACATCGCTTTTGGTTTTGATATTTTTTTCCCGGAGACAAACGGCGTCATGACGGCGACGATCAACCTAGCCCGGAATCTTGTTGCGCAGGGGCATTCCGTATATTTCTTTGTACCAAGGAATCGTCGTTATCGAGATGAATCGCTGGACGGCGCGATCAGGATCATCCATGTCCCATCGATTCCCTCTGGAATTTATCCAGGGGTGAGGCTGTCGAATATCCATTCTTCATTCGTTGGAAACAAGTTGAAGGAATATCGCATCGATATCGTCCATGAAACGGCGCCTTGGCTGGTTTGCGTCGCGTTGAGCCGTGCCGCCGTCAGGCTGGGAATCCCGGTCATCATGACGCACCATACGTTGATTGACGATCCCACGTACATCCAGTACGGACTGAAAAGCAGGCGGCTCTCCTTGATCGGGCAACGAATTGTGTGGAAGGTCCTGCTCAATCCGTGCTATAGGAATGCCCGGTTGATCACCGCGCCGAGCAAGACCACCTGCGCTGATATCTCCAAAAGGGTATTCCCCCCACGTGAGATCGAGTATATCAGCAATGGAATCGATATTTCCAGGTTCTTGGAGGAACAACCGACGGAACCATTGCCGGAGCATATCCCTGCCCCATATCTCGACGGTTGTTCCACGTTTGTCTTTGTAGGACGCCAAGGGTATGAAAAATCAATCCACGTCCTATTGCAGGCAATGTCAAAACTGAAAGCTTCCCATCCGGAGGCGAGACTGTTGCTGATTGGCTCCGGCCCCGCCGAGATCGCGATGTACAGACTTGCAAACCGCCTTGACCTGGCTGATTCCGTGTTTTTTACCGGCGCCGTTCCCAACAAGCAGTTGATAGGCAGCCATCTCCTCAAACGGATGGCGGCGTTCGTCACCGCGTCGCTGACGGAAAATCAGCCCATGACGATCATCGAAGCCCTGTGCAGCGGTTGTCCTGTAATTGTTCCGGACGATCCCCATATGACATCCATCGTGGAATCCGAATATGGATGGATCTATGAATCCGCCGATGTCGACAAGCTCGCCGAAACTATGGCATATGTCCTTGAGCACCCGCAAGAACGGAATGACAAAGCGGCCAACGCACGTGCGCAACTTGATAGGTTCGACGGCAGACAGGTCGCCTTGCAGTTCGAAGAGCTGTACCGGCAATGTCTTGCGCGATGACTGTTCGTTGCTGGTAGTGAAAAACTTTTTGAAGGATTGGACCGTGAAAAGAAAATTTGTAATTTACATACTTCTGTTCATCTGCTGTTTTCCGGTGATGGCGAATCCGAACTATCAGCAGATTATCCCTGCGTCCTCTCCTGTATGGACGGCGTTGGAGGCCCTGTATGTTCAAACTGGGCATGCGGCGCCTCCTTCTTCCGGCCCTTGGAGCGTCGATGAATTGCTCCTGGCCCTCGAAAAGATAGATGTTGCGACGCTCTCGCCGGTAGCTCTGGATCTCTATGATTATGTCGCTGATGCATTGCGCCCCCGTGAACTGATTGGGGCCGGAAGCGCTTTCTCCATGAACATAGGCGGGGATGTCGATTTGAATATGATAGTCCATACGAATCCTGCCACCTTTGACAAGGAGTCGGACTGGCTTCGGCCAATCGTTTCCAGCGACCCGTTCCTTACAGTATTTGCGGAGACCTGGGTCGATTCCGTAGGATACGCCTACGGCGAGATATCCCTCGGCTTTACCCGGCCCGTCGCCAGCATCGTATTGACCGATACCCCCAAAGGACACGATTCTCGAGAACCGGACCTTCGGTATTCTTCCTTTTTCGCAACGAATATTCCGTTCGTTTCCCCCGGTTCCTTCAGCATGAACTTCCCGTATCGGGGACTGATTTCCATCGGAACCTCTCATTGGAACCTTCTGGCGGGGAGGGATGTCGCGCGCTGGGGCACTGGAAAAACCGGCAACCTGATGATCGGGGGGAATCTGCCGTTCAACGACATGGTTCGGTTGTCTGCGTATACAGATTGGTTCAAGTATACTTTCCTGCTTTCGTTCTTTACCCATCCGATGAATATCGGCAAGGCTCACACGGAGCGTGTCGAAGGACTTCAATTCCTGATGGCGCATCGTCTTGAATTCCGCTTCTGGCAGGATAGGATAGGGCTGGCCATTCAGGAATCCATCATGTATCAGTCTGAAGACGGGACGGTGAATCCGCAGATTTTCAATCCGCTGCTGCTGTTCCACAACTACTATATCGGCGCCAATGCGAATTCCTTGGCGGGTGTTGAACTGGATTTCACTCCTTTTTCCGGCCTGAACTTTTATTTCCAGTTCGTGATGGACGACGTCGCGGTCTTTGGTGAGCCGAAACAGCCGGAAAGCGGCGCAAGTCCCGATGCCTTCGGGTATTTGTTGGGAGTCCGGGGTATGGTCCCCCATGGTTCAGGCTATTGGTACGGGACATTGGAAGGTGTCTATACCGATCCGTTCCTCTACCTGCGCGAACGTGCGGCGGGACATGCCTATGGATATCTGGACTATGTCGGCGTAACCCGTGAGTTCGACGCCGCCGTAGGGTATCAGACCCGGTATCTACGGGAATACATCACTTACCGATATGGCGGCGATGCCATAGTCGGAGACCTGAGCTTCGGATACAGCGTTCCCGCCTCCTGGCATGCGGAGTGCGAAACCTTCTTTATGGCCCACGGGGTCGTTAGGAGCGACAGTGCCTATGGGCAGTATACCGGAACCGAGCAGGTACCGCATACGCCATCGACAAACAACCCTTTCAGCCCGGGAGAGAACGGCGCAGTCGAATATACTCTGTCGGTCGGCCTTCATGGCGGTTGGCAACCCCTGGGGTGGTTGTCCATCCAGGCCGGGGCGGATGTCGTCACCCAATGGAACAGATGGAATATCGAACGTTCCGCCACTATGGACGTCCAATTTTTCCTGGGGGTCTCTTGCAAGCTATGAGTCATGATACCCTCGCTCCATCATCCCCCAAAATATCGGTCATCTGTGTATATAATGATCCACGGAAGCTTGCGGCGTTTTTTCAAGACGGCCTGTCCATCCAGACGATGGACGTCGAAGTCATCACGCTGGACAATACGGCGCATCAGTTTTCTTCGGCCGCGCAGGCGTTGAATTTTGGGGCGTCCCAAGCGAAAGGCGACTATCTTGTATTCATGCATCAGGATATTCTGCTGGAAACGCCGACCGCATGGCAGGAATTGATCAGCTACTTCAATCACGGGTACTCTTTAATCGGAGTGTCCGGCATGCGCAAAGTCTATCCGTTCATGATGTCGAACGTGACGACCGGTACGCACGATCCCCATGCGGTGGCGAATTGGATTTGTACGAAAGTCAGAAAGCCGACGAAAGTGGAGACCTTTGACGAATGTTTTTTCGCTATGACACGGGAAGTCTATGAATCGTTGCGGTTCGACGAAGTCCTCTGCGATAACTGGCATATGTACGGGGTTGATTTCTGCCTCTCCGCGAAAGAGCGGGGTATATCCTCCTGGGTCGTACCGATCAAGATGCATCATCAATCAGGAGGGCGTATCAACAAGGCGTTCGTCTATAATCTGCTTTCTGTGATAAAGAAACACCATATCATCTGGATGGCTGCGCCTTGTTATCATTTTCTGGCGGCGAAGCCCTGTGTATGGCTTCTCTATTATTATTGGCAGCTTGTGTACAGCCTTTCCCAGAACAAATAAAAAAACACCCAAGTGGTGTTTTTGAACAGATTATATGATACCGCTTCCCAGTTCCCGACGAGCCATCTGCAAGGCCGAAATCATCGTCTGGTCCATATCATAGTACCGGTATTCCGCAAGACGCCCGCCGAACAGGATCCTGGATTCTTTTTTCGCCAATTCCTGATATTTCAGCAGAGTGAGGAGATTCTTTTCATCGTTGATCGGATAATAGGGTTCCGCGCCGCCATTGTATTCCAGCGGATACTCCCTCGTGATATAGGTGACCGGCTGTTTTCCATACGCAAAATGCTTGTGTTCGATGATTCGCGTATACAGAGTCTCCTTGTCCGTATAGTTGACTACCGCAACGCCTTGGTAGTTTTCCTGCTCGAGCCGTTCCGTTTCAAAATGGAGGCTTCGATATTCAAGCCTGCCAAGGGAATACCCGAAAAAGGAATCGATCGTGCCGGTATAGATTACCTTATCAGCCATACGGAGGAATATCTCCTTGTCGGAGTTGAAATCCGTATTGACTTCCACATCGCATTTCTCAAGCATTTTAGAAATAATCACATTGTAGCCGTTGACTGGAATCCCTTGATATTTGTCATTGAAGTAGTTGTTGTTGAACGTGAATCTGACTGGAATGCGCTTGATGATGAACGCCGGCAGTTCATTGCACGGGCGGCCCCATTGTTTCTCTGTATATCCCTTGATCAATCGTTCATAGATATCTGTGCCGACTAGGTACAACGCCTGTTCCTCAAGGTTCGCAGGTTCTCCGTTTCCGGGGATGATTCGTTGCTGTTCAATAATTTCCTTTGCCTGTCTAGGTTTTGTTATTCCCCACATCTTGACGAAGGTGTTCATGTTGAACGGCAGGTTGTATATTTCCCCTTTATAATTCGCCAGCGGCGAATTGATGAAATTATTGAAGTCCGAAAGCTGGTTGATGTATTGCCAGATATAGGAATCGTTCGTGTGGAAGATGTGGGGGCCATAGCTGTGTATGTCTATGCCGTCTTTCCTGGAACAATACAGATTGCCACCGATATGTGGTCTTTTTTCAATAACCAAACAACTTTTATCTGCTTTTGACGCTTCATATGCGAATGTCGCGCCGAATAAACCGCTACCAACAATTATATAATCATAGTGTTTCATGAAAATCTCTACCCGTTGTCTTCACATTGTCGAGCCATGCTATCATAAATAGTCTGGAAAGGCTAGGGTAAAACCTTTTATAACACTTTTTTTCTCGGTTTTCTCTTGACGAACGTTTTTTTCCATATTAGCTTGCGACCCGTCATTTTGAATGGCATAATAAGTCGTTGTCTCACGACCACAGTATACTGAATCCGTTTCTACACGGATGACAGTCTTGGGGGAAGCAGTGAATTGCGCATGTATTTATGTTGATGGCGGGAAAGGCCATTATATTCCGGCGAAAGCTCTTGCTGAGCAGTTCGAGGAGATGGGACATACCGTCCTGCTGGAGGAATTCTATGAATTGATGCAACTCGCATGGATGGGGAGAATCAACAAGAAAACGTGGCGGTTCATGCTCAGTCATCCAAAGCTTGAGATGCGTCTCAATTCTCGGACGGATAGTAGCAAATCTGTGAATTCTGGATTGCGGTATGCGAGAAGGCATAGAAATAAGTTGTTCAAGAACTGGGTTCTTGATAAGAAGCTCGATTATATCGTCTGTACTCATTTCGTTCCAAGTCGGATTATGTCGGAATTGGTCAAGGACAATGGGCTGTCTATTCCCGTCTATTATTATGCGACGGATGTATTCTCTTCCCCTTGTTCATCGATCGCCCCTGCGTTGCGCCGGTACTTCATTTCGACCGAAGCGGGAAAAGAGCATATCATCGCCAATGGACAGCCGGCGGACAGCGTGTCCTTGTGCCCGTTCCCGTTGCAAAAAGCCTGTGCGGATTCCGTACGTATGGAAAAGGCCGACGCCCGGAAGAAGCTCGGCCTTGAAGAAATGTTTACGATTCAGCTCAACCTAGGCGGGGAGGGGATCGGCACTGTCGCGCTGATCAACGAGCTGGCCAGACGGAAGCTTTCCCTACAGATTCTTGTACTGGGCGGGTTGAGTGAAAAGGCGAAGGACCGTTTGATGAAGATGGAGAAGAAACTTCCTCCTTGCCTGAAGCTTCACGTCATCGGATTCGTGAAGAATGTCGATGAATACCTGTATGCCTCTGATATTGTGGTGGGGCGCGCAGGGATCAATACAATGGTGGAGGCCATGTACATGCATCGTCCGTTCCTGATTACGGAACTTGTGTATACCGTTATCGCCTCCGCCGCGTATTTTGAACGGTACCAGATAGGCTGGCTGGCTTTGGAACCTGAAAAGCAGGCTGATATCATTGAACGTAGTCTGGAAGATCCAGATTTTCTGAAGGATATGGAATATCATTTTTCCCAGGTACCGATGCAGTACGGCGCGCCGGCTTTCGCCCGGCAGATTGTCGCCGATGTGCATGCGTATCGGAAGGAGAACAACCTGTCATGAAGGGAATCATATTGGCGGGAGGCGCGGGAACTCGCCTGTATCCACTGACGATGGTTACGAGCAAGCAGCTCTTGCCGGTGTACGACAAGCCGATGGTGTATTACCCGTTGTCAACCTTGATGTTGGCGGGAATCCGGGACATCCTGGTCATTTCAACGCCGGAGGATACGCCGCGGTTCGAGTCGCTGCTGGGCGATGGTTCGCAGTTCGGCGTTCGCCTCTCCTATAAGGTGCAACCATCGCCCGACGGCCTTGCGCAGGCGTTCTTGCTGGGTTCTGAGTTCATCGGGGACGACTGTTGCGCAATGGTATTGGGGGACAACATCTTCTATGGCAATGGTTTCTCGTCGATTCTCCGGCAGGCCGCGGCCGATGCCCAGCAAGGCTGGGCGACGGTGTTCGGCTACTACGTGACGGATCCGTGGCGGTTCGGGGTAGTGGAGTTCGATGGCGAAGGCAATGTAGTCAGCGTAGAGGAGAAACCCCGCCAGCCCAAAAGCAACTATGCGGTTACTGGATTGTATTTCTATGACAAGGATGTCGTGTCCATGGCTCGGAAGGTGAAGCCCTCCGCACGCGGAGAGCTGGAGATCACTGACCTCAACCGGTTGTATTTGGAACGGGGCGGTTTGAAGGTGAAGTTGCTGGGACGCGGGTTCGCCTGGTTGGACACCGGGACGATGGACAGTCTGGTGGATGCCGCGGATTTTGTGCGGATGGTGGAGAAGCGCCAGGGAATCAAGATTTCCGCGCCAGAAGAAATCGCATACCGCAATGGATGGATAGACCGGTCGGAATTGCTGGAAAGCGCAGGTAAATACGGCAAAAGCCCATATGGCGAACATCTGAAGGCGGTGGCCGAAGGCCGCATCCAATACTAAATATGTCGGCGTGTTGCTTAAGGGGTTTTCGATAGATGAAGATATTGGTGACTGGTTCTCGTGGACAACTGGGAAATGAACTTTTGCGTATACTGAGTACGGGGAAATCTGAACTTGGCGTTCTGCCTGACGTTTTGCAGGGGTGCGAGATCGTTGGCGCGGACGTTGGGGAGCTGGACATTTCCGATGCGGATGCCGTTGGCCGGTTTTTCAGTGAAGTTTGTCCGGATGTCGTATTCAACTGTGCGGCGATGACGAACGTGGACGGGTGCGAGACGCAGGAAGACCTTGCGTACCGCGTTAATGCCGACGGGCCTGGCAACCTGGCCGCCGCATGTGCTCGAAGCGGCGCAAGACTGTTGCATGTCAGTACTGATTATGTTTTTTCAGGTACTGCCGCCACGCCTCGGACGGAGTACGATTCTTGTGAGCCTGCGACCGCATATGGACGGACGAAACTTGCCGGTGAGAGACTTGTGCAGGAGCATTGCTCCAATGCCTGCGTCTGTCGCACGGCGTGGCTGTATGGGTACGAAGGGAATAATTTTGTCAAGACGATGATGCGCCTGGGGCGTGAGAAAGGCTCGGTGACTGTGGTGTCCGATCAGGTTGGGAACCCGACGTGTGCAGTGGATCTCGCATACCAGATGACAGTCCTTGCCGCAAGCGGGGAGACTGGAATTTTCCACTGTACCTGCGGCGGGGATGCTGTAAGCTGGTATGCGTTCACCCAGGCGATCATGGAAGCTGCGGGAATCGACGTGCAGGTACGACCCTGTACGACCGAAGAATACACCTGGGTGTCGTCAAGACCTGCGAAGCGTCCTGCGTACTCAGCGTTGGACAATCTGCGACTGCGCGAGACCGTGGGGGACGTGATGCGGGATTGGAAGGTTGCGCTGGACGCATGGATGCGCAATTATCTGGATATGGAGTGCAAACGATGAAGGAATATCTGGTTACTGGAGGAGCGGGGTTCATAGGCTCGAACTTCATACACTACATGCTGGACAAGCATGAGGACATTCAGATTGTGAATGTGGACAAGCTGACGTATGCGGGGAATCTGGAGAATCTGTCGGACGTGATGGACAATCCGCGGCACGAGTTCATCCAGGCCGACATCTGTGACCGGACTGCGATGGAAAATCTATTCAGCAGGCATCAAATTGACTATGTAGTTAATTTTGCCGCGGAAAGCCATGTGGATCGGTCGATCCAGAATCCTGAGGTGTTCGTCAAGACAAACGTACTGGGAACGATGACATTGCTCGACTGTGCGAAGAAAGCATGGAACGGAGGGGACGGAATCTACCGGGAAGGTGTGAAGTACCTTCAAGTATCAACCGACGAGGTGTACGGGGCGTTGGGGCCTGAGGGGTATTTCACTGAAGATACCCCTTTGGATCCGCATAGTCCGTATTCCGCGAGCAAGGCGGGCGCCGATCTCTTGGTGAAGGCGTACTGGGACACCTACCGGCTGCCGATGAATATCACGAGATGTTCCAACAACTACGGGCCGTACCAGTTTCCCGAAAAACTGATTCCGTTGATGGTGAACAACTGCCTGTGCCGCAAGAGTCTTCCCGTATACGGGGACGGGATGCAGGTGAGGGACTGGCTGTACGTGGAGGATCATTGCCGCGCGATCGACATGGTGCTGGACGGCGGTCGCCCCGGCGAGGTGTACAACATAGGCGGTCACAACGAGAAGCCGAACGTGGAGATCGTGAAGGCGATCATCTCATATGTACGGGAGAAGGCCGACCCCGGCGTGGACGAGACGCTGATCCGCCATGTGGAGGATCGCAAGGGGCATGACCGCAGGTATGGGATCGACCCCAGGAAGATTTGCGGGGAGCTGGGTTGGCGTCCCCGAACGATGTTCGACGAAGGCATCCGGCTGACGATCGACTGGTATCTGGAGAACGGAACATGGATGGAGCATGTGACCAGCGGCGAATACCGGGGGTACTACGAGAGGATGTACGGTCATGGGGAGGCCCGCTGATGGGCAAGTTCTTGTTCCACAGGACTGAGATCGATGGCGTGCTGGTCATAGAGCCGACGGTGTACG
>JAXEWB010000003.1:0-48212 GCA_034114085.1 Sphaerochaetaceae bacterium | reverse complement strand
CCCATCATCTCCTTGATTTCATGATTCCATGCGGTAATCAAATTGACCAACCGTTCAGAGCCGACTTCCGGATTGAGCCGTTTGACCAGATCGGGCCGCTGAGTCGCGATTCCCCAGTTGCAGCGGCCCAGATGACACGTCCTGCACAGGTGGCACCCCAAGGCGAGCAACGCGCTAGTAGCGATGTACACGGCGTCAGCGCCCAACGCTATCGCCTTGACGATATCGGCGCTGTTCCTAATGGAGCCCCCTATGACGATGCTGACGTTGTTGCGTATACCTTCCTCTCTGAGCCGACGGTCCACACTCGCCAACGCCAGTTCGATGGGGATTCCCACATTGTCCCTGGTTCTGGCAGGTGCCGCGCCCGTACCGCCTCGGAAACCATCAATCGCTATGATGTCCGCGCCGCTTCGGGCCACGCCGCTGGCGATCGCTGAAATATTGTGTACCGCCGCTATCTTGACGATGATCGGTTTCTCGTAGTTGGTCGCTTCCTTCAAGGTATAGACCAACTGTCTCAGATCCTCGATGGAATAGATGTCATGATGTGGTGCGGGGCTGATGGCGTCTGACCCCTCCGGAATCATCCTGGTGCGGGAGACGTCGCCGATGATCTTCGCTCCGGGAAGATGTCCCCCGATACCTGGTTTCGCCCCCTGTCCCATCTTGATTTCGATGGCGGCGCCTGTCTTCAGGTATCCCGGATGCACTCCGAAGCGCCCGGAAGCGACTTGGACGATGGTGTTCGGACCATACTGATAGAAATCCTCATGCAACCCGCCTTCTCCCGTATTGTAGTAGATACCAAGCTTCTGCGCCGCCAATGCCAGGCTTTTATGTGCGTTATAGCTGATCGAGCCGTAGGACATGGCGGAGAACATGACCGGCACATTGAGCTTTAGCTGCGGGGTGGTGCTGGTATCGATGCTCCCGTCGGGGTTCCGCTGGATTTTCGCGGTCTTTTGCCCGAGGAACGTGGTGGTCTCCATCGGTTCTCGCAACGGGTCGATGGAAGGATTCGTCACCTGGGACGCGTTGATCAGGATTTTGTCCCAGTAGACCGGATAGTTCTTTGGGGTTCCCATCGACGCCAACAGGACGCCGCCCGTACCAGCTTGCCGGTATACATCGGTGATTACTTCTTCCGTCCAGTTGGCGTTCGCCTTGAACGTATGGTCGGTCCTTACGATTTTCAGCGCGCGGGTAGGACAAAGGGATACGCACCGATGGCAGTTGACGCATTTGCTCTCATCACTGGCCATTATTTTCAATTCCTCATCATAATGATGCACTTCATTGGCGCATTGTCGTTCGCAGACCCGGCAGGCTATGCAACGCTGTAGATTCCTGCTGACTTCATAGTCAGGATAAAGATAGTTGATTCCCATAGTTTGCTCTCACTCTTTCATGACATCTTTGTTTGACGCGGTCATTTTGATTCCAACGCTACGTTTTTCTTTCCTTCTTCGGAAAGGGTGATGATGACCGGTTCTCCGCCCCGGGGAAACCAGATTTTGTCCGGCTGCGGCTCAATAACCCGTATAGCGCTCTCTTCGCTGGCCAGATAGACCATGTCCCCTTTCTCCGCTGCGACGAGCGAACGGAGTTTGAGCCTGTCGTTGAGCGCCATCAGTCCTCCGTTGAAGCCGAGGAGAATCGAGAACGGGCCGGTGATCAGCATGCTGGAAAACGTGTTGCGGAGATAGGTATACTCCCTCTGTTGCTCCTCCGGCATGGCTGCGATGGTCGTCCAGAACGGTGCGGCAATCACATGGGCGACTTCTTCCAGAGAAAGTCCCTGCTTGCGGTGGAGGTAGTCGATCATGTAGGTGATTACCTCCGTGTCGGTCTGAAGCGTACAGCGATAGCCGAACATCTCAATGAACCGCCGGTTCGCGTCGTAGGAAGATATTTCACCGTTGTGGACTACGGTATAGTCGAGCAGTGCGAATGGGTGGGCGCCTCCCCACCAGCCGGGGGTGTTGGTCGGATACCGGCCGTGGACAGTCCAGCAATATCCTTCGTATTCATCCAGCCGATAGAATTCCCCGACATCTTCAGGAAAGCCGACTGCCTTGAACACTCCCATGTTCTTGCCGGAGGAAAATACATAAGCGCCTTCTATGGCTGTATTGACGCGGATGACGCAACGGACGACATATTCATTCGCGTCAAGCTGGCTTGCCGCCAGCCTGGTCGGGAGCGGCGCTACGAAATACCGCCAGATCAGGGGTTCGTCAGTAATGCGTGGATGTTTGCGTACAGGAATCTTGGATAGGTTGATGACATCAAAGTGTTCATCGAGAAATTTCTCACAGGCTTCCTTCGCCTGCTTGTCATAATAGAATACATGGAACGCATAATAGTCCTTGTATTCAGGGTAGATACCGTATCCTGCGTATCCGCCGCCAAGACCGTTGGAGCGGTCATGCATGACCGCTATTGACCGAATCGCTTCCTCTCCCCCGAAACGCCTGCCGTTTCTGGAGAAGATGCCGCTTATGGCACAGCCCGATGGAATTCTGACGTCCCCTTCCTGGGGATAGTCCTGCTGGAGTTCTGTCATACGGTTTCCTCCCCCGTGACCGGCAGCATGGCATATGTATTCCTTGCGCCCGCCACGTCATGAAAAAAGGCGCCCGCCGGAAAACCTGCGCAGTATTGCGTAGCATTTTCTGGCGGACGCCTTTGTCCACAAAATATATACTGTCGCGGCTTCAAGGTATTCCCGTCACCGCATATGAACATCTGTATCTTTCCAAACCCCTGGGCGGATTGAAAAAGATTCGAACAACATCGTTCGTTTGGAAGGCATGATAGCGAGATTCGTTGTTTTTGTCATCGCCTTGATGAAAAAAAATGAAGAAAACTGTATGGGAGCGATTGATACTATACCTTCGTCCCGCCATGCATAGGCTCTCTCCTATGTACAGCGGGCGCCACAAGGTTATAAGGCTTCGATCTGTTTTTGACTAAGCCCTGTATATCGACCGATAGTCTCCATAGGTATTCCATCCGCTTTCATAGCCTGCGCTGTATCGAGTTTGCCTTTCTCAATACCTTTCTCAATACCTACTGCAAGGCCTTGTTGCATGCCTTGTTGCATACCCCGCTGCATACCTCTGGCCAACCCCTCCGATTCAGCTTGGACGGTAGCCGTCGCCATTTCTCCCGCATATCTCATCTCGGCGTTCCAGGACTGCAATAAAGCAAACTTGAGTTTTTCATCATTGCCCGCCATCGCTTCTCGAAAACGTCTGTCCGCTTCCCTCACATTTGGATCCGAGGCAATGATCCTGCCTATTTTCCTGTGTTCTTCGTCTGTAATCATGGTTTTTGCCTCCATGGCTAGATAATAACACCAGCGCATAGCCTCGTCAAAGTTTTCCGGCTCCAGTTTCTCATATTGCCGTCTTATCAGGGATAGGTTCACATGTACTGTCACTGGTAGGTTCCCTCTCAGTTCAAAACCCTCCTTTTTAGGCCTTGAGCGGATGTCTACCACAGGATCAGGATAGTCCTCCAGTCCTGGTAACGGTCCTTCTCCGATGGATAGACCCACAACCTTTTGGATGGTCGTTTCTTTGCCTCCTCGTGGCGTATAGTATGTAACCAGGCGAGAGACATAGACTGTCAGTCTCTCTGCATACCAATTGTCGGTGTACATCTGTGCTTCCACATTAATGATGCGTCCGGCACTATCTGCGGCGACAATATCCATGCGGTTGGATTTCATGGCATAGTCAGGCGATGGATACTCCCCATTGAGGATGGAGAGATGTTCGAAGGGAGCGTCTACATACGGGCCAAGCAGGGCGTTGAGCAATGATTGCAGTATGTGGGATGAGTCGGGGGAACCAAAGACGAATTTGAAGATAGTATCAGTAGTAATTGAGAGTTTTCTCCCTGACGCATGCAGGGCGTTCTGGATTTGCCTGTCATCGAGTAAGGACATGTGTTGTTCTCCTTTTGTGGCGGTGTATAGCCGTTTTGTCTCGTCCGAAAATTTCGGCATGTACCCCGTATATGCGGAAAAAGGTCGCTGGTGATTCAGAGACTGTATTTTTGGTGTCTGGAATGATTGCTTTTAGCACTTCGCAGAAGCGTACACGGCGTTGATACGGACTACCGGGAGTACACGACTTTCCGGGCGCGACATGCGCCTGGACAGGAAAGTCGAGCCGTGATTAGCTCCAGCGGAGCGTACACGGCGTTGATACGGACTACCGGGAGTACACGACTTTCCGGGCGCGATATGCGCCTGGACAGGAAAGTCGAGCCGTGATTAGCTTTGCAGAAGCGCGCGTATCGATGATGAAAACCACATGAAACACATGGTTTGCCTGAATTTTCCCAGTCGGCAGAATACCGTGCGGAATATTAACATATTGGCAAAAAGGGGTATTCTACATGTTGCAAGCTAATATGTAACTTTTCTTGTGTTCTGGGGTCTTGTATTTGCTATCTCAAAAATGAATTGTACATTCACAAAATGGATGGAGCGCATACTGGGGGGGATTTTCAATTATAATAATTTTTTCATATAAATCCGATACAAGCGTCTCATTGCGATTGCAAAGAAAGAGGAAACAAGTATAATGGCTTTTGTGAAAAAATGTCGTTTTGGGAATAACCTCTTAAGGTGCCTTGTATTATGTTTGATTATCCTTTGTTCCCCATCCGTATTCTCCGCGAAAGTGGAGCCGGTGCATTATATCAATTCAATCACTACGTATTGGGAGCTTGGAGGGGGGATATTCCCTACAGGAACCAGTTTTGAATTCCGTTTTCCATACAAGATCGATGATACGGAAGTAAATATACGAGTTCTGCCATCCTTTGGGTTGGCGGATGCCGGATACGGCGGTTTTAACTTCTATACGGGGGCGCCTTGGTGGGACAACGATGGAAGTCCCGGCTTCTTTGACGGTTCCTATACGTTCGTTTGGTCGGACATCCAGCTACAAGCGGAAAGCTATTACTTAAGGAATCCGTTTGGGGGGCGGTTATTTTATTCCTGGGCTGGTTTGGATCTCCGATATGAATACGCCATGGAGTATTATCCCTTCCAAAAGGCCGCTACAGGTTCTTCCTTCATAAATCCAGATGGCACCTACAAAGAACCTTTCGGTCCTGGGACGGTATTTTCTGGCTGGCCTTGGCTTCAGGACAACCGCCAGGTATGGTCGAATTATTTGTATGCGGGAACTACTCTGTATCTTCGCAAGACTATGGCCGAAGGCTTGGATCTCTATGATGGTCTAGAGGTCTCCATTTCCGGAAAATATGGTCCAAGTTTTCTGGCGAACACAATCACTCCTGCCGGAGGTGCTACTGATTTTTGGACGATCGACGCTTCCGCCATTGGCTATCTGACCCTGTTCACGAAAGCTCAGAAAAATGGCATGAACTGGTTGAGCCTGATGCTTCAGGATACGGTACGCTATAACCATACCGGAGGAAACAAGGTTCCTCGCCACGTCTTGCCGGAAAATCGTTTCTCCAACAGGTTGTCCAACAGCCTGACGCTGATTATGTACGGACCCCAGTTTATCACATGGGACTGTTACCCATATATAAGTTTTTCCGTGAACAATGGCTATCGGTTTGGCCCCATCGTCAATAGTGTCCTTGACGCCTCCTATTCTGAATTCACCGGAAGTCTGAATTGGACGTTCCACCTCAAGTTGTTCGGGTTCATCCATTTCGACTATGGCATGTGGTATAATTTTATGAGAGGAATCGGTGACGCAAATCCTGAATGGGGCAATGGTGGAAGCATTAGCTTCTATTTCTCGGTCTAGTGGGGATGATGGATATGAAAACAAGCATAAAAAAACTATCGGTAGTCCTCCTCATTCTGTTACTTGCGGCCGTGGTTCCTCTTTTTTCCATCAGTTTTGGCTACGGCATTTTCGACGTGGGGGGGGACGCCGAGTTTGCCTCAGGAACGTTTCCGCTGTATGTCAACTATGGGTTTAATTTTCCCCTCCCCGATTTCATTGGCGGCAATAGTACGATCCTGCGCTTTTCGCTCCGCAATGGTTTGGTATCGAGAACATTGCGCCAGAACCCCGAAACGGGCGTGCCGTTCGCCATGACGGGGTTTCCCGACTATCCGACGAAATATACGGTTCTGATGGATGAATTTGAGCTTTCTTTCGGACAGGGGTTCGGCAGGACGTCTTTGTCTTCTGAAGATTCCGTCACTGTTCTGCTGGCATTCGGCGGTCGCTTCGAGAACGCCTATGAACGCCTCTCTTGGGCACACACTTCCAATGATCTGGAAGCACTGTTCACAAGGCGGGAGGGTGGAGAGAGGGTGGCGAGGTTTTCATCCTTTTCCGGCGCACCTGAATTGGCCGGCAACAGGTCCGTGTTCACAGGCTTCCTTTTGGCGGGGCTGGATTTTGATTTCATGATGGACAACGTTACCACAAGAAACGGCGTCAAGCTGGAGCTTCGAGGGAGATGGTGTCCTTCCTGGTTGTTCTGGGGTGATGGCTCCGCGGAATATTTCCGCCTTTCTGGCGAACTGGATCTTGGGTTTACCATATTCTCACTACGTCACGATAGCCATTCATATCTATCGCTTGTCTTGGACAACAATACCTATTACAGGTATCTTTCCGGCTCCAAAGTTCCCGTTTTCATGCAATCAGGGGGAATCTGGGGTGTCGAAGCTGAAAATCTGACCCATTATGTCTCCAACAGGCTGAGTCTGACAGTGTATGTAGCGCCTATCCCGAAGATTGACAATGTCTATCTTTCCTGTACCGGTTTTCTGGATGTCGGATATGGCAGGGGGCGTTTGCTCAACACCTCGGATACAGCGACGTATTCCAACCCCGTGGCATCGGGCGGAATCCGGTTCTCCGCGATGCTCTTCTCGACTCTGGAAGCATATTATGAGCTTGGATATATTATTGACAATTCTTTCAATCTACCGGCTGACAGTTCCTGGCAGGCGAAGTTCGGTCTACGGCTGACGGTGTAGGGAAGGGGAGATATGAAAAGAACCATACGATTTGCCACCGTCATCCTGTTTTTCGCCTGTTCCATGCCGATGGCGTTCGCCACTCTATCAACCGACGTCTCCATTGGCGGAGAGTATGTATATACGACCAACTCTTTCGCCGACCCTGTCTGGTCTGATACAAAGGCTTTCATCAAACAGAAAGATTTCGGCGTTACCTTTGGCGTCGATATGTTTTTCACTGATACAAGCCGTACTGGACTCTCAACTTCATTTTCTTTCCGTCTGCCATTCTCCTATACGGAACAAGTAGGCAAAGGAAGTCCCGTTGCCGTTGGTACGGCTGGAATATATACCTTGTTTGGTTCCATAGGCCCCATCTTCAAAGTCGCATTGCTGGATTGGCTGGATCTCGCCGTCGCGATGCGTATCCAGCTAGGTGCATTGAAGCTTGGCGATGACATCACCCTGGGTTTGCAGAATGAAGCAAAGCTGACTGTCCATCTCGTAGACGGCACGTTCATCTCCACCGGCCTTCATTATGATTTACATTTCAGAAAGTATACTCCCAACGGTACTCAGCCATATGAAATGCCTTTCTTTTTGATGACCGCCGCACCGTTTATCAGCGGGGGCGTCCGGTTCGGGGGTGGAAAATGATGAAACGGATAGTGCCGCTGGTTCTTCTGCTGTTGGTTTTCCTGTCTTCTCTGGTGTCAAAGCCTGAAGTCTGGATAGGCGCCGATTTCCAGGCGGACAGGGACTACTCCCGGTCATACGGAAGCAATTCCTATGTCATGGCTCTCGGACCCGGACTGACCGTAGCGGTATATCCCTTCGACACGGTGCTGGTCGGCCTGTTTGCATCGGCTGATTTTCTGATGCCGATTTCATATCTTTCCCTGCATGGCGATCATCGGCTTGACTTGCAATATGGGCTTTCGTATGTGCAGTTGTTTGGTGACCAGGGGTTTTCTGTGATGGTCGGCATGGATCATTCGCTATATCAGGAAGCGGAGTCCAATGAGCGTTTTCCCGAAGAACTGACATATAGACATTGGAACACGATGGGCATTGCCGCTGACATCGGGTATGTGCTGAGAGGAAGTGAGCATTCCTATTTTACAATAGGCGTCGGAGGTTCTTTCGACTGGACGAACAAGACGTTCAAATTTGCCCCGCATGTGGGGGGAGGGTTTGTATTTTAGAAGTAGTAAATATATATCCTTAGTGTATAATAATAGTGTGTCGATACTATGAATATGTATGATGTCTTGAAGTTTCATTGCTGGGGTTATTGTTCTGATGTATAGTGCTTTGTGTTTTGATTATCATAAAATGGAGTGAAAGGTGCTGCAACAACACAGACGATTTTTTCAATTTCTGAATGTCCTATGTGACTGGTTTCTCGTTGTAGGGGCCTACTATCTGGCTGTTTTCATGAGTACCTTTTGGGGCGTTGTAGATCAGGGAAACATAGGTCTGGATACAACGGGCTTTTTCACTCATGCGGTTGTATATGCCTGTATACTTGCCTGTTTATATACTTTTGCCGGGGTATACGGACCGTATCGGAAAGTTCCCGTCGGTAAGAAAATTTTTCGAATTGTCTTCTGCAATCTCGCAGGACTTCTGTTTATCGCTACATATCTGTATGTGGCGAGATATGAGGATTTTTCCCGACGGCTGCTGTTCGCCTTTTATCTGGCAAGTACGCTTCTTGTAGTACTGAAGCATGTTGCCGTAGGGGTTTTGCTCCATGCGTTGCGCAGGCGAGGAAGGAACTTGAAGCATGTCGTTCTCATCGGCAGTGGTGAACTGGCATCCCAGTATGTGCGGGATATCGCATTGCACAGGGAGCTCGGATATAATATCTTTGGTTCAATTGGCGATACTGTTCTTGCCGATGTAGCCTATCTTGGCGGGTTGACTGAAATTGATTCTCTATTGGCCCGTACTGATATCGATGAAGTCGTTGTCGCGTTGGATCCAAGTAGGATTGAAGACATTGATACCATCATAGGGCATGTTGAAAAATCCGGGATTCCTTGTTCTGTAGTTCCAACCTTTAACAACAGCTTGTCTTCCAAAGTTTCAATGTCCGTTGTTGGAAACAGCAAGTTGATTAGTCTTCGGGACAATCCCCTGGACCATTCGTTCAATGCGTTTGTAAAGCGTTTGGAAGATATAATCGCTTCGCTCATTCTGATTGTCCTGACATCGCCTATCATGCTTTTCGCAACAATCGGGGTAAAGCTTTCAAGTCCCGGACCTATTATTTTCAAACAAAAACGTGTAGGCAGGGGCCGCCGGTTGTTTCCCATGTACAAGTTCCGTTCCATGCGAGTGAATGCGGAAGAAAATACAGCTTGGAGCAAGAATGAGGATCCTCGTAAGACCAAGTTCGGAAGCCTGATTCGCAAGACAAGCATTGACGAACTGCCGCAGTTCTTCAATGTGCTCAAAGGTGATATGAGTCTGATAGGTCCGCGGCCTGAAATTCCTCATTATGTGGATGAATTCAAGGAAACGATTCCAAAGTACATGGTGAAGCATCAGGTTCGCCCTGGAATCACTGGGTGGGCTCAGGTGAATGGGCTGAGGGGCGATACCTCCATAGAGGAGCGTATCAAGTATGATATCTACTATATTGAGAACTGGTCTTTGTGGTTTGATATAAAGATTGTTTTTAGAACTGTGTTTGGTGGGATGGTTAATAAAGAAAAACTATAAAAGATAGTAGTATCTTTAGGTGGAAGATTATACTGTTGCAAAATATTTGGCTAGGTTTGATTCGCATGTTAATTGTTTAATTTCTGTAGGGGGATGGAGATGGATAGTTCACTAGCTACTAAATCAGTTGCAATTATATTACCGGCTTATAATGCTGAAAAAACACTCGGTAAAACCGTTCAGTCAATTATTAATCAGTCTTATAAGAACTGGAGATTATATATCGTTGATGATGGGTCAATAGATAATACAAAGAATTTGATTGCTAGTTTCACTAAATCTGATTGTAGGATTAGTGCTGTTATTCTTGATAAGAATGGCGGTGTTGATAACGCAAGACGCAAAGCATTTGATATTATAGAAAAATGTGATTATGTTGCTTTTTGCGATAGTGATGATCTTTGGCTTCCGAAGAAACTCGAGTTGCAAATTGAGTTTCTAGAAAAAAATCATATTGCTTTTTGTTGTACCGCTGAATCGATCATCAATTCTGATTATAAAGAACTAGGAATAAAAATTGTACCGCCAAAATGCTTTTGTTATTCAGAATTGCTTAAAGTAAATCCAATTAACAATTCGTCTGTGCTACTTACATATGAGTTAGCTACTTCAGTTTCCTATCCGATAGAAGGTGGAACGGAAGATTATGAGTATTGGCTAAGCATCTTAAGAAAAAATAACTGTTCTGCTTATGGAATGGATACGGTTCTGACGAAACGTATGAGGAGAAAAGAATCTGTATCGAGTAATAAATTGAAGGCTGTAAAGCGAAATTGGTTCGTATATCGGCATTATGAAAAACTAGGGATAATCCAATCTGTCTTTTTGATTGTTAATTATGCTTTTATTAAAATTTTTAGAGTCAGGGAGACAAAATATATTTTGGAATATGACCAAGAATAGGTTTTAGATAGTCGAAATAAATTGATTGTAGATTAGTTTATTTCAATTAGTGTGACAGAGCAAGGTATTCTTGACTTTTCAAATAATTGGGATATGAAATGGCAAAAACTATTATTGTAGAATTAAATTATGGGTTGGGGAATCTGATGTTCCAATATGCTTTTGGTAGGATATTACAGTTGCATTATGGTTGTAAAGTCATATGCGATTTTTCCCAAGGAACATCTTATGGGGGGCCTCGCGGTTTGATAAAAGTTACACAAAGTCCTTTGTCAGGATTTAAGCTTTCTCCAAATGTGGAGTTTTCATATGATAGAAATGCATGTAATAAGAAAGCAAGATTCCGATGGAAGCTTCTATCTGTATTTTCTTTTTGTGTCAGAGTTGTTCCTAAGCTTATTGACAATAAAGAGTTCCAACTAAAAACTGAAAAGTTTTTTCAACCACTTCTGAATAAAAGTGGAATATATTTTTCTCAATTAGGTTATGTGCCAATGACCTATTCTTCTAAGGTTGATAATATAATTGCAAAAGGGACTTTTTTATCTTGGAAGTATTTTAAGGAATATCAGGATTTAATTAGGGATGAGTTTACTATTCAAACTCCAATTGATACTCAAAACCAAGAAATTATTGACCTTTTACAGTCTACAAATTCGGTATGTGTACATATCAGAAAAGGTGATTTCTGTGATCCTAGGTATCACATGATTAATATATGTGGTAGTGATTATTATGAAAATGCAATGCATAAAATGCATGAAGAATTTCCTGATGCAATATTTTATATTTTTTCAAATGATTTCCAATGGGTTGAAGATAATCTTCAATTGGAAGGGTTTAAGTATCATTTGGTAGATATTAACCCTCCGACAAGACCCTTGGAGGATCTCAGATTAATGAGCAATTGTAAGCATTATATAATTTCTAATGGATCATATAGTTGGTGGGGGCAATTCTTGAGTACAAATGAGAATAAGGTAGTATATGCGCCAAAGCATTTTGTAAAAGGGAAACATAATAGAGCTCTGGAATGGGGCTATCAGATGTCTGGCTGGCGATATGTTGAGAATTTAGGAAGTGAGAGTATAAAATGAAAAAAACAGCACTAATTACCGGCATCACAGGACAGGATGGAAGTTATCTTGCTGAATTTTTATTGGATAAGGGATACGAAGTACATGGTACGGTACGAAGGTCTTCAGTTTCCAATACTGTTAGGATTGATTCATTGTTAAGAAAAAACCATATTGCGTTGCATAACGCTGATTTGACCGACTCCCTAAGCATTGTCAACGTATTAGCCGCTGTAAGGCCTTGTGAAATCTATAACCTTGCCGCTCAAAGCCATGTTCAAGTAAGTTTTGAAGTTCCCGAATATTCCGCTGATGTCGATGCGATGGGAACGTTGCGATTGTTAGAATCAATGAGAACCCTTGGGCTTAATCATACTTGCCGGTTTTATCAAGCTTCCACCAGTGAATTGTTCGGTAAAGTCGAAGAAATTCCCCAAAGTGAAAGTACGCCGTTTCATCCTTATAGCCCCTATGCGATCGCCAAGCAATATGCTTATTGGATTGTGAAGGAATATCGTGAAGCTTATGGCATGTTTGCGGTCAATGGTATTCTTTTTAATCATGAATCTGAGCGGCGTGGCGAGAATTTCGTTACTCGTAAAATCACGTTGGCGGCCGGACGTATCGCTTGTGGGCTTCAAGATTGTCTATATCTTGGCAATCTGAATTCTTTGCGAGATTGGGGCTATGCAAAAGATTATGTTGAATGTATGTGGCTGATGCTTCAACACGATAGGCCGGAAGATTTTATTATCGCGACAGGAGAACAGCATACCGTCAGGGACTTCGTAACTCGGGCTTTTTCCGTGTGTGGTTTAACCATTGAATGGAAAGGGACTGGTCTTGATGAGATTGGCGTCGATGTTCAATCTGGAAGAACCGTTGTAAGAATTCATCCTGATTTTTTCCGGCCTACCGATGTGGACAACCTTTTAGGCAATCCCGAGAAAGCCAGACGTATTTTGGGGTGGAATCCGACCAGCACTTCATATGAACAGTTGGTAGAAAAAATGGCTTTGCATGATTTTCAGCTGGCACAGGAAGAACTTCGTAGTCAAGGAAAGTAACGGTATGAATAAGATTGGAGTTGGATATGCTTCGGTGACTGAATTGGAAGAGCAATATGTACTGGATGCGCTCCGTAACGGTCGGCTTTCACAGGGTAAATATGTTGCGGAATTTGAAAAAATGTTTGCTCGGATGCATGACCAGAAATATGGAATCATGTGTAACAGTGGTACTTCTGCCCTTCATCTTGCTTTGGAAGCATTGCGAGAAACTGATGGTTGGACAGATGAAACCGAAGTGCTTGTTCCGGCAATCACGTTTATTGCAACTTCAAATGCAGTAATGCATGCACATATGAAACCTGTGTTTGTCGATGTTGATCCCATGACATATAATATGGATCCTCGTGAAATTGAAAAGCATATTACTCAAAAAACCAAATGCATGATTCCTGTTCATTGCTTTGGACAACCTTGTGATATGGATCCAATTGTAGATATTGCTAGAAAATATAATTTACGAATTTTGGAAGATTGTGCAGAATCACATTTTGCTACATATCATGGGCGTGTTATCGGTAGTTTTTCTGATATCATGGCTTCAAGTACCTATGTAGCTCATACAATTACTACGGGTATTGGTGGAGTGGTTTGTACTAGTGATACGCAACTTATGGAAATTGTCCGAAGCCTTTTGGCACATGGCCGAGCATGTACTTGCGAGAGGTGCATAGCTTCAGATGCAAACAAGGTTTGTCCCAAGAGGATGGAGTCTGATTTAGACCGTAGGTTTACCTTTGTACGGCTTGGATATAGTTATCGTGTCGGAGAACTTGAAGGAGCTCTGGGGCTTGCTCAATTACAACGGAAAAATGAGATTATGGAGAAACGCCATAATAATGCAATTCGATTATCGTTTGGATTAAAACAATTCTCAGAATATTTGCAGTTACCGTTTGTTTCTGACAATGTTGAGCATTCTTTTATGATGTATCCGATTGTCATTAAGGAAAGCGCCCCATTTCTCCGTAATGATCTTGTGAGGTTTCTAGAAAAAAACAATATTGAGACGCGCCCTATGCTCCCTTTACTGAACCAGCCTATATATAAAAAAATATTTGGTGATATTGAAGATTTCTATCCTGTCGCAAAATGGATTGATTCACATGGTTTTTATATTGGCTGCCACCATGGAATGACGGAAAATGATATTAAAGAAATCATTTCAGTGTTTTCTCAGTATTTTAGGGATCAAAGTTTGTTGGAGAACCTATGAACAAACATGCAAAAATTTATGTTGCCGGACATACCGGACTTGTTGGATCCGCTATTGTAAGAGCTTTACATCGCAAAGGTTATGATAATCTTGTATTGAAGACTCACGAATCTTTAGATTTATTAAATCAAGCAGCAGTACTAGCTTTTTTTTCTGATGAACGACCCGAATATGTCATCGATGCCGCCGCGCTTGTCGGTGGTATCAAAGCCAACGCAGAATGTCCTGCGGATTTCTTTTTCCATAATATGGAGATGGAAAATAATTTGATATGGGCTTCTCATATACATGGAGTAAAGAAGTTTTTGTTTTTAGGAAGCGCCTGTATGTATCCGAAGAATTGTGTTCAGCCGATGCAAGTGAAAGATTTGCTTTCTGGTCCTTTTGAGAGCACAAATGAAGGCTATGCATTGGCCAAAATGGGTGGGTTGCGTTTATGTGAGTATTTGGCTCGTCAATATGGAGAGTGTTATATCTCGATCATTCCTGCCAATACCTATGGAATTGGAGATTCTTTTGATCTGGAAACTTCACATGTGATTCCTGCGTTAATCAAGAAATATCTTGTTGCACAACGAAAGAAAGATTCAGAAGTAATCCTTTGGGGAACGGGAACACCGTTGCGAGAATTCATTTATGTTGATGATCTAGCAGATGGATGTGTCTTCTTGCTTGAAAACTATACTGGTATAGAGCCTGTAAATCTGGGCATTTCATCTGAAATATCAATTCTTGAATTGTCCCGGCTGATAAGTAGGCTTGTTGGTTTTGATGGAAATATTGTTTGCGATCATTCACGACCTGATGGAATGATGAGAAGGATTATGGATAGCTCATTTATATTCTCATTGGGGTGGCGACCTAAAGTATCCATAGAAGATGGCTTAAGGAGAACGATAGAATGGTATCTCGGCAACTTGGCGTAAAACAGAATGTTTTCCCGATTATAGGATTTGGTACATCTGAGTTTGAATCAGATGATCAAGTCCGTTCATGTGTTGGAATAGCTATTGAAACCGGCTACCGATTGATTGATACTGCTTCTATTTATGGAAGCGAGAAAGGGATTGGGGAAGCTGTACGGGATGCGATTGCTACGGGAGTGATAAAGCGAGAAGACATCTGGATATCTAGTAAAGTCGCTAATGCCGATCAAGGTTATGACAGGGCTAAAATTGCGTTTGAGCATACGATGGAAAACTTGGGCTTGGATTTTCTTGATTTGTATTTAATTCATTGGCCTATTCCGAAAGATAAACAAGATTGTTATCAGGCGCTTAATGCAGAAACCTGGCGGGCTATGATTGATTTAAAAGAACAGGGCCTGATTAAAGAAATTGGTGTATGCAATTTCTTGCCGAGACATATCAGGAATCTGGTGGATACGACAGGGATATTGCCTTTTGTCAATCAGTTGGAAATCCATCCGAGATACCAGCAAATTGAAACGGTTAACTGGTGTCAGGAAAGGAACATAATTGTTGAGGCTTGGTGCCCTTTTCGGCATGGAAAAATCTTGAATGAACCGTTGCTGATGCAACTTGCTGCTAAGTATGGAGTCTCTGTGTCAGAATTGTGCTTGAAGTGGGATATGCAAAATGATATCGTTCCTTTGCCAAAGACTAAAAATTTCGACAGGATAAAGGTAAATTTTGATACGGTCAACTTGGATTTTTGTATAGATTCTGACGACTTGGAATTAATCCGAGGTTTGGATAGGGCTGATGGTCATGAAGATTATTGGAACTATAAAAGACAATTGTCCTTTTGATGAAAGTATACTGAGGAATATTCATGGAGAAACATATATTAGATTGTACGTTACGCGATGGTGGTTATGTGAACAATTGGGGGTTCTCCCATGAAAGTGCATCTAGGATTATTGATGGGCTATATACTTCTGGAATCAGAAATATTGAAATTGGAATAATGGGTACTAATCCATCGCTTCCCTGGAGTACTAAGTTTAGAACGTTTCAAGAAGCCGAAATATTGTTGCGGAACCGGAAACCGGATTGTCGATATGCATTAATGATAAACTATGCTGAGAAAGATAACTTTACAATTCCATCACGTAGCGATTTGACAGTGGATGCAATACGAATCGCTTTCTTTGCGAATGAATGGAAGGATGCTTTACTATACGCGGAGTATATTCAAGCGTTAGGCTATGAAGTTTTTTTGCAGGCCATGGCAACTACTTATTATTCTGAAACAGAACTCGTGGTACTTGTGAAGGCTATTAACAAACTACATCCTTTTGCATTTTACATGGTTGATAGTTTCGGGACGATGTATACTGACGATGTGGTTCGAATGGCAAATCTCATTCAGTCTGTGTTGGAGCAGAATATTTGTTTTGGTTTTCACGCTCATAATAATATTCAGATGGCTTTTGCTAATTCCATAGCATTTTCACAAACGGTAAATAGTTTTGAATCCTTTGTTGATGCAACGATTTATGGTATGGGCCGTGGTGCGGGAAATGTAACGACGGAGATGCTTACGTCCTATTTTAATAGAAAATATGGATTTTCATTTGACATCACAGAGTTGGTTGGACTTTTTCAAAGGGAGATCCTACCGATATATCAACAGTATTATTGGGGGTATTCCCTACAGTATTTTCTGACATCCAGCAAAAATATAAATTCTGCATACAGCTGGTATTTTGCCAATAAAGGGTATACGGATTTGGAAGTACAATCCCAACTTTTGGAGGCTTTGCCAATGGAAAACAGATATGCATTAATGAAATCTGTAGCAGATTCTGTTATTGCGGCTTATGAAGCTGAAATTGCTCATAAAAAGGGTGATAAAAAATGACGGAATCCGCAAAACGAATGAGGAAAAGGATCCTTGAAGTTTCCAGTATGGGACATGACGGAAATTTGCAAAGCTGTTTTTCCGCTGTTGAAATCTTACGAGTCCTGTATGATTGTTTTTTTGTCGGTGCTTCTGTCGTCGGAGAGGAAAAGAATTTCTTTGTTTTGAGCAAAGGTCAGGCTAACCTTGCATTGTTGGTGCTCCTTGCTGAACAAGGATATTTTCCAGATGTGGAACTCGATACTTTTGGGCGGTTCGGGTCGAAGTTTAGTATGCAGTCAGACCGATTAAAGGTTCCTGGAATTACTGTTTCCGCTGGTAGTTTGGGGCATGGAATTTGTCAAGCAGTCGGGCTTGCTTGGGGATTGCGACTGCAAGGGGCTACGCAACATGTGTACTGTCTAGTCGGTGATGGCGAGTTGAATGAGGGCACGGTTTGGGAATCTTTGATATTCGCGGCTTCCGAGAAATTAACGAATTTCACGCTGGTTGTTGACGATAACGCTTCCATAGGCAGTATGATTGGATTAGATGATTTCAAGAAAAAGTTTGAAGCGTTTGGTTGCCGTGCGTATTCTGTTGACGGACACGATGAATCGGCTTTGACGTATTGTCTTTCTGTTGCTGTTTATGACAAGCCTGTGGTTATAATTGCTAAAACAGTTCGAGGATATGGTTGCCCTACGCTGATGGGCGATAAATCTTGGTTTCATCGCGCTCCGTCAGTGGATGAGTTGGAAATACTAAAACATGAGGTCGATCAATTTTGAGAAAAGCAATGATGGACGCAGTGTCTCAGATTATTGAGACACATAGGAATACTGTGCTGATGCTTGTCGATATTGGTGTCTGGGGGTTCAGAAATATCCTTCAGCGGCATCCCGATAGAGTCCGAAATATCGGTATCTTTGAAGATGGCTTAATCGGCCTTTCCGCGGGACTGTCGATTTCTGGGATGGTTCCTTTTGTGTATGGGATATCTCCTTTTATCGTCAATCGTGCGTATGAACAATTAAAACTTGATTTTGCCTATCAAAAGCTTAGCGGAAATTTTATTACTACTGGTGCGAGTTATGATTTTAGTACACTGGGGTATTCTCACTATTGTCCTGAAGATGTAGCGGCGTTACTGCTGTTGCCTGGTATTGAAATAGTGACGCCTGCGACACCAGCTCAGTTTGTGTCTTTATTTAATGCTTCTTGGAACGATGGAAAACCAACTTATTTTCGGTTGACTGACCATAGTTGTAAAAGTGAATGTAATGCCGAATTTGGTAAAGCTACTGTTTTGCAGACAGGTAAAAAAGGGTTGGTAATATCTGTGGCTGAAACTTTAGATAGCGTTATGAATGCCGTTGTCGGCATGGATGTGACTGTTTTGCATTATTCAACGATTGCGCCTTTTGATGTTGAAACATTGCAAAAATATGCCCATGAACAGATTTTGATTTGTTCGCCATTTTATCAAGGAGTTATCACTAACCTCGTTGTGAAAGCATTATATCCCCAGAGTTTGTGCATAGATGAAATCGGTGTTCCTTTGGAAATATTACGTAACTACGGAACAAAGCAAGAAAACGATGACTATTGTGGAATAAATTGTTCAATAGTAAGAGAAAAAGTGGCTAGAATTGTTTCAAAAAGTGATATAGAAGTATTAGAATAATCGTGTGGAGAAATTGTGAATATAGTTTTGTTGTCTGGTGGAAGTGGGAAACGTTTATGGCCACTTTCAAATGAAGTGAGATCGAAACAATTTTTGAAAGTGTTTAAAACTGAAAACAACACATACGAATCGATGGTTCAACGAAACTATCGTCAGGTGAAAGGCGTGTACCCAGATGCGAATATATTATTAGCCACTGGAGTCGCCCAGAAAAGTTTGTTGAAGAATCAATTAGGAGACAATGTTGAAATATGTATTGAACCGGCACGGCGCGATACTTTCCCCGCAGTAGCTTTGGCTGTTTCATATCTTGTTGAAAATCATCACCTTGCTCCTGAAGATGTAATCATTGTGTGTCCGATTGATGCTTATGTGGAAAGTAGCTATTTTGAGCTTTTTTCTCAGTTGGAAAACACTCTCAAGACGATGCCAGAATTTAATGCCATGTTGATTGGTTCTGTTCCTACATATCCATCAGAGAAATATGGGTATATTGTGCCAGTTCAACAAGACGGTTCAATAATGCAAGTTAAGAGTTTCGTTGAAAAACCTTCCGAGCAACGAGCCGCCGATTTGATTGATGACGGAGCTCTTTGGAATTGCGGTATTGTGGCTTTTACGGTTAAGTTTATCTTGGATAGAGTGTTGGAGTTAGTTGGTTTTTCTTCTTATTTGATGCTGTACGAAAACTATTCTGATTTAGAACGAACAAGCTTCGATTATGCAGTTCTTGAACATGAAAAACGTATTGGAGTGATTCCGTATTTTGGGTCGTGGAAAGATATAGGGACTTGGAATACATTGACGGAAGCAATGTCTGAACCAACTATTGGGAATGTCATTTGCAGTCAAGAATGTGATAACGTTTCTGTAATTAACGAATCCAGCTTACCTGTTTTGGTGATGGGACTAAAAGATGCCGTTGTATCCGTAGGTCCTGATGGAATATTGGTCAGTTCGAAATATCATAGTTCATTTATCAAACCATACGTAGAGCAGATTTCTCATCAGGCGATGTTCGTTGAGAGAGCTTGGGGAGAATATACGATTCTTCAGGATTCTATAAATGCCAAGATAACGAAGATAAAAGTATTTCCTGGAAAAAAGATTGGCGAATGGGCTTCCCATGAGATTAGAAAAGTCTGGACGATTGTAGAAGGATCTGGTTTTGTGTCAATTGATGGGGGAAAATATCCGGTTTACCCAGGTGCTTCGTTTTGTATTAACGAAAAAAGCTTTCATGAATTGAAAGCGGATACTATGGTGGAATTGATTGAAGTGTCATGCTTTGACAACCCCAAGTAAGCTGGCATAGCTTGCACAAGGAGAGCATTATGAGAGTAGCGGATTATCTTGCGGAAATGCTTGTACGGAAAGGTGTGGATGATGTGTTTATTGTGACTGGTGGAGGCTTGATGTTTATGACTGATGGTCTTGCTTGCAATAAGGATATCCATACAGTTCCGTGTCTTCATGAGCAAGCAGCTTCTATGGCTGCTATCAGCTATGCACAATATCGGGGTGGGTATGGAGCTTGTTATGTTACGACAGGTTGTGGCGGTACCAATGCAGTGACTGGCGTGTTGCATGCTTGGCAGGATCATGTACCCGTCGTATACGTTTCTGGTCAGTGTAACCGTGATGAAATGATGTGTTGTGTTCCTGTACCAGTACGGGCTATCGGTCAGCAAGAAGCTGATATCGTTTCTATTGTCAAGACGATTACAAAATATGCCGTAACGATTATGGATCCGCATGAGGCGATTTTTGAAATTGAAAAGGCGTTTTATTTGGCGATGGCAGGATGTGCTGGTCCTGTTTGGCTTGATATTCCGCTTGATGTGCAGGAGGCTATCGTCGATCCCGCTGTTGATAAGCATTACATTCCAGTAGATGATTATAAAACAGCCTGTACCAATGATGAAATAACATATGTGAGAAATGCTTTGGATAAAGCTGTTCGTCCTCTTGTAGTTGTTGGTCAAGGAGTTCGGCTTGCTCATGCTAACAGTGTGCTAGGTAATTTTATTGAAACTTCGGGTATTCCCATGGTTGGCACACGCCTTGGGTGGGATATCTATCCATATACTTCAAAATATAATATTGGATTGGCTGATATTCGTGGACAACGGGCCGCTAATTTTGCCTTGCAAAATGCAGATTGTATTTTGTGTGTCGGTACTAGGCTGTCTCTTTTTACTACGGGATATAATTATAATTTGTTTGCTCGGTGTGCCGATGAAATCATTGTTGTGGATATCGATCCCATCGAGCATAAAAAAGGCACAGTACGAATTACCAAAGAAATCAATGCGGATGCAAAGCAATTCCTTGAACAACTGACTGGCTATAGAAAACAAGGTATCGATTCCTGGATTGAGAAGTGTAATGTTTGGAAGAAGAAATGGCTTTATTATCCTGAGAATATTAATCCAGAGAATCAAGGAATCAGTAAGTTTGCATTCATTCGTGAATTAAATGCGGCACTCAAAGCTGATAGCGTGATTGTTACGGATGCTGGTGCGACAACAGAAATCCCTATGCAGGCTTTGGAGTTCAGTACATCTACTCAACGGTATTTAGGTAGTGCCACACAATGTGAAATGGGTTATGCGTTGCCAGCGTCTATAGGAGCAAGTATTGCGAAAGAAAAAGGTGAAGTCTTCTGTATCGTTGGTGATGGTAGCTTACAAATGAATATCCAAGAGTTGCAAACAATGGTGACGCAACGGCTTCCGATTAAAGTATTCGTTTGGAACAATGGTGGGTATCGAACGATATATGGGCATCAGAAAGGATTATTCAATGGTCGATTTGTTGGTGTTGATCCTGCTTCTGGAACAGCTTTTCCCGATCTGAGAAAAATTGCTGATGCTTATGGAATTGAATATTGTAGAATTGATGATGAGGATAGTTGCCATTCAATCTTGACATCTTTATTAGCGCGTGATTCCGATAGGCTAGTCATTTGTGAAGTAATCTGCTGGAAAGATGAAATAAATCCTCAAGTAAAGGCAAAGATGCGTTTGCCAGATGGTAGGCGTGTAGCTATTCCCATGGAAGACATGTATCCATTGCTTTCCCGTGAAGAGTTGCTGTCGGAGTTGCTGGTTCCTCCTTATACATGGTGGTAAGTGATAGACAAGCAAATAAAAAGGGTGGTTTGGGAGGCTCTCAGATGGAAATGTCTATGAATAATAATATTTCTACAAATTGTAGGATGGATAAAGCTATCGATGGCATTTTCTTTTTGGGAATATTGTTGTTACCTTTTACTTCGATTCCTATGAGGTTTCCGTTTCCTTTTAGTGGTGTTCTTGCTTTTGATAAAACGTGGTCTGTGTTCTGCTTTATTGCATTAGCCGTTGTTTTATTTATTGCGTGTATTTTAAAGTATAGAAAATTACATGGTGTTCGTGTGTTCTTGATTTTTTTCTTTTTTTCCTTTACTTCTATTCTCCTCACGTCTATCATGTCAGTAAAGCAATTTTCTTTTTTCTCTATAGAAACTTGGAAACTTTCTAGTGCAAATATTGTTCGTGCTTCAAGGAAACTAAAGGAATTATTTCCAATACTTAGTGAGAAACAGGCCTGGGACATTTGGGCGTTTCTTCAGATATTCATTACGCAAATAATACAATGGATATACTCGTATGGTGTTGTATTTGTCATTTTTAACTGTTTCTTTGGGCGCTGGAGGCATTGTTTGGCTATTACGACAAAGGCGCTAACTGGGATGGCTTACTTTGTTATTACTTATGCTGGGATAGAATTGCTGTACTTATATGGTAGTTCTGTTGCTGAACGATTATTGCTGTATGTCAATCCTCTATTGCATTCAATTGAAGAAAACGGGTATTGGTGGCCTCCAAAACTTTGGCCTAGCGGTATGAGATCTATTTTTCCCGAACCCTCATGGATGGGAAGTTGGATAAGTTTTACATTGCCATTTCTTTGGCTTGACGGTTTAAAAAAAAGGCGAATTCTATCCTTTATTTTGTCGATATTTTTCTTTCTGATTGTATTTCTTTCCAATGCTCGTACATGTTTTTTCTTGGTCGCAGGGGAGCTGATAGTTTTTTTGATTATTGGGTGGTGCGCAAAGAAGCAAAATATTATTCGATTTGCAGTAATATTATCATGTGTTTTTGTTCTTATATATTTCTGTGCTGGCTTTTTGCAGGAAAATACGGTTTTTGCCACAGAGACAAAAACAGTGTCAGCAGCATCTGTTTATTATGAGAATGTAATCGGGAATATAACAAATGTATCCTCTCGAAGTAATTCTGCTCGTTTCGGTGTAATTTTATCAGAATTAAAAGTTGGTTTACAACATTTCTTCTGGGGGGTTAGTCCCAACTTTAGAAGTGCATATTGTTCTCAGCAACTACCTGATTTTGCATTGCAAAATCCAGAAATCCAAACTTGGATTGGATTCCTACATGATAGTGAATTTTATGGAGGAGCTTTTCCCATTCTTAATGAATACTCATATACCTTTGCATCTTTTGGTTTCTGGGGACTCGTTATAGAACTATGTCCGCTACTATTTATTGGCATTAAGCTTGTAATAATGAGCTGCTCTAAAAAACGACAAGGAAGGTTGTGGCTTAAAGAAGATATATCCGTTATAACAGTAGTGTTCTGTGGATGTGTTGCATTTGGTTTATCAAGTGGATTTACTACTAACTACCATTATTGGATTGTTTTAGCTCTTGGATTGCTTTTGATACAGCAAGATAAAGATGCTTTGCTAGAAACGGATAGAGTAAATAACGACTAAGTGAGGAATAAGTGAATTGGAGGTTCTAAAGAAAATATCATATTCGATTATTGCTCAGCTTATTGTTTTAGTCGGTTCCGTCATTACAATACTGTTTCTTCCAAAACAACTCAGCATTGCAGACTATGCTTGTTATCAGATGTTCTTGATGTTGCAGAACTGTGTATGTCTATTTGACATTGGATGGCCTGATGGACTATATCTGAAAATCGGTGGAAAGGACTTTTCTGAACTGAACAAACCTTTGGTTAATATGCAATATTGGGCGTTCTACGCTTTGCAGATTTGCTTTTTTGCAATTAGCTTGTCTATTTCTTTATCAATAGGAGACCTTGATATAAGTCGAGTATTTTCCTTGTCTTGCGTTGGTATCCTTATTTTTGTCCCTAGAATTTTCCTTGATTTACTCTTCCAAGCTACATATAGAATTAAGGAATGCGCTACTATTGCTGTAATCGATAGGGTAGGGTCGTTGTGTTTCGTTGTTTTATTTCTTGTCCTTGATATTACCCAATTTGAATACTACATTGGAGCGAACCTTATAGGTGCTTTTGCCAGTCTATGTTTTGCTACTTATCAAGCCAAATCTGTTATATTTGTTTCTCCAAGGGGTATAGAATTCCGTTTCTTTAGAAAAGAAGTAAAAACAAATATAATAAAAGGCTTCCCTTTAATGATTGCAAATTTTGCTAATCAATTTGGGATTGTTATCATTAAAACGGCTATTCAATATAACTGGAATCTTGAAACATTTGGCAAGATTTCTTTTACATTTACATTTATTTCTTTTGTGCTAACATTTTTCAGAGCTGTCAGTCTTTCTGTTTTTCCTGCATTGAGACGAGCTTCAGTAGAAAAAGTGAATCAGATATATAAAGATTTGCGGTATGTCTTTATTTTATTGTTTTTGTGCATTTTTATTTTTTATTATCCATGTAAACGACTCATGATGCTATGGTTGCCTCAATACGCAGAGAGTTTGAATTACCTTGCAATTCTTCTTCCCTTGTGTATTTTTGAATCACGTTCGACAATTCTCTTTGAAAGCTATCTAAAGAATGTGGGACGAGAGCGTTCGTTGTTAGTGAATAATATCATTCTTGTTGGTTTGAGTTTCTTCTTGGCTGTTGTAGTTTGTTTTGTTAATAGTCTTGTATTTGCAGTAGTTATGATTTTTCTTTTATACTGTATTCGAGGAATTCTACTGGAATGTCTTGTTTCGAAAGGAGTAGGGTATAATTGTTTTCCAGGTATTTGTATTGATTTGTTTTGTTCTTGTGTTATTTGGGGGTGTTTATGGTTTTCCCCTGGAATTGAAGGGGCTTTAATATATGTAGTGTTTGTTGTTGGTATTCTTTTTTTTCAACGAAAGAACATTGTACAAATTGCAAGAAGGGTAAAATCTGTGTAAGTAATGGCATTATTCGTCATGGTAGAGAAGCTGTCCAACAACTATCCTGCCTCTTAATAATTGTATTTTGTTATGTATACATATCTTGAATAGAATAGATAAAAAACGAAGTAACACCACTTCGGTTCTGAGAGTGGTTAGGAGATACGAAAACTCTTTTGGATATCTGGCTTGTTCTCAACGCCTATCGTCTCGGCACAAACAGCAATGTCACCGCTCCACCACAGACCATGCCTATATTTTGGGCGCTACGATTGTCCAGTGCATAATGTTGTGTACGGGCCGGTCCTCCCTTCTGCAACAATTCCCTTGCGCCTTCAATGGCTTTTGCTTCGATAGGCCCACCACCGACCGAACCGACTTGGGATGTGTTCGTGACGAACATCCTGCTACCGACCGACCTAGGCGCTGAACCGCTCCGTTCAATGATGATAATTTCCACACCAGGCTCCGTCCTGGTTTCAATCGCCTGGAACACCTCGGCGGGACATTCGCCGACATGCTTTTGCTTGCCTGTGGCTTGCATGATCTGTGCGAGGATGGAAATGGCGATTTCTTCGGGAGTATTCGCTCCGATGGATAGGCCGATCGGAGCATATATGGAGTCAAGACGTTCCTTGTCGATGCCCTTTTCAAGTAAGTTTTTGCGCGTAATAGCGACCTTGCCGGCGCTACCCATCATTCCTATATAGGCATGGGGTTCCTCCAAGGCTTTTTCCAGGCAGAACGCATCGTAGGAATGTCCTCGGGTGACGATTACGAGACAGGATTCGGCGCCGAACCGACCGGAAGTGAACAGCGTGTCGTATGGTTCACAAATCACCGTAGCCTCTGGAAAACGTTCTTGTGTGGCGAATTCGGGACGGTCATCGACCATGGTGATGGGATATCCCACGAACCTGACTAACTTGTAGAGAGCCGTTCCTACATGCCCGCATCCAAAGACGACGATTCGTTTCTGTAATGCAAGAATTTCACCAAACACTTTTGCCCCATGATACTCAAATATCGCCGGGAGGTCAGGAACCGGAAAACCTTTTTCCAAGGTAAGGTTCCTTCCAGCGCATGGACCTTCGATATGGGTGAATAAAGTGACAGGTCCGTCTATGAGGCGGTGGTAGATGTTGGGGGTATTGTTGTCGTCTTCCATTATGGAACTCCTTTCCTGCTCGGACAATGCGTCGTGTCCGTTGTTTTTCTCGCATAGCCGTACCAGAGTACTGTCTATGCTCGGCATCCTAGCCCGCGCCGCATTTCCCTTCGCAGGTCTTTATGTCCGGACAATGCGTCGTGTCCGTCGTCTTTCTCGGATAGCCGTACCAGAGTACTGTCCATGCTCGGCATCCTAGCCCGCTCAGGCGTATCAGCCATACTACTGTGCGGTCGGCGATCAATCTCCTTTGACAATCTCTCGCAACGCTGAAATTGCGTATTCCACATCATCCATTGTAGTTGAATGGCCGAAAGAGAACCGTACCAGACCCCGTGGGAATGTCCCCAGCGTCTTGTGGGCCGCTGGCGCACAGTGGAGGCCGACACGAGTCATGATACCATATCGTTCGGCGAGCAGGGTAGCGACTTGCGCATTGTCTTGTCGCAAGAAGTCGAGACCGAATACCGCCAGCCGGCCTGTCGTTCCGTCAATGCCTTTCAGCGATACCTGCGGCAACATGCGCAGCGCTTCAAGAAAACGGAGCGTCAATGCGCCCTGATTCTCGAAGCATATGGCGTCAAGAGCTGTGTGCAGGCCGGCGATTCCCGGAAGATTCAATGTCCCCGCCTCGAATTTGTCAGGCAACAGCCAAGGGGTTTCTTCGCTGTCGCTCATGGAACCCGTACCCCCCGCTACCAATGGCTCCAGCCGTTCCGCCAAAGAGTCCGAAATGACGAAACCTCCCGTTCCTTGCGGCCCTCGCAAACCCTTATGCCCGGTAAAGCAGAGGGCGTCGATATGCATCGCAGCCATGTCAATTGGAAGTATTCCCGCTGTCTGGGCTGAATCGACGACTAGAAATAGCTCGTGCTTGTGGGCGATCTCACCTACTTGTGCTATCGGCATGATGGTTCCGCAGACATTTGAAGCGTGTGTCATGACGATTGCTTTCGTATTTGGAGCTATCATTCCTTCAATCGCATCCAATTTGAGTTCGCCTTGCTCCGTACAGGGGATACGGGAGAATTGAACTCCCCGCCGAGTCATCTGGACAAGCGGCCGCATAACGGCGTTGTGTTCCATGGATGAAACAAGTACGTGGTCGCTGGGCACGAACATGCTCTTTATCAGAACGTTCAGGGCGGTCGTTACATTCGCCGTAAAGATGACATTTTCCGATTTTGGAAAGTTGAACAATGCAGAGAGGCGGCGGCGGGTGTCAAATACCATGTCGGCGGCTTCATACGCTTGTTGGTAATCTCCCCGGTTGATGTTGCACCCGTTGTAAAGCACGAAGTCCGACATTGCCCGCGCGACATCGGGAGCTTTGGGAAAACTGGTGCTTGCATTGTCCATGTAGATTCTACGCATATTCCGATAGTAGCATGCGCATTCAAAAAAATCCATTGTATTATGAAAAGAACAATGGTATAACATAGATGCTGAATTGCTGAATTGGTTTGGAGGACAGTATGACTTTCTCAAAAGAAAAAAAGCGACTGCTTTTCGCCGGTATTGTTGTCGGTGCGGTTTCATTTGCTCTTGCGCTATTGGGCAATCCGAAGAACATGGGATTCTGCATCGCCTGTTTTGTCCGTGATATGGCGGGCGGGGTGGGTTTGCAGCGTGCGGAAGTCGTCCAATATGTCCGACCGGAAATTATCGGTCTGGTATTGGGGGCGTGTATCGTCGCATTGCTGAAGAAGGAGTTTTCCCCGCGTGGCGGGTCGTCTCCGATGCTTAGGCTTGTTCTCGGTTTTTTTGTAATGGTCGGCGCGCTGATGTTCCTCGGTTGTCCGTTCCGCATGATCATTCGTCTGGCCGGTGGCGACTTGAACGCGCTTGTCGGGCTTGCTGGGTTCATCGCAGGTATCTGGGGCGGGGTGTTTTTCCTGAACCGGGGATTCAGCTTGAAGCGAAACTACCCGCTACCATTGCTGGATGGGCTTGCGCTTCCTATCATCAACCTACTGCTGCTTGTGGCGCTGATCTTCATTCCCGCCTTGCTATTCTTTAGCGCCAGTGGCCCTGGTTCGATGCATGCGCCAATCTGGGCTTCCCTGCTTGCCGGGTTGATCGTCGGGGCGCTCGCTCAGCGGACGCGGCTGTGTATGGTGGGTGGGATCCGCGATACCATTTTGTTCCGCGACTGGACGTTGCTGACCGGTTTTGTAGCGATTTTCATCACCATTTTGGTTCTGAACCTTGCGACTGGGCGATTTTTGTTAGGATTTGCGAATCAGCCGGTAGCGCATACCGACGGACTGTGGAATTTCATAGGGATGGTCGTAGTCGGTTTTGGCAGCGTATTGCTTGGCGGATGTCCGCTGCGGCAGCTCGTGCTGGCGGGAGAGGGGAATTCCGATAGTGCGATCACCGTCGTCGGACTGTTGCTGGGGGGTGCGTTCGCCCATAATTTTGGTCTGGCGTCCTCTGCGGCGGGACCTGCGCTGCGGGGCCAGGTCGCGACGGTTCTCGGCCTTGTCGTCATGGTGGTGATCGCCGTGTGCAATACGAAACAAAAAACAGGAGGAAAATGATGAAAGAAATAGATGCCCGCGGCCTTCCTTGTCCGCAACCCGTCATCATGACGAAGCGGGTAACCGATACGAAGATTCCTGAATTGACCGTACTGGTCAACCATCGCGCGGCGTTGGAGAATGTAACCCGGTTCGCCGGGCACAGTGGGTATTCGGTCGTTTCGGAGGAGACGTCGCCGGGAGAGTTCCGGCTGACGTTGAAGAAGCAGGCCTGATGACGACCAATACCTATATCGCTACATTCTTTACCCATTATGGTGCGATTGCGTTCCAACGGTATTGTACGGCAAACGGGTATCACGGCAAACTGATGCCCGTTCCCCGTTTTCTCAGTTCTTCGTGCGGTACTTGCGTCAAATTCGATGCGGAACGATGGGACATCGGGTTTGAAAACGATGCGATGGATGGTGTCTTCCTGGTGAACGGAGAATCCGCCGTCCGAATGGAGGACGCTTCTGCGGATAATCACACGTCGTAGGTGTATGAGGAGAATATATGAAGGATGCGAATGCCGGCCTGACCTCTTTGGTAAAGACCTCCGGATGCGCGGCGAAGCTGGCTCCGGCCTTGTTGAGGGAAGTCCTCGACGCTTTGCCGAAGTTTGAGCCTGACGCCCGTCTGTTAGTTGGCTTTGAAAGCGCCGACGATGCGTTGGTCTATCGTATGGACGAACATACCGCCATGATCCAGACCGTCGATTTCTTTCCTCCGATGGTCGATGATCCGTTTCTGTTCGGTCAGGTCGCTGCGGCGAACGCCTTGTCGGATGTCTATGCGATGGGTGGAACGCCCGCCATCGCCATGAATCTGATGTGCTTCCCGTCCTGTCTTGACATCTCTGTCATGCGGAGGATTCTCGAAGGCGGATATTCCAAGGTAAAGGAGGCGGGCGCAATCATCGCGGGAGGGCATACCATTGCCGATCCTACTCCGAAATATGGGCTGTGTGTTACTGGCTTCGCGGAACTTGAAAGCCTCTGGCGCAATACGGGGGCGCGGGTGGGTGATTCGCTCATATTGACGAAGCCTCTTGGCGCTGGTGTGCTCAATACGGCAGTCAAAGCAAAAATCGCAAGTGATAATGCGCAAGAGACTGTCATTCACTGGATGACGACGCTCAATCGCAAGGCGAAGGAAGCCGCCGAAGGACTGGATATCCACGCCTGTACCGATATCACCGGCTTTGGGCTGCTGGGACATGGACTGGAGGTCGCACAGGGAAGCGACGTCCGATTGGTGATTGATTCCCGTAGCGTCCCCCTCATGCCGGACGCCTTGGAGTATGCCTCCATGGGAATTCTGCCGGAGGGCATGTACAATAATTTGGACTTCGCCGGCCCGCATATCGATTTTTCTGGTTCTATTCCCCAGAATCTGAAGGATTTGCTTTTTGATCCGCAGACTTCCGGCGGACTGCTGTTCGCCTTGCCGCCAGCCCAGGCGCAAATATATCTGAGCCGCATGCCCGATGCCGTATGCATCGGACATGTCGATAGGGTCGTCCCTGCGGAATCTGGCGCTACGTTCCATGTACAGGTGCTGTGACATGCGGTTGACGGAACTGTTGGTGGGACGGCTGGCGGAATCCCCTCGGATCGCTATCACCGGATGTGGGGGGAAAACTTCGCTGATGATTGCCCTCGCAGAAGAATATGCGCGACGCGGCGGGTCGGTCCTTGTAACGACAACGACGAAAGTAAGGAGCCCGTATGAACTCGACTACGGGTGCGACATCATCCGGTTGGACAGGTATGATGGAGTGCCTGCACCAGGACGGCGGGTATTCTTCGCCACTACGCTGGATGAGTCGAACGGTCGAAAAGTTTGTGCTCCCGCTCTTGCGGAGCTTGGCAAAGTCGCCGCCGGATTTGATGTCGTGCTGATGGAGGCGGATGGGTCGCGGGGTCTGCCGTTGAAGTACCATAATCCATGGGATCCCGTCATTCCTGATTTCACGACCGATGTGATTGCCCTGGTCGGCATGTCGGCCTTGGGGCGTCCGCTGGACGACGCTGTGATGTTCAACTATCCTTCCTATGCCGCGGCCGTCCAGAATCCTGAGCCTGTCGTGACGGAACGGACGATAGCGAATCTGTTGTGTTTGGACGAGGGAATCAAAAAAGGATTCTCTGATGGAACCGGAAGTTTCTCCCGGCAGGGGGTGGTGTTGTTCAACCAATGTGATATACTTGATGCCGCTCGACTGGCCCGGGTCATGGCCCTGATCGGAGATGAGTTCCTATACGGTTCGGTGGAACGGAATATCGTGTTCGCGAATCTGTAAGGATACAGCGGGCCTGTGGATTGGATCATAGTCCCGGGGACATGAGAACCAAGCAGGAGGGACATAATGGATATCGTTGTGGTGCGTGGCGCGGGAGATTTGGCGACTGGGACGATTCTGAGGTTGCACAAAGCCGGGTTGATGGTGGTCGCCCTGGACGTCGAGCGTCCTACGGTGATTCGCCGTACCGTCGCGTTCGCTCAGGCGTTGTTCTCCGGAAGTTGCGAGGTAGAAGGAGTAAGGGCCGTCAAGGTCGATAACGTTCCTGCCGCCATGAGCGCACTTGTATCGGGGTTCGTCCCTGTGCTTGCCGATCCAAAAGGCGCTACTATCGAAGCGTTCCATCCCGTGGTACTCATCGATGCGATTCTCGCCAAGCGTAACCTCGGTACGAAGATTACGATGGCTCCGTTCGTCGTGGCGCTGGGACCTGGTTTCCGAGCCGGCGTCGATTGCCACTGCGTGGTCGAGACACAGCGGGGGCATTATCTGGGTTCGGTAATCCGGCAGGGAACCGCCGCTCCCAACACTGGCGTTCCCGGAATCATCGCCGGGCATGGCGCGGATCGCGTGTTGCGCGCTCCCTGCGAAGGGGTGTTCAGAACCATCTGTGAAATTGGAGATATCGTCCGTGCCGGTGATGCGGTGGCGACGGTCGGTGACGGAAAACTACCCGTGACCGCGACTATCGACGGGGTGCTGAGGGGGTTGCTCCATGATGGTTTGGAAGTGACTTCCGGCTTCAAGGTGGGGGACATAGATCCGCGAGGAAACCAGGAGTTCATCCATACGGTCAGCGACAAGGCCCGCGCTGTTGCGGGTGGAGTCCTTGAGGCTGTGGACGGCTATCTGAGGTCGTCGGCCTTTGCCAAAGGTGCGATGGACAAACGGTGAGCCTTTAAGCGTGCATCACTTTCACGACAGGTACTTGGACGCTAAAACATGCATTGGGCGATATGATGCCCGCTTTGGCTATTATCAGTGTGGGACGTTCAAGTGCCGGTATTTTTACAAACAACTGAACAAAATTGCAATAATCCACCGAACGAATGATTGATATTTCACCGAATGATAGTACTCTCCAATAGAGATGGTATTTGATATGAAAGGATATATACCACGGATAGCCGACAATATTTTGCGGGACGAACTGGAATCAAAAGGTGCCGTACTGATTGCGGGACCAAAATGGTGCGGCAAATCCACTACTGCGTTGCAACAGGCTATCGACTATTATGACGGCTTGGTTCTCTCCGATGGGTCACGTGTTGATGGTGTACGGAGAGACCCAGAAAGAATGCGTCTGCTTTTAAGGTTCTATGCTCGTCATATATCAAGGCGTTGAAGGAACTCTATGTTGTGGAAGACCTTCCCGCCTGGAATCCAAATTTGCGTTCCAAAGCGGCGGTACGTACCTCTGATACAAGGCATTATGTCGATCCTTCCATCGCCTGTGCCGCGTTAGGTTTGGGACCTCATGATCTTATCAATGATTTGAAAACATTCGGTGTGTTGCTTGCATCCTTGTGCATCAGGGATCTACACGTATATGCGGAGAAGATGGATGGGCTGGCATACCACTTCCGTGATAGTGCCGGATTGGAAGCCGACGCTGTAATCCATCTACGAAACGGTGCATGGGCTCCGGTAGAGGTGGAATTGTTCAGTAACGACCGAATTGAGGAAGGGGTGAAGAACCTCATCAAGCTCAGCGAGATGGTTGATACGACAAAAATGAAGAAACCTTCTTTTCTCATGGTTCTCACGGGGACGGAGTGCGCATATCGTAGGCCAGACGGCGTATATGTCGTACCAAGCAGTTGCCTAAAAGATTGAGGCAAGGGGTTGCCAAACATATGCATCGCCCCCGCGTGGTTTGTCTCGCGCAACGGAACGTAGCATATGTTTGTGCAAACCTAGGTCGGGCCTAACGTTTCGAGGCGGCCTTCATTGTTGAGTTCTGCAACAGGTCTTTCGCTTCATCATCCGACAGATTGCAATGCCAGAACAATGAATAGAATTTCTTTGCTTCCTCGACCATGTCAAGCTGGTATAGCTCTGGATAGATGAGATTGCCCAGCCATGGGATGCCGATAATCCTGTTGACGGATGGAGGGCTGGACAGCCAGTTGTATGGCTTGCCCGGAATCTCATAGTAGGCTCCGTCAGTAATCGCATCCAAACCCTGCCACAGCGGGTCGGTCGCGACGGTATTGTACGGTCCGCCCTCGGAGAACAGAATCACGTCCGGGTTGAACATCATCAGTTGCTCCATGTTGATTGTGTTGCCGCCGCCTTTGCTGCTCACGTTCGGTACTTCAATCGCGTTTACCGCTCCAATGATGTCTATGACGTCCGCATGGATTGAATTCTTCGCATTGACATCCAAGCCGGCAGACCCTGTGCCGAACATGACCGATACTTTCTCGTTCTCCGGAATGGTCGCCGCATTCGTCTTTGCCATGGCTGTGGTCTGTTCGATATAGGTGGCGATGGCCTCTGCCTGTTCTTCCACTCCCAGTAGCTTTCCAAGCTGGCGATAGGCGTCTGGGAAGGTCTTCAGGTTCGCTTCGATGAAGATCGTCGGGATTCCTGTCTGCTCCTGTATTCCCTGCATATCTTCCTTGTGCGTCTTCTTCATGTCTCCCAGGTCGATGATTACTTGTGGATCGGCGGCGATCAGCGCTTCGAGATTCAGCGTATTGTTTTTGCCGTAGAACTGACCGAATACGGGGAGGTTCCAGTACTTGCCGTCCATATATTTTTTCTGGGCGTCGCTCGGCTTCGTCCCCCAGCCGATCAAGGAATCCGGTGCGACGGAGTAGAGGATCATCTGGGCCGCCGGACCACTGGGTGCGACGCGGGTGATGTTCGCCGGGAGTTCCACCTCTCGTCCGGTGGAATCGGTGAACACGATTGTCTGCGGCGCTCTCGCCGCTTCATAACTCGCCTGCGCCCAGATAGGTGCGATCAGGCAGAACAGGAGGACGGCGATGACCATGCATCGCAGTGTGCGTTTTGTTCTCATGCTACAATCTCCTTGTATATTTGTTCGCCGGAAGGATCGGGAATCCCACTGTTCCCGGTCACTCCTCCCTGGCTGGTTGTAGTTCGCAGATGACTGCGCATAGTTCCGCTTGCGCGGGCAGATGATAGGGGAAAACGGGGTTTTCCATCGTAATGACCCGTTCCAGCAACTGTGCGTCAGTAAATTCCATGAGTCCGCCGTTTTTTGCGTAGGCCTTGAAAAAAGCACGTGCGTCATCCAAAGAGGTAAAGGGTTGTCCTGATTCAAACGTTCCTGAACGTAGCTCATAGGGAATTCTTGCCTCGGCAAGCTGCTGGAGAAGCATGTCGCAGGAACATCGTTCATTTTCAACCTGCTGGAAATCGAAACGGTGCCTTTTGTTCCGTTGTTTGATGATGACGATTTTTTTGCTGTCATAGCGATAGGCCGTAGGAAGTATTTCTTCCAGCTTCCCGAATCGACAGAAGACCATTATGTCGAAATACTCGGCGACCTTGTCGGTAAAGATGTCGGCGCATATGGGCGTCAGGTTGCCGATTCTTTTCGCTCGTGTTTCTTTTCGGAGTAGCTTGATGGCTCTCGCGTCCGAATCCACTGCGACGACTTGCCGGACTTTCGGCGCCAGCGCAAAACTCAGTCCTCCCGTTCCACAACCTGCGTCGCAAACGATGGATTCTGGAAGGATGATGTCTTCAAATAGACTAGCAATGCCAGAATAGAGTAGGGTATGGCGTGTAGCTGCCATCATCCATTGAAGCGTATCATCAGTCCACATATACATCAAAGTCCCTCCTGGATTGGAGCGACCATGTTTCTGGCATGTCCTGTATCATCGACATATTCGAGGATCGTGACATCTACTCCGTATACTTGGTGAATCATCTCCTTGGTGATCACCTGTTCCGGCGTCCCTTGGCCCTGTACTTTTCCGTGGTGCAGTATGAGCACTTCGTCGGCGTAGGACATGGCGTGTTGAGGATTGTGGGATGAGAGGAACACCAGCTTGCCATCTTTGCAGAGCGATTTCATCTGCGACAGGACCATGAGCTGGTTGCCGTAGTCGAGGTTGGAGGTTGGTTCGTCCATGATGATGATCTTCGCCTGTTGGGCGAGCGCTCTGGCGATCAGCACCAGTTGTTGTTCGCCCCCTGAAATCTTGTTCGAGCCTTTGTTCGCGAGTTGCCGGATTCCCAGCCTGTCCAGCGCTTCATAGGCGATGTCTATGTCTTTCGCCGAGGGGGATGAAAACAGCTTCATATGAGATGTCCTCCCCATCAGCACCGCTTGCAGGACCGTGTAGTTGAAGGTCGGTGCGGTCACTTGGGGAATGTAAGCGATTCGGTGGGCGAGTTCCGTGGCTTTCATGGTCGCTGTGTCGTCGCCGTCTACTGCCACCGTCCCCGCGTTGGGCGACCTGTGTCCGAGCATGCATTTGAACAGCGTGCTTTTTCCGCTTCCGTTCGGACCAAGCAGGAAGGTGAGCTTGCTTGGCTCCAGGGAAAAGCTCACCCCATCCAATACCCGGTGGTCGCCGTAGGAGAAATGGATGTCATGTACAGAAATGCTCATGCTTCCTTTCCTCCTTTGATGATGAGGGACAGGAAGAATGGAGCGCCGACAAACGCCGTCAATATTCCGATCGGGACTTCGCTCGTGGCGAGGATTCGCGCGATATCGTCCACCATGATCAGGAACGCCCCCCCGATGAGCATGCTTGCCGGCAATTGATACCGGAAGTCTGGTCCTACCACCTTTCTTGCGAAATGCGGTATCACCAGTCCCACCCAGCCGATCAGACCGCTGACCGCGACGCTGGCCGAAGTGAGCACTGTGGTGCAGAGAATCGCCGCGCCCCGCATTAACGATGTATTGATCCCCATGGACCTTGCTTCCTCATCGTCCAGCGTCAGGAGGTTCAGCCTCCATCGAAGCAGCAACAGCGGGATGGCCGCTACCAGCAAGGTGGGGAATAACAGTTTGACGTCGTTCATTCTGATGGAGGCGAGGCTCCCCATCAGCCAGTAGGTGATCGCCGGCAATTGGTTCGTAGGATCGGCTACCAGTTTGAGGAACGAGGTCGCCGCTGAAAAGAGTGAACCGACCATGATTCCCGCAAGGATCAGCCCCAGCGTCGGGTTTTCCTTGAACTTTATCGATGCTGCGCATGCCAAGATGACTGCCGACAGACCGAACAGGAAGGAAGAAAGGGATACCGCAAGGTATCCGAAAGAGAGAAACAGGCCCAAGGCCGCACCAAAACCCGCCCCCGCGGAGGAGCCGAGGATGTCCGGCGATACCATCGGGTTCTTGAATATCCCCTGGTAGACGCAGCCCGATGCCGACAGCGCCGCTCCAATCAGACCCGCGGCGATAATCCGCGGCAGCCTGACGTTGAACATGACGATTTCCATCTGTTTCGTCCAGGTCTGTTTGAGCGGAAGTATCTTGCCAAGCAGGATTCTGACCACCTGTACCGGCGATATGACAAACCTTCCGATGGAGAAGGAAATGAGAAAACAGAATATGAACAGGACAAACAGCAGGAGGATTTTGAATCTCTGCGGAGTGGATTCTCGTGTCAGTTCTGTGCATGATGATGTCGGATATGTTTGCATTCTTTGTTTGTCCATTATATTTTTTATTACATAAAGGACTATATACCATCTATCTGGCTCTGTCCACCTTGACTGTCAAATTTTCCTTTTGTGATACATTGGATATCATTTTCGGTGATAATCTGTCGCTCCAAGTCAGTGTTTTCAATTCCCGTAGCGGACGGATCTCTTTTGGAATCGCCCCGTTATCAACTTTTATACGGAATCCTTGTGGTATGGCTGTACAACGGTGAATGTAGCGAAAAAACATTTTTTTTTGTAAGAACTGTTGACATGGTGGGGCATCTTGGTATAAACCCGTTGCAAACAGCAAAGGCGCTGTAGGCCAATTAGGTCTACGGCGCCTTTTTTGTTTTTTTCTGCTCGGATAAACGATGTCTGGCTGCGTTAGTTTCGCAGAGCCGTATATGGATACTGCCTTTGCTTGACTTGCCTTGCCAACCATTGTTTCTCCTTCGCAGAAGGCTGTTGGGATGAACGGAGTCTGGTTGTGATCCTCTCTCCAGACTGCGTTTTTCCCTGCACGGACTCATTCGGATGCGTCGGAGAAGATGATGCTCCTGATTTGACGATGGTCTGAATGAATCCGAACGGGATTTTGCCGGCTCATGTACTACCTCCTAAGCAACGACAGGGTGTGTGCGGGCCGGTTTGGGAGGCAACAGTGACGTCCGGCTCCTGCTTCAAGACAGGTGTGTCGGAACGTCAGATGCCCCCGATATCGCAATCCTATACCAGAAGTACCCTTACGGTACGGGGAGGACATATGGAAAGTGTGGCTGATTATTTCGGTTCGCTGGTGTTCAACGATAGAACGATGCGCGAACGCTTGCCGAAGGATACCTACAAGGCGTTGAAGAAGACCATCCGCGAAGGGAATGACCTCGACATCAATATAGCCAACGTCGTTGCCAATGCGATGAAGGATTGGGCGCTTGAGCATGGTTGCACCCATTTCACCCATTGGTTCCAACCGATGACCGGTATTACCGCGGAGAAGCAGGAAAGCTTTATCTCCCCGACGAAAGATGGTGAGGTGATCATGGAATTCTCCGGCAAGGAACTTGTCAAAGGTGAGCCTGACGCATCTTCTTTCCCTTCCGGTGGATTGCGCGCGACTTTTGAGGCCCGAGGCTACACGGCATGGGATCCTACCAGTTATGCGTTCATCAAGGAAGGCGTCCTCTGCATTCCCACCGCATTCTGTTCCTATACCGGTGAGGTTCTGGACAAGAAGACGCCGTTGCTCCGTTCCATGGAGGCGTTGAGCGACCAGGCCGTCCGCATTCTTAAGCTGTTTGGCAAGGACGTCAAACGGGTCATCACCACCGTCGGACCTGAACAGGAGTACTTCCTCATTGACAAGGAGATGTACAGCAAGCGCAAGGACCTGATTTTCTGCGGCCGTACTCTGCTTGGAGCGAAGCCGCCGAAAGGGCAGGAGATGGAGGACCATTACTTCGGGGCTATTCGCCCGAGAGTCGCCTCCTTCATGAACGATCTGGACCGGGAGCTTTGGAAACTGGGAGTCCTCGCCAAGACCCGTCATAATGAGGTCGCGCCCGCACAGCACGAGCTGGCTCCGATCTACACTACGACCAACCTCGCCAGCGACCACAACCAACTGACGATGGAGTTGATGAAGAAAATCGCCGACAAGCATGGTCTTGCCTGCTTGCTACACGAAAAACCGTTCGCAGGTGTCAACGGTTCGGGTAAACACAACAACTGGTCGATTTCCACCGACGCTGGTGAAAACCTCCTCGAGCCGGGTGAATCCCCGCAGGACAACGCTCAGTTCCTGCTGTTCCTCGTTGCGGTTATCAAGGCCGTCGATGAATACCAGGATTTGCTTCGGGTTTCCGTGGCGAGCGCCGGCAACGATCATCGTCTTGGTGCCAACGAAGCGCCTCCTGCGATAGTCTCCATGTTTTTAGGTGAAGACTTGACTGAAGTCTTGGACGCTTTGTCCAACGGCAAGAAGTGTGGCAACCGCTCCAAAATCGCCATGAGCCTGGGAGTCCATGTGTTGCCGGATTTGCCGAAGGATACCACCGACCGCAACCGGACAAGTCCGTTCGCTTTCACCGGCAACAAGTTCGAGTTCCGTATGCTTGGTTCGACTTTCTCCGTAGCCGGTCCCAATATTGTTCTGAACACTATCGTTGCGGATGAGCTTTCCAAGTTCGCCGACGCGCTGGAGAAATCGGACGATTTCTATGCAGCGCTCTCCAGGTTGGTCGTGGATACCTATACCGCCCATAAGCGGATTGTGTTCAATGGCAACGGCTACAGCAAGGAGTGGGAGGAAGAAGCCGTCAAGCGCGGATTGCTCAACCTCAAGTCCACGCCGGAGGCTCTGCCAGCGTTCATCGCACCGAAAAACGTCGAGGTGTTCAAAAAATTCAGCATCTTTACTCCAGCCGAGATGCACAGCCGTTATGAACTGCTGATGGAAGGATACTCCAAGACCGTCAACATCGAGGCGTTGACGATGATTGAAATGGTACAGAAGCAGGTGATTCCCGCCGTCGTGTCCTACACCGAAGACCTGAGCAAGACCGCATTGCGGAAGAAACAGCTTTGTCCAGAGCTGGCTTGTGATACTGAGGTCAACCTTGTGAAACAGCTTTCCTTCCTGTCCGACAGCCTGTGCAAAAAGGTTGATGAACTGGATGCTGCGGTTCTCCGCGTAAGCGGTATCTCCGATGTCGCCGAGAACGCTCGTTTCTATCACAGTGACGTTCTTTCCTGCATGAACGAAGTTCGTGCAGTGGCTGATGAGCTAGAAACCTTGGTCGGTTCCAAATACTGGCCGTACCCGACTTACGGCGACCTGCTCTTCTACGTATAGCCTTCCCCGAGGGTCCGGTATCCGGTGGTTCCTGGGTACTTCTCCTAACGATGCCGGACCCCCTTTTTACTCGCATGATACTTCGTTGTTGCAGCAAGGCCGCGTTTCGCAAGGAAAAACAGCCAAAACATGACTAAAAATCTAAAACACTTCTATTTATTTGTATTAGAATGAATAATTTAATTTCATCATCAGAGAGTTCATTGCTAGTTCATTACCTCTTCATTGCTAGTTGATGGTAAGTTCATCGCCCCTTGATGGAGCATTCATCGCCCCTTGATGGTAAGTTCATGACGGTTGTCGTCAATTTAGTAAATCTGTTGTTGTGGAAACAGCATATGTGGTAGAGATTTGAAGTTGTATTTGAAATCTCGCCCGTTTATCGATGGAAACAGTTCTATGGTGAACTAAAACATTAGAGTTTCGCATACAACCATTGGTTCTTGATTGTCTATTGAAACCCCGTTCGCGTTCCGCCATGAGTTCTGATTGTGGCGTCCGCCATCGAATCATCCTTTTCAATTGACCAACGGGGGCTTTCGGTGCGAAGCTAATACGCGACGGGCCCGCCGGTTCGGCGAGCCGACACCACATACAAGAAGAACAGCCGATGGATGAACCTGATTCCGGAATTTTCAATGATATCGAAGTACTGTGGATAGCACGGTTTGACTACAAGCAGAATTGGTTGCTCTCCTCCCACGCCCATGACGATTTCTTTCAGTTGATTTATTTCGTGGAGGGGAGCTGCAATGTCATGCTCAACGGCAATGCGCAACGTGTTGAATCTCCCGCCATATTGTTTTTACCGCCCGCTTTTGAGCATGGCTTGTCTGGAGTCGGTGCGAAAGGACTTAAAACGCTTGATACAAAATTCAAGGTCACCAACCCAGCATTGTCGGAAATCTGCCGCATGATACCTCCTGTCATGAACATCTATGAAGATGACATCTATTCGGCGTTGGAGGAAATCCGTGCGGAGGGAGAGGAACAGGACTACCTGTATCAGGAATACTGTCAGCTTCTGCTTGGTCGGATTTTGATAAAGCTTGTACGAAGTAGTACTTCATTGAAACCGGATAGGACAACGCAGACATCGCTTACGTCAGGACAGGAGCGTTCTTTGATTGCCAGCCGAATCATTGGTTTTTTAGAACACAACTACCAAAAGAAAATTACTTCAGACATGCTCGAAGACCACATTCCCTATTCTTATCGGTATCTCAGCAGACTGTTGGAAAAAGAAATCGGAATGACGCCGATAGAATATGCAGAACAATATAGAATATTGAAAGCAAAAGAATTATTAAGTTATGGTGATTACGAGCTGAAGCATATTAGTGAAATTGTCGGATATCCTAATATCCATCAATTTTCCCGTAGCTTCAAGAAAGTAGTAGGGGTTCCCCCTGGACAATGGCGGGAGCAGAAACGTTCCGGCATTGGAAAAGATGTTGTGATTCATCCTGAATTTGAAAACACCTTACTGATTCAAGTTATCGAAGATGGTCGGAAAAATACCGCCAAATAAGATACAATTGTTCCTGATTTGATAAAAACATGACGTTTCTGGACAAATACAGAACATGTGTTTCAGCCTTAGACTCAAAGGCATAGGAGATACACTATGCCAACGAAGATGCAGATTGCCGATTTAGAATATACAGATGACTTTTCCGCCGCGGGTACCCAGCGGGTGGCGATTCTGGAAAAGCCCTATACGTTGAAGCTTGTCGCGGCGAAGATACCTGAACCATCTGAAAATGAAATTCGTATTAAAATCAAATATGTCGGAATCTGCGGTTCCGATCTGGAAGCGTATAGGGGGAATCGTAAACCTGAGTTCCTGACGTTTCCAGTCCGCCTTGGCCATGAAGTCGCAGGGGTAATCGACAAGATGGGCGCAAACGTCAAGGGGCTGAAAATCGGACAGAAAGTTACTTGCCGGTATGTCTGGGGGGCATATGCCCAGTATATCGTTTGCCGACCGTTCAATGTGCAGGTCATGCCGGATGAATTTGATATGATTGACATCAGCCTGATAGAAATACTTCCTGGCGTGCTTCACGCCGCTGAATTGTCAAAATGTGATTCCGGCCGTACCGTCCTGATCACCGGGCAGGGAGTCAGTGGCTTGATGCTGACCCAAGTCATGTCCCTCTATTCCCCGAAGGAGCTGGTCGTCACCGATTTGAAGGACCGGAATCTGGAACTGGCCCGTAGATACGGCGCGACAAAGACCTACAAGGTTCCTACCGAGGACACTCCGACCAAGGAGGTCGTCGGAAAAGACTATCCAGATGGTTTCGACATTGTCATCCCCTGTTTGCTGGAAGGTGCGAGCGTTCCCGATGCGTTTGACGTTACACGTACAGGAGGAAAGGTCGTCATGTACGGCGGCATCGGCATCAGTCATGAGGAAGTCGATTTCTTTACCGTACATCGCCGACGTTTGGAGATACTCTCCACCGAACCGAAACGGGATATCGACATGTACCGGTTCTTCAAGGAAGGAATCAGTCTGGTGAAGGATGGACTGATTCAAACGGGTGAGTATATCGACCGCATCTATCCACTGTCGCGGATACAGGAGGCGTTCAACGCCCGTAATGACAAAAACAACGAATACATCCATATTTTGGTGGATGTTGAGAGATAGAGAAAGAAATAAAAGGAGTACGTATGATGAAAAAAGCAAGTGTTGTATTATTGAGCCTGGTATTGCTCTTGGTTCCGACGATTGTTTTCGCCGGAGGTTCCTCGGAGTCGAAGGATAATGCTTCTGACAAACCGATTGAGCTAGTGTACTGGAGCCATTATGGACAGTCTCCGGCATTCGTCCAGGCGTTCGCTGATACGGCGAACGTAGCGTTGAAGAACCTTGGATACGACAATGTGACCTGCCGTGCGGAAGTAATTGAGTATTCTGGTTATGAGACGAAATATCTGACGGCGTTTACGAGCGGCAATGGCCCCGACATGTTTTTGGCCCGTCCCTCCGACTGGGCTCTCGAGGGTGGTTTGAACCCGATAGCGTTGCCGTTCCCCGATGATGCCGCGGATGTCTGGAACAACGCTTTGGCTTCTGTTTTCGCTGGCGATGGAATGTTCAATGGCAAACGGTATGGTTTCCCCTGCGAAGGCGGTTCCCTTCAGCTGCTGTACATCAACACCGACTATATGCGCGAAGCAGGACTGAATCCTGAAACCGATTATCCGAAAACCGTTGAGGAATTCATCGATGTGGCTAAGAAGATGACGAAGTACGACGCATCCGGCAATATCGTCCGTTCTGGCTATCATCCGAGATATCTCGGCGGTGGCGAAGGCGTCGCGGGAAAGTTCATCCCCTTCATCCACGTCTTCGGCGGTCGCGTCCTGTCGGAGGATCTGACCCAGGCTGTTGGATATGTCAATAGCCCGGAAGCGAAAGCCGCTTTCCAGTTCAACAAAGACCTGGTATATAAGGATAAAGTAGTGAACCTTGATTTTGGAGCTCCTGAGACAGCGTTCCAGTCGGGACAGACCGCGATGATCTTCCGCGAAGGGTGGTTGGCCCAGGATATCCTGGACAAGGCTCCGAATATCAATTTCATGGTCGTCCCGTATATTTCCGGCGTAGCGAATCCGATTTCCCATGCGGGTAGCGGCATCTGGTGCAATATGATCAACTCACAGTCAAAACATGCGGATATCTGTGTTGAACTGTTCAAAGAACTGGCGAAGCCGGAGTATGATGTAATGCTCCATGAACCCGCTGGCTATCCCCCGGTATTGACGGCTACCATGACCTTGGACAACGGGTATTTCGGTAAGATGCCCTATGCGCAGGCCGTCATTGATTCATTGAAGAAAGATACCGCCCCGATATATGACATTTCACCGAGATGGAGTAGTGTGGCCTATATGGTAGGCGATTCCTTCGCCGCGGTGCTGGGCGGCGCCGATGTTTCCGCCGAACTGGACAAGCTTGCCCAGAAGATGCAAGTGGTCCTGAACCAGAAATAGTAGGTTTGGTAGGTTTGCAAGCTCCGGGAGGTGCTGTCGTGCCTCCTGGAGACCATTGCGCGGTTCACATTCAGCCTAATGGGAGGTGTGTATGAATGTAAGAAAGAAATATGCGTTGGCGGGGTTTCTTTTTGTATTGCCCTCGTTCATATATTACCTGTTCATTTTTCTGTATCCGCTTGGTTTGAGTTTCGTCAATTCCTTTAGCAAAGTGAATTTTCTGGCGGGTACCAGGTTGTTTGTCGGGCTGGACAACTACCGGAGCCTGTTTCTCCGCTCGGATTTCTGGCAAGCGGTCGGCGTTACCGGGCTCTATGTGATCATGACAGTCCCACTGTTGATAGTGGTCGCCCTTTGGGTCGCCAATGCGCTGGCGAAGCTCAAGGGGCGTGCCGGTCTCCTGCTTACGACTATCGTGTTTTTGCCGTTTATCGTTTCCATGGTCAGCGCCGGTATGATTTGGGATTGGCTGTTCGACCCGAACCTCGGGCTGATCAACAGCGTATTGCGGTTCATGGGAATGCAGAATCCCCCCTCCTGGTTGAGAAGCCCTGATACGGCGCTTTGGGCTACGGTAATCATCACCCTTTGGATACGTTCCCCGTTTAGCATCATGATCCTGCTGGGCGGAATCAAGACAGTGCCTGAAAGCCTGTACGAAGCGGCGGAACTTGACGGTGTATCCACTGTCCAGAGATTTTTCCATATCACGTTGCCGTTGATCAACCCGCAGCTGATCATGGTGCTGACGCTGGAGACTATTTTCGCTTTCAAGGCGTTTGACCAAATCTACGTCGCCACTGGAGGCGGTCCCGCCGGTTCTACCAAGACGTTGATGATCTACATGATCAAGGACCTGTTCAATCAGAATTATGGAATGGCCTCGGCGCTGACCGTACTTTTATTGCTGGTGCTGTTCTGCATCAGCCTGGCCCAGCAGTTGTTCCTGCGGAAAAAAGTAGAATACTAGGGAGGCGCGCTTTGGATACCGTAAAAATCAAACAGAACGCCGGCAAGGTGGTTTCCACGCTTCTGCTGGCCTGTTTCTTCATCTTCATATTGATTCCGTTCGTCATGATTGTCCTTACGGCGCTCAAGACTCCCGCGGAAATCAACGATATGCCCAACAGGACGCTGCTGCACCGTCTGCTGCCCGATTCCTGGACGAATTTTTCCAACATCAAGGCTGTGTTTTTCGGCTATGCGTCGCAACTGAACGGGGTGCCGTTCTATAGGTTCATCATCAATTCGCTGATCGTCACCTTCTTTTCCCTGTTTCCGTCCCTGATTCTCGCGCTGACCTCGGCATATGGTTTCGCGAAATACGATTTTCCCGGCAAAAACATCCTGTTCTACCTGTTCCTGGGGTTAGTGATGGTTCCCATGGAAATGATATCGATTCCGCTGTTCATGGTCGTCTCCAAAATCAAGTTGATCAACACATATGTTGGAATGATGGTCCCCAGCTTTATTTCCGCATTCGGCACGTTCTTGCTCAAGGAAGCGTTTGAACCGGTTCCCAACTCGTATATCGAGGCCGGACGGATCGACGGCGCCGGCGAATTCTGGATATTCAGCCGAATCATGGTACCGTTGATCAAAGGGCCGTTGGTGACGTTCGTCGTTATCAAATGCACGTGGAGCTGGAACGATTTCTTCTGGCCGCTGCTGGTCGTGTCCAATGAAAAGATGAAGACCGTCACGTTGGGGCTGAGCAAGTTTTCCAATGATCTGTTCAAGGAATATGGACAACTGACCGCCGCGGTGCTGATCAGCATCGTTCCGCTGCTGATTGTCTTCATCTTCTGTAACAAGAATATCAAAGCCGGATTGATGAACGCCGGCGTGAAAGGCTAGGAGGGTTTCCGACATGATTGTCAAATCAGTTTCGATAGACGTTCAAGGACAAGGCAAGCCTTTTCCCCATTTCTTCAGGGCGACAGGGTACGCCAACGCCGACTATACATATACGCCGCCATTGCGCCGTATGTACGACTGTCTGTCGTCCTATGCAGGGCATCCCCTGTACATGCGGCTGCATAATATTTTCTCGTTGCATGGGAAGGGGGACTATTATGTCGTCAACGGAGTGTCCGACTATGGCAATCCGATTATCAACGGAAGCGGCGACGCCGATATCGTCGTTACCTATGACGACGCTGGCAACCTGAAATACGATTGGGAACTGGTGGACCGGGTGTATGACATCATCGTCGACCATGGCATGCATCCAATCGTGGAAGCCGTATACATGCCGTCGGCCATTCGTAAAAGCGAACAGGACTACAACATGCCCGCGAGCAATGCGCTTTGGGCGACCGTGGTGCGGGCGTTCGTCCTGCATTGGGCGGAACGGTATGGCGTCGAGGAGGTCCTTACCTGGTACTTCGAGATTTGCAACGAACCGGAACAATATCCCAACTGGAATTCAGATCCCTCGTCGTTCTTCGCGTTGTATGATTATTTTGAGCGGGCGGTCCATTCCGTGGATTCCCGTTTCAAGGTCGGCGGCCCCGCCGTTCAGCAGTGGGAGGACGGGCATCGGCTGTTTGAGAAATTCCTGGCGCATTGCGATGGCGGCGTCAATTATTGTACCGGCGACTATGGTAGCAGGATTGATTTCATTTCCGTCCATTGCAAAGGCGGCATTCCCGGTCAGGTCGGCCCGTCGATGGACTATATGTTCAATTCCTTGCGGGAATATATCGCCATTCTCAAACGCTTTCCCCGTTTCGCCGATACGGAATTCTTCAACGATGAGTCTGATATCGTATGGGACGGAAACCGGGGAATCGCCTACAAGAGCTGGCTTAACTTCCGCAATACCCACTATGCGCCGGGATTCGTCTGCAAGATGATCCACACATATTGTTCTGTGGTACAGGATGAGCTGGGGGTGAACCTGAGTATCGTCGATAGCGACAACTGCCACCTTACATGGGAGAAATCGTTCTTTTCCGGCAATAGGAGCCAGTTCACGCCGTTGGCGGGGGCCCCTTGTACGGATATCATCCGTAAACCGATGTTCAATGCGTTCCAGTTGTTGGGGCGGCTTGGAGACGAACGGTTGGCGGTGGATGTCGCAGATGATGAGTTCGGGGTGAAATACGGTGTTCTGGCGACGAAGGCGGGGCGGTCCGACTATGCGCTTATGGTCTGGAACTTTGAAGATGGCCTGGATTCCGATGTCAACGAGCGTACCATACGGCTGAAGCTTGACCATCTGGATGCTGGTTCCGTGTATGATGTGCTTCATTTTCGTATAGACGCCGACCATAGCAACGCCTATGGCCAGTGGTTGGCGATGGGGCGCCCGTACCCGCTTTCCGCCGAACAGATCGCCGTTCTTCGGGAACATGACGGACTGGAGCTGTATGAAGACCCCGATGTATGTACGGGACGAACGACCTTTGAGAAATCCATTGGACTGCCGATGCACGCCGTAAGTCTGGTCTTGCTCGTGCGGCGTTCCGAATGCTCTGCGCCAAAAGAAAGTCTTGTGGACCAAAGTCCCGCTTGTCAAATTGAACGAAGCGTCCTTGATGTCCCACAAGTGTATGTTTCATGGAAATACAGTGAGCGCAAGGATCTTGTGGGATATCGTTTGTATCGGAGCCTTGCCGGTGGTCCATATACGCCCGTGAATACGAAACCAATCGCGGGTTCCTATTATGTCGATAGCGCCGTAGAGCCGGGACGCACATATGCATATGTCGTTTCCGCAATATATGCCGATGGAAACGAAAGCCTTCGCTCCATGGCGGGAGAAGTAACAGTATGAATGATAATACGATGATGCGGGTCGCGGTAATGACGGGGCTTGAACGAACCGAATTCGTGGAACGGCCCGTTCCTGAAGTCCGCCCCGGAGAAGTCCTTGTCAAAGTAGAGCATGTAGGCGTTTGTGGTTCCGACCTGCATTATTATGGCTCGGGCCGGATCGGGAACTTCATTGTGGAGCCTCCGTTCGTACTCGGTCACGAAGCGGGAGGTACGGTCGTCGCGGTCGGGGAGGGCGTTTCCTCCCTCATGATCGGCGACCGTGTCGCGCTTGAGCCTGGAAAAACCTGTGGACATTGTGAGTTTTGCAAGAGCGGCCGGTATAACCTGTGCCCTGACGTCGAGTTTTTCGCGACACCTCCCGTTGGCGGCGTATTCCAGGAATATGTCGCGCACCCCGCGGAATTGTGCTTCAAGCTGCCTAACTGCGTTTCAACGATGGAGGGCGCGTTGATAGAGCCTCTCGCCGTCGGTTTTCACGCCGCCAACCAAGCTGGCTCGGAACTCGGAAAAACCGCGGTCGTCATGGGGGCGGGCTGTATCGGCCTGATGTGCCTGATGGCGTTGAAGGCGAAAGGAGTCTCTTTTGTCGTGGTCGTGGACGTCATGCGGAAACGGCTGGACAAGGCGTTGGAGCTTGGCGCCGGCTCCGTAGTGGACGGTGGCGCGGCCGAAGCATATGACGAACTGATGCGGCTTTGCGACAGGAAAGGATATGATATCGTCATTGACGCCGCCGGTAGTGAAAAGACCGTTTCGCTCGGAATCCAAGTGGCGAAGAAGGGTGGTGTGCTTGTTTTTGTCGGATACAGCGCTTCGGGGATGATGACGCTGCCTATCGGGATGGTGCTGGACAAGGAATTGACGCTGAAATCCGTGTTCCGGTATAGGAACATCTATCCAATGGCCATTGAGGCTGTCGCTTCGGGAAAGGTCGATCTGAAGGGTGTCGTATCCCATCGCTATCAGTTCCAGGATTTGGCGCGGGGGCTTGATGAGAGCCTGCACCACAAAGATGACGTCATTAAGGCTGTGATAGATTTCTGACATCCGAATTGATGTTCTGGTCTCGGTGTTGATGCAAGACCTCTCAAGAATCGTCAATCAGAACCATGATTATTTTGCAGTAGCATTGCAAAATAATCATGGTTCTGGTATTCGGGCCTTTCTTCCTTGGTTGGTATAATGCATCATTTATATATGATATCGCAACAATTTCATATATCAAAGCAGAGGCGACGGTGATACCATTTGAACAACCCTTGGAAATAGGATGGTGTCGCCGCATGC
>JAXEWB010000002.1:0-129481 GCA_034114085.1 Sphaerochaetaceae bacterium | reverse complement strand
CGCCGCATCCAGCAGCACGTCGAGCGGTACGCTTTTATCTTTGAGGTATTTGATGAACACATAGCCTCCCGGACAATCCCTCGTATGCATCCAGTAGTCGTTCCCCCGTACGTAGTGTCGAAGCAGCTCGTCGTTCTCTTTCGCATTTCTCCCCACAAGGATCGTAAATTGCCCGCTAGTGCAGGCAAGCCCCGGGGTCCTCCCCTTGCCGGTCTCCTGGACAGGCGCGTTCTGCTGGAGCATTTTTTGTAGCCGGAGGATGTCTTTTGCGACGTCCCCGCTGTCGCAAAGCGCCTGCTCGAATTTTTCTTTCTCCTGCTCAAGATGCCTGACCGCACCTTCATATTCCACGCAGGCGTTTTCCCACGTCCCCTTCGCTTTTTGGTAACGATTATAATACGCCGCTACGTTTTCCGAAGGGGAAAGCTTCGGATCCAATGCGATAGTCGCGACGGCCCCCTCCTTTGTCCAGTCCGGGACAGAGACCCATTCTGAATGTGGTTTGAGTAGATGGATGGAAGCGGAGAGCAAATCTCCGGTTTCCCTATAACTTTCATAACCGGCGTTCTCATCTCGTTTCCGGGCGAGGGATCTGGCTGTCGTTTCAAGCTTCCGCAACTCCCGGTCCCGCAGCTGTTCCACGCGAACCCTAAGCTGCCCGATAGTCATTACACTCGATTCGATGCCATATTCTTGCTCAATCTGCTGATTGAAGCTGTCGTTTGTTCTTGTTCTGACTTGAAACTTGTCATTCACCAGTTCGGAATCTTTCCGGATTGCCGGTAACTCCAACCGTTTTCCACTCGTTTCATCCCGGCCAGGCCTGCGCATCAGCAGATCAAGGATGATGTCATCGGCGTCTGTGACGATAATGTTTGCCTGCGCTCCGCTATAGAGCCTGACATAGAGTTTCAGCGCCTTGCCATGGTTGTCCAAATACAGGCACACCAGCCTTTCTCCCGGAAACTGGAACACCCTGATGATTTTCGCACCTTCAAGGTTCGCCCTCGAAAACTGTATGAATCTCTGAAGTTTCGGCGTCTTCTGCCGTTGCGCCGGCGCAACCAACGAAGTGACTGCGTGCAACCTGCTCTGTGGCGTGCCTATTTCCGTATACAGTCTCCAGCGTCCGCTATCCGGCCGGTACAAATCCCAAGTCACCGCATGGAAAGTATTCTGCGTGGCCTTCTGTATCGTGCTGCCTTCCAGGGGAAGTTCGGAGAGGATGAGTGAGATTTCACGCCAGTTCAACGACATAACGACTCCTTCTCATATCTTGACGGGCCTACAGCGTCACTCCATCACGCACATATTGCAAACATGCTCGTTTGGCCGTTCCTTGCATCCACGTCAATTTATTTCAAAAACTTTTCGGAGAAAAGAAAGTATCCGGCGTCATCCTCACAGAACTGTACCCGCAGCACCGCTTCCGTTCGTCTTTCCCAGCAACTTCCACTTCTCCTTCTAACTACTATGTACTTCCCGGGCTCTATGCCCACGCCGATGTCACCTCATCGGATCATGCGACAGGCATCCATCCGCCGCTTTGCATTGTATCATGGCGTAATTTGCCAGAGGCGTGACGACGACACGACTTGTTTCGCCTCGCTCCATTCACGGGGACACTCTTCGCGAGCATGCTCAAACCGCAAAAAAGACCGCCCTTACGATGTCCATGTCGAAAAACTAATGAAGACGGGGAACCTCAAGCACCAGTACCCGCATGGTCCTCTTGCAGACCATCGTATGCTTTTTTTATCTCGCCTGCAAGATAGAAGGAACCACATGCAAGTACGGCTTTCCCCTGTGGAGTCCTGTCCAAAGCCTGCCGCAAGGCATCGTTAGCGGAGGGAATCAGACGTATGTCTTTCCGCCGATTCAAAAGCCTCGCCTGCTCCTGGAACAACTCATAGAGCTTTCCGATATCGCTTGCCTTATAAGTTCCGGGCGTGGAAATGATGATATTGTCGAATTGGCAAAGGACTTCCTGCACCATGTGGAGATGATCCTTGTCATGCAGGGCGCCATAGATGACCGTATTGCCCTCACGCCCATACAGTTCGCCGAAACTGCGAAACAAATGCCTCAGGCTCTGAACTGTGTGAGCGCCGTCAAGGTAGAGCGGCCTTGATGCGTCAAGCCTCTGCATCCTGCCGGGAAGCCAGTTCCGTTCCATCGCCGGTTCAGTAACGCAATGCCTGTACAATCCCAGTTTTTGCAACGTGAGCAACGCAAGCGCGCAGTTGTCCGCTTGTACTTCCCCCAGCATGTCCAGCGTCAGCGCAGTATCCGTCCCATCGGCCCACCGGATATCGACCCGCTGGCCCAAGGCTGTCGTCATGCCGTTGATGTCCGTCGTTTCTTCATCAAGGAAGTATGCCTTGCTATGCTGGCTAACCGCTTCCTGGAGGAAGACTTCTCTGGCGTCTGGATTTTGCTTCGCGATGAAACAGGGAACCCCCGGTTTGATGATCTTCGCTTTTTCCAGCGCTATTTTCGCTATGGTGTCGCCAAGGATCGCCGTATGTTCCAATTCTATTGGACAAAGGACCGACGCTACAGGGAGTATCGTGTTCGTGGCGTCCAGCCGACCTCCCAATCCAGTTTCTATCACCGCCCATTGGCAGCCTGTCCGGGAAAACAGCAGGAACGCGTAACAAGTATAGAGTTCGAATGTAGTTGGGGCGATCTCCCCCCATTGGTCGCTGAAACGGAAATCTGATAAACGCTGTGCGAGCTCGCAGCCGGCGCTGACCAGGGTATCATCATCGAAAAAAGTTCCACACAGCGTAAAACGCTCCCGATAGTCCACCAAATGAGGAGAAAGATATAGCCCGGTCTTATATCCGAGCGCCTGAAGCCCGGCGGCAAGGAAGCTCGCCGTCGAACCTTTTCCCTTTGAACCGGCCACATGTATCGTCTTGAAATCCCGTTCAGGATTCCCCAGATGTCCAAGCAACTTGAACATTCTGTCCAACCGATACGTCCTGGTCGTGTAGTGGTCGGTACCTTTCTTTTCCAGATTGTTGAAGCTTTCCATGAAAGCCACCACATCGGCGAATGTATTGAACTGCATCTTGGACTACCTCGGGCGTTACTGTAGTATAGGCATTCGTTTTGGTCAACGAAAATGAGGGGAAAACGGACGGTCATGCAAGTAATTTTGAAAAATACTTTGGAATCGAATCAGTCGGACACATCGTCAGCAACCAGTTGAAATTCCAAAGGCCTGGAAATTGCATTCGTTTGTCCGGCGGCAAGCGGGATGGTAGCCTTTTGGTCGATGCGAAAAAATGTTACTGACATGTTGACGGATTTTGATTTTTTGTATCTAATAAGCCTTGAATTTTTTTCACCACCGAAATATAGTAGATAAGAAAAAGCGTCTGGATTATCTGGTTTTAAACGAGGATTGTACTAATTCAGCCGAAGATGATAGAGAAGGAGCGCCGTACCTATGGGCAAGAAAAAGCGTGATGAAATGCCTTGGAGATTCCTAGCCGAATACAAGGGAAAATATTTTGACGGAGAATGGCCGACCGTTCCCGAGATGTTCGAGATAACCTGCAAGAGATACCCGGAAAACATGTGTTTCCGCGCATTCGTCCCCAAGCCGTTGCAGTTTACCTATACAGAGGCATTGTCAACGATCAAGGGCGTCGCGAACTACCTTCTTTCTCAGGGAGTGACCGCAGGCGACAAGATCGCGGTCAGTGGCAAGAACAGTCCTGAATGGGCGATCGCGTATCTCGCCGTCCTGTTCGCGGGGGCGACCATCGTCCCCCTTGACATTTCCCTCCATGACGATGAACTGGAAAAATTGATGTCGTTCGCAGGCGTCTCCAGACTGTTTATCGACGCGGACAGAATCAACCGAGTGGATACCAACGGTTCCGTCGGGCTGAAGGAAAAGATCTGTCTCGAACCCAATGGCGGGAACTATATCCTTGACCATCAGATTTCTGAGGAACTGCCCCGAACGAAGGCGTCTGAAAACGACCTTGCCGCCATTCTGTTCACCAGCGGCACGACAGGAACGCCGAAAGGAGTCATGCTCACCCATAAGAACCTTGTCAGCGACTGTTATCAGGCGCAGGGCAACATGAACATCTTCAGCACCGACACATTCTATGCGATTCTTCCGATTCACCATGCGTACACCATGCTGGCCGTCTTTATTGAGGCTATCAGCGTCGGCGCGGGAATCGTGTTCGGCAAGAAGCTCGTAATCAGCCAAGTCCTGAAAGAGTTGCGAGAAGGTCAAGTAACCATGTTCCTCGCCGTTCCGATGCTTTTCAACAAGATGATCGCGGCCCTGATGGAAGGCGTGCGGAAAAAGGGAATCCTCGTCTACGGGCTGATCCGTGGCTTGATGGGAATTTCCGGTTTCATAAAGAAGGTCTTCAAGGTCAATCCAGGCAAGAAGATGTTCGGTTTTCTGCTGAAAAACCTCTCCTTGGAGAACAATCGCATCTGCATCTGTGGCGGCGGACCGCTTCCTGCGTCCACATTCAAGATGTTCAACGAACTGGGCATCGATTTCGTCCAAGGATACGGCCTGACCGAGACCAGCCCGATCATCAACCTCAATCCGATTGACGCATATATCGAAACCTCCGTTGGAAAAATCATCCCCGGCGTAGAGATGAAGATCGTCAATCCCGATTCCGACGGCAACGGTATCGCATATGTACGTGGCTCCATGGTAATGCAGGGGTACTACAACAATCCCGAGGCGACGGCGGAAGTGCTGGATGCCGACGGTTGGCTCAATACCGGAGATGTCGGCCATCTAGATTCAAATAACTACCTGTATCTGACAGGTCGTGCGAAAAACGTCATTGTCACGGAAGGCGGCAAGAACGTATTCCCAGAAGAAATCGAAGACCACTTCCAGCTGTACAATGAAATCGACCAGATCTGCGTGATCGGCTATGTCGTAGATGCGAAGACCAGGAGCGAGGGCATCCGCGCCTTGATCTATCCCGCTGAAAAGTATCGTTCAGAAGTGGCCAAGGAAAACCCCGACGCAGTTGACGCAGCCAAGGCGATTCAGGCCCGCATGAATGAAATCATTGAAGAGGTCAACAAGGAATTGCAAGCATATAAGAAGATATCCAAGGTAACTGTCGTCAGTGAGCCGATGGAAATGACAAGTACCAAGAAAATCAAGCGCTTTGTAGTTGCACAACAGTACAAGGACAAGTAAGATACGTTGGTATGAATAGTAGAGTACGAAGTTTTCTCCGGGCGCAGGCTCATGACCTCCGCCCGATTGTAATGGTCGGCAAGGGCGGCGTGACCGAGAATATCGTCGCGGCCCTGAACGACGCCTTGGATCACCATGAGTTGGTCAAGGTCAAGTTTCAGGGCTTCAAGGATGCGGTTCGCCCCTTGTCGGATCAGCTTGCGACGGCTACCTCCGCGGAAGTCGTGGCAATGATCGGGTTCACGTCGGTTCTGTTCCGCCAGGACGCGAAGAACCCCGACCGGCTGATCAAGATTCCTAGTTCGCTTCAATAGCGAGCGGTGAACCCGCTGAAAAAATGGGGCTGTCGCACGAACTGTTTTTCAGTTCGAGGCGCAGCCCCGTTTCATGTCCAATAAAAAAGACTGTCCAGCGACAGTCCTTTTCTTTTCCCTAGCAGGCTAGAACACGTATTATGCGTGTTTGATCTTGGCGTTGCACTGCTTGCAAACCATTTTCTTTTCACCTTCAATCTCGTTCTCGTAGAGAACCTTGATCGCGGTGCGCTTGCAAACGGGACAATCCCCACGACCATGATTCTTCTCGTTCCGGATTCCGGTACCTCTATGTGCCTTGGCCATAAGTAACTCCTTGCTTGTTCTAAAACACTACCGTATGACTATAATGGGGAGAGAAACCAATGTCAAGGTCTTGAAATGGCAGTCTGGAAATAAAATGTCTACCGGTAAAATCAGACTGTAAAACTTACCGAGAATGAACAGAGGATGGAATCCGTCGGCGATTCAGTGCCGAGGTACCAACGGACGGGAACTTCACAGACGAAATCTACGTTGAACTTGTCCAACGCGGCTCCAAGCCCGAAGGTCTGCCGCACGTTGTCCGCGACGAACGTAAACATCTGCGTCAATTTCGGCTTTGTCTCGACGTAGCCGGTACGGAGGCTGACGGACCAGCTGGGAAGCAACTGGAACATCAGTTCCGCGCCGATGTGGACGGCCCTGGTCTCATCATCACCCAAATGATAGAAATCGCAGGCGCTTTCAAGTACGACCATACTCAGCTGATTGTCGCGTGTATATGTCGGCGTCCTGAATGAAATCCCGCAGGTGAGGGTCGAAAAAATGCCGTTGCCGGAAAAAACGACCGATTCAGCGCCACGTGCCATGACGAGAGTCTCCGTACAGACCCCCATGCTCACCCAATCGTAGTTGAGCTGCAATCCAAGGCCGATATTGAAGAATTCAGACCCCTCGACCGCGGAGTATCGTTCGAACAGAGACTGGGTCAGGTAGTCAAGGAAGGAATTATTGCCGGAAATGACAATATTCTCACGCACAGAGCGGTTTCCTCCCCGCAAGAACGCGCCGATACCGAAATTGCGGTACCCGAAGGCAAGGTCTATCTGGATGAGCGAGTAGTAATATGCGTTGTACATGGCGGAGGAAACTCCGGGAGTCCTATTCTCCAACTGGTTGTCAAGCTTGATCGTCAACGCCAAGTTCCGTCCCGCGAAGGAAAGATCAAGTCCGAGCACCGGTTTTTGCAAAAAGGCGCAGGGCTGACCGGTCTGGACGGCGAATGGCACGATGTTGTCTCCATAGCCCGTTGAAACGTAGAAGCTGGTATCATGCTCCTTGCCGCGGAAATACAACGCGGCGGGATTGGCAAACATCGCAGAATGGGCTCCCGACAGGGAGACACCCACCGCCCCCATGCCCCGAGCGCGGATATCACGGGACTCGACTGGGGTCGCGGACAAGACGACGGAGACAGATGCCAGCAAGGCCGCGAGAACCAGAAATCCAAGATGTCGTACCCGCCTATCGCTCATTAAAACCTCTCTATCGGACAGTTCCATGCGTCATGCGAGGAGCTTGCCTATCGCTTTGGCCAGTTGGTCGGGGCAGGAAGTGGAGCGGAATCCGCAGGTTATACCCGCAAGCTTTTCCCGGACTTCCGCCGCGGGGCGTCCGATACACATCGACACAAGGCCCTTGTGGTTGCCGTCGCACCCCCCGACGAATTCAATGGAGGTCACGATGCCGTTCTCATCGACCATTATTGAGATTCTGCTCGCGCAGACACCCGCAGGCTTGTATGTTATGTTTCTTTCACTCATGCTTCAATCACTCCTACAATATACACCCAAGCGCAAGCATATCAAAAAAGTTTTTCAACGGCTATCCCGTTTTGGGGTGATGATGAAGAAATAGCGGGCTCTCATGCAAGGGCATCCGGCTCCTCGATACGGGGCGGTTATTTTAAAGCCATTCATCATACATCCGCATTGCACGCTTCACCGATTCTTGCTACCATAACCGCATGAGACGGTTATCGGAACTTTGCACCCTGCTCGCTACCCCTTCGGACCGATTGATTCCAGACCGGTTTCCGGCGGGCCCGCTTGATTGCGTCCTCACAACCCTTTCCTACGATTCCAGGACTTGTACGGAACGCTGCGCCTACTTCGCCTTTGGAGGAATCCACACCGACGGCTCGCTGTATATCGACGAAGCCATAACGAAAGGCGCGAAACTCATCATCTGTGAAAACGAGCCGCAAACCCTGCATCCAGACGTGCAATATCTGATCACCGGCCACCCGCGGAGGATGTTCGCGTTGTTCTCCGCCGCATGGTTTGATTTTCCGGCCCATGACCTGCGGCTCGTCGGCGTAACCGGCACTGACGGCAAAAGCAGCACCTGCGATTTTCTTTGGCAGCTCTTGCATGCCTGCGGCATCCGCGCCGGGCTCTTGGGAACGGTATCCATGGATGACGGCTCAACCCATGAGCCAAGCCCATACAGGCAAAGCACCCCGGAATCCTTTGAGATCCAGGCGTTTCTCGCCAGATGCAGGGACAATGGTATCAAGACAGTCATTCTGGAGGCGACCAGCCATGCGCTGAGCGACGAATACGACAGGCTCGCCGGGCTTACGTACCATTGCGCGGTCTATACCAGCGTCACTAGTGAACACCTTGAATTCCATAAGAGCATCGAAGCATACGTCGATGCGAAACTCAATCTCGCCCGTCGTCTGTCGGACGACTCCCTGCTGGTATTTCCCGCGGACAACGCCTATGCGCGACAAATCAGGAACGCGGGGACGCACGCGGGGGCAATCCTGACATGTGCGGTGACTACAGGAGAAGCATCTTCGGGGACAGTACATGGAGAACTGAACGCACAACCCACTATCCCCGACCTGACGGCGACAGTCGCCGACGCGACGCTGGACGAATGCAACTTCCAGTTGTCAGGTCCGGCTTGGCGGGGAGACCGAGAAACACTCTACCGGTTCCCGATGGGGCCGGCCTTTTTTCTGAAAAACGCTCTGGAAGCCTTGCTCGCGGCAAGTTTCATAGCACAAAGACCCGTGGAGGAACTGATTCCGTTCTTGCGCGATATCAAGCTCGTTTCAGGACGGTTCAACCTGGTACCGAACGTGTTGGGATTCACCATCGTCGTCGATTTCGCCCATACCGCCGATGCATTCTACCAGTTGTTTTCCGAAGTACGGAAGCTGGCGCCGCAGGCACGGCTGATCGCAGTCTTCGGAGCGGCGGGCGAACGGGATCCGAGCAAGCGCGCCCCGATGGGCAAGGAGGCGGCCCGCTGGTGCGACAGCCTCTACATCACTGACGAAGACCCGCGGAACGAACGTCCCATGGCGATACTTGAGGAAATCGCCTCCGGGATTCCTGCGGAACTTGCCCGCCGCAGGCAAATACACCTGATTCCTGACAGAACGGAAGCCATAGCGCAAGCGTTGAGGGATGCCAGAGAGGGTGATATTGTGCTGTTCCTTGGCAAAGGACATGAACAGAGCATGGAATATGAACAGGAACGGAAAGTTCCATGGAACGAGACGCGAACGATAGAACGTGAAATCGCCAGACTTACGGCGTGCAAGGAGAGTTGCTTTCTATGATGAACATCGCTTTGGTTTACGGAGGACGTTCGACGGAACATGAGGTTTCGGTCAACTCCGCGAAAAGCGTCTTTCGCGCATTGACGGCGGCGGGGTACGGAATTACCTGCATCGGTATCGCAAAGGATGGAACCTGGCATTTGCAAGATCCATCGCTGACCACCGACGCCCTGCCCGGCCCTATCGTCCCGAAGGAACGGGACGGTATCTACATCAAGCCGGGCGAAGGACTCTGGAACGGCCATATGAAATTGAACATAGACGCCGTACTGCCGGTCGCTCATGGTACGGAGGGAGAAGACGGCAGGCTGCAAAGTCTCTGCGACCTCGCCCACCTTCCCTGCGTGGGATGCGACGCTCCAAGCAGTACCTTCGGAATGCATAAGGAAGTCGCGAAACGGCTGTTCGCAACTGCGGGAATCCCCGTCGTGCCGTCCATCCTTCTGACGAGGGACGAGCTTTCATGGCTGGCGGATGATGATGACGCCGACCTTCCCCAGTTCATCGCTTCGTTCATCGACCGCAAAGAGACAGACCATCCGTTGTCCACCACCCGTCAGGAGATGTTCCAGGCGACGGTCATGGAAACTCTGGGAAATTCAATCGTCGTCAAACCGGAAGCCGGCGGTTCCTCAGTCGGGGTGACAATCCTCGACCACCTGGGCCAAGAGCAGGAAAACAGCGATGGCGGCACATCGGTGGACAAGCTGCTGGAAGCAATCGCGACGGCGGCGGAGGTCTGTGATTCCGTACTACTGGAAACACTGGTAGCGCCGATGCAGGAAGTTGAATGCGCCGTACTGGAGACGCCCGACGAAGGGCTGGTCGTCGGTGGGCCGGGGATGGTCCACGATCCGAGGCACGCCGAAGCGGGCTTCCTCTCCTATGCGCAAAAATACGGGGACGACCAGCCGGCGACCATGCGGATTCCTGCGCCGATTTCTGAAGAAGACGCTCAGATGATTCGTCATTACGCCAAGCTGGCGTTCAAGGCTATTGGCGCGAATGGATATGCGAGAGTAGATTTTTTCATCATCCAGAATATCAACGATGTTCCGTCCGCATTGCATGGAGAACGAATCTTGCTCAACGAAATCAATACGCTGCCGGGGATGACTTCGACAAGCCACTATCCTCGATTGATAGCACCAGAAAACTATGACATGCCCACAATGCTACAAGTTGTCATTGAAGAGGCTATCAAAAGATATAAACGAACTGAAACAATGAAACATACGCTATAATAAGGCGACGGAGGCGCGGACTGACAGATGGAACTTGAACCTGTATTCTTCCATGTTGATATGGATGCGTTCTTCGCCTCCGTTGAACAACGTGAGCATCCGGAATACCGCGGCAAGTGCCTGATCGTCGGCGGGACGGGCCCAAGGAGCGTCGCTTCGACCTGTTCCTATGAAGCAAGGAAATACGGTGTGCATTCCGCCATGCCGATGGCTCAAGCCCTGCGGCTATGTCCTCATGCCATCGTAGTACCCGGACATATGTCCCTGTACAGCAAGGTCAGCCATCAAATCATGAAGATCTTCGAGGAATTCAGTCCCGACATCACCCAAGTCTCCATCGACGAAGCGTTTCTCGACATGACGGGAACCCGTCGGCTGTACGGACTTCCCAGGGATGCCGCGAGGGTATTGAAGCAACGGATAAAGGATGAAACGCAATTGACGATTTCGGTCGGAATCGGTCCCTCCAGGTTCATCGCGAAGCTGGCCAGCGACTATCGAAAGCCGGACGGACTATGCAGGATTTCCCCGGGGCGGGAGATTGAGTTCATCGATGCCATCGGACTCAAAAAGCTCTGGGGAATCGGCAAAAGCACCCTCGACGCTTTGGCGAAATACCATATCGGCACCGCTGCGCAGTTGCGAGAATATTCCATGGAGACGTTGCAACGGAATTTTGGACAGGCCCAGGGGGAATATTTGTACAAGGTATGCCGCGGCATCGATCCAGGCATGCACGCGGGAGAAGCGAAAAGCCACTCCATCAGCAGTGAACAGACTTTCCCCGTCGATGTCTCCGACGAAGACATCCTCTCGCAATGCCTTCTTCAGATGAGCCACGAGGTCATGTTCAGGTCACTGGACGAGCAGGTGATGGGCAGGACTGTGGGCATCAAGCTCCGGTTCAGCGACTTTACGACGATCAGCGTACAACGGACGCCGACCACCCCGCTCTACAGCGCGGAACAGGTCTACGAGATTTCCAAGGAGTTGCTGTCGTCGAAATGGAAGCAAGGCGTCCCGGTCCGGTTGCTCGGCGTCGGGTTGTACCAGACGTACAAGGGCGACGTTCCGATGCAGGAAGAACTGTTCGAGGACGCGAACAAAAAGAAGCGGGAGATCGAGAAGGTCGTACTCAGGCTCAACAGCAAGGGCCGGGAAATCCTTAAAGCGACGAACATGGACGGGTATGTCCCCGGCGTCAACAAATACAATCAGCCGCAGCAACACCGCCCCGGCAAGGAAATGTCTCCAGCCGATACTGTAGAGGATCCTTCTTGAATGCAGTCTGCGATTCACAGCACCGTGCTAATCGTCAAAGTTCCTCCCCCTTACGAGATACCGCCAATACGAAACTGGATGCTTCCTCCCTGAAATCAGAATTTCCAAGTCCAACCAGGCACTGCACTTGACGGTATCTGTTGTTTCATGCTTTGCTATCCATACTATTCTCCCCAAAAGGAATGAACATGTGTAGTTCCATTGTTTTAATTCGCCGCGACTAGCGGCCTCATGCTCAACAGTGTCCGTACCGGCGTTCCGCCGGTAGTATCCGTCAATGCCACGTCGTGGAGACGGATGTATCTTTCCTGTCGGCGATGCAATTTCAATCGCTTCCTTCGTTTTGTTTCGGAAGCGTTTCGTCGTTCTCCAACAGGAATCGGAGAAAAAAACTTGAATCAAGTAGAACATATCCAATACAAAAGACGATGGTTGCCTACGGCCATCTTTTTTCTTGCAAGCCAAACGATTTCTCTGTTCGGCTCCATGATCGTCAGCTATTCCATCACATGGCAGCTGACGCTACGGACTTCATCCGGAAAAGTCATGATGATCTCGGTTCTATGTACCTGCCTGCCGCATATGGTCGTCTCCTTGTTCGGCGGAGTATGGGCGGACCGCTACAACCGCAAAGCGCTGATTGTCGGCGCGGATTTGTTCATCGCGGTCGCGACGCTGGTTCTCGCCGGGTTTCTCTTCAACGGCTATCAATCGTTGTGGATGATCTACTTCGTCCTGTGCGTCAGGTCGGCGGGACAAGGGGTACAGACCCCGGCTGTACAGGCGATCCTTCCCCAGATAGTCCCGCAGGAGAAACTGACCAGATTCAATGGAATCAACAGCACGCTCAACTCAATGATCACGCTGGTATCTCCGGCGGTCGGAGGCCTGATTCTTACGGTGATGGGGTTCAACTGGTCGTTGCTCGTCGATGTGGTCACGGCGGCATTCGCCATCGTCATCATGCTTGCGCTACGGATTAAGACTCATGAGCGGATTGCGACAAAACTGACGCTCTGGCAGGATCTGAAGCAAGGGATACTGTATGCGAAAGGGCATAAAGTAGTCTCAGCGGAATTATTGTTTTTCGCCTTTTACATCCTGTTGATGTCCCCCGCTATTTTCCTGACCCCGTTGCTGGTCGAACGTACATTCGGTTCTGAGGTGTGGTATCTGACGGCGAATGAATTGGCTTGGTCGGTCGGAACCCTGATCGGCGGCGTGTCCGTCTCTATCTGGGGAGGCTGGAAGAATCGGTTCACGACGATGGCGTTCGGCGCAGTGTGGTTCGGACTTACCTTCGCATTGATGGGATTCGCCACTAGTTTTCCATTCTATTTGTCAATGATGCTCATCGCAGGCTTGTTCATGCCGTTGATGGGAACGGCCTCCACCGTACTGATCCAGGAGGTGGTCGAGCAGCAGTACCTCGGACGGGTGTTTTCACTTTGGAGCATCATCAGCAATCTGGTGGCGCCGGCAAGCATGCTGGTCTACGGCCCGTTGGCGGACAAGATACCGGTCCAATGGCTGATGATCGGTTCAGGGGCGGCACTGATGCTGCTCGGAGGCGTAGTCTTCCGCAAAAGGGCGCTCGCCGACCCCGCCGGGCTTAAGCGGATTATAACGGTAGAATGACCAAGAAACACCATCGGTCGGTATTACCGGAACGGAAGCGGCAGTCGTGGAGACGTAAGGCATTGAAGCGTTCTGAACCGTCTCCCCTTTGCATCCTTTCTGCCGTAAAAATACGCCAAACTTCGTAAAATCGTAATATCTCTTTATTTAATAAAATGTTATTTACATTTTTCTCCACGGAGTTCATTGCTCATTGATCGCTAGTTGATGGTACGTTCATTGCTCATTGATCGCAACTTGATGGAACGTTCATATCCCCTTCCATCCCACCAGTGCCTCTGACAGTCCATTGTCAATCGGCCGGATACTATTATCTGGCAAGGCACTCAGTCCGCAGCCACAAAAGAACCCGCGATATCTGCTCAATGAGATGATTTCCATACTAACAAAAACAACAATGCATTTGGCCGTTGCAAACTATCTCCAAGTGGCAAATCAACCTATCTAAGATATCATTAGCGCAATTATTATTACATTCCACAGATTATGTTTAAAAATTGGGCATTGGAACTTCAATGTCTAGTATTCAAATAAAAAACCGTCTGTATACTTTAGATACCAGATGACAAGAGAGGAGTGATGTATCATGGACAAGACGTATGGTGAACTTGTAAAAAGCTGGGGGTTGAAGAAGGCCATCGGCTGGTTGGACAATAATCCCGATGAGAACATCCCCAAAATTCTGAACTGGCTGGACAAGTATGACCGAGAACACACCCAGGCAAAAAAAATCGAGATGATCCGCAGGGAAATGCAAAAGCCCGGCAGCAACTGGGGAACGTTGATCCGCAGTTTGTGGACGGATGTAGATCCGAAGGTCAGACGAACGATGTTCGAAAACTTCATCATCAATGCGACGATTATCGGTATGAAACGGCAGAAAGAGTATAGGGAAAAGTACGGCTGTAGCATTCCTTGGGCGATTCTGATGGATCCGACTTCCGCCTGCAATCTTCATTGTACTGGCTGTTGGGCCGCAGAATATGGAAACAAACTTAACCTAAGCATGGAGCAATGGGATTCTATCATCAAACAAGGAAAGGAAATGGGTACGTTCATGTACATTTACAGCGGCGGAGAGCCGTTGGTACGCAAGAACGATATCATCGCCATGTGCAAAAAACATCCCGACTGCATGTTTCTTTCCTTTACCAACGCAACGTTGATTGATGACAAGTTCGCGGAACAAATGCTGGAGGTGGGTAATTTCATTCCGGCAATCAGCGTGGAAGGTTTTGAAGAAGCCACGGACTCCCGGCGTGGCAAAGGAACCTACGCCGCAATCATCAAAGCGATGGATATACTCAAGTCCCATAAGCTTCCGTTCGGCATTTCCTGTTGTTATACCAGCAAAAACTATGATGTCATTGGGAGTGAGGCGTATTTCGACGACATGATTGCGAAAGGGGCGAAATTCGCATGGTTCTTCACCTATATGCCGGTCGGTGCGGATGCGGTGCCGGAGCTGATGGTTACAGCCGAACAGAGGGCGTTCATGTACGACAAGGTACGGGAATACCGCAAAACAAAACCGTTGTTTACATTGGACTTCTGGAACGACGGGGAGTATGTCGGTGGCTGTATCGCCGGAGGACGTTACTATCTCCATATCAATGCGAATGGCGACATCGAACCTTGTGCGTTCATCCACTATTCTGACAGCAACATCAAGGACAAGACATTGCTTGAGGCATACCAGTCACCGTTATTCATGGCGTACCACAGGAATCAGCCGTTCAATGACAACATGCTCAGACCCTGTCCCCTGCTGGACAATCCGACTCGGTTGCCGGAGATGGTCGATATTTCCGGAGCGAAATCAACGGATTTGCAGAACCCTGAAGATGTCCATGCGCTTGCCGGCAAATGTAACGAGAAAGCTACAGCCTGGGCGGTCAAGGCGGATGAAATATGGAAAGAACATCCGCGACAAAGTGTCAGAACCCGATAATCGCTTCAAACGGACCTATATACGACAGCCATTCGGCGAATACAGTTCGATGCCATGTCGACAGTTCGTCAGCGATTTGTCGATATTATGTGGAACCGTTTGAAAATGGAAAAATAGACATTTGGATCATTGTGTCAAATATCCAGACACATATTGATTGAATGTCTAACGATTTATGGCTGTATCGGCTATATCTTATAGTCGATAGCGATGCTCAGAAGGAACGCCTACCCTTCATACGAGCGGATACAGTTTCTTCTCTTATTGTCCGAGGGAGTTCCGGCGTTGCCGGGACTCCCTCCCTCTTGTAGAAGTTGACTTTCAGCCACCGACAATGACCAACTGCACATGTCTGGCAATTTGCACAGTGGTAATGCACCTTTTTTCTGTTCGAGGAAGTTTCATTTTCCAACGGATAGAGGAAATACCATTGGGAAAAGACCGTGGAAACAACAGGAGAGGCGATAGTTCCGCCAGCAGGGTGTAGCCTACCTGACAATGTTGGCGGCGGGGAGGATATGCACGGCATTGGCAGAACTTCTGAGACTTCGGCAATGCCGAAACTTGCATTTTCTCTTGGATATGCAAAATTCAAACAGCATTTGGTTCATTTTTACGTACAAGGGGAGAATAAAAACTCTTTTTTATGTATATTTCCATGAGAAGGCCATTACATGATGAACTATGAAAAAATGACATACCGGCTCCGCGATATTGAAGCATTCACAGTAGCGGATTTCACAAACGGAAAAACATTCATGGGGGGCGACCAGAAATGGTTCCATACAAAGTGGCAGCGACTGTCCGGGTGCGGGCCTACTACCGTCACCAATATATTCATCTACCAGACCAGAAAGAACGAACCGGATGCAACCCGTCCCATGGCAAAAGCGACCTACCAAGCCAGAATGGAAGAAGTCTGGAAACATGTAACGCCTACGATACATGGAATTCCCACGACCGACCTACTGCTCAAAGGAGTTCCCAGTCTTCTTGCTGCCCATGGTTATCGAGGAGTTCTGGACAAACTGGACATCGGTCCCATGGCACACGTAGAACTTGCCGCGGTGGTGGATTTCCTCAAAACGCATCTCCAACAGGACATCCCCGTAGCATTTTTGACGCTTGACATCGGAAAAGAACCGGGTTTGGATGAATGGCATTGGGTTACCATCGTAGCCATGGACGAACCTCGGGGAAATGATTCCTACGCCATGATCCTTGACAACGGGGATATTAAAGCAGTCAATCTCGGACTATGGCTTACAACAACGAAAAAAGGCGGTGGACTGGCCTCATTTTCACTTCAGCCGGCGCAGTGAACACTGCAATCGCTGACAATCAGCTGGTACTAGGACCGAAGCAAAGGCGGCGATACAACCTTGGAGTTCCTGCCGATTGCAGCCAGGGTGAAAGGCGGCGGGGCAATGGTAGCAAGTCCATGCCATTCAGAACCCCTGTTTTTCCAGCCACTTGAACGTCCGTTCCTCCCTATCGGTACGGAATTCTCCGCGATACTTGCCAAGCAGGAGTTCATCAACAACCCTGCCGTCCGCCAGGAAAACGACCCGGCCCGCCCTGGCCGCGACCTTCGCATCATGCGTTACCAGCAGGATTGCGGTCCCCGCTTCGTTCACTTCGTTCAGGATATCGAGGATTTCCTGTGTCATGGAGGAATTCAGCGCGCCAGTCGGCTCATCGCCAAACAGAAGCAGGGGGCGGTTGATCAACGCCCGGCAGATAGCGGCACGCTGGAGCTGACCTCCCGAAACCTTCTTGATATCATGGTCGGCGATGCTGGAGATCCCCATCCTGTCCATCAGCGCCGAAGCATATGCGTTGACCTGCTCACGCGGAGACTTATGGGCCTTGAACCCAGGAAGAATGATATTGTCCCGTACAGAAAGCGTGCGCAGCAGGAACGACTGCTGGAAGACAAAGCCCATTTTGTCAAGGCGCAACGCGCTCATCCGCTCATCATCATAGAGGGAGATATCCTCGCCGTCGAAAAGAATTGCCCCGGAACTTGGCCTGTCCATTCCGCTGAGGTTGTATAGCAATGTAGATTTCCCCGATCCCGACTGACCCATGACTGCGACGAATTCATCATCGTCCATAGAGAAATCGATACCTTTGAGAACTTCAATGCCATCAAAATTCTTGCGAAGAGCTGTTGATTGGAGTACTGCTTTCATAATTAGTCCTTATTCGTTGATGAGTGAAACGACATGATGCCCCTTGACCTGCCCGGTACATAGCCAAGTGGCGGACAGAGATACTGCGAACAACAGGGAGGGCAGCAGGAGAAACGCCGTCCATGGGTTTACGATGAATGCTATCTTCGATATACCAAGGTTCATAGAAGCGAAAACGACGCTCGCGAGATTGTCTCCAAGCAGATTGGCAAACAACGAACCGCACAGCACCCCCGCCAGAGAAACAAGGCCGACCTTGTAGAGATACTGTCGCCTGATGTCGGAATTGGAGAAACCGACGGCTTTGAGTATCGATATCTGTGAGACATCCTTGGCAAGCCGCAGCTTCATGAACAGAAGGATGATCAACGCGGAAACGCACAGCCCTACCGCGACCGCGACGAAAACCGCCGACCGCACCTGACGCGTCACACCCCCCAGCGTCTGTTCCAGAAATTCCTCCATCGGCTCTATCGTATAGCCGCCGCCAAGAACGGCCCTCCACCGGTCAGCAGTCGCCTTTGGATCCGCGGACTTTGGAAGTTTGACGGCGAAGCTGTATTTTTCCGCCGGAGCAGGTTCAAAGCCATAGAGGGATTTCGCAGTATATCCTCCGCTGGTCACATCCTGATAGATGCCCGAAACCACAAATACCTTGTCGTGGTTCTCCCACCACAGGTGAAGCTGTTCCCCGACGGAAACGCCAAGCGCATCGGCGTTCAGCGCGGACAAGGCGATAGCCTCCTCCGACCTTGGGGCGTTTCCAACAAGATAGCGCAGTTCGTTGCCTGCGGACGGACCGCAATCGACATGTACGACGACCGCACGCCCCGCCGTGGTTTCGGTCGAGACGCGGACACGTTTAAATTCCTCGACGGTCGTAGCCGGAGACGCTTCCGCAAGCAAGGCGCGCACAGTACTGTATCGCAGCCCAAGCTCCGCTCCAGGTTCAAGCTCCACCAGCAAATCGCACGACGGACTGCCCATGTAGGAGACGAACTCCTTCGCCCCCATGGTGTGCAACAGGTTCATGGGAACGATCAGGATGATCGAGACAATCAGCGTTACAGAAAATACGATAGCGAAACTCCGTGCATTCAGGCATACCTCGCGCAAACTGACGGCCAGGCCGACGGGCAGATGTTTCACTGCGGACAGCCCGTCCCTGACACAGTTCTTTCCACGCCGTTCTCCATCGAACCCCTTGCCCGTCACCAGCGCGTCCACGACCGTCAGGCGACGCAGGCGTTTCAACGCCTTCCCACAATGGCGGTCGGCAATCAGGAACAGCAGGACGCAGACCAGAAGCGGTACGCTGACAGTCAGCGGGGACATCGGCTGATTGCCGAATGTAACCGCCACATGACGTATGACTATGTCGGACAACAGCAAGGCGACAATGTATCCCAAGCAGATTCCGATCAAGACGAGCAGATGGATTTTTCCGCGATACAGACCGCCGATATCCCTGTCGGAGAGACCGATCGCCTTCATCGTCCCGATTTCCCCGACTTCTTCTTCCAAAGAGGCCAGCAACGTATATTTGATGCACAGCAACGCGACCAGCACCAGCAGAAGACTTACCGTCAGGAACACTATCGCAAGCATGATGTCGGTAAATGCGCTGAGCAGGAAAATCATGGTATAGGTCACAGCCTGTCCGTTCTGGGGCAAGCCTGCGTTTTCATAGGCCGTCCGGTAGCCGAGGGCGAGCGAGGTATCGGTGAAATAGGCCTCTACCAGATATTCGGTCTCCCCGATGCCGCCGACAAGTTCCAGAAAATCTGCGTCGCTGAGCAACAGCCTTGTCGATGAGCAGAGCGTTGAATTCATCTGGGCGTCGTGGACGAATTCAGCCACTGTGAATGTCCGGCGCACACCATCCCGCTCCAATATCACCGTATCACCGATGGCGACATCATAGGCGTCCAGCAGGATTACCGGAACGCCGATTTCCCCCGCTGCCAACGCAACGGGCCTGCGGTCGGCATCCAAAAGCAAGTCTCGCTCAGAATTCTGTCGTACCAAACCGATATCGAGCCGACAATCGGATAAATCAAAAACATTCCCGGCGTTCGGCCCGGAGCCTATTACCGTTAGATCTTCGCCATGAACATCAATCATCGGCACAGTCTGGGCTGCGACAAGGCCGGGGTATCCCGCGTTGAAATCGTCGATATCGCGTTGGTTCAATGGTCCGATATGCATTTGGAGAAAATGCGGGGGCGCCGCGATACGGTACATCTCCGTCATGGACGTAAACAACTGCGTCACGACGACGGACGACGCAACGACAAGTCCGGTCGCCAGCGCCATGAACAGCAGCAGGGAGAGGTTGATCCCTCGATTCCTCCGGAAATCGTTTCGGAGCATCCGCATGTTCAGGTTCATCGGTCCCTGACCTCAATGGCCTGGATGCTGGCGCAGTTGCCAAGGGCGAAGGCGACCACCACCATAGCCAGTCCCGCGAGCATCAGCATGAATCCGATCCCCCGCCCCGCCCCCGTTCCGATAATCCTCCCCACGCTTTGGGCGAGAGCGCCATTTTTTTGGAGCATCGGTTCAAACATATGGTCGGCGAGAACGCCGCAACTTGCGTAGACGGCTACGTAGCCAATCTGCGTCAGAAGACTGATCATGCCCCAGGCCCGCCCCTGCGTTTCATTCGGAATACTCACACGTATCAACACATCGGCGCAAGTATTTACGAACGGAAGCGTAGCGAAGAACAGCACGCAAGCCACAAGAATGAACAGCAGGTTCGTACTGCAACCGGTCAGGGCCATGAACCCGCCGCAAAAGACCAGCGCGACGACAAGGATTTTCGCATGATGCCGTTTGATTCCCCGAATTCCGATTGCGACGCTCCCCGCCAGCATCCCTACGGCGCTGACCGATTCAAAGATTCCGACCGTCCGGGTATCGCTGAGCGGCAGGACCATCGGAATCATCAGCGTCTGAATGAACCCGATGAAAAAGCACATGAATGCCATGAGTACGACAAGCAGCAGTACGCCCTTGTTCGAAGTGATAGTCCGCAAGCCCTCTTTCATCTCTGCGATGAAATGGAACGTATCGCTTTTAGGTTTGACGGCCGCGATGCTCTTTCTGACGCTCATAACCGCGAATACCGTCACGAATATGGTGCAGATGTCTATCATGAGGATCACGCTGATATCGGCAATTCCAAGAAGCAGTCCGGCGAGAGCCGGTGAAACCAGATACTTGGCGTTCGACGCCATCTGGACCAGACCGCTCGCCTTCGCATATTCCTCGGAGGTCAGCAGGTCGGTCACAGTCGCCTTGTAGGAGGGGTCGAGCAGGGAAATGAACACTGAATTGACAACAACCCCGACGAGAATCGGAGCAAGCCCTCCATGGCCGGTCTTGATGCTGACCAAGATATACACAAGCCCCAGCGCGGAGAACAGGTCGCCGCAAATCATCATCAGCCGCCGGTCGAACCGATCCGCGAGAAGCCCTCCAATCGGACTGAGCAGAATCGTGGGAAGGTAGGCGAGCATCGTCACCACCGATACCCAGGTAACGCTTCCTGTCAGCTGTAGCACGTAGACGGAAAGGGCGAAGGCCGTCATCCCGCTACCGATGTTCGACACCAGCTCTCCAGCCCAGATGGTCAGGAATTTTTTCATATCCGTACCGCCGTCAACGCCAATTCCGCTGCACAAGCCGCCAAAGCGGCTCGTAGGGAATGCCCAGCATCTTGCCGAGCAGGGAAATGACGGCCCGGAACATCTCCTGTCGTTCCTCAACCGGCATCGGGGCAATCCCTTCATCCAATACTGTCGTGATAATTGTCAGAAAGCATTGCATGTACTGCCGTGGAAATTCCGCATGGAACAGCCCCTCTCCATTGCCCCGCTCAACCACCTCGACAAGCACGGGGGTGACTTGCTCAATCATCGAATTCAGAGATTTCTGATGCATCAGCGCATTCTCCGGCTTGTGCAGTTCCTCAAGCAACCCATCGGCGACACTATCCCGTACCCGCAGGGCAAGGAAAATCTGGAACAACTGCTGGTCGGGCGACAGGCTCATGTCCGACGCGATAGCTTCCGCTTTGGACATGACACGCTCCGTCACACGGTCAATGATACCGTCCAGCACGTCCTCCTTCGACTTGAAGTAATAATAGAACGTCCCCTTGGCAATCCCTATGGCGTCAAGAATGTCGTTGACGGTACTCTTCGCATATCCTTTCGCCGCGAACAACCGGGACGCCGTATCAAGAATCTCGTTCCTGCGTTCGTCACGCTCCTTCACTACCCTCATTCCATGCTCCTTGCGACAGTCCCCGCTGGGTTCAGGGGATGACTGCCGCCACCTTTATATAGACCGACGGTCGGTCTATATAAAACAATACTGAAAACCCATAGAATCTGTCAAGGTGCTTTGCCAAAAATTCAACATAAGGATACGTACACTCTCCATCAGGTTTATTTAGGAAGAACAACTGCACGATGAGGGCGGACATATTCAGACTCGTAATGAAATACCACGCTCTTGATAAGCAAATGATACTCCGAACACTTTACCCAGCTCAGAAAATCCTGAACTTGTGATGGACTAAGAGATGGAGGAGGAGCTACATGAACCAAAGCATCCCCTTTCATTACGCCAGCCCCTGTGGTTCTGAACAACCCGGGGTTGTCAACAACCCCTTCCATGAGAATGCCGTAAGTTGCAAGCGAATCCTCAGCACTGAACGGTTTTGGTATTTCGGACATTCTACCATAGCGACAGCCACCCTTCCCATTGCGGCAAGGATGGCGTAATGTCAAGAAATAGATAGAAACGGGGTGTCAACAAAGTTCTAGACCTGGGGTGTAGGAGGCGTGGAAAATAAATCCGCGAATATAATAGCGTCCGTCCAACCGTTGCAATTCGCCGGAAAAAGAGGCAATACACAAACCCAGCATACAACGAAGGCGGCCCATCCTGACCGCCCTCATTTTCTGAACATTGGATACGACACCGTACCTACCATACGAAAAACTCACCCCTTCACCGCTCCGGCGGTCACACCCTTGATGAACTGTTTGGACATGGCAAGGTACAGGACCAGCACCGGCACAGCCGACAGCGTCAGTACCGCGAGAACCTTCGACCAGTCAGTCTGATACTGACCGAACAGACGGGTTACGCCAAGCAACAAGGTCTTGGAACGCTCCTCATTGATGAAAATCAACGGAAACCACAAGTCGTTCCAGAAAGGCACCAGATTGTAGATCGCCACAGTCGCCAACGCAGGCCGGAGCAACGGCACGATAATCATGACGAACACCCTAAGCCGTCCCGCCCCGTCGATAATCCCCGCCTCGGTAAGCTCGCGGGGAACTTCCCTAATAAACTCGGTCAGGATAAAGACGCCAATAGGAATCCCCATCGCCACATAGATGGGGATCAACGACCAGATCGTGTTCAGCAACCCCAGCCCCCGCATCAGCTCCAGCAGCTTGATGGACGCTATCTTGATCGGAAGCATCATACCGGCGATCATGAACAGGAACACCGCATGCGACCACCTGCCCTTCCAGTTTGCCAAGGCATAACTTCCCAAGGCGGAAACGACCAGCACCAGCAGAAGCGACAGGACGACCACAACGAGGCTGTTCTTGAAATAGAGCAGGAAGTCCCCGTCGCGCAAGACGGTGACATAGTTGGCGAAATTCCATTTCTCAGGAATCCAGAATGGGTTGGTATAGATGGTCAACCTAGTCTTGAACGAATTGATGACCAGCACCCACAGGGGGAACAGGACGATCAGGCACCAGACGCACATCACGACATGTGAACCGACATGGCGGTTCTTCCGTTTCAATGAACTGGCCATGGCTTACTCCCTCCCCTGCGTCGTGCGCAACGTCGGAATGACCCCGATTGCAAGCACAATGAAGGTGATGGTGGCTATCGTCGCGCCCATCCCCGTATCAGGAATACCAATCGGATGCTGACCTGCGATGCCGGTACGATAGAACAACGTACCAATCAAGTCGGTCGAATATCCCGGCGCACCATTGACGTTCTCCATGGCGAACACGATATCAAAGGCGTTGAAGTTGTTGACGAACGTCAAAATGGCGATCATGCCCACCACCGGCTTGATCAAAGGAAGCTTGATCTTCCAGAATGTCTGCCAGGCGTTCGCCCCCTCTATCGACGCGACCTCCAAGCAATCCTCAGGGACATTCCGAAGCGCGGCTACGAACATCATCGTCGGAATACCCATCCACTGCCAGCAGGATACAAGCGCGACGCAGGTCAGGGCGGTACTGGAATCACCCAGCCAAGGACGGACAAGGACGCCCAAACCGACCTTCGCCAGGATATCCCCGCACCATACAGGATTGAGCATCAGCTTCCAGAGATAGCCAGTCACTAATACCGCGAAGGTCGTAGGAATGAATATGATCGTCTGGTAGAACGAACGCCCCTTCATGTTGGCGTTGGTCAGTATCACGGCAAACAGGATGCCCAGGCAGTTCTGAACCAACATGTGAACCACAAAAAAATAGCAGGTATGCCCGAACGCACCCCGGTACCGGGCGGAAAGCTCAGGATCTGTGAACAGCCTGACGAAATTGCCGAACCCGATGAACGTCCGGGTCGTGGCGGTGTTCCCGGTAAAGAAACTGAGCCGCAGCGAATCCACCAGAGGATACGCCATGAACAGAACATAAAAGACAATACCGGGAACGAGGTACAGCAACCAATACCGGGCCGATGGTTCCGCGCCCTGGCGTCTGTTGCTACGCAGAAGCCTTTTGTCAATCATGCAGGACTCCTTACGATACGGTATTTAGAAAGCCGTGAAAAGGTATAGAACGGTTGCCGGAGGCAGTCTCCGGCAACCCAACGTATTGCAGGGACTACACTATTTCATCAACGCGGCGACAGAATCGGCGGCCTGTTTCGCAGACATCTCGCCCTTCATCACCTTGATCACGGCCTGATTCATCGGAGCATACAGCTCCATCAGGGCCGGCCATACGAAGCGGGCGTCGGTATCCTTACCGGCGTTCAGGGCCAGGAATTCATTTGCATGGGCATCCTCAAGGGTGATCTCGAAATTGATCATGGGGAAATACCCTACGGGAAGGTTCTGCGAAGCGGTCGTGGCACCTTCCTTCGTGCAGAGCCAGGCGAGGAACGCCTTGGCCTCTTCCTGATGTGCGGTAGCGGTGTTCATCGTAATCGCCATGTCGGGATGGAAACAGATCAACGTGGCGCGTCCCGCTGGTGCGGGAATCGCAAAAAGCCCCCAGTCGAACGAAGCGTCGGCATATACGCCGGCAGTCCATGAACCATCGACGAACATGACGGCCTTCTGGGTATTGAACAACACTTGGCTGTCGTTGTAGGTCACGGAACCAAAACCGTTCGGGCAATACGGGGCGACATCAGCCATGGCCTGATAGGCGGCTATGAACTGAACGTCGTTCAGCTTCTTCGACCCGTTTTCATACTGCACGCGGGCGTCAGAACCGCCGATATAGTTGGGCAGTAGCCCGAAGAAGAAGCATTCCAGGATATCCCACTCGTCGGCCACACCATTGGCCAGCGGCGTATACCCCTTTTTCTTCAAGGTAGAGCATACCTGTAGGAACTCTTCCCAAGTCTGGGGAACCGACAGACCTTCCTTCTTGAATACATCCTTATTATAATATACCGCATGGGACACCGCGGCGAACGGAACTGCGAACATCTTTCCGTCCGGCATCTGCCAGGGGGCTAGGTTGGCGGAAGTGAAATTCTGCATCAGCCCGGGGATCGCACTGCAATCATAGAAATAACCGGCGTTGAACAATTCCTGACCGGCGGTATAGGAACGGGCGTACATCAAATCAGGACCGGTCTTGCTGTCCAACTGCAACCGCAACGTGGCATTGTAGTCAGGCGGGTTCGTCGGCTTGAACTGAATCTCTACGTTCGGCGCGACCTTCTTGTACTGTGCCAACAGGTTGTTCATCTGCTCGACGTCATCTGTACGCCAAGACCCCATGGTCAATACTACCTTGTCGGTCCCGGCATCTTTGGAACCTTGCGCGAATACTGGCAACAGTCCGCACAACAAGATAAGAACGATAAGGCATGTCAGGTACTTTTTCATCTTCTTCTCTCCTTTTGTGGAATTTCCCACTCTACATCCTGATGGTCTACACAACACCAAGACCGCTTGTACGAAAAAGCCATTGAAGAAGCAACCGGATGACAGACATGACAGCCCATGTACATATCTTGTGATGCCGCAACTACGTCAAATTCTCTCCCCCAAACGCGATTGGCGCTTGCAGACACATCTGATATTTGCATTGTACCATTAAATTATGGTAAAGCAACAATTTATTTTTCATGGCATATCGAAACCATTTCGAAATACAAGCAAACGAATTGCAAGGAATTTCACTTTCGCATATTACTGTTTTCAAATAAAAACGGACAAAACAAAGACATAGCTTTTTTGCATCATACTTTTAGACCGCCATCTTTTCGATAAGCGCACACATTCACGGTTCGATCCGGCATCCATATAATTCAAATATGAACCATACCTCCCCATATATCATGAATGCCAACAGCCTTGCATCCTGCGGCAAAAACATCAGGCTATTGTTTTCCACCAAACTGATTTTTCACCATTCAGCACGTCCCTTCCCTGCATATCCCACGCAAATTTCTTGATACTGTTTCGAAACATTGAAAGTCCGGTTGCATTCGGCAAGAATCTGGTGGACAATCAAAAGAGAGTCCGGCCAAAACGCAACAGAGGAAAACGGCCTTGCCGCTGCCGGTTCTGGCAGGCCGTCTCCAGAAAGACAGGCCATCGGACTCCGATCGGAGGTAGTGTCATGAAAATGTCATACCCAGAACTCTCAGCATTCCTTGCCGCCTGCGCGACGACGCTTGCCCGCGCATACATCGAACGGGACACATTCAAAAGGATCCAACTTGGACAGGGCGACCCCACGAAACAATACGTGGTATTTACGCCGCTACTGTGGGAATGCGTAGCCTTCCTGTCATATTGTCTGAAAATTCGGAAGTACGATGATGACGGTCCGACACCCGCCCAAGTCGAACATCTCATCGCCCGTCTCGCAGAAGATGTCACGGAGGAAGGTCAGGACAGAGACAAGCTGCTTAGCAGAATCAAGCAATACATACAGGGTGAGGACATGATGGAGATGTTCGGCGTTTTCTGCAATTATGCGTCGGAAACAGCGGAAAACGCAGTGGCGTTGCTGCAAGCGGAACAGGAAAAGAACCGATACGGAAACTATGCCGTCGCCATTAGAGGAATTGGCGAAGAAATATTCCGCAAGGCATATCTTGGGGAATAAGAAAGTCTTTCAACGATTACAGCCAGCCCATTATCATCAGTGAACCAGACGCCCCTATCCATATGGGAAGGGGCGTTGCTCAAAAACAGCAAAGCTCACTTCTGACGCCGCCCATTTTATGAGATGATGGCTGGACGCTGGGGAAAATCCCCTGTCAACGATACCGCACCGACATTACTCCACACGCACATCTCAAATCTGAGTCCTACACCAAAAATTTAAACCTTAGTGTCCGGTAGCCAGGAAAAAGACCGTCACGACGACAGCCAAGGCGATACGATACCAACCGAAGACGCTGAAATCATGTCTACGAACATAGCCGACAAGGAACTTGATCGCGATCAGCGACACCATGAACGCAGTCAGACAACCAATCGCCAGTACGGTCCATTCCAGTGCGCTGAAACCAAGGCCGATTTTGACAATCTTGATCAGCGACGCTCCGGCCATCGCGGGCAACGCCAGGAAAAAGGAGAATTCCGCGGCGACGGCTCGATCCACGCCAAGGATAATACCACCCAATATCGTAGAACCGGAACGGCTGGTTCCCGGGACGACCGCCAGCATCTGGAACAATCCGATTCCAAACGCATCCTTCCAGCTTAAATCCTCTAGCGTCGCGACGCGGGGAACCCGTCCCTCCCGTCGCTTTTCCAGCACAATATACAACACCCCGTACAACGCAAGGGCCGCAACAATCACCTGCCAACGGAAAAAGGTTTCGCTAATCCAGTCGTCAAACAAAATCCCTACAACACCAACAGGAATCGAGGCGACCAGCACTTTCGCCCAAAGCAGCCAAGTTTGCTTTCGTTCCCCGCCAGTCTTGGTCAAAGAAAAAGGGTTGAGCTTATGAAAATACAGCACCAGCACAGCCAGAATCGACCCCAATTGCACTACGACAAAAAACAATTCCTTGAACGCCGGCGAAACCTGCAACGGCAACAATTCATCCAGCAAAATCATATGTCCTGTAGAACTGACGGGCAACCATTCGGTGATTCCCTGTACGATACCCAACAGCACAGCCTTCAACAATTCGAAAAAATCCATCTTTTCCTCCTGATACTACCAATGGCGTATAGGGTTCTCCTAGCCTATCTGAAAGCCACCTATGAGACAACCCCCGCCCCTTCAAAAAATATTCGCATTCATTTCAGCAACTTCCATGCCAATTGCAGATACTTCTTGTTCATGCGTACCGCCATCAGAAAAACGAACTCTATTTTGTAAAACTTAAATATCTCGTTATCAAATAATTTGTTATCTACTTTTTTCACAATTGAGTTGCTGGTAAGTTCATCACCCATTGCTGGTAAGTTCATCACCCCAATGAGATATAATAAAATAGTTCCATGCCAACAGCATACCGCCACTCGTTGACCGCCCCGAGACAATCATCACACAGACGAAAGACTCCGCTTGCCGCAACAAAAACCACCTGTTGGTGAAATCCGCCACGATGTACGCCATTATTGGCGAAGATCACCACCGACCAGGCCATCAACTTGTCCAAAGACGTCCAGACACATTAATGTTCCGGAAAATTTGTATCAAAGTCATCCCAAACCTGACATACCTTGTCCAGTTCACATGATATACTGTCGGCAAGTCGGTATATATCGACGGAAAGGAGAACAAGTACATGGTATTCGACTACAAAAAAGAATATAAGGGATACTACCAGCCGCCCAGCAAGCCCGGCATCATCGAGATTCCCCCGATGACCTATATAGCCGTCAAGGGAACCGGCGACCCAAACGAAGAAGAAGGCGCATACAAACGTTCGGTCGGCCTGCTCTACGCAATCGCCTTCACCATCAAGATGAGCTACAAGGGTGCGTACAAGATCAATGGTTATTTTGAATACGTAGTTCCTCCGTTGGAAGGCTTGTGGTGGCAGCCGGACATCGCTGGCGTTGATTATTCCCATAAAGAGACGTTTCATTGGATATCCATGATCCGGCTGCCCGACTTCGTGACAAAACAGGACTTCGACTGGGCCATCGCTGAGGCAACGCACAAAAAGAAACAGAACTTTTCCGCAGTTGAATACTTCCCGTACCATGAAGGCTTATGCGTCCAATGCCTGCATCTTGGTCCATATGATGATGAACCCGCCACAATCCGCCTGATGGACTTCTTCGCCATAGACAACGGGTATGCGCTCGACTTCACCCCTCAGCGGTTCCACCACGAAATCTACCTTTCTGACCCGCGGAAAGGAGATCCGGCGAAACAAAAGACCATTATCCGACACCCAATCCGATAGAACTTCGCCCCATACCCACTGCACCCTGTTCTATCGTGAGTAAACAGTTACCTGAAGTTCACCCAGTGTTCGCTCCGGGCTCGATTAGTGTTCAACCGGTGTTCACTCTGAACCTGGTCATGACGAGAGTCCACACCCTGCCAGCCCCGGTGGGTTCGGGTTGTTCAGCAGTTGTTCAGCAGTTGTTCAGCAGTCGGTCAGCAGTCGGTCAGCAGTCGGTCGCCAGTCGGCCGCCAGTCGCCGAGTGGTTGGCCATTGATTGGTTCCGCCCCCACAAAAAGGGCAAAGGCGATTATCGTTCAGACCTTCGTCATCGCGATTTGTAGTCCCCGCAGCATTATTGACAACGTGTCGTTGTGCCACTGGCAGGACAGGAGGGATACGGCGGCATTTACCAAATGCGACGGTTGATGATAGATTACCATCATGTTGCACATTGTACTTTTTGAACCGGAAATCCCCCAAAACACCGGCAATATCGCACGGACATGCGCCGCGGTCGGAGCGGAGCTGCACCTCGTGCATCCACTGGGGTACAGCCTCGATGAAAAACACCTCAAGCGAGCGGGGCTTGACTACTGGCCGCTCGTCAAGGTTATCGAACATGAGTCCGTGGCTGTGTTCATGGAACGGCATGGCGACGAAAACCTTTACTTCTTTACAAAGAAAGCCCGCCACTCCTATCATGAAGTCATCTACCCACAAGACGTCTGGCTAGTATTCGGACGTGAGTCCACGGGAATTGACGAAGCCTTTCTGCTGGCGCATGAAGAGCGAACGCTCCGGATCCCGATGCGTGCCGAAGCCCGTTCGCTGAACCTCTCCAACAGCGTTGCAATCGCCACTTACGAGTACATGCGCCAACAGAATTTTCCAGGGCTGAGGGAAACCGGGATGCTTTCATCACCCCAAAACGGCTAGAAATATTGGGTGGGACGACAAAAAAAGCTTCTGGACATAGCCTTAAACAGGGCTTCGCTATATAATTCATGTAAGATTTTCGTAACGGAGGCATGAATATGACAAGAATCGGATTCATCGGATGCGGCAACATGGGGGGAGCGATTGCCACCGCTCTTTCAAAGCTGCCGGATTGGAAGGTGATGGTCCACGACAGCGACGGCGAAAAGGCGCAAAGCCTTGCGAAGACAATTCCGGCGTCAGTAGCCTCCGGACTTCAACAACTGATACAGGACAATGACATCCTTCTGATCGCGGTCAAGCCGCAGGCGTTGCCGACGCTGTATGGAGAATTCCGCAAGGCCGGCTCGAAGAACCGCCAGTGGATATCAATCGCCGCCGGCGTACCGTTGGAGATTCTCCAGAAAGAGCTGGATACGGACCAGGTCGTCCGCTTTATGCCGAATATCGCCGCCACGGTCGGCAAGGCCGTCACCGCAGTCGCTCCGGCGCAGGGCGCGGACAGGGCGTTCGTTGAAGAAGCTTTCGTGGTCGCCCGCTCCTGCGGCAGCGCGTTTCCCCTTGCGGAAAAAGATTTCCCGGCGTTCATCGGAATCAGCGGCTCGGCGATCGCCTATGCCTTCCAGTTTTTCCATGCCCTGGCCATGGGCGGTGTTGACGAGGGAATCCCCTATCCTACCGCGTTGGCCATCGCCAGGGACACCTGCGTCAGCGCCGCCGCATTGCAGCGGGAGACCGGCAAAGGGGCTATCGACCTCGCGACGATGGTCTGCTCCGCAGGCGGAACGACGATCCAAGGCATGAAGGCGTTGGCCGAGGGAGGATTCGACGCTACGGTGATGGAAGCGGTGTCGGCGGCGGCGCAAAAATCGAGGGCAATGGAAGAAGCCGCGAGAAAACACTGAAACGGCGGCGGCAAGGCTTGCAAAGACACGGGGCTTTGGAGCATCATAGCAGACGGGTGGGAAACCTGAAACAACGACATTGAACGTGCCGTGAGTACGGATAGGATACGGACATGATTGATTTACGAGAACTGAAAGCCAGAAGGGACGAGATAGCGAAAAACATCACCGACAGATGCATGAATGTGTCGGTGGATGAGATCATCGCATTGCAGGACCGCCGTTCTGCGTTGATGCAGGAAACCGAGGGGCTTCGTGCGAAGCGCAACGAGAACGCACAGAAGATGAAAGGCAAGCTCGACCCTGAGGCTCGCCAGACGTTGATTGCCGAGGGCAAGACGATCAAGGAACTCATCGCACAGAAAGAGGCGGAGTTGGCTGAGCTGGAAAAAGAGTACCAGCAGAAGGGGCGCACGATTCCCAACTACGCCCACCCCAGCGCACCGGTCGGCAAGGAAGACAAGGACAGCCTCGCGGTCAAGTTCCGGGGAGAACCGCCCAAGTTCGATTTCAAGCCGCTAGACCATGTACAAATTGGTGAAAAGCTCGATTTGCTGGACTTCGACACGGCGACACGGGTTTCAGGCCCGAAGTTCTACTATGTAAAGAACGAGGCGGTGCTGCTCCAACTGGCGTTGGAGCGTTATGCGATGGACATCGTAATCAAGCACGGCTTTATGCCGTTCATCACCCCGGATATCGCCAAGGAGGAAATCCTCAACGGCATCGGTTTCAATCCCAGGGGTGCGGAAAGCAACATCTACACCATCGAGGGTACGGATACTTGCCTTGTCGGAACCGCGGAGATCACGCTGGGCGGCTATTATAGCAACCAGATTCTCGACAAGAGCCAGCTCCCGATCAAGATGACGGGGCTCTCCCACTGTTTCCGCCGCGAAGCGGGTGGAGCCGGACAGTATTCCAAGGGGCTGTACAGGGTGCATCAGTTCTCCAAGCTGGAGATGTTCATCCTCTGCGAGCCAGGACAGTCAGATGAATTCCACGAGCACCTGCTCGCTATTGAAGAAGAAATCTTCCAGGGGCTTGACCTCGCCTACCGGGTGGTGGACACCTGTACCGGCGATCTCGGCGCCCCGGCATACCGCAAGTTCGACATCGAGGCATGGATGCCGGGTCGCGGCGATGAAGGCGAATATGGCGAAGTGACCAGCACCAGCAACTGTACCGACTATCAGGCGAGAAGCCTTGGCATCAGATACAGGGATGAGGACGGCAAGGTTCAGTTCGTCCACATGCTCAACGGCACCGCGGTCGCTGTCTCCCGTGCCATGGTGGCGATTCTGGAGAATCATCAGCAAGCCGACGGTTCGATCAAGATCCCCGCCAAGCTGGTTCCGTACATGGGGATGGATCGCATCGCCCGCTAGCTTCTGCCAGTCATGCGAAGCGAAGCGTCATCTCCATAATGGCGGTACGAAACAGCAAGGGAACAGTGGTGGACCGGCGAGGGGTTATCGGCCAGGGACTGGAGTTGTCGTGGCGTCAACGCTCAATAACTGGTAGGGCCTGCTGGTGTCGGGTGTGGAGTTTGCGCAAGACGCTGCGCTGGCGTCGAATGAAGGACTGATGCCGGCGCAGATATCGGACGGAGTTTCAAAGCCAGAAGGATCAGTGCGAGGTCAGGGCTTGAGATGTTTTTTTCATATGCAAGAACTGGGTTCCATCCTATCATGATAGGGTGCGGATGGTTTCTTGCTTACGCTGTCCCGGATTCTGTCCGGGGCAAGATCATTGTCCCCCCGACGGGGAAAGGAGCGGCCACATGACCGTTTCAGCGTTGACTACCGATTTCTATGAACTGTCCATGATGCAGGGATACTTCTTGAGCGGGCACAACCCTCAGGTCGTTTTCGACATGTTTTACCGGAACAATCCATTCAATGGCGGGTATGCCATCTTCGCGGGGCTTAATGAACTGATCGACAAGCTTGAAGGGCTTTCCTTTTCGACGGAGGATATCGCATACCTAGATGCTCTGGGGCAATTTGATCCGGCGTTTCTTGACTTCCTGCGCAGCTATCGGTTCAGCGGAGCGATTTATGCAATGGATGAAGGGACGGTCGTGTTCCCCGGCGAGCCGCTGGTCCGCGTCCACACAACGCTGATCGACGCCCAATTGATTGAAGGGCTGTTGCTCAACACAGTGAATTTCCAGACGCTGATAGCGACAAAGGCCTCCCGCATGGTCCTCGCATCCAACGGCGGCAAGATCATGGAGTTCGGACTGCGCCGGGCGCAAGGCGAAAATGGCGCGTTGTCGGCATCCCGCGCATCCTTCATCGGAGGGACGGTCTCCACCAGCAACACTCTCGCCGGCAAACGGTTCGGCATTCCCGTGGCGGGGACCATGGCTCATAGCTGGATCATGTCCTTCGACAGCGAACTTGAAGCATTCCGCGAATTTGCCCGACTCTATCCTGATAACGCGGTCTTGCTGATCGACACCTACGACACCCTTGGTTCGGGAATCGAAAACGCCATCGTCGTAGGCCTTGAAATGAAAAAAGAAGGCAAGAGCATCGGAGTGCGCATCGACAGCGGTGATTTGAGCTACCTGCCGCGGGTCATCCGCAAAAGGCTTGACGACGCAGGTCTGACCGACGCCAAGATATGTGTGTCCAACGACCTGACGGAAGAAATCATCCAGACACTGGTCCACGACCAGGTCCCCATCGACAGCTGGGGCATCGGCACCCATCTGGTTACGGGCGGTACGCAAAGTTCCCTGAACGGTGTCTACAAGCTGTGCGCAAAGTGCAACGCCAACGGCATTTTCATCCCCACCATGAAGATTTCCAATAGTTTCGAGAAAACGACGAACCCCGATGTCAAACAGGTCTGGCGGTTCTTCGACAACGAAAACGGAGCACTGGCGGATCTAATCACGCTGGACAATGAGCGTCTATCCAATGACCAGGACTATACCTTCTACCATCCCTTTGCGGAGGCTGATTTCTTCGTGATGCATGCGGGTGAATACTCGTCCTGTGTTCCCCTGCTCTCCTGCAAGATGATGGATGGCAAGCGCGTCGGCGACAGTCCCTCGCTCAAAGACGTTCAAACGTATGCGGCGGCCAGTCTGAAAGGATTCCACAAGAGCTACAAGCGACAAATCAATCCACACATCTACAAGGTCAGTCTCTCGCATGACCTCAAAAAACTAAAAATGAGTCTGCTGATTGCCACCCGCCGCAGGCGGTAGCGTTAACGTGACGTATTAAAAAGTGAGAATGGCGCTGGCGATAGCCCGAGCCATTTCCTGCCGCCACGAGGGTGACGCAAGATTGCGGGCGTCGGTTTCGTTGGAGATGAATCCGACTTCGACAAGTACGGCGGGCATGCGGCTATTGTTCAGGACGTAGATGTCGGTCTCCTTGATCCCCCTGTTTCGGGTTTTGGGAAAGGCCGCGCAAAGCGCCTGTTCCATTGCTTGTCCGAGCAGAAGGTTCTGCTGGTTGAGCTGACGGGACAACTCAGAGTTTGAATACCGGGCGAAACGGGCGGCGGCGGAAGCGGGGGAATCGGAACCAAGTATCTGAACTATCCGGGACTGGGGTTTGATCAAGAACTCAAAGCCGCCAGCAGTAGTCGTTTGCGCAGAATTGACATGAATTGATACAAAAATGGCGCTGGTGCCGATAGTTGGTTCGGTGGCAACCGCAATATCACAACGCCCCTGCAAGCTGACATAGGTATCGTCGCTCCGAGTAAGAACCACATTCAGCGCAGGAGCCTCAATCGAGAGGATTCCTTTAATGCGCTTGACAAGGTCGAGGGTGATATCTTTCTCGTCCATCGGGCCGGAAAACGGCCAAGTGGCGGAGGTACCGGGGTCATGGCCGCCATGTCCGGCGTCCAGAACCACCGTACCAACGGGCATGGCGAACGGTCCTACGGTATTCGCACGGCTTGTATCGGTGGCTCCTAGGGGAAACAGAAAGCAGGATACCAAAACGGTCAGCGGAAAAAATATGCGGAACAATCGGCTCATGCGTCCCCCTCAGGAGACTTCCAGGTCTTGATCAGCGTAAAGAAATCAGTTTTGAACAATACGGACATCCGTTTGCGGACTTCATCGTTCAACAGGGCTTTATCCATATGCCGTCGCCATTTATGGACGAAATTCTTTCCTCCGATCTGCTGCACGGACAGCAGCTTGGTATAACAACGTTCCACCCCAGGCTGCTCCGAACGATCCTCTATCACCGATTGACGGCCAGGGAATCCAAGCGCCAGCGTGTGAACCGTCAGAATCTGATACCCATAGAGCCAGCATCTGGCACCGAAGTCAAGACACTGCCAGTAATTGCTGATAATCTGCTCATCATAGCCCCGAAGACGCTGGAACAAGGCCCTGTCGTAAATCCCCAAGCCAAGGAATGGATAGAGCGTCGCGGTATTGTGAGAACCCGGCATGAAAGAAATCGGATCGAGGTCTTTGCCGTGAAGGTGCGGCGCACGAACAGACGGAATCAGTTCACCAAGCATATTGGAAAGCACCGGGGCTATCACAGCCGGATGGTCGGGACGTGACATCATCGGCATCAGTACAGTTCCTTCAAAACGAAGCATTTCCTGGTCGCTCCGGACCACCATGAAATAGGTTGTATAGCATTCATCGGCCAAAGCGTTAAGTCGCTCGCCTAATGTAGTAACAGAAGAAAAGACAAGCCATGTAATCTCCGGCCACGCTTCCTGCATTTCCTGAACCTGAATACGATCGTCTTGGGTGATGACATGCAAGCAGCAGTTCATGTTTTCCACATACCAAGCGATACTGTTTTCCAACTCCTGCGTCGTGCCGACATCAAGGATACCAATCGCCAACTGTTCCTCCCGATGCAACTGGCTGATGCGTTTGCCGAGATCCTGTTTCCTGTGGTAGATCCGATAGTTACTCTGCATCGTCTACAAACACCAAATCCTCCGGTCTGAAAACCATCTCCTTATGCCCCTTCCCCACTTTCTTGACGATGTCACCGCTCTTGCACCCTACCAGCTTCGACAAATCCGTGCTATTGAAATACGGGGCGGCCTTTGCGAAAACCTTGCCGTTCAGATCCTTGACCTGTACCACGTCACCTTCCCCGAATACACCGTCGACCGAAACCATGCCGCTGGGCAACAGGCTTTTATGGGAACGCAGAGCGCAAACGGCACCGTCATCAACCGTGATGCTTCCCAGATGGGAGTTGTTCAGAATCCAACGCGCCCGTTGCGATAGCCGTTTCAACGGATGGATGAACGTCCCCATCGGCTCACCTTCGACCAGCCGAATCAATGCATCAGGCTCATACCCGCTGGCAATGATGGAACCGCATCCAGCAACGGCGGCGATTTTAGCCGCAAGCAGCTTCGTCTTCATGCCGCCGGTAGAGAACGTGCTGCCGGCCCCCCCCGCATAGGAATAGATAGTCTCGTCCAGACGTTGAATCTCAGGCAGAAGCCTAGCATCGGGACAAGTCTTGGGATTGCCCGTATATACGCCGTCTATGTCGGTCAGGATAATCAGCAGGTCAGCGTCGATTTTACTGGCGACCATGGCGCTCATGCGGTCGTTGTCGCCGAACGCGGAACCAATCTCGGCGGTGCTGACCGTATCGTTCTCATTGAAAATCGGGACGACGCCAAGCTCAAGCAACGTCTCCACGGAATTGCGGAGGTTCACATAGGTACGGCGGTTGTTCAAGTCCTTGCGAGTCAGCAGCACCTGGGAACAGATGATTCCATGCCGTTTGAAGGCCTCCCGATAACTGTACATCAGAATCGGCTGGCCAATCGCGGCGCAAGCCTGACGCATGGCGACCTGCTTGATCGCAGTCTTGTAGCCAAGTTCCTTGGCCCCCATGCCGATGGCTCCGGAACTGACCAACAGCACCTGATATCCCCGCCGCATTAGCGTCGCAATCTGGGTGACAATCCGGTCGATACAGGCTTCGTCGATGCCATTCTCACCCGAAAGCAGATTTGTACCGACCTTCAGCACCAGCTTACGGACCTTGGAGAAATCCCTCGGCCCAACGGACAGGCGATGAGCGCAACAGGTATCTGCGGAAGTAGCGTTTGCACTTGTGCCGGAAACAACATCGGTACTTTTCTTGGAAACATCATCCGCGTCGGCACAGGACGCAGCGTCGGCGCTTTTATGGGAAAGCGTACAGGAACCGCTCTTGGGCAGACTTGCCGGAACGACAGCGGGAACGGGCACGGAAGCATCAATGGAAGCGCTGATGGAGGAATACTGCTGATGTTTTTCCACGGACATGGCTACTCCTCGAATACACCGGCGAGGCTGACGCCGCCAGTCGAAAGCTCTTCATGAAGGTATTTCTTCGCATGGGGACCTGAATATTCAGCCACAGTCTCGCCATGCCCCCTCAACAGCCACTTGCTGCTCATCAGACCAGCCAGCCCGACAGGACCTCTGGCGTGAATTTTACCAGTGCTGATTCCGACTTCAGCCCCCAACCCGAAACGGAACCCGTCGGAGAAACGGGTGCTGCAGTTCCAGAATACATCAGCGGAATCGACATCACGCAGAAAACGTTGCGCAGTATGGACATCCTCGGTAATGACGCAGTCGGTATGATGAGAACCGTGGGCTGCGATATGGTCTACCGCGGCTCCATAGGAATCGACGATCTTGACCGCCAGCGTCAGCGAAAGAAATTCCGTATGGAAATCATCCTCCGTCGCGACCTCACAGTCGATGTAACCGCGCACACGTTCATCGCCCTTCAGGACGACGCCGTTCTCCGCCATGGCCTGGGCGAGCTTCGGCAACAGCGCTTGCGCGACATCGGCGTGAACCAACAGCGTCTCCAGCGCATTGCAGGCGGCCGGATACTGGATTTTGGAATCAACGGCGCACTTCAGCGCCATATCGAGATCGGCGCTCTTGTCGATGTACATGGCGCAGATACCGTCAGCATGCCCCAGTACGGGAATCTTGGTATGATCCATCACATATCTGACGAACGCATTGGTGCCACGAGGAATCAGCAGATCGATGTCCTTGTCCATGGCAAGCATCGCATTGACATCATCATGGCTTTCCAGCAAGATCAGCCAGTCGCTGCCAAGGGGAGAACCTTCACAGGATGTGCGAATCGAGGCTACCAAAGCGCGGTTCGTCAAAACCGCCTCCTTGCCGCCCTTGAGAATGATACCGTTGCCGCTTTTCAAGCATAATGAAACAATCTGTACCAACGCATCAGGACGGGCTTCAAAAATCATACCGATCACCCCGATGGGAAATGTGACCTGTTCAAGCAGGAACCCATTATCCAGCAACCGACGCTGGGTCACTGCGTTGATTGGGTCGGCCAGCCGGCTTACCTGCCGAATCCCCTCGCAGACACCGGCGAGTTTGTCCTCATCGAATTTCAGACGTTTGAGCAACGGCGTCTTTTCACCCGCTTCCTGCGCGGCCCGCATGTCGGCCTGGTTTGCCTCAAACAGCGTGGCCTTGTCATTTTCCAACCCTTGCGCAATACGTAGCAACAGCGCATTCCGTATCGCGGCGGACGAAGTGGAGAGTGTTCGGAACGACTTTCTCAAGCGGGCGATATCTTCAACCAATGTACCATATTCCATCGGATTACCTCTTTTCGTTGTCGCTATACAGATTATCGGGAAAACGCAGTGTAGTAAAGTGTATCGAAGCCTTTTCCAATGGTCCTTTCCAGCGGTTGCTTGAAACCCCATGCTGTAGCGGACGACCTTCTCCGCTTTTTACAGCTACAGGCGACGCGAACGACACCCCGTATCAGAAATCGTGGACCTACGCACGCATTGGCAATCGTCAAAATAAAGACATTGTCGGGACGATACGGCTATTGACCGGATATGTCGTCTGAACAGAATCCAGCGTCACGATACCGACAAAACTTTTTTTATTCATAGTTATTCTATTTTTGAAAATACAATGGTAGAATGCAACCGAATGCAACAAAAGCACTCTACCAAAACTGCGCGGGCCGCCATGAGGACGCGGCCGGCGGGAACGGAATAAATAATCAGCCCCAGGAGTCCTATATGAATCATTTTACGAGAATCGGCATTGTCCTTGTTCTGGCGATGCTCGTCATCGCCACCCCGCTGTCCAGCCAAGCCGTCGCGGAACAACAAACACAGGCACCCATCAGCGCGGTGGATGCGAACGGAAGAACTACATCCCTGCAACGTCCACCACGGAAGGTCATTGTCGCAGGCAAGGCGGCGATCATGCCGGCCGACGCTTTTTTTCTGTTCCCGGAAGCAAAAGAAATCATGCAGGCTCTGAGCAGGACGGATCAAGGACTCGGGGACTTCTACAGCTTGATCGTACCGCAACTCAAGGATAGTAAAAGGATTCCCCAAAACGCCAGCGCGGAGGAAATCGCCAGCTATGATCCTGATCTGGTGCTGATGAAGACTTCCAACTTCGAGGGCACAGCAAAAAAACTTGATCAACTGGGCATCCCTAGCTTCACCATGGACTTGGAATCCGCGGAGGCATGGAACGAGGAGCTGCTGCAATTGGGCAAGCTTCTCGGGAACGAAGCGAGGGCCCAAGAAGTCATCACCCTGTATGACAGGCGGAAAGAAAATGTCAGGCAAATGACGGAAACGCTGACGGAAAACGACAGGCCGACCGTCCTGGTCCTGCAATTCAGCGTAACTGACGGAATTGCCGCTTTCGAAGTTTGTCCCGATTCATGGATCCAGACCGCCATGGTTGAAGCCGCGGGTGGTATTCCGGTATGGAAAGGCTCGGGCTCCGCCTCAAAAACATGGACAAAGGTCTCGTTTGAGCAAATCGCGACGTGGAATCCTGACTATGTATATATCGTCAGCTACAAGACTCCCGCGGACAAGTTCCTGAAGCAAATCTATTCCGACCCGAGTTGGGCAGAACTCAAGGCGGTCCAGTCCCATCAGGCAAGGGCGACTCCCGCGGACTACGTGAGCTACACCCAGCCAGATAGCCGCTGGATACTCAGCCTCCAATGGTTGGCGCACGACCTCCACCCTCGATTATTCCCACAATTCGACATGGAGCGGGAGATCGCATCCTTTTATCGGGATTTTTACAACGTGGAGGATGAGGCGATCATCGATACGCTTCTTGGCGCATACAGAACCTCAGTCACCGCGAACTGACTACGGCAGGAGGCACCAACCCTCATATGAAACGGGGGCTCCTTGTATACTGGAGCCCCCGTTTCATATGCCACCAGTCGCTACTTTCTCAGCAAATCACTAATCGACATAAACTGATCGCGAGTCGCATTAAGGACTTCCACAGTATCCGAGACATTGAGCGCATAAGCGTCCTGCCCGCTGTATTTGGTTACGCTGGCGGCATAGTCCTTGTTTTCATTTATAACTTTCAGAATCGCATCATTGAACTTTTCGATGATCGCGACATCAGTGCCTTTTGGCGCCAACAATAAGAACAAGTTGTTGACGACAAGACCGGGAACCCCTGCTTCAACAGCAGTCGGTACATCAGGCAAAGCTGCTGAACGCGAGCCCATCAAAGTACACAACGGACGAAGATCTCCACTTTCGATATATTCCTTTCCAATCCCATATCCAGCGATACAACAATCCACCTGCTTTCCAAGAAGCGCTATGATTCTTTCCGACCCATCGCTCGCATCAACAAGCGAAAACTGCGCCCCTGCCCTTTGAAGCATCAAAGCGGCGGCATAAACCGACCCCCCCATGCTCACACCGAGCTTGACCTTCCCCGGATTGGCTTTTGTCGCATCAACCAAATCCTCCATGGTCTGATAGGGAGAATCAGACCGAACCCAAATCATTTCTCCACTATGCTTTGCGAACACGCCAACTGGAGCGGATACCGTGTAGTCATAATCAACAAGCCCATTCGCCTCGTTTGCGGACAAAGCGCATGTATTGTTTACGAAAAACGTATAGCCATTGGGATCGGTGTTCATGAGTTCATCCATTCCGATCGATCCATTTCCACCGGCGAGATTCGTAATGACCAGCGTCTGTCCTAGCTCCTTCTCCAAAGGAACACTGAGCAGTCTCGTCAGATAGTCACCATCGCCGCCAGCACTGGAAGTAATGACAATGTTGATAGGTTTCACCGGCCATACGCTTTCCTTTCGTGCGCTTGACGACGTCTTCTGAGTTGTTGAAGCAGCCGCAGAAGCGCTATCCTTATCCTTTGCATCGCAACCGACGAAGACTGCGACCGCAACAAGCACCATGAGAAATATCAATGATTTCTTTCTCATATCCTTCTCCTTTTTTCGTTAATCTTTCTTATCTTCAATCCTTCTAGAGGCATTGATTTTCCTGACATTGACCACTAAAAGAACTATAGTAATCACCATGAACACAATCGCGATCGGATGAGACAGCCAGCTCATTGTATCAATGGACAAATATTGCGAAACCCGTCTTAGATTCGATTCGAACAACGGCTCAAGAATGAATCCCAAGATCACAGGAGGAAATGGAAGCCCCCCCTTTTTCATCAAATAACTCATGATGCCAAAACCAAGGGCGCAATACACATCAAACATCCTGTTCGAGCTTCCAAACGCACCGACAAAACAGAGTGTTATGACGACAGGCAGCAGAAAGTGCTTAGGAATCTTCAATACGTGGATGAATCCCCTCATCCCTACAAACTCAAAAATCAACATCGCGATACTGGCGACCAACATCGCCGCATAGATCGCATATACGACAGCTCCATTTTTCTGAAAAATCAATGGCCCTGCGGCAACATTATGAACCATCAAAGCACCCAGCAGAACCGCTGTCGTTCCATCTCCAGGAATGCCCAATGTGAGGAGTGGAATCATCGCTCCTCCGATGCAGGCATTGTTTGATGTTTCAGATGCTACGATTCCGTCAATCACACCCGTTCCAAATTTCTCTGGGTATTTGGAACGGTTTTTTACAAAAGTATAGGAAAGCATTCCCGCCGTACCACCGCCGATTCCCGGGAGAATCCCAATGGCGGCTCCAATAATCGCACTGTAAAGAAAGTTTTTAATCTGACCGGCGAATTCCTTGATGGAAAAACCCAATCCTTTGATTTTGATTCTCCCCTCGTACACCTGGGGTTGTTCCTTATTCAAGTCCTCAGCGACATTAAGAATCTCACTGATCGCATACAATCCGATAAGTAACGCGAGCAGCTGAAAACCTGAATTAAGCTGTGGATTTCCAAATGTAAAACGCTTGGCGGAATCGATTGGAGCGAGCCCGACCGTCGCGAGCATCATTCCAATCAAAGCCGACATCAGACCTCTGACAATATCTTTTCCAGTGAGCATCACAACCAGTGACAAGGAAAAAATCGCAAGAGCGCAATATTCAAACGGACCAAACATAATCGCGACCTTCGCAAGCAGGGGCGCAATGAGCATCATCAAAATCAAACCGAAAATGGTTCCCAAAAATGAAAAGAATATTCCCAATCCAAGAGCTTTGGGAGCCTCCCCTTTGAGCGCCATGGGTCTTCCATCGAAGCACGTCGCTACAGAGGACGGCGTACCGGGAATATTCAGGAGAATTGCGGAAATCAGTCCACCCGAAGTACCGCCAATGTACAAACCCATCAACAAGGAAATCGCCATGATTGGTGACAATGTATATGTCAGTGGAAGAAACATCACTACGGCCATAGTGGCGGTCAGTCCAGGTATTGCACCGAAGACTATGCCGACTCCCACTCCTAGAAAAATCAACAGAATCGTTAATAGATTGCCAAATACGGAAATAAAACCACTAAGAAACATAGCAGTCCTCCTTAAAACGGCATAATGCCAGATGGAAGCGGGACGTTAAGGCAATAGACGAACAAGGCATAAACCAGGAAAGAAAAAACTATAGAAACAGCCGCTACCAGCCAATATCGCTTCTTTCCTTCCGGATACAGTAGTAAAATCTGAAGGGACAAATAAGCGATGGTCATGGGAACAAAGCCAGCGCGCTTGAGCAAGAAGACATACAGTATCAGAAGTACAAATGTCACGGGTACCGCATACTTGAATCTCAAAGATGCATAACTTGCTTTTTCACCAAAAGTGGAAGTAGTGCCAGAACCGCTTTGTTCTTGGCTCCTTACCGCCCGGACGACAAGTAATACGCTGAGCAGCACCAGGCAAAATCCAAAGATAAGTGGAATCGTCCTCGAATTAATGGTTGTCGCCCCGATTCCAGTGAATACCTTTACTGAAAATGCATTGATGATATACAGGAAAGCGACAAGGAACACCATGATACCAGTGACTAAATCCTTCGTCTTTTTCATACATACTCCTCTCGACTAGTTAGAAACTGTGAATTCTTCCATAACAGTCTTGAAATTGGCAAGCGTTTTCTTCAAACCATCGTTAATATATCCGGGTTCGTTTCCGATGGTAATCATGTTGACACCGATTGATGCCCAAAATCGGATATTCTCCAGATCGTAGCCGCCAGTCGAAACAAGGACTGGCTTTCCCGCCGCCCGACCTCTTTCCGCGACATAACGGTAAACATCCTGTATCTCAGGATCTTTGGTCTGGGCAAGCTTTCCATACGCTCCGGACAGATCCATAGGACCTATGACAATAATACCGACATCTGGAATACTCGCTATTTTGTCGATATTGTCTACCGCCTCACGCGTTTCAATTTGAATCAGTTTCACAATATCCCTGTGTTTTTCTTTGATATAGTCGGTAGTATTGTATTTTCCGAATTGAGTGGATCTCCTCGGCCCAAATCCTCTGACACCATAAGGGGGATACATACAGGACTTACAGGCGTATTCAGCATCCTCCGCGGTCCTAATCATGGGAAAAATCAGACCATCCGCCCCCATGTCGAGCACGGGCTTGGCAAGGACCTGGTCGTTCCATGGAATTCGCACGAACGCAGGAATCTGACAGGCTCTGGCCGCGATAAGATGATTGATCAGCATGGTTTTTTCAATATATGTATGCTCAGTATCTATCCAGAGATAATCGAACCCCGCGTTTCCAATGATTTCGGTCAAAAGCGGATCATTGCAGGTAACATGGGTCCCAATGAGGGTTTCTCCATTATTCAATCGTTCAAATATTTTCTTGTTCAACGCAAATTGCTCTTCCATATGAATCATCTCCTTCATGCTACAGGACTTCAGGATTGGCCACCTGAGTCCATTTCCTTCCTTCAAAAACAGCCAAGATACCCTCAGCCGTCAACATACTCATCGTATCCGCCGATTCTTTTGTCAGTGCGGCGGAATGTGGGGTTACGACAATATTGTCCAACGAGAAAAGCGGATTATCGGACGAACAAGGTTCGTTACTATGGACATCAAGCCCCGCACCATGTAGATGGCCTGATTTCAATGCTTGGTACAAGGCTGCTTCATCAACTATTCCACCTCGTGAACAGTTGATGAGAATCGATCCACTTTTCATTGCCGCAAGTTCCTTTTCGCCAACCATCCCCCTCGTTTCATTTGTCAGAGGAACGTGAATTGAAACAACATCGCAGGCAGTCAAAAGATCATCCAAAGTATCGCAACGGGAAAACAATTGTCCGTCCTGTCCCGAAAGATAAGGGTCAAATACAATCGGTTGCATTCCAAACGCGTTGGCATATGCGCATACAGCCTGTCCTATCTTTCCATATCCGACAAGTCCGATTCTTTTCCCATGAAGCCCCCGTTCCGCACAGCTTGACCTAATGGCGAAATCACCATTTCGAGTAGCCTTGTCGTACCGAATCAGATTTCTGCTGGCGCAGAGAATCAACATCATGACATGCTCCGCAACCGCCTGGGCATTCGCTCCTGGACTGATGACGACAGGAATTCCTTTCTTCGTTGCCGCCGCAAGATCAATATTGTCAACTCCACTACCCTGTTTTGCAATCAGTCCAAGATTCGGACAGGCATTGATTATGTCGGCTCCAAACCGCTGATTTCCAATCAGCACGCCATCGGCTTTTTGCAAAACAGCCATCACGTCATATGGATTATCGCAGAAACATTCTTCTACGCTGACCTTCCCCTCAAGAACATCCATCCCGGCATCAAACAAACGACTTAACAAGACCATTTTTTTCATTTCGCCTACCTCAGATTCTATCGGTCATTCCGAGCTGGGCGGCTACTTCATTCAGGTCGTCGAGTACGGCGGACGGAAATGGGATTCCCGTTATCAAGCGTTCTCCATGGTTGATAAAACATTCCTCTCCCGGCATCAAGATATGTTCGCCTTCACGCGCAGAACCTTTGAGGCAATCGACATAATGATCCACTCGTCCCAAGAACATATCTACATTGGTAAATTTCGCTATATCTATCGCGATGAAAAATGCTCCGAGATTTTGTGGCTCGGGATCGTTGAGATGCCGAATCTCATTTCCAACGCCTGAACCCGTAAGAATGCCGCAGAGAATATCGATGGCGATCGCAAGGCCAGATCCTTTCGGACCGGCTATTGGAAGCAGGACGCCTTTTAGCGCCTTGTCAGGATCTGTCGTTGGATTTCCTTCTTCATCTACCGCCCAGCCACTTGGTATATCCAACCCTTTCTTCTTGAGAATCTCTATTTTCCCCTGCGCGACGCTACACGCCATGTCAAGGATTATCGGAAAATGCTCCTTCGCAGGAATTGCGATAGAAAGAGGATTATTGCCCACCGCCTTTCTTGTTCCGCCGTAGACTGCGACAAGCGGAGTAGTATTGACAAAAGAAAAACCTATCATATTGCTTTTCGCAGCCATTTCTGAATAATGGCCGCAAGTTCCAAAATGGTTTGTTCCCCGTAGACCTACACAGGCGATTCCGACTGTCCGCGCTTTTTGGATTGCGATTCTCATCGCTTCTTCCCCAGCGACCTGCCCAATGACGTTTTTACCATCAAGTAACGCTGAAGCGGGGAAATCCTCAATCGGGGTGATAACGGCTTTTGTTTCCGTCAGTCCCTGAAGTATTCTCCGGACATATACAGGAACCCTAATTACGCCATGACTTGATATTCCGTTCAAATCCGCTTCAACAAGACAATTCGCAAGTACAGTCGCCCTTTCTTCTGGTACTCCCGCTTTAACGAATATCTCATGTACAAAAGGTCCAAGGCTCTCCGCTAAGATTATTTTTTCCATATGCCGCTCCTTTTCACTCGCTTGCATGCAATATGTATAACGCCGCATTTTTATTTTGTCAACATTTTTATATTAATGTTAACAATTATATTTAATGGGCAGCATATATGAATAAAATGTTGACATTTGACTATTTTTTTTAACCATGGTATTCTATGTTTCAACCAAGGAGATATGTAGCATGAAAACCAATTACTCTCGTGCGATGATTGGCAAAGACTCAATAGCAAAAGCAGTCCTCAACCAGCTTCAGCGAGATATCATCATTGGCAGATACCAGCAAGGGTCCCGTCTTCTTGAAACCGAGTTGGCCTCCACATACAACACCAGCCGAGGGACGATCCGTACAGCCATGCAGGATTTGTCGAACGAAGGCCTTGTGGAATTCCTTGATTCAGGCGGATGCATCGTAGTTGGCATAGATGAAAAGATTATTCGTGATACATATGCGTTGCGCGGGATGTTGGAGACGCAGGCGGCCAATATCATTCTTTCCCGTGATGACGTCTCCTACCTGCCGATGCTTGAAGTTCTTGATCAATACAACAAACGGGAATCCAACCCGGATTTCCTCTCAGATCCCAATAGCTACAGCATAGACATTGACATGCAATTTCATCAGGCGTTGATGAAATCCGCTGGCAATCGCCCCATTCTCAGAGCATGGTGTTCACTGGTCCCTGTTATCCGCACACTTCTGGAAATCAACCTCACAGAAGATTACCATAAACCTTTTTCAGAACGTTTTTATAATCACCATAAAGCAATAATTGATTATGCCGTCCTCCATGACAAGCGAATGCTAGATGAAATTCAAGAACAAATCACGACAGGAATGGAAAGAAGCATCGACAAACTTGGCAAATTGAAGCATGCGGGGCAATATCCGGCATAAAAATATCCGCTTCCTTATGGACGGCTCATCAGCGTCTACACCGAAATAGAGAGAACAAGAGTACATTCAGCCCATTCCGGAGATACCAGCGGCAAATGAGTGTTTTGACATATTTTTTTTCTCTGAACATCGACCACGAACCATATTCTCGTATGCCCTCGACAGACACTCTTCCAATAGTTATACTGTTTCGCAATGAATATTCCAGCATCCACCACAGGAGAACAGTACCTCTCGCAAATCAGGCGCAATCGATTGTTGCTTCTTGCGTTCGGCATCCTGCTCGTGGTGCTGTCGTTGGTTACGCTACTGATAGGCAGGTATCCAAAGGCAGGCCTGACGCCTCCATCGGCCATCCTTAACGACCCGTTGATGAGGAATATCATCGTCAATGTACGGCTTCCCCGCATCATCCTCGCAGTATTGGCGGGGGCGATTCTCGCGGGATCAGGATTTGTGTTCCAGATGTTGTTTTCAAATCCCCTCGTCGAACCAGGGTTCCTCGGCGTATCGCAGGGCGCCGCGTTCGGGGCCGCGCTAGTGATCATTGTCGCGGGATATTCGACAACGCTGGTCCAGATCAGCGCGACCAGTTTTGGTCTGCTGGCATTGTTTCTCTCATACTTCCTCGCACGGAACTTCCGTTTTGGAGGCTGGCTGTTGCGGCTCGTCCTGGCCGGCATAGCAGTTTCCGCGATATTTTCATCGGGCTTGGCGATGCTCAAGCTGGTCGCCGACCCTACCCGAGATTTGCAAGACATCACGTTCTGGATGATGGGGGGGCTATGGAACAGCACCTGGTCCAACACGTTGTCTGTACTCCCTGTAGTTGCAGTCGCCCTGGTCATACTAATCTGCTATCGCTGGCGGTTGAACGTCTTGTCGCTCAACGACCGCACGGCCCATTCGGTCGGACTTTCCCCCAATAGGGACAAGCTGTTGCTCCTGTTCGTTGCGACAGTCGGAACCACCGTCGTCATTTCCGTCACAGGGCTGGTGGGATGGATCGGTTTGATCATCCCCCACTTGGCGAGGAGGCTTTTCGGTGCGGACAGCCGCCACGCGCTGCCCGGTTCAATCCTCATGGGCGCGGTGTTCCTGCTTCTCTGCGACACAATTGGAAGGACGCTTCTCGCAGGAGAAATCCCGTTAGGCTTGCTGACGAGCATTATCGGGGCAGTAATATTCATTGCCATACTTGTCCAGAAACAGCATGGAGCTGGCCTATGAACAACGCCTGTACGATCTCCAACATCTCCTATTGCTATCCGAATGCTCCGGAGCCAGCGCTTGACGCCTTCAATCTTGAAATTCCCCAAGGGTGCTCCATGGCGTTGCTTGGTCCAAATGGAGCGGGCAAATCAACGCTAATGGATATTTTGTTGACATGGAAAGCACCGATGCAAGGTGATGTCCTGTTGTTCGGCAAGCCTCTGGATTCCTATAGGCGCAAGGAAATCGGACGGATGGTGTCGTTGGTTCCCCAGGATGAAAATTCCAACTTCGCTTTTACAGTGCTTGACTATATCCTGTTCGGCAGGGCTCCGTACCTCGGCGATATGGCGCAACCTCGCGCCGAAGACATCGATATCGCCGGTGATGCGTTGCGACAAGTCGGCCTCACCGCTTTTTCAGGTCGCTTGGTGACAAGCCTGTCCGGCGGCGAGCATCAGCTACTGTTGCTGGCACGGGCAGTCGCCCAACGGCCAAAGCTTATGCTACTTGACGAACCGACGAGCGCGCTGGACCCCGCCAACACGGCGAAGGTCCTGAAGATACTCGGCAAACTTCATGAACAGGGCATGACGCTGTTCTTCACCACTCATGATCCGTCCATGGCCGCGGAAGCCGCCACCCATGTTGCGATGCTGAAATCCGGCAGGCTCCTCGCCGCAGGACCACTGGCTAAAACGATGACTTCAGAGCTGCTGACTTCATTGTATGACACGCCCATGACGACGCTATCCCACGATGGCAAGATGCTCGTGTATAGGGGGTAAGGTTCGCTCAGTGCCTGCTCAGTGTTCGCCCCAGGCTCAACCGGTGTTCACTTGGTGTTTGCTCGAACCACTGGCCAAGTTTAGCAAAACCGCATGTCGTCATTCACAAACCGCATTGGCTTGCAGGTGATATGGAATCGCAAAAGATACCGTGGGAACTGAATCTCACGGCATGTACGGGACGTCAGGCTATGCGCCTATTCCATTTCGAGCGGAATGAACTTGAACTGAGTGACATCGAACAGTCCGACATCAGTCAACTTGACGGCGGGGATTACCGGCAGGGCCATGAAACAGAGCGTCATAAACGGATCAATCGCAGGATTCACATGCAGTTCATTCAATGCGAGCGTATGCATGGTTGTCAGCATCTTGTCTACATAGACACCGGTTTCATCGGTCATGAGGCCCGCAATCGGCAACGGCAGGGAATCAAGCACCTTGCCGGCCTTGACTATCGTGACACCGCCGCCGAGGCGAACCAATTCTTCAACGGCGAGAACCATATCGGAGTCACAGTCTCCGACCACAATGATATTATGCGAATCGTGGGCGATACTCATGGCTATCGCACCGCCCTTGATACCGTAATCGCGAATCAATGCGACACCAACGTTGCCGGTGCCATGATGACGTTCAACAACGGCCAGCTTGGCGATGTCCTGCGCAGGATCAGGCAGCCACTCTCCACTGGATGACAGGGCGACATGAGCTTCGCCCAGCGCAGTAACGACCCCACCGGGAATAATGTCAATCGTATGAACATGGGGCGATTCAAGTGACAATCGAAGCTTCTCGACGGAGAAATCCGCGACTCGCATACGCCCACTGACATTCTTCGGCTCAACATGGGGGTTCTTAAACAAGTATGAGCCTTCCTCAGCGACTAGTCGTCCTCCAATGAAAACCTGATGCATATGGAATTTCTCAAGATCATCAACCAGAGAGAAATCAGCCCGATAACCGGGAGCGATGGCTCCCCGGTCGCGGAGTCCGAAGCACTCGGCGGAATTTATCGTGGCTATTCTGATCGCGGACAGAGGATCCAGCCCCCCACCGACGGCCAGCCTGACGTTATTGTCGATATGGCCTTCTTCCAGGATGCTCTTGGGCTGGCGGTCATCGGTACAGAACAGGCACCTCCGTTCGTTGTCGGAGGTCACGCCGCCAAGCAGGTTCAGCACATTGCGACAAGCGGAACCCTGGCGAAGCAGCACGTACATGCCACGGCGCACCCGTTCATGCAGTTCTTCAGGAGTGTCACATTCATGATCGGTCCGCACCCCGCTGGCGCTATAGGCATCCAGATCGGTTCCTGTAATTGCAGGGCTATGCCCGTCCACAGACTTGCCAGCCCCACGGGCGACTATCAGCTTGTCGAGGATAGCATCATCGGCATTGATAACCCCAAAATAATCCATCAGCTCGCCAAGACCTAGGATACGGGGATGGTCGATGCGCGTCGCGATGGAATCGGCCAGAAGCGTCGCACCTGCGTTTTCAAATGGCGTGGCCGGCACACAGGAGGGTATCATCATGAATATCTGGAGCGGAAGCCCTTCTGAAGCTTCCAGCATATAGTCGAGTCCATCAATCCCACAGACATTGCAAATCTCATGAGGGTCGGCGACTACGGTCGTCGTTCCACAGGGGACTACCAACCGGGCGAACTCACCGGGGCTGCAATGGGAAGATTCTATATGTACGTGACTGTCTATGAAACCCGGTACAAGATAACGCCCCTGCGCATCCACAGTAGCCGCCGCATCTGGAAACCCTTCTTTTCCAAAACCGGCGATCCTGCCGTCGCTGACCAATACGTCACCGTCAAAAATCTCCTTGTTGAACACATCGATGATACGGCAGTTTCGAATCAAGAGATCAGCGGCGGCCCGTCCCGCGGCGACATCGATCAAACGCTTGAGTTGCTTGCGACCATTCACGATAAGCCTCCTTGTCGGCCCATGCACCATTGCGATGGCATTCATCCATCCTAATCATGCAGACGGTACGTGGCGCGCCAATCGCATCCCACGTCATGCGCCATACAAAGGAAGCCGCTTCTGAGACAACACCAGTGAGGCGTGCCCGGCGGCAATGTCCGTAAACCGTCCACAAAATCATCCCCTGGATTGGAAACACATTTCTTTTGCCTAGACCACCAAGGAACCGCTATACAGTCTATCATGACTAAAAGCCACGGACAAGTAAAAAAATCCATTTTTTACTGCGGTAAACCTCAAAAATATAACATAAAACTGCATACATATGATAAGCAATGCAGAACCTGTACCTATATGCGCAAAGGGACGCCGCCCTGCAAAAGCCCAAGCGGCGCCCCATCATCAATCAATAGACCATTCAAGCCCCTACTGCTTTCATCACAAAATCTATAATGAACAATATTGACGCCACGGCAATGATCGGGTGGATTTCCTTCCACTTCCCCGTACATAGCTTGACAACGCAATACATGATGAAACCCGCCGCGATACCATTGGTGATACCATAGGTAAAACTCATGACGGCCACGGTAAAGAACGCCGGCACGGCCTCCTCGAAATTTTTCCAGTCAATCTCAGCGAACGGTTCAGCCATCAGGATGCCGACGACAATCAGCGCCGGCGCAGTAGCGGCACCGGGAACCATGCCGAACAATCCGGCGAACGGCAGGCACAGCAGGAACAAGACCGCGGTCGTCAGACTGGTCAGGCCGGTCCGACCGCCGGCTGCGATTCCCGCCGCACTTTCGACATAGGTGGTGGCGTTGCTGGTTCCCAGGCAGGCGCCTATGCTCGTAGCGAAACTGTCAGCGACCAACGCTTTGTCCAGCCGGCTTTTGAACCCGGAACCTTCAAGGGCCTTTTCGTCCTCTTCATCAAAAATATGGCTCTTCCGACCGGTACCGATAAAGGTACCTATGGAATCAAAGGTATCCGCCAAACTCATGCTGAAGATTGTGATCAGCACGAACGGAATCTGTGACGCATGAGAGAATAGAGAACCGAAACCGGATCTACCGAAGAAACTAAATGCAACGTCACGGAATCCCTGGACGGTCTCTCCGCTGGACATGATGCTCCGGGGTAATACAGTCACCCCCATCGGAATGCCGATGACCGTAGCGGCGGCGATTCCAATCAGAATAGCGCCTTTCACCTTCAGCACCATCAGGACAATCATGATGAACAGACCAATCAGAGAAAGGATTACGGAAGGAGTGTTGAAGGCGGCCATGCCCGGAGTAGCCCCATAGGTAATCAGTCCGGCGTTGTTCATCCCCAGATAAGCGATGAACAGCCCGATGGCTCCACCGATGGCATTCTGAAGCCCCATTGGGATGGATTTGACAATCGCCTTGCGGAGCTTCGTCACGGTGATGAGAATGTTGATCACACCGCAGATGAACACCATGGCAAGAGCTTCCTGCCAATTGAATCCCGCGCCAAGGCATACCGTATAGGTAAAAATGGCGTTTAGCCCCATGCCCGGCGCAACGGCATAGGGGACATTGGCGAACAGAGCCATGATCAGCGTCCCTACGGTCGCGGACAGACAGGTGGCAAAAAACACTCCACCCCAGCTCATACCAGTCAGTGACAGCATATCAGGATTCACGAAGATGATATACGCCATCGTGAAGAATGTCGTAAAACCAGCTACGATCTCACGCCTCACGTTCGTATCCTTCGACCTCAGCTCAAAGAAGTCTTTCACAACCACTCCTTCGCCCGGCCTTCGTACGCCAGTCCCGCGATGAAGGCGTTCGGGCTTCTCCCCAATTTTTTTTGAATGGTTCGCCATGCCCCGCTTTGTCGGTCATGGCGTCCCCGATCCGGTTCACAGTCAGTATAGAGCCGGTGAAAATAGGGTGCAATCTGCAATGTCGTTTGAACATAATTATTTGCAAAATATTAACTTATATGAATCCGTAATATCAAAAAAATTAACACTCGCATAGCGATTCAATCTGATATGATATTTAATTTGCGTAGTCCAGAGTTTCTGTTTTCAATGCACATAAACAGACAAATTACCTACAATATGGTGAATATCAGTGCAACACAATGCAACATTTGTACGATTTTACTGTACTTGCCATTAAAACTGCGCTAAGATATCGTTATCAATCAACACAAGGAGTGAATAGCATGGAAAAACTATTCAAGCTTTCTGAAAGGAATACCTCTCTGAAAACAGAATTGATCGCTGGACTGACGACATTCCTTACCATGGCGTACATATTGATCGTCAACCCGCTCATTCTTTCAGACGCAGGTATGGACATGGGTGCGGTTTTTACCGCAACTGCGTTGTCCTCCGCTATCGCGACCCTGGTCATGGCTTTCATGGCGAACCTTCCGTTCGCGCTAGCTCCAGGCATGGGTCTCAATGCGTTCCTGGCCTATACCGTCGTACTTGGCATGGGCTATAGTTGGCAGTTCGCGTTGACCGCGGTATTCGTTGAAGGTATCATCTTCATCATCCTGACGATCTTCAACATCCGTGAAGCTATCGTCAACAGTATTCCTGCGAACCTCAAGAACGCTATTTCCGTAGGCATCGGCCTGTTCATCGCCTTCATTGGCTTGCAGAACGCAGGGATCATCATCGACGGTTCGACTCTTGTCGGATTGGGAGATATTACCAAGGGCGCACCCTTAGTAGCCGTAATCGGTCTGGTCATTACTGGTATTCTGCTGGCGTACAAGGTTCGTGGCGCTTTGTTGATTGGTATCATCGCAACCACAATCATCGGCATTCCGTTTGGTGTCACCACCTACGCAGGCGGCAATTATGTACCTCCTTCCCTGGCGCCTACCTTCTGGCAGTTTGAGTTCCACAATATTCTGTCTCTTGACTTCCTGATCGTCATGTTCACATTCCTATTCGTGGATATGTTCGATACAGTAGGAACGCTGATCGGATGTGCCACCAAGGCCAATATGATACAGGAAGACGGGTCCATCCCCAACTGCAAGGAAGCCTTGTTCGCAGACGCCATCGGTACGACTGTCGGAGCGATCCTCGGAACCTCCACTGTCACTACATTCGTCGAAAGTTCTTCCGGCGTCGCAGAAGGTGGCCGCACCGGACTGACCGCCCTTGTCGTGGCGATCCTGTTCCTGGTGTCCCTGTTCCTGTCCCCGCTGTTCCTTTCCATCCCGAGCGCGGCGACGGCTCCGACACTGATCCTCGTAGGTCTGTTCATGATTTCCCCGGTAAAGAACATCAACTTTGAAGATTACACTGAAAGTATCCCGGCTTTCCTGTGCATCATCTTCATGCCGCTGGCATATTCCATCGCCGACGGCATCATGTTCGGAATTCTGTCCTGGATCATCCTGAAGCTCTGCACCGGCAAGGCGAAGCAGATTACTCCGATGACGATCATCATCGCAGTTTTGTTCCTGTTGAAGATCATTATCGGGTAAGCATCGGATTCGTTATCTGAATTTCCAAAGAAGAGGGCGCCGTCAAAGCCTTTGAAGCTGCACGGCGTTCTCTTTTTTTATAAAACGAGTCAGTGCCCGTCTAAAACGGACGTAAATCACAATGCGTCCCATATGAGGGAGAACTGCAATACGCTCGACCGCAAGCATATGTCAGCAATTTCAACAAGGTTTTGCACAACGCCCGGTTTGTATGAAAAAAATTGTCTTGCCGATGGGCATGGACATGAATATATTTCGATTATGGCGCTTGGATTGTTTTCGATATTTCCCAAGCGCCGGAGGTGTAACAACATGGAAGAGAATGAGAACACACAGAACAATCAGTACTATGAGGCAAGCAATTCTCAGAACTACTATCAGGCTCAAGCAGAACCGCGGCCGGTGGTCACACGCAAGCCTCATGCGGGAAACCCTGTCGTCGCCTTGACGCTTGGTATACTGTCTTTGTTCGCAGCCTCTACGGGAATCGGAGCCTTCGCCGGCATCGTCCTCGCAATCATCGGCGTACTACAGGGTAATTGGGCTCGGAAAGCCGATAGGAACGATGGCATGGCCCAAGCGGGTCTGATCCTCAGCATCATTGGGCTGGTGGCCTGCGCTGTATTCTTTATTTTCGGTCTGGCACTTTTCGGAATGACATTCTCCATTCTTGAAGATGTTTTTCACATGGCCAGATACGGCATGTGCTATTGGTAAACGATAGAGTTCGTCGGTTTGCGGAGCGAGTCGTCGGCATAAGGCGTTGTCCGTTGATCTGAATACCTGTCGTTACAGCCAAGTCCGCTTCGGATCCATCGTTTTTAGTTACCGTAGTTCCAGTTCCAGGAGCCGTGCGGCTCAACGGACGGTAGATTTAAAACGGTAATTTCGAAAAGGTGATCGTCGGGCCCGGTTTCTGTACTATACGGAAACCGGGCCCTTATTGTGTATCATGGATATCGTATCAGCTATATCGCCTGGCTATCGGTGCGTTTTTGAAAAAGTCTCCGTCTTTCTCCAATCTGGATCAATGGAGAACTATCAAGGGAAGCTCCGTCCGCCCCCCTCTCCTCTTATATCCATCTTATATCCATCGCAGAGAACAAGTGAACGATTGAGAACTTTTTTCGACAATCTTAATTGTAACTATTGACATTACAACCAGTCAATGGTATACCACTAGTTGTAATCATAATAATTACAACACAAAGATTTCAAAGGAGCATTATCATGAACAAGACTTCCTTCCAGAAAATCCCCCTCGCAAAGGGTGAGATGAACGTCTACGATTTTGACGACATCAAGCTGCACAGCTACAAAACAAACGATTTCATTTCCGACGAGGTATTCATCGTGGAAAAAAACGGCAAGGCGGTGATCATAGAATCCCCCTGCTTCTTCGACAACAACAGCGAACTGGAAACGTATCTATCGGATCGGAAGCTTCAAATCGACGGCATGCTGTTGGCATATCATATGGCGGGAGGGACGTTCCTTCCTCAGGTCCGCAAGTATGCAACCAGGAATGCCGACGAATACGGGCATGCCGGCGGGGGAAAGGCGTTGATCGGCAATTTCACCGGTATGTTCGGAGAAGTCTTTGACAATACGATACACACCGTGACCGATTATATCGACGAGGGGGCCGTAACGATCGGGGGCGTCAGGTTCATTATAGACGGGACTCATGAAGCTTTTGATATTGAAATACCAGAAATCAACGCCGTCTACACCCATATGCTTGGACACGACTGCCATTCCATCGTCGCGGGCGAAGAGCATGCGGATGCCATTATCGCTCAGCTGAAAGGGTATCTGTCAAAAGGCTACACACTTGTGCTGACCTCGCATTATACTCCGGAAGACCTCAAGGATGTGGAGACGAAAATCCAATACCTTGAAGCGTTGAAGGAGATCGCGAACCGTTCCGGGAATTCAGAGGAGTTCAAAGTCGCCGTGCTGGAAAGGTACGGTGAATACGGCGGACGGAATTATCTGGACATGACGGCCGGTTTCTTTTTCCCTTGAAATCGGAAAGGGCCAGCAACGATTATTCGCCCAAGTAGTCAATGACAGTCAATGACGGGTGTACTAGAAATGGAAAACATAGACGCCCGTTTGTCTCAGGTCAAAAACAGGCCGACGGACTCATCAGCATAACGAAACTGCCGTAGCACAAGCTACGGCAGTCCGATGAAAATTCTGAAAAGAAGTACTACAAAACAGTACTATTTGATTCTCTTCTTAGCGTCTTCGAGCAATTCCGCCAGTTTGGAGGAAGGATTCTGGAACTTGGCCAAGAAAATCATCGCGGCGATGATATACGGCTTGTAGCTAGCTTCCTTGTACAGGGGAACCAAATAACGGTCGAAGACGCTGGCTTCAACTTCACCTTCCTTGCAAGAAACACCGGAGATGTCGGCTGGCAGGCAGTGCATGTACAACGCCTTGCCGTCCTTGGTGGTCTTCATGAGGTCCTCGGTGCAGGTCCAGTCCTTGAACTTGGCGTTATTCGACAGGCAGCGTTTCTCCAATTCCTTGAGATCATCGAACTTGCCTTCCTCAACCAGCTTGGTCCGCTCTTCCATGACGGCGAACGGCGCCCAGCTCTTCGGATATACGATGTCAGCATCCTTGAACGCTTCTTCCATGCTGTTCACACGTTTGTAGGAACCACCGGATTTCTTTGCGTTCTCAGCGGCGACGTCCTCAATCTCAGGCATGACGTTATATCCTTCCGGATGGGCGAGCACGACGTCCATGCCGAAACGGGTGAACAGACCGATAACACCCTGAGGCACTGAAAGCGGCTTGCCGTAAGAGGGGCTGTAAGCCCAGGTCATGGCGACTTTCTTGCCCTTGAGGTTCTCCACTCCGCCGAAATAGTTGATGACCCACAGCAGGTCGGCCATGGACTGGGTCGGATGGTCGATATCGCACTGCAAGTTGACCAAAGTCGGGCGCTGTTCGAGTACTCCGTCATCATAACCTTCCTGGACGGCGTTGGCGACAGTCTTCATGTAGGTATGGCCCTTACCAATATACATGTCGTCACGGATGCCGATGACATCGGCCATGAAAGAAATCATATTGGCGGTTTCGCGAACGGTTTCACCATGGGCGATCTGACTCAGCTTCTCGTCGAGGTCCTGTACTTCAAGGCCAAGCAGGTTGCAGGCGCTGGCGAAGCTGAACCGAGTACGGGTGGAATTGTCGCGGAATACGGAAATCCCCAGACCGCTATCAAAAACCTTGGTGGAGATATTGTTCTCCCTCATGGCACGAAGGATTTCAGCGACCTGGAATACGGCGGCGATTTCATCATCCGACTCCTTCCATGTGTGGAAGAAATCATTCAGATACATGTCTTGGGTCTTGAGCGTCTTGAGCTCTTCAATCATCTTCTTGATAGTAGCGTTGTCTTTCATAATCCTCATATCCTCCGGTTTTTACGATAAATGCGGTCTCACAGGATTCTCACTCAAATAGATACTATCACAAGCATATAGGATTGTCCACAAAATTTGTTGCGTTTTGTTGCAAATAAATATATGTTGAAATCGGCTTGCCATAAAAAAACAACGGTAGATGAGAAGATGGCGATTGTCGCACTTTCGTGTCATTCGTCGAGGGCAATCACTTCGGAAGCCAGTGAATCAAATGAATCGCGGTGAGTCGCAAGTATCACCAACATATTTGTGGAAATCGTAGATAACAAATTGTAAATTGCAATCTCGTTTTCCCTGTCAATGGCAGTTTCAATTTCATCCAAAAGAAGAATTTTTGGTTTTTGTATGATGCATCGTGCCAGAATAAGTCTTTGGCATTGTCCTTTTGACAATACTATTCCATCTTCTTTAAGAATAGTATTTAGACCATGCGGTAAAGCTCTGACAATTTCAGACAATCCGACAGCATCTAGAACGGTCCACAGAAATTTTTCATCCATTGTCATACCTAGCAAAAGGTTATCTGCCACGGACAAGGAGAAAACCGTGGGGGACTGGGGCGCATAAACAACTTCCGTTCGTTTACAACCAATAAAATTCACTGTTCCGTTCATGACAGCGGTGGGGGGTATCCATCTCCATAAGATATTGAGAAGCGTTGTTTTTCCTGTTCCATTGCGTCCTTTCACAACATACAGTCCTGGACAAGAAAAACGGAAACTGAAATGACGAAACACGTGCTTGTCGCAGGAATAGCTGAACGACAAGTCGTCGATAAACAGAGAAACGCTTTCAGAAGGTATCTGACTTTCAACATATATATTGCGAATATGATCAGAACATGTCACGAACATAGACATTAATCGTTGCGTCGATATCTGATGCGATAATAATTCCTGGTACCTCTCACCAAAGCTTCGGATAATTGTTCGAATCTGTTGGGAATACAGAATCGCGGCCACCAAAGTACCGATAGATGTATCTTCGTTCAGTACCGAGAAACCGACAACAAGCAACAAAGATATGCTCGTCAAATAGTTACACAAAAAAAAGCTAGTTGACGCTTTGAGAGAGACTATGGTGTTTTTCTTGATAAAACCGAATAAATTTCCAAGAACCTGACCTAATCGACCGATAAACAATTGCTGGGAAAATGCAGATTGAAGCTCTCTCAGGGATGGCAACGTTTCTTCAAGGAATCCGACATAAGCATCTGACGCAATCTGTTCCTGTCGATGGATTTCTGCTTGCTTTAGCCCAAAGTGATGGGCGAGCAGCAACGGAACAAGAGAAAAGAACAATGTCAAAACAAGAAGCATTCTGTGTATCATGTACAAACGTACACAAATTACTGTAAGCGTACAAATTGATACAAAGACAGATGGCAGAAGCGATGTATATATCCCAGTCATGGTAGAGAGATCGGAAAGAAACAGGTTCATGAGATTCCCCTGGTTTTCGATACCGGTCGAAGCCGGGCTTTTCAGGATTTGCGAAAACAATCTGCTTTCAGTCTCTACAGTGAGGTCTCGGTGAAATCGCATGTTAAGCCAAGTGTTCAGCAAAGACATGCACATGATTCCAATCTGTATGCAGGATAGCGCAATGAGTAGACAAAAAAATTTGCGTGAGTCTTTCATTGTCAACGCATCAATGATCCATCCTGTATATACAGGTTCTAAAGTTCCTAAGAAGCCAATAAACAATGATAAGACGGACAGTCCTGCGATGAAAGGAAAATAACATCGCATGAACCGCCCACCCCATCGGAACGCTTTTCGATGAAACTTGCCCCTCTCACTCATTATATGTTCCCTCATCAATTTCATGTAATAGAAAGAGACTCAATGTTGGCCTTATCTCCATGTTGGAGAGCAGGATATTGAGAAAGGCCACATACAAGAATCGCTGAGGCTCATTTGCCGATGACTATCGCATCACTTAACGCACAACCATGAGTACACATTGAGGAACAATTACTGCCTGGACAACCAGAGGCACAGCTCACCCCAGAACAACCTGAACTACAGCCACTCGCACCAGAGGCGCATCCTGCAGGACACCCTGATGTACAGTGAATCAAGCATCGAGAGGTTATGAGCATATCCTGTCCATATGGCTGATCTCCGGATACCAATTCAGCATAATTTTTTAATTTCTTTACATCCATGGACGCCATCTCCTTTTTAATCACTAAACATTCATTTTGCAGTATTTTCACTAGGACACATATCGCTACAACTATTATTTGCACAACCGCTAGAACAACCGACGGCTGAACAACCACTGGAACACCCTCCGGATGAGCAACCATTAGCACAGGAAGATGTACAATGCAGACAATATGGTGAAGGAAAATTTGGGGGAAATTGACCTTGCACAGCCGACATCACGATAGATTTATGTATTTTCCTAATATTCATACCACACCCTCATATTCTCTCTTGGCATACGCATAAAATCTTTTAAGAACCTGTCATCCCGTCGAACCAGGACTGCACCCGACGGAACAGCGAGAAGGGCATGCAAAACATCCCCCAGAACAACTTCCCGAAGAACAACCTTCGGAACACTTGTCAGTACAATTGATACATTCATCGCTACATGTAGAACAAGCTATGACAAGTCTTTCGAATTGATACGGTTTTTTAGTTTCAGAAAACGAAGAAACTTTCACAACTTGCCTGAGTTTCTCAATATTCAAAACTCCCTCCTTTTCGCTCCTCGGGTACTCCCTCCTACTGGACACGCAAAAAAACAGGAAGGATCGCACAAATCTGCTATAGATGCAGAGATAGAACACGAAATACATTGAGAAGAACATTCAGAATTTGAACAATTTGGATTACAATTTTCCACTGCCGATTGTTCCACACCGATATCCATAACAAAAATATCTTTGGAACAAGGGCACAACCGTTCAATCATTTGCTTAACTTTTTCAGTAACCATGTCGCTACCTCACTTTATGTTGATCTTGTTCGAGGAAAGAGGGAACGAGGACAATGAATATCAGGACCATCGACACGTCCAGTCAATTCTCGTATGAACCGGAGACAACGACTATACCTCGTATGGCAGATAGAATAAAATTTTTCTTCACAATGCCGACAAGGTGAGCCCTCAGGAAAAAAACTTCTAACGGGTGGGGACAGCCATTGTTGTAGCTGTTCCCCATTCCACCAGTCTGTAAGACTTTGTGTACGAATATCTCCAATTACGAACTTTTTATCATATGGCAAATGTTCACAGATATATACTTCACCGTTTGGCAATAATGTCATAGAGAACCTGCCCGCATTACATATCGTCCGTTTCGCAAACATATCCAAGTCAGGGATATCGTCCAGTTCAATCGGCTCGTCATATGTCGCTCCATATTCTCCTCCGACGATCCCCATTTCAGGATGCATCAACTTCCATTTGGCTACTATTTCCGAAGCTTTTGCCGCTTGGTCAGCAGATGGGAACAAAGAATCGGAATGTCGGGTACCGCTACGACCATAACCCACTATCTGCACATGGCGTATTCCTAACCCCTCGGCATAGGAAAGAAAATCCCCTATTCCATCCGCATTATATGAAGTCAGTACCGCCTTCAAACGGATATCCATGCCGATTTCCTGCATATCCTTGACCATCTGCGTAAATCTCGACAGATATCCGTGATCCACCCCAATGAGCCGAGACACTACTGCAGAATCACAAGAATCCAGACTTAACTGCATTCGATCCAGACCAGCTTCGTCGTATAGCCATTGTAATCGTTTTTTCTCCAAGATGCTTTTTGTGGACAGCGTATAAAATAGACCAGAAATATGTAACATCCGCATAATTTCATCAATATCGGGCCGTAGCATCGGATCTCCGCCAGTAAGCAAAACGCTTTCACAACCGAGATTCTTTAGTTCAACGAACAGGTCGGAAAGTCTTTCAAGTGATATCAATTCTTGTATTAGAATTAATGGATGATAACAGTATTTGCAGGAAAAACCACATTGTGTCATTACATTGTAGTTGACCGAAAGAGGCCCAGATATCCGTAAATCGTTATAGTCAAGTTTCAATTCCGATTCTTTGATGAGAAATTCCTCTGGGTTTGGATATCGACTGACAGTTTCATGGATTTCATGCTGTGAAAGTTGTTCTATTGGTACGATCAACGGAGATATGCGTGTCCGATGTTCAAGATTATTTAAAGCCCTGCCAATGGAAAAACTACATGTATCCCGAATATCATACAGGTATCTGAAATCTTTTTCCGCGGTGGCATAAGTTCTGGTTCCATCGAACAACATGAGCAGAATGACTTCGGTCGGAGATATTACGGAAAGCTTGTCCGCAGTATGGAAAAAGTCATCAATCTCATAGAGCATGCATCGATGCGATTCTTTCCTAAATCGCAAAGAGGGATGAAAAAGATATATAGTTTTCGGTGAATAATCCATACAAGTTCCTCCTTGAATCAACTAAAACATCAGCGCCAGCTATCATTAGCATTCATCATCCGTCTCCACGATACAATGTGACTTTTTTCCTTTTGCGCAGACTTTCGGATAGAAAAAAGTTTTTTGGACTTCATTACGTTGCATACAGCATGGAAATGTCACATACTTATTCCATGGATGGACATGAAAAAAAACACAGTCGGTATTTCTGGTTGCAACAGCGCATGGGGTTCCTGCTGATTCTCTTGTCGTTCCTGATGCTTATGCCCACCTTACGTGACTATACAGCGGGAAACTTTCGACAGGACTATTTACGTTTTGTCTTGAGCGGAAGCATTTTCCTATTTTTCAGTCTGTTTCTTTGTTACCCTGATTCAAAATGGATACGGTTTGGACAGGTTGTGTTCTGTCTTTCTTATGCAACCGCCGATTTTCTGCTAGTATACAGTACAAACAATTTCGGCCCATTCGATCTAGGGTTGCTAGTCGTAGGTGGCATTTTGTATGTCAGCTATGATTTTCCCAAACGCAGCATGTTCTATATCATCGAAATATTCCTGTTTTTGTTCATTTCGTTCTGGAGAACTTATATTCTACGTCGGGAGGTAGATTTCGGGTCCTTGCTCATATACATCATAATGATAATAGCCATGGGTGGAAAAAATTCTTTTGAAAAGCTCTTTTCCTTGAAAAACGCACAGGAATCGATGCCCGTCGGGCTTGAGGATTTCAGCGATCTCGATACAGCCTCAGTGAAAAAGCGTCTCTCGCAAACACCAGAAGCTAACTCTTTCAGCGTTTTCGAGATACTGGTCATGTCGGAGTTCTTCTGCAGTAAAGGCAACGCCACAAACAAAGAACTTGCCGCAGCTCTTTCTGTATCCGAAAGCCTTGTTAAAAACACCATTTCCGGTGTTTTCAGAAAAGTCCCGGCAATACATTCCAGGACCGGCCTATATCATTACGTCCATCAACAGCTCCTTGGGACATGTACGGAAAAAAAAGCCCAAGGCACACAGTAGATGCGCTTTCTATTATCCAACTCCGATACTTCCCATACTGGCGGAACACTGCGTACCGGAACATCCCTGTGAACAAGAAAGCCCAGAACATCCATTTGCGCATGTATGACCGGCACAACCCAAAATGCACTGGTTGGTGCAGGAAATACAGGGCATAAGAGGAATCTCCTTGATTTTATTCAGGTTTCGCAACTTGATATTGGAATCCTTGCCGTTAAGTATTCTTTGATAAAGTAAAGACAGCTTTTCCTTATCCATACAACAATCCTCCGTATTGAGAATACAAGTATACAGTATACCAACCCCCCAATGAGGAAAACTTTAGTCGCGCAAGAAAACTTGTGGATTATCGTTCAGATAGGCGGTATACAGATTCACCGAAACAACGGACGCAACCTTAGCCGACCGACAGGCGCAAAATGGCGCAGGCATAGAACAAAGCGTCACAGGAACACAAGGCCTCCGGCGAACATCGCCGGAGGCCCCGGTTGAAAATGTACGGATCAGATCCGACCCAGCTCCCGGAGGATTTTCTCAGGAGTGAACGGCCAACTCCGGATCCAGACGCCGACCGCGTCATGAATCGCTATCCCGATGGCGGGAGCGGCTCCGTTGGTGGCGATTTCGGAAATCGACTTGGCGCCGAACGGACCGTAGGCGTCGTTGATATCGATCAGAACAGCCTTGAAGTCATCCGGCATCTCACTGATCATCGGAACTCCGTAGTCGGTGAAGTTCGGGTTGAGGCACTTGCCGCCGGCATCCAGCGTCATCCCCTCATACAACGAATGGCCAATCGATTTGAGGGCCGCGCCATACATCTGACACAACGCAAGCTCAGGGTTGATCGGCGTACCGGCATCCTGCAACGCATAGAACTTCTGGACCTTGACCTCGCCGGTACGGACATTGACCGCGACCTGGGCGAAATGCGCACCGTAGGGAATCGCAGAATCGTTCGTTGTGAACGACGCCTTGCCCGTCACCTGGCCACGGCCCGTACCTGTCAAAGCGTCATGGGACAGCTTCGCATATTCCAACACCTTTCCGGAGGTCTTGGAATAGACCTCTCCGGGATAGCGGACATCCAAGTCGTGGACATCCTCCCCCATCTGATGGGCGGCCTCATCAAGCAGATTCTCCTTAAGGTTCAGCGCGGCCTTCAGGCTGGCGTTGCCGGAGAAGTACGTTCCGCTTGACGCATAGGCGCCGGTATCGAAATTACAGTTGTCGGTATCGCCGGAGAGGATGGACACGCGGTTCATGTCCACGCACATGACCTCGGCCACCATCTTGACGCTGATTGTATCAAGACCGGTTCCAAGATCCGCCCCGCCGGAGTGAATCATGAACGTACCGTCCGTCAATAGTTTTACATCGCAGTTGGCATGGTCGAGACCCGGCAGGCCGGAACCCTGCTGGATCATCGCAAACCCCTTGCCAATCTTCCAGTCAGGATCGTCCGAAACCTCTTTTCTGCCCCAATCAATCATCTTGGCGCCCTTGGACAAAGCTTCTCCGAGACCACAACTACCCACGGGAACGACGGTTCCCGCACGCCCCTCGCCAAGACCCTTGAGAATCTCAAGCATATAACCCTCTTCGACGCGGTTCTTTCTGGCCATTTCATAGTAGTCGACACCAAGCTTCTCAGCCAGCTCTGCCATGCACATCATCAGCCCGAACGTGCCTTTCGGCGCTCCATAACCTTGGTAGGCGCCCGTCGGCGGAATATTGGTATAGTAGGTGATGACGTCGAACTTCATGTTGTCGCATTTGATCAGCGGCAACGTCTTGGAACAGGCGTTCATAGGCACCGTCAGGCAGTGGTTGCCGTACGGACCGGTATTGGCGCGGACATCCATGTAGATCGCGGTAATGCTACCGTCCTTCTTGCCGCCCATCTTGACCGTGACACGCATCGGATGCCGGGTGCTGTTGGCGATGAACTCCTCCTCGCGGGTATTGCGGTAGTAGATCGGACGACCAGTAATCCAAGTGGCGTAGCCGACAAGATCCTCGACCAGTATATCCTGTTTTGACCCATAGCCCCCGCCGACCTTCTCCTTGATCACATGGATCTTGTTCTCAGGAATCTGGCAGACCCACGCCACAATACGGCGCAAGTGCCAGGGAACCTGGGTCGAGGCATGAATCACCAGCCGATCATTGTCCATCTTGGCATAACAGACATGCGGTTCCAACGGCGTACACTGAACCTGGGACGTCTGATAGGTTCGCTCGATCACAACATCGGCTTCGGAGAAACCTGCGTCGACATCTCCGATATGCCCATGGGCCGCAGCGGCGATATTGCGACGGATATCCCCATGCAACGGGAACTGGTAGATTACCTTGCCGTCCCGGGGGTCGGCGGTCTTGTTATACTCGTCCAGGTCGGCGGGAGCGCCGGCACGGTATTCAACGACACCATTGTGTACCAGCGGAGCGTCGGGAGCCATCGCCTCCTCGACGGTAAACACAGGCTTCAGCACTTCGTACTTGACCTTGATCCTATCGCGGGCGGCGACCGCCTGGGCTTCGGTCTCGGCGACAATGGCGGCGACGCGATCCCCGACATGCCGGACCTTGCGATTGAACAACCGCCGGTCATGCGGAGAAGGTTCGGGATTGCCCTGCCCCGCCTGCATGTAGAATACATCAGGACAATTTTCACAGGTAATGATGGCGATGACACCGGGCATCTTCTCAGCTTTGGAGACATCGATGCTGGTGATATAGGCGTGGGCATAGGGGGAACGGAGCAAGACCAGCGCACAGGCGCCCGGCTCCACGCGATCCTCGACAAAACTTTTCCAACCGGCGACGAGCTGACGACCGTCCACCTTCGGCTTGACCTTGCCGACCACGGCGAGCTCATCCCGGAATTCAGGGGCGATCTCGCTGGTGTAGGCCCCACTGGCGATTTTTTCTCGGGCGAGCTTGACGGCAAGATAGTAATGCTCGTAGCCAGCGTCACGAATAAAAATGCCGCTCAACGCATCCTTGATCTCATCTTTGGAAGGGTCAGGCTTGTTTTCAAGCAACCAAGTAAGCAACAAAGCCGCCGCGGGGGCGTTGTAGGCGCTCTGCACGATACCGGCGTCCACCATGGCCTGCTGCACGGCGCTCAGCCTGCGGCCATCGGCAAGACCGTCGGGAGTACGGATTTCACAGCCGTCCGCCTCACCGGCGAGCATCAGGTTCGCATAAACGGGTACGCCATCGACCAAAACCGTATCGCTACCGGCGAACCCTTCGCCGTTGTCGCTGTCGCGCACACAGAAATGCCCGTCGGAAACCAACAGTTCACGAAGACTGAGGACGGGATTGAAATCAAATTCCTTCGCACATCCGTTAATCACGCATTTGATTTTCATTTCGCACCTCCCGTCGAATCCAGGAACAACCGATACAAATCGGATACGGCAACCCCGGCGATATACCGTTTGTAGGCGGCGGAACCCGCCAAATCGTCCTCCGCCTTCGTCATTGACGATACAGCGAACTGGACATCGTCAGGACTGTTGTAGGCGTCTCCTTCAATCGAGTTCTCAATATCGGAGAACCGTTGGATGCCACTTCCCTTCACCGCGGCGAAAATACGCACGTCGGAAGGATTGCCAGCTTCATCCCGACCTGCGCCAAAACCGACCGTAACCGCGGCATGGCTCTGTGCGGTCCGGCTGAACCGTTTCGTCGCGATGAAACGATCAGGCTTGTTCAGCACGATGGCAAGTATCAACGTCCCTGAAAAATGATCCTGAAAAGCATGATATTCACGAATCGGAAGTTCATCCTCGGTATAGACGCCCTCTTCGGTAAGCCCCGCGGTCAACAGCCGAGCCTTCGCGGCAAGCAGAGCAGGCATCAGATAAGAATCATCCCTGCCGATGGCAAGGTTGCCGCCGACAGTCGCCATATTGCGCTTTGTACGGGAATTGCAGTACTTCGCGGCATCTTTCAACCAGCACGGGACAATGGGAGAATCAATCAGCTGCTGAAACGTTGCACAACTACCGATACGGACGGCTCCGTTGACTTCCTCAATCCTGTCGCAACCGATATGCCGGATGCTGATCACCTTCTCGGCCTGAAAGGAAGAACCGAGACGATTGATTTCCGTACCGCCGGCAAGGAACATCCCTCTACCGTCCAGCTCGCGCTTGCGGCGGAGCGCGTCTTTCGCGTCCTCCGCGACATAGAATGACTTTATCATACCGCCTCCTGTCGTGCAGCTTTATCATGGAGCATCGCGCTGATGGCGTTGGCCTTTGACGCAAGTTCCTCTTCATCGAGACCGACCAAGCGGCGATGGTCCACGACGACCTTGCCATTGACGATCGTATAATCCGTATTGTGGTCGCACCCGCAGAACAGCAGGCTCGCCACAGGATCGGAATGAGAACCGGCGTACGGGATAGATGAGACATCAAAAATTGCCGCATCGGCCGCCCAGCCCTCTTCCAGCTTTCCAACATTGCCGAAATTGAGCATCTTCGCCCCGTTTTCACTGGCCATCCGGAACACTTGCATCGCCGTCAGTGCGTCAGCGCCATACTTGACTCGCTGCAACAGCAGGGTGTTGCGAAGCTCCCCGAGCATGTCGGAAGAATCGTTCGAGGCGCTGCCGTCGACGGCGATGCCGACATTGATGCCAAGCTCCAGCATTTCCTTGACCCGGCAGATGCCGCTGCCGAGACGCATGTTGCTCGACGGGCAGTGGGCGATGTGGGAACCCGTTTCCTTGAGAATCTTCAGTTCCTCATCGTTGAAATGAATACCATGGGCATAGAATACATCGGGGCCGATCAACTCGCACTCCTGCATCAGCTCCACAGGCCGGATACCGTACATTCTCCTGCAAGTATCCTCCTCGTCATACGTCTCGCACAAATGGGTATGCAGGCGGACTCCATATCGACGAGCCAGCCGGGCGCTCTCCAGCATGCAGCTCCTGGTCACACTGAACGGGCTGCATGGGGCCAGCACAATCTTATGCATCGCCATGGGATCAGAGTCATGATACTGACGGATACATCGTTCGCTATCAGCGAGAATCGTGTCTTCGTCCTGGACAACGCTGTCGGGGGGTAGCCCGCCGTCCTTGCGGGAGAGGCTCATGGACCCACGGGTGGGACTGAAACGCATGCCAAGCTTGTCGGCGGCGTGGAACTGCAAACCCATCAAGTCGCCCTTGAAGCCCCTAGGATACAGATAATGATGGTCGGTCGTGCAGGTACAGCCGGTTTTCAGCAGCTCGGCCATGGCCAAAGCGGAAGAATAGTAGACGGCTTCATCATCAATATATTTCCATACATCGTACAGGAAGGTCAGCCAGTCGAACAGCTTGGCATCCTGCACAGCCGGATGGTTGCGAGTCAACGTTTGGTAGAAATGATGATGGGTGTTCACGAAACCGGGAACCACTACATGATTTGAACAATCTATGACACGCGCCCCGTCGGGAGCGTCCAGCCCGCCGTCAGGAGCTATGCGGAAAACCTTTCCATCCCGCATTAACAAGTCAGCGCCCCGCAGCTGCGGTTTGTCGGGGCTGGTAAGGAGACAGAAAATGTCTTTCAACAGTACTGGCGCATTGTTCATAAGCACACCTCGCTTATCGCAGACGCGTCGTTGCATCTCGCGCCCCATGCCGCTTTCAACCACCATTACGGCGAATCGTCGCCACAGGCCGCGGACGCGCCTACTCAATTATACAGTCTGCCGGCCTTTCAACCACCGCATGCAGGAAGTGCTCAAGCATCCTCCTAGTAGAAACCCTACGATATTCTGGCATGGCATGCGGCGAAATGACTCCGTTATAGCCATCCAAAAACTCGGATGTCTGTTTCCTCATCTCTGGCAAAGATAAACCAATCAACGTCCTCTCCAAGGCACGGCTACGGGCGATCTTCGGCCCGGCCGCACCGGAAGCGGCACGGAAATCTATGATTTTTCCTTCGGCATCGAGCGTCATGGCGGCGCACAGGGAAAGTTTGCTGATCGCATTCGCCCTGCGAGTCCCTATCTTGCGGTACCAGACGTAGCTGAACGGCCGCGCCGGCGCCGGAATGATAACCTTGGTAATCAGCTCGTCATCGCCCAACAAAGTCTTCTTCGAACCTACGATGAATTCATCGAGCGGCATCCGGCGCGTCCCGCCGGCCGACGCCAGTTCAACCTGGGCGTCGAGAAGGATCAACGGACATGGAAGGTCGCCCTTCGGGGAAGCGTTCCCGATATTGCCACCGATCGTGGCGAGGTTCCTCAGGCTGATAGCCCCCATCCTGCCCGCGGCCTGCCGGACATGCCAAGGGACGAGCGGACTACCGGCGATTTCTGCGGCGGTAGTTCCCGCGCCGATTACGCAGGAACCGTCGGAACCGGTCGATATGCCCTGGAGCTCCTGAAGCCGGCTGATGATCATGATGGGCCAAGGGAAACGGGCCTTGACTCCGATACCCCTGCGGTACGCGACCATCAAATCGGTGCCGCCGGCCAACGGCCTCGCTCCGGTTTCTTTACGAATCTTCAGCGCCTCTGCCAACGAGGTCGGTACATAGGTCGTGGATTCTACCATAGACCGTTCCCCCTTTCAGCCGCAAGCATGATGCTCCGTACGATCAGATCGTATCCGGTACAGCGGCAGATGTTTCCGGATATGCCCATCCTGACATCCTGTTCCGTCGGGTGGGGATTGGATGAAAGCAGGTTCTCTGCGGCGATGACCATGCCGGGGATGCAAAAACCACATTGCACGGCCCCACCGTCGGCAAACGCCGAGATCAGGCATTTGCCCCGCTCTGTCTCCCGCAGACCCTCGATAGTCATGATCGAGCAACCGGATGCTGCGCCGACGGGAATCAGGCAGGTAGTGACCATCCGTCCGTCCTTCAGGACGGAACAGGCACCGCACTCGCCTTCCCCGCAGCCTTCCTTGCATCCGGTCATTCCCAAGTCATCCCTCAGGACATCGATCAACCTTCTGATCGGATCCGTAGTGACGGAAACCTTGTTTCCGTTCAATATGAAGTCAATTTTTCGTTCCATGCAGCATCAACTCCGTGATAGTCTCCGGCGGGATAGGAATCTCGCAGATCTTGCGATCAATGGCCCGGCTTACTGCGTCTATGAACGCGGCGGAAGCTCCATTGAACACCAACTCGCCCATGCCCTTCGCCCCAAAAGGTCCCCATTCGTACGGGTTGTCCACCAAGAACCATTCCTGCGACGGAAAATCCATCGACGTCGGAATAACATAGTCGCTCATCGAAGTCTGTCGGAAATGACCATTGCGGTTTTCCAGCTTCTCCATCGAGGCATAGCCGAGGCTTTGCAGGATACCGCCGTTGACCTGACCGTGGACAACCAACTCATCAATCGCCACACCGACATCATGGGAACTCCAGATGCCCTTCGTCTCGACCTCCGCGGTCAGCGGATCGATCTCAACTTCGACAACGCACGCCCCCCAGCCATAGCCGAGGTAGGCGTCGCCCTGGAAAGTAGCCTGATCCCAGGGATGCCCCTCAGGATGCTCATATTCAACCTCAGTGCAGAAATCGGGGGCATCGTCCCACTTCTCCTTCATCTCCCGGGCCGCCCGCTCCACAAGCTTTCCCACGATCATCGTGGAACGGCTCGCCGCCGTCGGCCCACTATCCACTACGGCGGAAGTATCAGGATTGTCATAACGAACCCGTTCGAGGGGAATTTCAAGCACCGCCGCCGCAATCTTACATAGGGCGGTCTGCAAGCCCTGCCCCATTTCGGTACTGCCGACCAGGATATCGACCATGCCGTCGGCATGCTTGTGCAACCGGGTGTGAGCCTTGATGATAGCCTGCTCGCCATTGCCGGTGAATGCGCCGCCATGGTTGTAAAAGGCTATACCGATGCCCTTGCCGCAACCAGGTTCATATTCCTTGGCCTTACGCCAGTAGTCGCTCGCCGTACAAATCTGCTCGATCATCTCAGGAATCATCACCCGCTCTACGATATGTCCATTGGTAACGGTGACCGACCCCTGCTTGAGGAAATACGGAGTCTTGTACTCCAAAGGATCCTTGCCGACGAGCTTCGCGAGATGGCACATGTGGCTTTCCATCGCGAAGATGGTCTGAGGCGCTCCGAAACCGCGGAACGCATCGCTGGGAAAGGTGTTGGTCGCGACTCCCCTCCCCTTGACGCGGGTATTGGGAATGTCATAACAACCGGTGGCATGGAATACTCCGCGCTGAAGCACGACGAAAGAGCTGCTCAGGTACCCTCCGACGTTGTACACGACGTCGATATCCATACCCAGGATATTGCCGTCCTTGTCCAGGGCGGTCTTGAACCGGGTGCGGCTGGGATGCCGCTTGACGGAGAACTGGATGTCCTCTTCGCGGTCAAACACCAACTGGACCGGCTTGCCAGTCTTGTACGCAGCGAGCAATACCGCCCCGCACAGGACATCGGGGAAATTCTCTTTGCCGCCGAACGCGCCGCCGGTGGTGGTCTGCCGAACCACGATCTTGTCCGGGGTCAGGCCGAGCAGACCGCAGACGGACTTACGGATATAAAATGGACATTGGGCGGAAGCATAGATCACATAATGGTCGCCTTCTGGAATACAGCAGGCACCCATCGTCTCCAGATAGACATGCTCCTGGAAACCAGTGACTATCTCGTCCTCGACAATCCTATCGGCCCGCTTGAAGACCTCTTCTATGGGTTCACCCTTGTCACACCGCAACTGGCAGAACAGGTTGTCGTCGCCAACGAACGGGCCGCCCTTGCAGTCGAGTCCCTCCTGAATGGTGATCGCCGCTTCCCGTTCCTCGTAGTCGATGGAAATCTGTTCAAGAAGATCGGCCAGAACGTCGCGGTCCGGCCCGACAAGCAGTCCTATCGTTTCACCGACATACCGAACATCGTTCTCGGCAAAGCACTTCCAATCCTTCTGGATCATCACCAGTTCATTACGTCCCCCGTCGGGAATATCCTTGTAGGTGACGAAAGTATACCCTTCCGGCAATTGTGGAAGATCGATCTTCCTGATGATTCCTCTCGGTATGCTGGAACGGACCATGCGGCTGTAGAGCATATCGTCGAACTGATAGTCCGCCAGATACATCTGAGAACCGTCGGCCTTCGATACGGCGTCCACCCTGCGCACAGGATCGCCTATCGGTTTACATGCCATACTGCGATTCCTCCTACCCCCCGATCAGAACGGGGCGAGATGCCATCATTCAAATAAAAGTATAATGGCTTTCATTCACACGGGAAGCCGCAGCACCCCAAGGCACCACGGCTCCCCCATAGTCAAATATACACCTTTTCAGATGAAAAACCTATGGTTACTTCTTCTCCAGGGAGTACGGCAACATGGCATAGAACGCAGCGCAGATCTCCAGGTCGTCAACCCGGTTGATCTCGTTCGGAGCATGAGCCTGGGCTTCATCGCCAGGGCCGAACCCGATGGCAGGAATCTTGTGGCGTCCGGTAGTGGCTACGAGGTTCGTGGAGAACGTCCACTTGTCTACGACGGGAGCCTTGCCGAACAGGGCCTTGTGGTCCTCGACGCCAGCGCACACCAGCGGATGATCGGCGGGCAGCTTCCAAGTCGGGAAGTAGAGTTCCTGAGAATAGGGCTTCTTGGTCCAGCCGACTTTCTCATAGTCGGGCATCTCCACTACGAAGGAATCAGGAGCGTCACCGGTCGCCTTGGAGACGTATTCACGAACCTGCCGGATCGCAAGATCGGCGTCCTCGCCCCATGTGAGGCGACGGTCACAGTAGATCATCGCATAGTCGGCGACGGCGCACTGGGAAGGTCCCTTCACGTCCATCTGGCTGACGGTGATGGTCCCCTTGCCGAGGAAGTTATCCTCGTCCGGCTGCAAGTCGGCATTGAGCCGCTCGATGGCCAAAGCCGCGCGGGCGGCCTTGTAGGCTGCGCTCACGCCGCGTTCAGGAGCGGAACCATGGCAGGAGACACCGCGGAGGATGATCCTGATTTCCATACGGCCGCGATGTCCGCGATACAGGCGGCAACTGGTCGGCTCGGTGGAGACGATCAAGTCGGGCTTGAACCCTTCTTCCTCGATCAAGTACTTCCAGCACATGCCGTCGCAATCCTCTTCCATGACGGTGAATGTGAAATAGACGGTGTATTCACCGGCATAGCCGAGTTCCTTGAGAATGCGTCCGGCGGTGATCATGGAAGCAGCGCCGCCCTTCTGGTCGCTGGAACCACGCCCCCAGACCTTTCCGTCCTTGATCTCACCGCTGAACGGATCAAAATTCCAGTTGGCCATGTTGCCGACTTCCACCGTGTCGATATGGGCGTCGAAGGCCAGTTTCTTGGGACCGTTTCCAACACGTCCGATCACACTGCCCAAACCGTCGATATAGACTTCGTCGAAACCAGCCTCCTGGCACAACGTCACCAGCAACCGGCATACATCCTCTTCCTGACTGCTGTAGCTCTTGGTCTGCACCAGCTTGGAAAGATTCTTCGCGGTATAGTCGCGATATTCAGCCGCTTTCGCCCTGATCTGTTCCTGAATGCTCATATACACTTCCTTCTGGGGAGGAAAAACCTGCCGCCCCACTTTTGTAATCATGCCATCGATTCATGTCCGCCAGCCATTCAAACCGAACACAGGCGAGCCATGACGTCCATCTACATGTTCCATCAGGCGCAAGCCCTTGGAAAAACCACGGAAAACATACGTTATGGAGCGATTTTGTCAACGACCTTCCATACCCGCTGCGCGACCTTGGCCGCCTGCGCATAGATGTCCTGGACATCCAGTCCGGGGAAGGTCCGGTTCTCCATGACCAGCTTGCCATTGACCAGCACGCTCTCCACGCAGTTGGAACTCATGCCCCAGACGAAATGCCCCGCACAGTTGTCAGCGACCATCGGAGTCGGATTACGATAGTCCAGAATCGCAAGGTCTGCCTTGTATCCAGGGGCTACCCGCCCATAGCTGCCCTCAAAGTATTTCTCGATCAGCTTGTTACCTCTGGTCAACGCAGTGAGATAGTCCCCCGGCCACCAAGGACCGCCTTCATCCTTATGCTTGAAGAACGCGATCTTCAGTTCCTCGAACATGTTGCCGCCGCAACCGTCGGTTCCGATGATCAGATTCTTGATATTCCTCAGCTCCCGACAATAGCCGACGTGGTTGTTCATGTTGCTTCGGCCGTTGTGGGCGAAAAAGCAACCACGCTCGTTGATTGCCTCGGCCTCGTGGTGGTTCAACCACAGGCCATGGACCAATAGCGTCTTGTCAGAAAGCAGGCCGTATTTGTCCAGCCGGTCCACGATGTCCATGTTGTGCATGTGATGGGACCAGACTACATCGTACTTGTCTTCGGCCACATGGAGATGCATGCCGCGACGGGTTTCGTCGCAGGCGGTCTTCATCAAGGCCAGTCCTTCGTCGGGAATCGTGAACGGAGCATGTCCTCCGATCATCGCTTCAACCAACGGCTGACCGCCATGGGCCCGTTCAGCGTCTACGCTCTTCGCGAACTCGACATTCTCCCGCACCCCTTCCTCGACTTCAGCCATGCCTCGGTTGCGGTCGGTCACTTCGTAACAGGTCATCCCCCTCACGCCGACTTCCCTCATTCCCTTGGCGATCGTCCCCAAGGAGCCCTTGATATAGGATGGGCTGGCGTGATGGTCGATGCAACAGGTCGTACCGGCCGCGATAGCATCCAGCGAGCAAATCAGACTGGAATAGTAGCAGGCCTCTTCATCCAGCCCCCGGTCCAGCCTCCACCACCATTCCTTCAACACCTGGATGAAATCGGTCTGTGGTCCGGCGCTAATCAGCATGCCGCGCGAAAGGCCCGAATAGTAATGGTGATGTCCGCAGACATTGCCGGGGATCACCGTACGTCCGGTACCGTCGAGAACCTTGTCGGCTTGTACGCCGTTGGCGGCCCCTTTGCCGACAGCTTTGATGATGTCATCCTGGACAACGACATCCAGCCCTTCTTCAACCTGGAACGGGGGCATCGTCTGCATGATCCGCACATTCTTGATCACTATGGTAGACATCCGTCTTTCCCTCCTGTCCGGGAATCTCCGGCGGATATGTCCGCCGGAGATCCGGTCTTGGTCTACTCGTCTACGCTTCCAAGCAGGTAGCTGTAGGAATTGAACACTTCCTCGATAATCGCCCCGACCTCTTCGCTGGGAATTTCACCGAGCAGGTTGCCGTTGCCGTCCATCGAGCAAACATTGATCTTTCCATTGAAACGAATCGTCACTTGGTCGCCTTCCACATAGAAGCCCTGGTTCTTGGAATTCTCGAAGTCGTCCATCCGGCTGAACAGCGTCAGCTTCTTCAGGTACGGACCTCCCTCCCATGGGCAGAACGTAGCGCAATTGCCGCACTCATTGCAGTAGGCGTCGAGATGGAGAATCTGGAACGGATCGTCGAACATCCCGCTGTTGCGCATATCGACGGCGACGTTCGCCCGGTTCGGACAGACTTCCACGCACTTGTTGCACAAGTAGGAACACTCCACGCAACGCTTGGCTTCGGTGGAGGCGAACTCCTTGTCACGCGATTTGCAGGAGGAACAGAGAATCCGTTCCTTCTTGGACCGGACTTCCGCGAAAAACTCATTCTCCGCCTTGGTCAGCGCTTCGATATCCTCTCCATCGGAATCATCCTCGTCATCCCCATCCTCGTCATGGTGACAGCCACAGTCGCAAGCATCATCATGTTCATGGCAATGGCATTCATGAGCATGGTCATGTCCATGCTCATGGTCGCAACCGCAGTCACAGGCATCGTCGTCCCCGGCATCCTCATCGTCCTCAGAGTCGAGCACTTTGTCGATGGCGGCCTCTACCGCGGCGCGGGCGCTGGCGATGCAACGGACGACGGTGGACGGGCCGCTTTGGGCGTCGCCTATCGCATAGACGCCCTCAACCTTCGTCTCCTTAGTCTCGGAATCGACATCGGGCCACCCCTTCGCCGTCACGGGCACGCCATACCAGCTCAGCGCCTGGGAATCGGGATGTTCGCCGATAGCGGTAATCATGGAATCGGCGTGCAACGGGAAGGTTTCATCCGTCGCCACCGGACGGCGCCGTCCTGACGCGTCCGGCTCGCCTAGAGCCATCTTGCGAATCGTCAGCGTACCATCGGCGGCATAGGCTTCGGGGTTCGCAAGGAAAATGAACTCAATTCCTTCGCCCAGCGCCAGTTCATATTCCTCCCGGTCCGCCGGCATCTCTTTTTCGGTGCGACGATAGACGACGGTTACTTTCTCCACGCCGGGGACACGCTTCGCGGCGCGGGCGCCATCCATGGCGGTATTGCCTCCGCCGACGATCACGACCTCCCGTCCGAGCGTGACCAACGCGGGATCCTTGCGGTAGGCTCCGAGGAAACCAAGAGCTTCGAGAACCCTGCCGCGATCGCCTTCCAAAGGAATTTCATTATCCTTTTCACTACCGACTGCATAGAACAGGTAATCGAACCCCGCCTTATGGAGAGCGTCTACCGTCACGGACTCATGCCCGACGCCAAAGTTGAACTTGACGCCATGAGCCTTGATGAACGCGACGTCGGCCTCAATCGCCGCCTGGGGAATCCTGAATCCGGGAATCACGTTGCGGACGACGCCTCCGGCGTTCTCCTCGCGCTCGAACACCGAAACATCGAACCCTGCGCGGGCAAGGAAATACGCAGCGGACAGTCCAGCGGGACCGGCCCCGACGACCGCGGCCCTGACCTCCGCGGGGTCTCCGGGAGCTTCCCACTGGCGGAGGAAATCGGCATAGCCGTTCTCGACGGCGATTTTCTTCATCTCCCGGATCTGTACGGCGCCTTCATAGTCGAGGCGGGTACAATGGTACTGGCACTGATGGTCGCAGATATGGCCGGTGATGTTGGGCAGCGCGTTCTTGTCGTAGATAACGGCCAGAGCCTCGGCGTACTTGCCTTCGCCGACCAAGTGGACGTATTCAGGGATATCCTGATGGATCGGGCAAGCCTCCACGCATGGGGCGACATAGCAGTCGGTCAACGGCAGCTCCTCCCCGACCTTCGCCTTGTCGACGCCCCGGAACTCCTTCTGCGTCGGCGGGTTCGTCCGGGCCTTGAGCGCCAGAGCCTCAATCTTGGCGACATCGACTTTCTCCATTTTCCAAGCGGATGTCTTTTCCAGGATTTCAACGAGCTGCTTCATCCGGGGATACCCACCGGGCTTGAGCATGTCGGTGGCCAGCGTGATTGGCCGTATGCCAGTCTCAAAAATATCGGCGATGGTGAACGCATTCGCTCCGCCGCTGTAGGAAACGGGAAGATTACCGCCGAACTCCTTGGAAAGGAGAGCGGCGACGTTGGTACTGATTGGAAACAACGCCCGGCCTGACATGTACATCTCCGCCCCAGGCAGGACGCCCTGGTCGTTGATGGAACCAAGCGTGTTGGTAAGCTTGACTCCAAAACCCCGGCCCTCTTTCTTGGCGAGGTCCACCAGCCGGTGCAGCATGGCGACGGCGTCGGGATACTGCAAGTCATGCTCGAAGCTTTCCCGCTTCAAGCCGATATAGTCATACCCCAGCACATTGAGGATATCACGGACAGCATCGTAACCGAGCAAGGTCGGGTTGAGCTTGACGAACGTGTCGAGTTTCTTTTCAGTCAGCATGTAGGTGCAGATCGCCTCGATCTCGTGCGGCGGACAACCATGCATCGTACTGATAGTGACGGAAGGACTGATGTTGGCGCTGATCCTGGACGTGACGCCCTTGAGCTTCTTCTCCACCCCATCCCAAGGAGTCCCCTCGAACAGCCCCTCCTCGATCAAAGCCTCCATCTGTCCGAGGTATTCCGCGAACTTCGGGTTCTTCCTGGCGTCGATCATGGAATCGATATATGCCTGCATCTTCTCGGTCTTGATGCCGTCGAGGTCGTAGCCGACGCTCATATTGAAGATAAAGGAAGGCTTTTCGAACTTGCCGCCGTTCATCGCCGCTTCCAATACATGGAGGATGATCCACGCCTTGATGTATTCGTCCCACGCCTTGGGCAACGTATACTCTGTGGACCACTCGACGTTATAGCCCTCGTCGCGCGCGTCTATACAGGGCTTGTCTATTTCAAGGGTGTCCATCTTCTGGACGGTCTTGAGCTCCATGAACCTGCCGCCGACCAAATATGCGCTGATGATATTCTGGGCGAGCTGGGTGTGGGGACCCGCAGCCGGGCCGCAGGGAGTCGAGCAACTCTGCCCGAACACCTTGACGCTATGCTTGCCCTTGTCCTTGTAGAACTGCGCCTCGTCGATGCCGAAGATCGATCCATGGTTACGATATTCCGATACGATTCGATTGATGAGTTCCTGGAACGGAACAGGACGCATGATGTCACCCATACTCACTCCTTGGATGAAGCAGTGGTTCGCGCCCCGCACGGGCACGAGGAGACCGCCGAAACCCATGAACGCACTCTTCCGGGTATACTGGCGAACCTCACCTTCATTGTAAAGGAGAATCGTCAGAAGTCAACTATTTTTGCAACAGTTTGCAACAATTTTATCCATTACACAAAAAAACAGGGCAGTACATTCTCAAGCATTCCATATGTTTCAATAGTATTACTTACAGCAATTCATCATATAAACAAAAATGAATACCGCAAAACTCAATCAAAAAAGTTCGGTAAACCTAACTAATTCAAATCATCTTACACCCATCTGGACTTCAACGGCTTATATTCATTCTTCAGCCATGGAAAGCATGGGTTGAACCCGCGGACGGAATGAACGGACTTATGCAGGGCCATATTGGAAAAACCGACAAAACGCAAAAAAAGGCTTGGTATGCGTGCAACACAGTCGTATACTTGTAGCAAATCCTTGTAGGGTGGATAGGTATGGACATGAAACGCATGAACTACACTGAGACGGTCCTTGAAACCGTCCCCATTACTCCAGAACAATTCATTGGCGGAGAGCTGGACGATGATATCCGCGCCCGCATCGAGACCATCGTGGATGCTGAAGGGCCGGTCATGCAGGCGGTACTCGCGAAACGGCTGATCAATTCGTATGGGATGCAACAGCTCGGACGTCGGCTTCGGGAGAAATTCGAGGCGTTGCTCGCCGGAATGAATTTTCCGACGACGACACAGGCGGAAGGGACTGTCTACTGGCAGCGGGACGCAGGGTCGAGGAGCGGCCGATACGCCTTCGGCTACACCGGCTACAGATATTGCGATGAAGACTGCAAACGCTACAGCTACCAGATTCCCGTCTGCGAAGTGGTCTACGCGCTCGTGGACGCCTTGGAACAATGCGACATGAGGTTCATTCCGAAGAACGCACTTTTCGCCAAGGCCGCACAGCTTTTGGGGTATCAACGGAAAGGGGCGAGCGTCAGGGCGATTCTCGATGAAGCATTGAACGAGGGTCTTGCCACGGGCATGCTCATCCGCAGCGGGAACGGCAGAATCGCATTGCCTTCGGAGTAGCCCCGGGAAAAACGGCCCAAAACCAGCTCAAAACCGGAAAGCCCGCGTTTCAATCTCCCGTCTGGAAGGGGTTATCATTTTTGTGCATAAGTAGTTTTTTTATCCAAATTTTCAATGCTAATAACGCTCGCCGAATCAGCAACTTTCTTCCAGTGGAAACTTTCGGTATAATCCGGAAGGAGAAGCCTCCTGAACAGGACATTCCGTCGTTCCAGCGGATATCAGGAAGGTGGAGGACAGCACATGCCCGCACTCTATGAATAGTGCCCTGACAGCCGGTGACGACATCAAAATTCATCCGCATATGGCCACACGACGGGGAACAGGACGGACCGGGCAACAGAACGCGGCCTGTCTCGACGGCATGCCGGCCGTTCCCCACCATCCCCAGCGCACCTTCCACTGGCGCAACAGGCAAGGCGCCGCCAGGGACGGCGGGAGCAATCCGATGCATGCGGAGGCCTGAAAAGCATGCAAACGACAGGATACAAAATTGTCATCCAAATGGACAGAATGCAAAAACATTCAATTAATATCTATATAAATGATGAATTACGCAATTTTAAAATACAAAAACTCATTTTAGCGTATTTTCCTCTTTACAATTTTACAATTGCAGATAATACTGATCGTGTTGAAACGACAAACTGTGGTTATATGGTTCGGTCGTTTCCGTATCCTGATCCTGCGATTGTCATTGTTCGCAATGGAGGCACATTCATGTTGATTAATCTAAGCATGCACCCGGAAGTCCGGAAAAAGAACATCGAGCGCTGTAGAGAGCGCGGCATCGTACTGCCGACTTTCAAACAGATGGTCGATCCGTCTACCGTTCCCGCCCAAATCAAAGACAAGCTTGCCAAAACCGGTCTGTGGGATGTCAACCCCGTGAACCTGTTCCGTATCACCTGGCATAACGAACCGGTCGAGAAAGGCGGTAAATTCGGCGGCGTCAACTACATCGAGATCCCCCGTTCCATTACCGGAACGAAGGCCAGAATCCTTGCATTGGCCGGCAAATGGTTCCCATGCGGCGTCCACAAGGTCGGCGCGACATATGCCTGCCTCGCTCCTGCGCTCGTTACTGGCAATTTTGACGCCGTTGAACAGCAGGCCGTCTGGCCCTCCACCGGCAACTACTGCCGTGGTGGCGCCTACAACAGCGCCTTGCTCGGCTGCAAGTCCATCGCGATACTTCCAGAGGACATGAGCCAGGAGCGTTTCAACTGGTTGAAAACCGTGGCGGGAGAAATCATCGCCACTCCCGGCTGTGAATCGAACGTCAAGGAGATCTTCGACAAATGCCACGAGCTTGACGCCGAACGCGGCAAGCATATCGTCATCTTCAACCAGTTCGAGCAGTTTGAAAATTATCTGTGGCACTATACCGTAACCGGCGGCGCCATGATCGAAGTCCTGAACAAGCTCGGCGTAAAACCTGAAAATGTCCGAGGTTACGCATCTTCCACCGGTAGTGGCGGAACACTGGCGGCAGGAGATCATCTCAAAGACGTCTACCCCCATATCAAAATCGCCGCCGGCGAAGCCTTGCAGTGCCCCACGCTCCTTCGCAATGGTTTCGGCGGGCATCGCATCGAGGGCATCGGAGACAAGCACGTACCTTGGATCCACAACGTAAAGAACACCGACATGATCTGTTCCATCGACGACCAGGACTGCATGGACATCTACCGGCTCTTCAATGAACCGGCCGGTATTCAATATCTCAAGCAGATCGGAATCAGCGAACATGACATCGAGAATCTCCAGCTGTTCGGCATCAGTGGCATCGGCAACATGCTCAGCGCAATCAAGATGGCGAAATACTATGAGATGGATGAAGATGACGTGGTATTCACCATCCTCACTGACAGCTCCGTCATGTACAAGTCCCGCCTCGCGGAACTCGAAGAGCGACAGGGCAAGTTCGACCTGATGGAAGCCGCGCGCGTCCACGCCGCGGCATTGCTCCATCAAGGCATCGACAATGCGCTGGAGCTTGGGTACTATGACCGGCTGCGGATCCACAACCTCAAGTACTATACGTGGGTCGAGCAGCAGGGCAAGACCTATGATGAGATCAACGCACAGTGGTACGACCGCAGCTACTGGAAGCAACTGCCGGCCATGGCGGCGAAAATCGATGAACTCATCGAAGCGTTCAACAAGGAAGTCGGCCTAGTCAAATAGGCGGACGGACGAAAGGAAAGGGCTGTCGCGACATCGAACGGACGAGCGGGCAGCCCTTTCTTTGTATCTGAGTCTTCAGAACCATCAGGTCAATCAGTGACCGAATGAGGCATGTATGCGTTTTACCTATGTTTGCAGTGATTGTGGCGGAGAGTTCCAGACCGACGAGGTCATGTATCAATGTCCCGAATGCAGTCGGCTCAATGAGCCGGGGAAATTTCAGAAGGGAAACCTGATTGTTAGGCTGAACAAAGAAGACCTTGCCCGGATCGCAACGAAAGAACATGTAACTATGTACGATTTTTTTCCGTATACAGTTCCGAATAAGGAAGTATATCCAGTAGGAAATACACCAATAGCACGGCCTGCCCGCCTAGCAAAGAAATACGGGCTAAACAACGTCCTGTGCAAGCTGGACAACGCGCTCCCCTCCGGTTCATTCAAGGACCGGGCGAGCCAACTGGTCGCGGCTCAGGCGATCGCCCATGGCGAAAACAGGATCGCGCTGGCATCCACCGGCAACGCAGGGGCGGCGATGTCCTGCGCAGGAGCGGCATATGGACTTGAAATCATCCTATTCGTCCCCTCGACCGCCCCTGTCAACAAGCTGATGCAGAGCGTGCTGTACGGCGCTACCGTCGTCCCCGTCAAGGGAACGTATGACGATGCCTTCGCACTTTCAATCGCCTATACCGAACGCTTTGGGGGAATCAACAGGAACACCGCCTACAACCCGATGACGATCGAGGGCAAGAAGAGCATATCCATTGAACTGTTCGAACAGCTTGGACGAAAGGCTCCCGACGTCATGTACGTTCCGGTTGGAGACGGCTGTATCTATGCCGGTGTGTTCAAGGGGTTCTATGACTTGAAGGAAGCGGGGCTGATCGACCGGCTGCCGCATATCGTCTGTGCGCAAAGTACAGGCAGCAACGCAATCAGCCATGCTTGGCGAACCGGCGACTATTCTGCGCTCGACGCGGCGACGACCAGGGCGGACAGCATTTCGGTCGCAAGCCCGGCGAATGGGCGCATGGCGGTTCGCTATATCAAGGAGAGCGAAGGCTGGGCGACGGAAGTCACCGACGAAGAAATCCTCGACGCACAGCTGGAGCTGACCCGCGAGGCCGGCATATTCGTAGAACCGGCGGCGGCTTGCGCTTGGGCGGGGCTTCGCAAGGATAGCGAAATGCTCAAAGAACGTTTTGGCGAGAATGTTTCAGTCTGCGCATTGCTCACAGGCACGGGGTTCAAGGACATGGCGGTCTTCGACGGGAGGGTTTCGATCCCCGCCCCCATCGAAAACTCCGTGGAGGCAGTGGAAAGACGTTTCTCCTGATTACTTTTACGATACAGTATCGGGAAAGGCCGGCTGATACCGGCCTTTTTCTATGCACCTCAAGCAAATTCCTGTTGTTTTCATTCCTGTTGTCCGATTGCCTTTGGCTATGGTATAGTGTATTTTAGCTTGTAAACTCGTTCGCAGGGGGACACACCATGCAGCAGCTGCTTATCGGATTGGGTATTGGACTCGCCGTTGCCATAATCATAGCCATTTGGCTCACCGCAAAACGCCAGAAGGAATCGAAGGATTCCCAGAAGGAGATCGCCAGGCTCAAGGCGATGATCACGGACAGGATGGACCTGGAGAGCGAAGGGCTCTCCAAGCTCAAGACCGAGGTCGCGGATCTCAAGCAACAGAACGAGAACCTGCGGATCAGCCTCAGGACCTATGCCCAGAAACCGGGCAGGAAAGAAGTCACCAGGCTCCATGTCTATCAGCAGGCGGCCGACCGGCTGACGATCAATTCGCCTGGCTTCGGCGCTGCGTGGCAGGCGGCGCTCAAAGAAAGCGAGGCAGATTTCGAGAAGACATTCTTCGGCGTCCAGCCGTTCATCCGCAAGATCATTCCGCTGAAGACCGACGCCAACATCATCGGACAGATAGAAAGCTCCAAGGACGACAATGACTGAACCCGTGACTATTCGCCTTGTCAGTGACGACTGATTGGAAGCACTTGGCGTCAGCCCCTTCAATGATGGTGAACTTGTCTCATACAATGTCCAACGCTTGAAAAGGCGGCGATAGTAGATCATAATAATCAGTAGACAGAAAGTCCTCCCAACAAGCTGACCAATTTCCCGAATGGCGGATTTATGCTGAACTGTGACAGTTGTTTGCAACAATTGAAATCAAAGAGGATAACGGTCCAGACAAAACCATTACAGCGATGCGCTTGGACTGGAAAAGCTTACCTGCTTTTCAATAGCTCCAAACAGCATCTCAAGTCAGCGAATAAGATGAAGTGACCTCCTAGTTTGCGATGACGTGAATTCGATCACATGTCAGGATAACCAGAAACACAAACAAAAGATTGCACATGACTTCTGAACAATCTTTGTTGTGAATATGTTTTTCCTGACCATTCCCCAAAATAGAAGTCAACCATCGACTTACAAAGTCCTACGGTCGGAGTTTTTCTTATATCTGGACATTTTCATCGATATCATTTAGATGATAAGGCTGTTTTCAGGTTGATTTTAGTCTAAAAATAGTCTATATTTATTCCGTAAAAATAAGGAGAATACAATAATGAATGGGCAGAATGTCTACCTTGACACCTATGTATTACAAGGTGATATGAGGATTCGTCTTCCAAAGGCAATTATGACAAATTTAAATGCAAAAAAAGGAAAAACCAAATTCGATATTTATCTTAATTCAGAGGATGAATCACTTATCCTAAAAGTTAATGAGGAAAAATCGTGCAAATAAAAGCAGTTTCTCTCTTCTCTGGTGCAGGCGGTATGGATGTTGGATTTGAAAATGCAGGCGTTAAAATCGTTTTTGCCAATGAACTCCTTAAAGAAGCTGCAGATACCTATAAAGCGAACCACCCGGCTTGTACAATGCTGAACAAAGATATTTACAAATCATTTGATGAGATAGCCAAATATAAAGGTATCGATCTTGTATTTGGAGGTCCGCCCTGCCAAGGTTTTTCAGTCGCAGGGAAGATGTCTCCTGATGATAATAGGAGCAAATTGACTTTCACTTTTCTTGATGTTGTTGAGATGTTGCAACCAAAAGCTTTTGTCATGGAAAACGTCAAAGCTTTAGGAATTTTGGGGAAATGGGAACCCATTAGGAGAAAATACTTTGAGCGGGTCAATGCTATGGGTTACACGTGTGTTCCTTTTATTCTTAATGCAACCGAATATGGGGTATCGCAAAAAAGAGAACGTGTCTTCTTTATTGGAATCTGGGGTAATTCTGATCTCTTTTTTGAATACAATATGAAAGAATTAATCGAACGACAAAAGAGTATAGCCCCATCTATCAGGAATCTTCTTCAACCACTAGGGCGGGCTGGTTCAATATCCAACCCCAAGACGTGTACGGCCAAAATCACATTTGCGACAAATCCAATTATGAGAAAATCGCCATATGCAGGAATGTATTTCAATGGTCAAGGTCGCCCCATTAATGTTGATGGGTATGCGAATACCCTTCCCGCATCAATGGGAGGAAATAAAACCCCAATTGTTGATGAAGAGTACCTTTTTGGAGAAACCGAAAGCGATTGGGTTGTTGAGTATCATCAAGGATTACAGAACGGAAAAATCAAGCCGATCTTCAAAGAAGCTCCATCTAGATTAAGAAGAATAACAATAAAAGAAGCAGCCAAAATCCAGACCTTCCCGGATAACTATATTTTCTGTGGTAACAAGGGAAGGATTTATACTCAGATAGGAAATGCTGTTCCTTGTAAATTAGCGGAGGCAGTAGCCCTTGCTGTTGTTCAATATCTCGAAGAGCATAACATCAACAAGTAGGAAGACTTTACAGACGTTTACAGGGAAGGAATCATTATGAATTGCCTTCACCTTGACTATCTTCCCCCGTTGCTATGAAGAAGCTTCCATATTTTTTTAACGGCCTCCGATGTGTTGACCTCATTAACGTAATCATTGAAATCTTTATAAAATGCCATACGGCCTTTAGAAGTCATTCTCTGAAACATGTTTGCAATCCATTCATAAACATCCCAGAAATAATACTGGACTGCACCATAGATGTATGAACCAAGATAGCCATGGAGGCCACTCCTTTTCATGCCCTCAGGACAGTCAGACCGACGACAAATGACAACAACTTCATGCACATCAGCATCTTGGTGTCTTTGGTTATAAATTGCAATGCAGTCTTGAGAATCTCGAATCCGCGGTAAATTAAAAGGTTTCACCGTTATTTCATATACTTTGAATATCCGTCCATCAGTTGATTCTTCATTTACATCACCAGGCTTCTTACTTGTGGTACTTGTTACTGAGGCCCCGTCTTCTTCTCCTGTAACGACTACTCTTGTATTCAAATATTGATGATAATTTTTCAGCAAAAAAGCCGCAATTTTTTGTGGCGTGTTTCCCGCATCTGGTACTGTATCAATCATTGCCTTGCAAAGTTTGTACAGGAAATCCGGATCTGCTGCAGGCTCAATTGAGACAGTTAAAAAAGCCAAACGGCTAGAACATTCAATGAATTTCCGCATTAAGGATATTCCAACATTTTCCTCTTTCTGCCACGCATTTCCTTTTGAAGATTCAAGGTAATTAATTATATTTACCACTTCTTCCGCAACGTCAGACGGCCGTCTTTGTGCAGCCCACGTTTTATTTAATCCAACGGTTGCCTTTGCAATATTTAGTGGCCCAGACTTTCTGTGGGGAATATTCTTTTCGCAAAGGAACTCTTTTATTGGGCCTTCGAAAATCGCCCGAGGGTTACAGTCATATAATCTGGTCGATGCCCGGAATCCACTGTACAGTTTCATTCCAACAACAACTACAAGGAGAATCTCTCTGAACCCCCATACGGAAGTTGAAAACAGAATTTCCAAGGGAATCTTGTATTCTGAATCATCAATAATAATATTAGGGTCTTGAGCTTTATTATACCAGCTCTCAAGTTCCACACGTACTTTTTTATCTCTATCCTCAGTTACACTCACTTCTACACCTCCATTACTTGAATCACAACAAAAGCAAGACTGCAAATATATGTTGCTTTTGCCATAGGAGTTCCAATGCTTCGAATTTGTCCATCATACAAAGAGAGAATCGATGATAGTAGATGATTCCATTGCACATTGTCTCAAAGCGGGCATAAAACTTGAATCTTACTTTTACAAAAAGCATTTGCTCAATTATTTCGTGAAAAAAATGAATCCTCATAAAAATAATAGCTAATAGGACAGACTATAGAAATCACTTTTGCCATTCGTTTATCCTTGTAGCATAAAAATAAAACAACCTTAGACTTAGCATCAGGGCAAATCGGTCCACTCTCTTTCTCATCAGAAACATGACTCACGTGTAATAGTCTATCCTAAAAATTACATTTTGAATATCCACTTGTTTTTCTGATCAAGTCCGGGGTTAAAGATGGATTTCATGAGTGGCACAGAAGGAGTGCAACTTCAAACAGGAGGGAGTACGGCCTTTTAGGGAGGGGTATGGCTTTTTTTGATTTTTAATCTCACCAGAGTCTTCATTTTCTCCTTGATACAATTGCATACCCTTAACAAATGAGAAAAAACCCATATCCAGCGTTTTGTTTGCAGGTTTTAGAACTATTGAATAGTATCAACTTGTTGTCAAAGGATGCCCCAGATGGGATTTGAACCCATACTGGAAGGATTTTAAGTCCTCTGCCTCTGCCATTGGGCTACTGGGGCGCAATCGTTGCGAGTATAGCAAGCTTGAAGAAAAAAAGAAAGAGCCAGGGATGATGTGAAACCTACTGTACACCCGGCGGTTATACATATGGCATCGGGATACCAGAGGTTCATGAACAAGCGTTCGCGGCTTGTTGCGTTGCGGTTGACGACAAGCACGGCTCATTCGTACCTTTTGTCCAACAATTGAAATCAAAACATAAAAATCATAGAAAATGACAAGGAGAACCTCGCATGCAAAGGAAACAGACGGTGGTGGTACTGACGGCGGTACTGGCGGTGATTATCGGGGCTGGCTCGCTGTCCGCCCATGGAGCGAAGGAATTGCCGTCCGAATCATATCGAGGGCAGATTGAATATATACGGCCCATGGAAGAGGGCTACAACTATGAACTGCTTGTCACCGGCATTGACGGAGATTCCGCACTGTTCAGGACCCATGACCAGACGACAGCCCCCGTACCGCTCGCGAACCTGAAACAAGGCGACTATGTAAGAATCGCCTTCAATGGGATCATGACCAGAAGCATCCCGCCGCGGGCCACCGCAGATTCCATCCAGTGGATTATCGACATGAACAATGCCAGCACGCTTAACTTAGCCTCTCCCACTAGCGGGACGACCTCCGTCATGGGAGGAACCTCAAGGCCGACCGTGACCTTCACTTCACAGGCCGATGAGACACAGGCCGCTACCTTCCCCACTACCACACCGGCGTCCCCCGCCACCGCACACACGGAAACGGAAAGCCAAACGACCAGCATACAGGAGACGGCACCGGCTACGCCGATGGCACGACAACAAACCACGGCGACGGCCCAGGCCACGGCGACCATCGGCAAACAGACATCCGGCATAAGCAAACCCGTACTGGTTGGTGAAAACACCTTCGTTTACCGCGGCGTGGTGATTGAACGTTCGGAAAGCGGCACGAATGGAAATACAGCGGTACTCGTCCAAGCTCCGCTTCCCGGCATCGGATACGGACAGCCGGAAATCAGGTTCATCCTCGGCCCGGATACGAACGGAGACGTTTCCGCCGTCAAGGTCGGCGACTATGTGGAAATGACCTATGGCCCGGCCATGGCGGCGAGTCTGCCGCCACAGGCCTCCGCACAGAGCGTCAAGGTACTGCCAAGCCCCGCGGTTGTGACGGCGGACGTCATATACCTCGGCAAGATGTTCGACGACAAGGATTTCAAGAGCGGGTCAATCCTAGTGAAAAATCTTGCGAGCGAACAGGAGGAAATCTACTTGTTCGACAGCGCAACCGTCATCAACCTAGACATCTTCGACCTTCCCGTCGGAAGCCATATCAGCCTCTACCATAGGGGAACGATGACCAGAAGCATCCCCGCGCAAGGCTTCGCCTACTGCATGGACTATACCTACGGAGAGTGACGATGAAAAGTCTCCTGCGAGATGAAGGAGACCGTCTGGACATCTATCGCCGCCACGGCATTGCCATAGGTAGCGTCAGGGTGTCCAGCCCCGCAAATTACAGAAAAACCGTGTCGGACGGCCAGAAGGCCGACGGCACGGTTCTCTTTTGTAAAGGTGAGCATGCCCCAGACTATTTCGCGCCAGTGAAGTGTTCAAGCTCCTCCGCGGGATATGCAGCGGACCAATGGAACGGCTGGAGTTCACCCAAGGGTACGAAACGTAACGTTCCATCCTGTGTCGAAACTGCACAAAGAACCTCTGTCCCCCAGAACCGCAGACGTTCCTGGCAGATTCCGCAGGGGGTCAGAATCTTGAACGGACTGTGTTCATCGTCACGCACCAGACACAGGCTGTGGGTGACCCGCACGTTGAACTTGTGGGCTTCGCAGATCGCGCCGGTCTCGATGCACAGCCCCGCTCCGCCGTTGGCGGTCTCAATCGCGACGCTGGTCAGATAGGTATCGTCGGCGGTACGCAGGACGGCGGCGCCGCCCCAGCCACAAGGATAGCGGGACGAAATTAATTCGACCGCCGCAAGATACATCAGTTTGCCGATAGAGGGTGTTTCCATGATGGTTCCTTATATGGTTTGAGAAGAATCAGGCCGGAGCCAGTCCTTGCAGACATCGACCCAGCGGTCGGCGCCGCTCAGCGTGAACAGTTCGTCGCAGGTAAGTTCTATGGCGCTGTTGCTTGAACCACAGGCGGGGAACACCGTCCCGAAGCGTCGTAGCGAGACATCGAGGACAACCAGTATGCCGGAAGTCTTGAGCGCGAACGGGCAGACGCCCCCGACGGCATGCCCGGTCAGCTCAAAAGCCCGGTCAGCGGGGAGCATCGTAGCCTTCATGCCGAATTCATGTTTGAACGCACCATTATAGATTCGTGCGTCGCCTGCCGTAACAATCAGCAGACAACTGTCGCCGTTCACGAACGAAAGCGTCTTGGCTATTCTCGCCGGCTCTACACCAACGGCTTGGGCGGCCAGTTCGACCGTTGCGCTGGAAACTAGAAATTCCTTGATATCCTTATCCTTGCCGAATCCGGCGAGATATGTTCGCACCGCTTCAATGGACATGTGAACCCTCCCGTTCCGTACTACCACAAACAACGGGAGGCTGTAAAGCCGGGCATGGACGGAAACCTCCGCCAGGATTGCATGCGGAGAGGGTTTTCCGTATCATCATCCATACCATGAAACAACAACCAGAAACCACGACCCCGCTGGAAGGGTTGATGGATACACATTTCCATACACAGGCCATGCGGCGGAAAGGAATCGACGTCGAATGTCTGCTTCGCAATCTTTTTGAAAATGGCTTCGCCGGAGGAATCGATGTCGGCGTGGACGCCGATGATCTTCCGCTGAGGGCTCCGTTGCTCGACAGTTTTCCGCAACTGAAGCTTTCCGCGGGAATCGGCCCGTGGGGTGTGGAGGAAGGCAAGCCGCCGATCGACCATCAGTTGCGGGAACTTGCCCAGTGCGTCGGGCTGCATGAGGTGCATTGCATCGGAGAAATCGGCCTGGACGACTATTGGCGCTACGGTACGCAGCGACTCCAGGAGGAGCTGTTCATCAGGCAGATAGAAATGGCCGACACGATGAACTTGCCGATCATCATCCACAACAGGGAGGCTGATACCAGGACTGGAGATATCATCAACCGACATCCACCGAAACGGGGTGGCATTCTCCATTGCTTCTCAGGGACCCAACGGCTCGCGGACCTTGCGCTTGCACATGGATTCTACATCTCGTTCGCAGGGCCTGTCACCTACAAACGGAACGACGGGCTGCGAGAGGTGCTGAAGCATATTCCGCAGGACAGGCTGCTGTTGGAGACGGACAGTCCATATCTGTCGCCCGAACCTCTGCGGGGGACAGCGAACACCCCGCAACGGATGCCCTGCATCTACGACAAGGCCGCGGAGATATTGCAGACGCCGGTCGAGGATCTTGCGGCTCGGATCAGAACAAACTTCTCCACCCTGTTTTCGCAGGCTGGTACATCCGGACCAGCGGCAAGGGCAATGCCAGGCCGCGATGCATCATCGTAGGCAAATCCACCGGGGAATCATCCGCGAACAACGGGGCGACGGTAACGCCGAGGTCATCTGCGACGATACCGGCCAAGGCATTGTCAGGAACGATGGGAGAAAACCGGGCGTCAACGGTCCATGAAAGCCCCGCGCCTTCTTCAACGAAGAAAGCGTCAAACCTCTCTACCGAAGGTGTGGCGACCTGCATGACGGAATATTGGGACAGGTCGTTGAGTACGGAAGCCGCCCACCGAGTTCCTGAACTATCGTCCTGAGCCTCTACCAAAAGCCGGTTATCGGGAAAAGCTTCCTGGAAACAGGTCAAAGCGGCTTCACCGCCGTCGTCTCCCCTGGTGTAGAGCAAAGAGGTCATCAGCGGTGTCGCCCCATCGTTTTCCGCCAACGCTCGAGCGGCGGAGTCCCAACCAGCGCCAGCGGACGGGACAAATACGACATCGAACAGTCCCTCCCCATCGAGAGCCCCCCCAATACCGCAGAGCAATGGCGGAACGCCATCGGTCCGCATGAACTGATCATAGGCGCTCCCCGAAAAATCCAGCGCCGAAGAAATCAATGGAGCGAAGAGTACGATATCCGGCCCGTGTTCCAAAATCAGTTCCTGTGTCGCGGAGAGCAGGCGTTCCGGAGTACCGATGGATTCATCGTCATAGGTGACGGCGACACAGGAATATCCAGCCTTGCGCACGGTGCTGACCAATGACCTCCGGGTATGGGGCCAGTTGATTTCAGCGTAGGTACGGTCCTGAAGGAACAAGACCAGGGGACGGGCATTGTCCAGCCACAGGCAGACGGCAGAAACCGTGGCCGCGAGGCATACCAGGGCGATAAGGGTGACGACAAGTTGCCAGCGCGGTGTTCTACTCATGGCAACAACTCTACCAGCGGTCTTTTCCTTGGTCAATATGACGCGACTCTGTTGACCACCATACCGTTATTTGGGTAAATTTATAGCGATACGATACACCACACAAGGAGCAAGTCATGACTTCCTACAAAGAACTCGGACTGGTCAATACCAGAGACATGTTTGCCAAGGCTGTCAAGGGCGGCTATGCCATCCCCGCATACAACTTCAACAACATGGAACAGCTCCAGGCCATTATTCAGGCCTGCGTCGAAACAAAATCCCCCGTAATCCTCCAGGTGTCCAAGGGCGCCCGCGACTATGCGAACATCAACCTGCTGCGCAACATGGCTCGCGGCGCGACGGAATATGCCAAGGAACTCGGCTATGAAATTCCCATCGTGCTGCATCTCGACCACGGCGACAGTTTTGAAACCTGCAAGGAATGCATCGACAACGGATTCTCATCCGTCATGATCGACGGTTCCCACCTCCCCTACGATGAGAACATCGCAGTCACCAAGAAGGTAGTCGAATACGCGCACAAGCATGATGTGACCGTTGAAGGCGAGCTTGGCGTTCTCGCCGGCATCGAGGATGATGTCGTCGCGGAGAAGTCACACTACACCCAGCCTTCCGAGGTCATCGATTTCGTGTCCAAGACCGGCGTTGACTCTCTGGCGATTTCTATCGGGACCAGCCATGGCGCGAACAAGTTCACCCCGGCGCAGTGCACCCGCAACGCGGACGGCATCCTGATTCCGCCTCCGCTCCGCTTCGACATTCTCGCCGAGATTGAAAAGCAGCTTCCCGGCTTCCCCATCGTGCTCCACGGTTCTTCTTCCGTTCCTCAGGAATATGTAAAGATGATCAACGAGCATGGCGGACATCTGAAAGACAGCGTCGGCATTCCCGAGGACCAGCTCCGTCAGGCGGCCAAGAGCGCCGTCTGCAAGATCAACATCGACAGCGACGGCCGTCTTGCCATGACCGGCACGATCCGCCGCGTCTTTGATGAGCATCCCGATTGGTTCGACCCCAGAAAGTACCTCGGCCCTGCCAGAGACGCTCTCAAAGAGATGTACATGCACAAGAACAAGGACGTTCTCGGTTCCGCGGGCCAGGCCTGAACCGGCTGACAGACGAATACGATTCCAGAGACCGACGCTGTTTTGCGTCGGTCTCTTTTTGCCCTCTTGCCTACGGCTTCCGCACATATGTATGCCGCATGTCTCCTGTAGGGCCCATGTAGGACTCCCGTGGGGCTCTTGCAGCTCCAGTTTATGCCGCCCATATGTGCCTGTCTTCTGTACGTTCTACGTCCTGCTTATGTCTTTCCTACGGTCTCTCCTATGTCCCGCCTTTCCCGCACGCGCATCCATCTATCCGTATCGTGTACCTCTTGGTTACTCATGGCGGGGCGTTGCCGTTCCCGTACGTATTCCCATACGCTCGTCCAGGCAAGACGGCAACGGACTGGTGTGTGTCGCCAGTTGCCACAAACCGATGCGGCAGGTATCATAGGGCCTAGTGAGGTACGGCATGACGGACAGGTACAGGCATCTTTGGAAAGTGGCGGGCATCGGGGCCGCATTGATTCTGCTCTACAGTACGCTACAGAACTTCTCCACCGTAATCGGCGTGGCGAAACATTTCCTGTCCATCTTTTTCCCTCTGTTCTTGGGATGTTGTATCGCTTTCGTCCTGAATATTCCGATGAGCCTGCTGGAAAAGCTGTTCGGTACATGTAAGAAACCCTGGATGCAGAAAATCAAGCGACCGGTCAGCATCCTGCTGTCCATCGTGATTATCGTCGCGCTCTTATACCTCATCATCAACCTCGTCGTTCCAGAATTGATCAAGGGCGGAAAGGTCCTTGTCGATTCATTGTCTACTGCGTTCGACAAATTCGATGTCTGGTGGGCGGAAAATAGCGGCAAGCATCCACAACTGGCGGAATTCCTGCACGAGCGGGGAATCGACATCAACAACCTGCAAAGCAGCCTGCTTGTGAAGCTTCAAGGTTGGACGCCGAAGTTGATCAGCAATACCGTGGCGATCATCACCAGCGGGATCAGCGGCATCATCAATTTCTTCATGGCGTTGGTTTTCGCCCTCTATATCCTGACGAGCAAAGAAAAACTGACCCGCCAGTTTTCACGTCTGTTTGAGGCGTTCATTTCGGTCAAGGCCGAGAGACGTTTCATGCATATCGCATCGACCACGTATCAGACCTTCGCGAAGTTCGTCGTTGGACAATGTACGGAAGCGGTCATTCTCGGTACGCTGTGCGCCATTGGGATGCTGATTTTCAGGATGCCGTATGCGGTGATGATAGGCGCCCTCGTCGGCGTGACGGCGTTGATTCCAATTGTCGGCGCGTTCCTCGGCGCGGGCGTGGGCGCGTTCATGATCGCCATGGTCAACCCGCTGACGGCGCTCGGGTTCGTCATCTATCTCATTATCCTCCAACAAATCGAGGGGAACCTGATCTATCCCCGTGTCGTGGGTTCGTCCGTCGGACTCCCGGCGATCTGGGTTTTCGCCGCGGTGATGGTCGGCGGAGGCCTGGGGGGCTTGGCCGGGATGGTGTTCGCCGTACCGACGACCTCCGTCTGCTACAAGCTGATCAGGGAAGAAATAGCCGCCAGAGAGATGAGGAAGGCCATGGCAAGCCAGAGTGCCGGAGACGGAACAGCCGGTGACAATACCGGAACAGCCGGAGACAACGCCGCTCAATGATTCCAGTCATTGAGGATCGACCAGTTGCCACGACAAAAATGGTACCAAAGAATGTGTTTCGATTGACGGGAATGTTTCTACCACTATAATGAGGTTACTGTCGTGTTTTACATCTAGTAAAAAAATTCAATTCGGATGAACCGAGAATGGACTATCACGAGTCTTATAGAGACCTGTGTCATGGAACAACCAAGAAATTTGCGAATGCAGTATTGAAAAATGGTTTTCTAATACAAGGAGATTCAACTTCTTGGTGTGGAAAAGGTGTCTGTTTTTATGATATTAAAGCGAAAGCGTGGTGGGCAGCACAAAGAAAATGCCATAATTTGAACTTACCAAAAGATTCTGCAAAAGAGATGAAGCTGGATGTCGTGCCTATCGGAAGCATCAGTCGTTATACGGGGCTTTCCGAACAAGAGATCGCTACGTTGTAGGTAGTAAAACCCCTATCGTCAGACCGATGCCATAAAAATGACCGCCGCTCCGAAGATGGCGCGGCGGTCATTGTATCTGTCAAAACTTTTGTAAAAAAAACGAGTTATCTACAAAACCAGAAAACCGTTATGGAACAACTCGACACCAAGTCTGCATCACTACATCACCATCGGCATCGAGAAGTTTTGCAACCAAATATGGTTTCCCGGCATTCGCCTGGCGGTTGAGATTCACGGAAGTGTTAGTCAATTCACCTGTTAGCCGAAGACGGATACCAGCCGATCCTCTATCAGAATCCTCCCCCTTGGTCGAACCATCTTCATTGAATCCATCCGCCAGCGTCCACGCATGTGTATAACCGAGTTTGGTTACATCCAGAGAAGGATATGAAATCGAGAACGTATAGTCATTTCCATTACCCGCAGCGCCAGTAGTAGTTACTTCAGATTTTGAAGTAACACTCGTTCCGTTTTTGGCAAGCTGTCCAACGGCAGAAACAATATCGATGGCAGCTGTGATTGAATGGTCCTCGTCACTACGTACAGTAATGGTTACGGAGCCATCGCCGACCGCCGTCACGATTCCAGTAGAATCAATCTGAGCGATTGCGGTATCAGAGCTTTCCCACATGATGGCAGTATTTGTCGCCGCAATGGAAACACCTGCCATAGAAACGACATCCGCAGACAACTGTATCTGTTTGTAGCCCTTGAACCCATCTACAAAGACATAATCGCGTACAGGAGTCTGAATCTCCACCGACGCGACCGGCACATAGCACTCAATCTCCCCGGTCGTGGCGGAGACGTTGGAAACTTCGCTAGTGGCGGTAATCCGAACAGAGCCTGACTTGTGGACGGTCACCAGCCCTTCCCTATCGACGGAAGCGACAGACTCATCGCTGCTGCTCCATGTCAGATTCTTGACGGTGGCGTCGGTCGGCAAAATAGTCGCGGCTACATTCCGAGGTTCGCCATATGTGATTCTGGCTGGCGCAGACAACTGAATTTCAGAGACATCGACAATCTGCTCCTTGTCCACCATATAGACGCGCAGGGTACTGGAGAAATCCATGTCACCGACCGTCACGACCAGCATGAGATCCTGCATCGGGGCGACCTGCGTCAGGTTGATACCATTGGTATTCTTGCTGATGATGATGGATTTCACCGCGGCATAGTCTCCCGCGACCAGTTGCGTACCGTTGAGATACCAGCGATAGTGGCTCGCGTTGGCAATCGGCGCAGTCAGTTCTATAACAAGTTCTTCATCGGCGAAGAACGTCGTACCGCTATACTGGCTGAACACAGCGCTGATGTCGGAAGGCGCTTCCGGCAATACGATGGAAATCGTCGGATTCTTGATCGCTACAACCGCCGAAGCTTCCGACAGGCTCTCACATTCAACTTCGTCAATCGTACCGTATGCGGCGACCTTATAGCTATAAGAACCACCAGACTGCATGAGAGTATCCGAATATGCTTTTGTCCCGGCGGCGACCTCGGCGATCTGTACAAAACTACCAGAATCCTTACTGCGATAGACTCTGTATCCGCTGATACCGGAATTATTGTCCTGCCATGTAAGAGAAACACCTTTTTCTACCTGCTCAACTGTCAATCCCGTCGGACTGTTGAAGGATACAAGGACATTCTCCATGGACTTCACAGTACCGACAGGCGCGGTACAGGTGATAGTGGCTTTCCCCGGACCTACCGCGGTCACTTTCGCCTGAGTCGCATCGAGGGCCTCAACGGTGGCGATGGCGGTATCGCTGGACTTCCAGATGAAACCATCGCCAAGCGTTGCGTCGGAGGGTGAATATTCCGCCGAAACAGTACAAGACATTCCCGGAGTAAAATGTTTCTGTTCATCAAGGCTGAGGGAATTTTTCAGCGTGATCGTCTTTACGAGCGTCGCGGTGGCAAGACTCTTGAACGCATGTTCTGAATGCTGTCCCGTACTATGAACCACATAGATTTCAAAGGTATATTCAGTCTCTTTTTCCAAGTCGGTAAAAGCTACACGCATCCGCTGGGAGTCGGTGTCCAGATATTGAGACACGGCATCCTTATTAATCTCCAGCGTCGCCTTGTCAGCTTCCTGTGCGGTTTGCCAATGAGTAATGACTATTTTGTCATATACATAGGGATTCACCCAGGACAGGACGAGCGACGCATCATCATCGCCATATGAAAGATTGATGTCAGTGATATTCAAGGCCAGACGGAACGGATTGTTCGCATCGTCGTAGACATATCGGGATGGAACGCTGGTGGTCGCCACCTGTCCGGAATAGAAATGAGCAAGTTCAGGTTCAGAATATCCGATGCACCGCCCGTTCTCGTAGTACAGGAACTTCATGAATTTCTCCGGGCTGACAGGAACCTGCTGGCTGAACGACATGCGGCCAGGATTGGAATCGACGAATTCAATCTCCTGCGTGGCGACCTTCGTCCATGTTTCAAGCGTACTGCTATCGGGAGAATCGGAAACATATAGCTCGACGGTATCGATCCGCTTGCTTGTACCGGACCAGTCGATGTCGATTGCGACAGTACTGGTAAGCCCGTCGCCGGAGGAGATGACATCGATCGGAACGGTAAATTCCATGGTCGTACTATAATAGATATCAGCAGTGATGGAACCCGTCATCATCCATGTCCGGTCTGCTTCGCTGGCGTAGCCATCGACTTTCAACGTGTAGGAACCCGCGGAAATACCGTCGACTACGATACCCCCGGAAATATCCGAAGTCGCCCCGGAATAGGTCTTTGAACCGACTTTCGACGTCAACGTGGCGACATAGTATCCAGGTGCCGCATACCCCTCCTGGGGCATTACGGTCCTGGAGTTCATGCCACCGGGCAACCGCCCCTTCACCACCGCCCTGAAGGTCAGGTCGCTGGTGTCCTGGCAGCCGGAGAGGAGGAACAATAGCAGAAGGAACAGACTTCCGAGTTGTAATTTGGCAAAACGCTTTATCATCTCGCTCCTACCTATTCCCATTAAAAGCACTTTGTAACGGCATCAGAATCAACGATATTGCGAGCGCCCCCATTGAGCGTCACATCATACGAACCGGACCGAGTACCATTGACTACAACAGAATTGTATTTGACCGAACCCGTTCCTTGGTTGTATGGCAGGGTAACGGTAATGGTACCTTTGTTTTGAGAACCGACATATTGCAAGGGATCAGTTCCTAAATATCCGGCGCCGCCACCATTGGCGGCATGAGTGTATATATCATCACTAGACAGTATCCAATGTCCAAATTCCGTAGCGGGAACATAGTTCAGGAATTTTGTCGTTCCATCATTCTGAGAAGTTTTTGAAGATGCGTTTACCGTTACAGTTTCATCTGAATTGCTATACTTCGCACCCGATGGCTGCCACCAGTCGCCACCAAACTGCGTATCAGCCGCTTGCAGCTGAGTCTTCAAGAACCCATTCACATAATTCAAGAAAGTCTCATGAGTCAGCGGGACATAGCAGGTAACTTCGCAATCCGCATAATAGCGGGAATCAGCTCCGGCGGTGGCTCTAATTGTCGCAGTCCCCTCTTTCAACGCGGTCACGGTCCCATCCAAAGAAACTGTCGCGACATCTTCATCAAGGCTGGTCCAGACCAGATCCTTGACATCTGCGTTGGAAGGTATGACGGAAGCGGACAGCTTTACGGGGCTGTCCGTGGCTACCAACGTACCATTAGCGGAACTGAACGCAACGCTGGTCACAGGATTGTTTACGACATAGAATCGAATTGTAGCGGAGAACTGTTCACCATCCTTTGCAACAACCAGCATCAAGTCCTGGGCCGCGCCAATGGTTTCCCGCGACAAACCAGGAGTCGAAGCGGTGACTGTCACACGTCTTGGGGACGCGCCATCGGCAATATCGATCTTTTCCGCATTCAAATACCAGGCATAATCACTTACACCTTCGATTTCAGCTATTTCAACAGTGACCCCCGATTCACCCAGCACATAGGAAACGCCCTCCGATATACCAGTAAAAGCCGCCGCAATATCAGTTGTTCCAGTCGGCAGGACAATCGTCAACGTGGGTTCCGCGGGAGTAACGGCAGATGTATAGCTACTCACAAGGCTGTCAACCACCACGCCAGAAGCTGTTCCGACAGCCTTGACGGCATATGAATAACTCTTTCCAGTCCAGATGGATGTATCCAGATATGCAGTGTCCGTCGGCAACGCTTCCGTCAGTTTTTCAGAGAAAGCCCCGTCAACAGAACGCCAGATTTCATATTTTTCCGCTCCATCGACATGTCCCCAGGATACCGAGATACCTTCAGCGACGGCTTCAGCCATGACATTGCCGGGAGTAGCCAACCGAACGACAAAATCAAGGCTCGCCGTTCTATTACTGTTCAACGACGTTACAGCGACCTTGGATTTCCCTGCGGAAACGCCATAGACGAACCCATTATTGACAGTCAAAACACTTTCATCGTCTACAGACCAGACAAATCCCATATCCGTCGCATCCTCAGGCGTCAGGACAGGGACAAGCTGGTAAGAGCTGTAGACCGAGAACGCGGATAATGCATCTGCGGGAACGGCCTGAATCGCAACGCCAGTAGCCGCGACAGGAGTACTCTTGCTGACAACCACAGGTTCAGCGATATACCCCCGGGCTTGATACGTAACGATGGAAGCTGTGTACTCAACCTTGCTGACTAAAGATGGGAATGAATAATGATATGTATCTGAAGAGCCCTCTTTCAAGAAGCCAGTCATATTCTCCTTGGTAATTTCAATAGGCTCTACCGAAGCGATTCCATCAGAGGTCTTGTAGAATTTAATTTCTATCTTTGAATAGGACGAGGGTACTTTCCAAGTCAAATCCAACGTCGAATAATCATTCAGATCGTAATCAATCGCAACATCGTAGACAGGCACCGCATTGGGGAAGGTCTTGATCTCATACTGACCCAACGCCAGTTCACCTGTTTCCTTGTTGTATTTCTGAGACGAAGCGTAAGAAGTCTGGCCCGCGACAACACGATACAACTCCATGATCGACGTTCCCATAAGACGATCGCCATTCCACAAATAGAACTGCATCATCCGACCATCGGTCACAGGAACCGGCTGGGAAAAACGAACCGTATCGCTACCGGCGCCAACGGTCTGGTCAGCAACAGGTTCCCAAGTCCTTGCATCGACAAGCGTAACCTTATCAACAGTTTTTCCGGTAGCCGACCAGTCAAGAAGAACGGTCACACGCCCCTTCACATCACCAGTGGAAATGACATCCAGCGCGACCTCAAAAGTATTGTTGCCATTGGCCGTCACGGAAATCCCCTGCTCACCGTACATGATGGCAAGCTGTTTATCCAAGGTATCATATCCAGTGACTTTTACCGTGTACGTTCCCAACAAGACGTTGAACGTAGCGGTACCCGCGTCAGGCAAGACATCCAAAGACTGGGTAGTACCGCCCCCCTCGACGATGATTGTATATATCTTAGGGAGAGCTTCATAATCTCCGGAAGGAGGAAGGACGGTTCGTCCTGACCCTTCCGAACCAGGCAACATGATTGTTATGCTTTTCTGATTGCTGGTATCAGAGCATCCTGTCATAAGCGCCAGCGACACCATGAACACGCAGGCACAGACGAGCATACCTTTTTTCTGGAATGAATTTTTCATGAGATTCTCCATTGTCTGTCTATATCTAGTTCTTTATCTTGTACTGAACTGCTTCAGTGTATCATCAAGAATGCGTCCCCACTACGGAGGCAACGGGCGAATATCACCATAGGACAATATTTACCGTTGACCAATCTATACAAAAATGATTTTCCTGTAAATAAAGAACAAGGCTTCTGACAGAACTTTTCTCTTTTTTTCCATCATTTTTATAAAAAAGTGTTCATTATCTCCGTAGGTACGCCATTCATGCAATAATATCGATTTTCCGTCGAATACACATGCCATGGACTTTGACACGCATATGGCTTCGTGATATATTCTCAAACTGAGGCTTGTGAAGTCTGCATATTCTTTTATTGTGGTTTTTTCCAAAAAAAAACGAGGAGATCGATTGGCTACGAAGGATTTGAGGATCAATAGACAGATCCGTGCTAGAGAAGTGTTCGTCATCGACGCAGATGGTACGCAGCGGGGAGTCATGAGCGTTTACGACGCCGTACAGCTTGCGGAAGAAGCGGGATTGGACCTTGTAGAGGTATCACCAAACGCGGAGCCGCCGGTCTGTAAGGTTCTTGATTTCGGCAAGTACCGATATGAGCAGGAAAAGCGCATCAGGGATGCGAAGAAGAACCAGACTGTCATCAAGGTCAAAGAAATCAGGATGCAGCCCAAGATTGAGAAGCACGACCTCGAAACCAAGTCCAAGTTCATCTCTGATTTCCTCGCGGAAGGAAACAAGGTCAAGATAAGCATCCGTTTCCGGGGCCGCGAACTTGCGCATACCGAGCTAGGCAAGGTCGTCCTGGACAAGATACTTGAAATCCTCACTGAAAATGGTGTAGGTTTCAACCTTGACAAGGGAGCGTCCATGGAAGGCAAGATGATGTCCATCATCGTCAGCCCGACAAAGAGCGCCCCCGTAAAGAAACAATAAGGCGAACAGTATCCCGTACGGGATGTTGAACATAGCAGCTCCAGGGGTTCTTGTTCCTTGAGGGCGCAAAGAGGTTATCATGCCAAAGATGAAAACAAGAAAGGCCGCCGCGAAGCGGTACAGGGTCACCGGGACTGGCAAGGTTCGCTATAAGAAGCAGGGCCTGCGCCATATTCTCACCAAGAAGAGCAGCAAGCGCAAGAGAGATCTCCGCGCTTCTGGCATCCTCAGCGACGTAGAAGCAAAGAAAGTCAAAGTCTTGCTTCCATACGCATAAGGTAGGGTGAGAATATGCCAAGAGCAGTAGACGGAACCAAACACAAGGATAGAAGGAAGAAGATTCTTGAGCAGGCGAAAGGCTATTATGGCCGCAGAAGCACGAACAACCGCGTCGCAAAAGACGCAGTGGCGAAGGCTGGCCAGTATGCTTACCGGGGCAGGAAAGAGCGCAAGCGTGATTTCCGCAAGCTCTGGATTGCAAGAATCAGCGCCGCTGTACAGGCTGAGGGGCTTAATTACTCCCAGTTCATGCACGGCCTGAAGCTCGCCAACATTGAGATCAACCGCAAGGCTCTTTCCAATATGGCTATCGAGGACAAGGCGACTTTCTCCACCCTGGTTTCCCAGGTCAAGGGAGTCTTGGCCAACTAAGCCAATCCTTTTTGTTTTTCAACGTCGACCCTACCCTTGCGGTAGGGTCGATTGATAATCCGGCATTGGGCGATATTGAATTATCTATACTTTCAGTATCTGAAACAGACATAAAATATAGAATGCGATGGAATAATGGGCGATTTCTCTTGCCCATGAAACCTGAGCAAGGTAATATGTCTCTATCTGAATATCGTAATGACTATGAATCAATAGACATTTTCCAGGCGAGGAGGAATAGCGATGTCGACACTGGATAGCATGCAGCTGTTGGAACTGCGAATCAAGAAGGCCGCCTTCCTGATCGAAATGCTGAGGAAGGAAAAAGCCGCTCTTCAGGAAAAATTCGATTTGGTGAAGACCCACAACGCGGAGCTTGAAGAATATGTAGAAAGCTTCACCCAGAGCAACAAGATCGTTGAGGAAAGCATTGCTAGCGCCCTTGACACTCTGTCTGGCATCGAAGGCCTCGATGACGTCGATCTCTTCGATACGCTATCGGCGCAGGAGCTTGAAGAAGCTGAAAGCTATACGACCCAGGATGGAGTCACGATCGATGAAATCGAATTGGACGAAGAACCTGAACTGGCTGACGACGCCTTGGATTCTCTCGACGATCTCGGTGATCTGCCTCCGCTTTGAGACGTACGGTCCGGTAACAGAAGGTTGCTGTGATAGTCCAAAAGGCTGTGGCAGCAACCTTTTTTATGCGATGCCGGGACGGAATTGGGAGAATCCCCTTTTCCAACACCCGCCGTCCATGGTAGCATGTATATAGGAACTAGCATCAATCAAACCGCCTGCGGTGTTCGCCCGGAGACACGGTCTCTTGGCTCAACTTACACATATGGGGTACGGTATAGCCGGATTGCATTGATCCTGCCGGTTTTCCGGTTTTCAGGAACAGAATGTCCAGCAAACTAGTACCCCCCTTGGACCTACGGTTCAAGAGCATTACTTCGGTACCGGCACCGCGGGCTTTTTTACTACAGGAATATCCATGGCAAAAAATCATCAACATGAACAGGGCGGCGGCTGTGGTCAGAACAACTGCCACCAGATGGAAGATATCGTATACATCACCCTGCCGGAAACGATGCGACAGGAAATCAATGGTTTCATGGTGGACCCTTCCCGCCAGATTCCCCTCCAGCTCAGACCTGGGCGGACGACCATAGAATCATCCGATGAAATAGGCATTGAAATGATCATGGCCGGCCTGCTGAAGGTCATCGCATGGGAACCCGACCACAAGGACTTCCCCTACTACAGGGATTTCGCCCTCGCGCTACAGCCCGACGCACCCAAGGAACTGAACCTCGCGGCCATAGCCAAAGCGAAGAGCAAGGACTATGATTTTTCCGAGGAATTGTTTCTCGCCATCAACCACCTGTCGCCGGAGCCATCCACCTTTATCAACCTCGCGGTGATCTATGGTGAACGCGCTGCCGCGCTAGAGGCTGAAGGAAAACAGGAAGAGGCGGACTACTATCAGGAAAAACTGTTGAGAATCCTATCCGACGGACTCAAACAATTTCCTGACGATACGGACTTGCTGGCTGAAATAGGAACATTCAACCTCTATCAGGGGAACATGGAAATCGCCCGGGACTATCTTGAACGGTATCTTGAACTCGCCCCGGACAGTCCGCGACGGAAGCAAATCGCCAATATGATGGGTGATGTCAAGGAAAAGCTCGACGACAACCGGATCATCATGCAGGCATACGATGAAATCCAGATGGGCAACGAGGACAAGGCCCTGGAATTGTTACATGATTTCATCAAAGAGAATCCAAGGGTCTGGAACGCATGGTTCCTCACTGGCTGGGCGCATCGTCGTCGGGAAGAATACCAACAAGGTCAGGAAGCGTTTATGAAATGTCTTGAGCTGGGGGAAACCAGCAGCGACATCTACAACGAGCTGGCCATCTGCACGCTTGAAGTCGGGAATCGCGAACTGGCGAAAAGCTATCTCGACATCGCGCTGGACCTGGATCCTGAAAACGTGAAAATACTGACGAATCTCGCTTTTCTCCATCTGCGTGATGAGGAATACGACCAAGCGAGGGAGCTGCTTGAGCGGGCGAGGGCTTGTGATGAGCGGGACCCTGGGGTCAAACAGTTAATGAAGGACTATGAACAAAGCACTGGAGACAAGCTCTCCGATATTATCGTCGAAGAATTGGTTGACTCAAACGACCTCGCGGATACAGACCATGGCCATGAGCATCATGAGCATGGCTGTGACTGCGGGGACGCCCACCATGACCATGGAGACCATTCAGAGGTGCAGTGATGAAGTTTGAAAGCAAAAGCGTCGCGGATACCCTTGCGCTCGGCCGCCGGCTGGGAAGCGTCTGCAAGCCAGGTACGGTCATTTCATTACGGGGCAGCCTTGGCGCAGGAAAAACCGTCATAGCGAAGGGCGTCGCGGAGGCATTGGGCATTACAGAAGCGATTGTAAGCCCGACCTTCACGTTGGTCCAGGAATATGAAGGCACGATGCCGATGTATCATATGGATCTTTATCGCATCTCCGGTACAGAAGAATTCGAGATGATCGGAGGAGAGGAGATGCTGTACAGTGACGGTGTGGCACTGGTAGAATGGAGCGAAAAAATCGAATCGATGCTTCCCGACGATACGGTCTACATCGAACTGGAGATTCTGCCGGACCAGACTAGAGTCATTGATGTGGAGGGGATTGAACTATGAACATCCTTGCGGTAGATACTTCCACCGAGGTCATGCATCTCGCGCTTGAAACCGACACGCAGTTCGAGTCCCGGACCTTGGACGCAGGGCTGAAACATTCAGAAAACCTCGTTCCAGAGATGATGGCGATTTGCGGGCGAGCGGGCCTTGTCCTGGCGGACATCGACCTGCTGGTCTGCACAAAGGGGCCTGGTTCATTCACAGGTCTCCGTATCGCCATGGCCGCCTGCAAGGGCATAGCCCTAGGCGGCGGCAAGCCGCTGGTATCGGTATCCACCTTGCAGACCATGCAGGAACCCGTCAAATGGTTTGACGGGGCGGTCGTGCCGGTCATCGATGCGAAGAAACATCGATACTACAGTACGATATTCAAGCATGGTGAACGGCTCGCCCCCGACATGGACTGTGATCCGGCGGAACTTGTGGAACTTCTGGATGGCAACGACTCTGTGCTTGTCACCGGCCCTGACGCCCAAAAGTTCACCCCCCTGCTCGCAAAGGCCGCGCAAGACGTAGGTTTGACGATTCGCTTTTCCATCGATACATTACAAAAAAGAGATCTTGGTGAATCGCTGATTCAACTGGGCAGGTTGCAGCTGGAGCAAAAAGGCGCGGATGATATCGGGGAAGGACCTGTATATATCCGCAAGAGCGACGCAGAAATCGCCCTGGAGGAAAAATTCCGCCAAGGGAAATAAGCGCGATTCACATGGACGATGAAGAAACTGGAAGGCATGTGTGTTTGTGCTGTCGAGCAAGTACGGCCTGTCGGGCATGACGCAGTAATACGGCAGTTTTCCGAGGAGGGGAGTTTATGGAAGAAAGAGACATCCTAATAATCGGCGCCGGCCCGGCCGGACTTGCAGCCGCGCAATATGGTGCGCGTGCCGCCCGCAGGACCACGATGATTGAAGAAATGGCTCCTGGAGGGCAGACTTTGGTCATCGATGCCATTGAAAATTATCCGGGCGTAAATAAAGTAGTGAGCGGATATGAACTGGGAATGCAGTTCCAGGAGCAAGCTGAACGCTTTGGCGCTGAACTGCTGTACGCCACGGTGCAGACACTGACCAAGGATGGTGACAGGTTCATCGTGCAGACGACCACTGGGGATTATAGCGCACCAGCGGCAATCATCTGCACTGGAGCGAAACACAGGTTCCTCGGGATTCCCGGCGAAGAAGAATATACAGGAAAAGGAGTTTCCTACTGTGCTACCTGTGATGGACCGTTTTTTCGCAACAAGAAAATCCTGGTCGTAGGCGGCGGAGACAGCGCTTGTTCCGAAGCATTGTATCTGGCGAAGCTATCCGACAAGGTGACGTTGATTCACCGCAGGGACAGGTTCAGGGCGCAACAGGAAATCGCGGAACGGGTCATGAAGGATCCTCATGTGGATGTCCGGCTTCAGCATACGGCGACCAGCATTGAGGGAGACGGAACAAAAGTCCAGCGGGTGGTCCTCGGCAATCTCGCCACTGGCGAGGTCCATACCGAAGAATTCGACGCTGTATTCGTGTTCGTGGGAATGCTCCCACAGACGGCTTTGGTCCCTGATGTAGAAAAAGACGATACCGGCTATATTGTAACCAATGACAGAATGGAGACGAGCGTCCCTGGCCTCTTCGCAGCGGGAGATGTCAGAAACACCCCGTTCCGGCAGATTGTTACGGCAGCGGCTGATGGAGCTGTCGCGGCGCACTGCGCGAGTGAATACATCGACGAGCTTGCTGGCAAAGCCTACAAATAATAACGCCGCCATTGCTATGGAAGGGTATCGTGACAGAACTTTCCCCCGTGGGTGAATTTCATCATTCCACGGTGGAAAGCCGGTCTCTTTTCGCCCACCCTTTCATTTTCGAACATCGTTCTCTATATCTGATCTTCGGCGTCCAGACATCTATACGCAATGATATTGGCCCTACCCTTTCCCTTATACTTTTTCATCTGATATCTTTCAGGAAAAGCGGCTACCAGCTTGGGAAGCTTCGCATAGCCGTAGGTCAGGGGGGTGAAATCGGGCAGAACCCGCTTGATATAGGTTCCTGCCGCAGAAATATTCACAAAGCCATCGGCATCCTGGTATTTGTCGGAAGCGATTCTCAACAGGCTGTGGATTTTGTCGATATCCGCGTCATCCGCTTGCGCAGGAATCATCCCCCGCGGGGGTTCTTCCACCGCGGGAATATCGTCCTGTATGGGAATCTCCTGAACGGGGAGCGCGGGCGCATCGGCGGGTTCGGCATCAGAGGAAGTGTCGCTGATATGCTCCAGCAAAATGAATTCATCGCAAGCGTTTCTGAACGCTTCGGGAGTTTTTTTCTCCCCCACCCCCAAAATGTAGGCGCCTGATTCACGGAGCCGAATCGCCAACGGTGTGAAATCACTGTCGCTGGACACCAATGCGAACGCATCATAGATATTCGTATGCAACAAGTCCATCGCATCTATCGTCATGACGATATCAGTGGTATTCTTTCCAGAAACATAGTCGAACTGCTGAATGGTCTTGATCGCAAGATGCTTCACTTCGTTCTCCCAGTTCTTCAGTCCCGATCGCTTCCAATTCCCGTAGGCCTTCTTGACCGCGATCCTCCCATATGCGGACAGCACTGCGATAACCGCATCCAATTTCGACAACTGGGTATTGTCGGCGTCAATGAGCACCGCAATCCTCTGTAGACTTTTCATTACTGTATCTTCATCATTTCCAGTACGCAAACCAGAAATGATAGCCGGTTCCTTCATGCTCATGTTTCAGCTCCTTCGCGATATTTCGGCTGATGACCAGCGCATCGTCAGTCACACCATCCACACACAGAATACCTCAATTCCCGCCAAAAAGCGAATGAACAATTCCTGATACATCACCAGCTGGACATCGCCTGAAAACACTCCTAAGGTGTCAAGACAAGGCACAGAGAAATAAAACGGTTTTCTATTTTCTACACAGTGGCGTCGACTTTGTCATCTCCCCGTTGACGATACGGAGCGAAACGGTAGTCAGCCCCCGTATCCTCATGTACGAGTTCGATGAACTCCGCCTCGGAAACAGGACTACAATAGAAAAAACCCTGCACATGCTCGATTCCCAGCTTGTTAACCATGTCGAACTGATTCGCGTTCTCAACTCCTTCAGCGATGACCTTCTTGTTCAGCCTTCGGAGCAGATGCACTACCGAATCCAACAAATCCGCATGACGGTCGCCCTGCCAGATAATTGAGCGGTCGAGCTTCACGACGGAAAACGGAAGCTCAAGCAGATAGTTCAGGGAAGAATACCCTTTGCCGAAATTGTCCAAGGCAAAGCTTATTCCCTTTTGCGTCAGCTGCTCCATGACATTGCGAATCGTACTATAGGAATTTATGGCGGCGTTTTCCGTCACTTCAAACTTGATATGGTGGGGGTCCCCATCATTCTGGGCTATCGTTTCAAGAATCCTGTTACCTATGTCCCCCTGAAGAAAATGTACGCTGGAAAGATTGACCGTAATCCGGTCAAGATGTCCTGTCATGCCCCCAAGAGCCTTCCACATCCGGCACACCCGACTGATGATTCTGTAGGTCAGGTCAACAATCAAGCCGTTCTCCTCCGCTATCGGAATCAATTCCGACGGGGATATCCAGCCAAGGACAGGATCGTTCAGCCGTAGCAGGACTTCAGCGGACAGCATATATCCCGAAGCAGTCTCGATAATCGGTTGATAATACAGCTCAAAACTGTCGTCAGCCATCGCCTTGCCCAAAGCGACAAGGATATCATTTCGCCGCCTACGTTTTCCTACCAGAGAATAGTCATACGCGAGAACCTGCGATTTTCCCCTGCTTTTCGCTTCAAACAATGCAAAATCAAGTGCGCTGGTTACTTCTGAGACCGATTTCGCCTGTTGCGAGAACTCGACTGTCACGGCGCAGCAGGACAATGCGCTCACTATGGAACCCAAAGCAGAAATATCCGCCCCGATGCCCGCATGCCCGTCATGGACGGTCGGTTCGATACGCCACGGGGAAGAGAACCGACATTGGACAGTGCGAATGAAATCATCACACCTGGAAGAACGTCGTCCACCACTCATGATGCACACGAACTGATCTCCCCCATACCGGTATACACAATGCGAGGGAGTGATTCCTGAGAGATACAAAGCAATCTGCTTGAGCAACAGGTCACCGTTTTCCTGTCCGAACTTTTGGTTGAAGAATTTGAAATTATCCAGCGAGAACAGACAGACCGTCCCATCCGCGCCCTTTTTGAGTTTCTGGTCCAGCTTGGTCATGAATGCACTACGGTTTGCGACTCCTGTGATGGAATCATGCAACAACCTATAGTTCCTAACGTTCAAGCACATATATACCAGCAAGAGACAGTAACCGGAAGAAAGCCAGGCATGATGCGGGAAAACCATCTGGAGCAGCAGGGACAAGCTCGCAACCACAGGGTAGATGGATACCATAAGGAGCTTTTTCCTGTCCATCGACTTGAAATTCCTTGCGATGACCACAATCGTGGCGAGAACGCAGAGATATCCCAATGCGATAAACATAACATATCCCGCCCCCCGCCGGTACAAGCCGGACGCCCCGACGGTAAAGACAAAGCCGTTCCATGGCGAAGCCAGTACGGCTACGGCGTAGACGCTGTATACGAAAAGGGCTGAAAACAGCAAGCCGCGTGAAAGCTTCGTTCGAGCGACCGTGATGGAAACACAATAATAGAACCAGAACAACCCAAGCAACGGAAAACAGAGGAAGTAGAAAACATGGCAGGCTGAAACCAACCATCCGGATGCGATACCTGCAAAACGGCTCGAAACGGAAACCAGAAAATCCGCCAGCCCGCCAAGCAGGGAAAGCCATGCGAGCCACCTGAAAATCGGGTTCGTCAAAACGTAGGAACGCATGCTGTTGGCGTAGACATCCAGCAACAATATCACGACAATAACCATCGAAAGAATAGAGGCATCATAATTCCAAGACATAGAAAACTCCGAAATCACCCTCAATGGTAGAAATCCTGACTACGTACAATCTCTTTGCAGTGGTATAGTCTGTACTATAACCAAAAAATATGCGTTCTTCAAGAAAAAGGCTAGTTGCCAGGCGGGCGGCGCAGAGGATTGGCGATGCTCGGAGAGCCTGCCGTGTTATTGTTCAAGCATATCAGGAAACGTCTTCAGAATAATCTTCATCCGCTGGGAATATGCGCCGGAAAACAATGTGTATTCCATGAAATACCGCATTTTCATGGCCTGCGAACAACATTTACCTTGACGTTTCACTTGCAGTAGTGGTGTAATTGAAGTATGAAGATTCTGATGGTATCCAGCGAAGCCGTTCCGTTTGCGAAATCAGGGGGACTGGCCGACGTAGTAGGCGCTCTTTCGGACGCATTGGCAGGTAGTGGCGCTGATGTCAGGGTTCTTCTTCCTGGTTATGGAAGCATGGACTTGTCAGGTTTCAGCGCTCCCGTCCGCACCCTTGAGGTCGCGCTGCACGGCTCCATCGAAATCGTTGAGATTCGTGAACAACGCCTTGGACAAGTGCGCTTCTATGTCGCATGCCATTCTTGGTACACGGATCGAAAAGGCATTTACGGGGATACGTCGTTCACTCCTTACGGAGATAATTTCGTCCGGTTCCTGTTGCAGTCGAAGCTGATCCATCCGTTTTGCAAGGCGCTCAAGTGGATGCCCGACGTCATCCACTGCCATGACTGGACCGCGGGGTTCGTCCCCTATCTGGTCAAGACCGACGAAAGTCCCGCTTTCGCGAAGACGAAGACCATGTTCACCATCCACAACCTCGCCTATCAGGGCGATTTTCCCAGACTTGACGTCCTGATGGCGGACGTACCGCCGGACCAGCGGATGTTCGTCGGCGAAGGCCCGCGCAAACGGGTGAACATGCTCAAGACGGGTATTGAGTTCGCCGATGTGGTGACCACGGTAAGCCCTACATATGCGAAAGAGATACAGCAACCGGAATATGGCTGCGGTCTCCACAGCCTGCTTCAGGCAAAGAAAGACAACCTGTATGGAATCATCAACGGAATCGATTATAAGGAATGGAATCCCGCGACGGACATCCATTTCAACGAGCATTTCACCGCCGATGACCAAAATGGCAAAGCAGAACTGAAGGCGGCGGTGCAGCAGGAGTTCGGACTCCCCGTAAATCCCAACGTCCCCCTTGTCAGCATGATCAGCAGAATCGCGGAGCAGAAAGGTTTCAACGAACTGCTGGAGGGTTCTCCATGCGCGTTGGAGATACTTCTTGAAGAAATGCCGTTGCAGATGTTGATCATCGGCACCGGCGACAAACGGATGGAAGAGAAGCTCCAGATTCTTGGGGACGTCCATAGCAACCTCTCGGTGAATATTATCTTCAGCGACCGGGCGGCGCACAGGGTCGAGGCTGCGTCGGATTTCTTCCTGATGCCCAGCCGCTATGAACCCTGCGGCCTCAACCAGCTCTATTCGCTGAGATATGGAACGCTGCCGATAGCCCGACGTACCGGTGGCCTGGCTGATTCCATCATCGATTTGGGAGACGATCCCGACAACGGAACCGGCATACTGTTCGATGACGCTTCCGGAGCGGCCATCGTCGCCAGCATGCGCAGGGCCATGCATTGGTGGGACAAGGGTTTTGACGAGCTTGCGACAATCAGAAAGCGTGCGATGAAAAGCGATTTCACTTGGACACGATCGGCGAAAGCCTATCTCGACATATATAAAAACATGACCAAAAAGGGGTGATGAACATGGGTAAGAACAAACAGAAAGCAATTGCGATTGTACTGGGAGGTGGTAAAGGAACAAGATTGTATCCCCTTACGATGGATCGATCAAAACCAGCGGTGCCTTTCGCAGGAAAATACCGCTTGGTCGACATACCTATCTCCAACTGTATCAACAGCGGAATTCTGAAGATTTACATACTTACCCAGTTCAACTCAGCTTCTTTGCATAACCACATCTCCAATACATATGTTTTTGACACCTTTTCCAACGGTTTTGTAGAAATACTCGCCGCCGAACAGACCTACCACAGCGAGACTTGGTATCAAGGCACCGCGGATGCCGTCCGCAAGAACCTCAAGCACTTCCACGACCAGCAGGCCGACTACTACATCATCCTCAGCGGCGACCAGCTGTATAGGATGGACTTCGAGGAAATGTTGAAGAAACATGTCGAAAGCGGCGCGGAGCTGACCATCGCGGCCAAGCCGATCAGTCGCCAGCAGGCTACCGGCCTGGGCATCATCGGAGCAGATGAAAACGGGTATATCACCAAGTTCTATGAAAAACCTTCCGACGACGCCGACATCCGGGACTATATGGTTCCTGAGAAACTGATGATGGACGCACTTGGTAGGCATGTGGACCAGTCCAATGACTATCTGGCCAGCATGGGCATCTATATCTTCAACGCGAAATCGATGGAAGAGGTCCTGAACAACGACAAGACCGATTTTGGCAAGGAAATCATTCCAGACGTTATCAAGACACGCAAGGTCAGCACGTTCCTGTTCGATGGTTTCTGGGAGGACATTGGAACCATCAAGGCGTTCTACGAAACGAACTTGGACCTCGCCTCGATCAATCCTGCGTTCAATTTCTATGATGAGGAGATGCCGATCTACACCCACCGCCGCCACCTGCCCGCGACAAAGGTCAATTTCTGCAATATCAGTTGTTCGTTGGCATCGGAGGGGTCGATCATCACGAACGCATATATCGTGAACTCAATCATCGGCGTCCGCACATTGATTGAATCCGGGGCGAGCTTGGATGGTGTATATTGTATGGGCGCATCCCATTATGAGACGGATGAGGAAAAGGTGGAGAACGTCAAGAAGGGAATCCCGAACATCGGCATCGGCAAGGGAACGATCATCCGCAAGGCGATCATAGACCAGAACGCCCGCATCGGAGACGGCTGCCGCATCGGTATCGACGATATCCCCCGCAAGGAAGGCGACTTTGAGATGTATTCGATCCATGACGGGATTATCGTCATCAACAAGAACGCAATCATTGCCAACGGAACGGTGATGTAGACATCCTTACTGTATAACAAAAACAAGGTCGTGGCGCGAAATGCCACGGCCTTGTTTTTGTATCCAGGCTATTTCTTTTCTTTCTCAGTACAGACAGTCACCTTCCCTGCACGGCAGTTCCTTGAGCAGACTCGCAAGGATTTCCTGGTCGGAAGGGGCGAACGGCAATGCGATCAGCTCGTCCGGCGTAGCCCAACGACATTCGGTATGGACGCTCAGTCGGGGTGATGACGTATCCTTACAGGCAATCCAATAGGCTTGTAGATGATAGAGTGTACACTTGTTGATGAAATCGTGGGAATGGAACCTTTCCCCTACTTCTATGTCGAAGCCAAATTCCTCATGATATTCCCTCTTCAAAGTATCTGCGGAGGTTTCTCCCCAACGGTTTTTGCCTCCGGGGAATTCCCACAGGCCACCGATGGAACCGCCCTCGATACGACGCGCCACAAAAACCTTGCCATTCATGTACAATACACCTGCCGTGGTGATACGTTCTTGCAGTTGTTCCACGTTCAATCCCCCGCTCCGTGAGTTTTCATCATCCATCATCACAACAATACGAACATCGGAACAAGAAAATGCAGACAAGCGACGACTAGCGTCACCAACCCGAAATTCCGCTTGTTCGTCTCGATCAGTGAACTTGTATAATGCAGCATGTCGTCTTCCCGATTCCGTGCCGGATGCTCCTCCCCTTCTGCGGAGGAATCATCCTTGCGTTTTCTGGAAATGGCGATAGCTTGGGAAACAAACCAAATCCACAATGCAAAAATATTCATCGCGGGAATCAGATCTCCGAGAATCCGAGGCCCAGGCGGAACAGGAAACAGCAGCGTCAGTATGACCAATAGGAAGCCGCCGACAACAATCAGCAACCGACAGACCCGACTGGAACGGAAGGTACTGCGAAGACGGATCAACAACAGCAATCGCCCACCGTAATAATCGACCAACAGCATCCCGGCCCCGAGAAGAAGATATACAATGCCGAGGAAATAGACCTGCATCATGAGAGGCCACCTGTCCGCAATGGGGCTTTTTCCATCCGGCAGGTTCGGCTTCCGATAGCAAGACCGATTTGCTCAACCAGCTCTTCGCTACTGAACCAGCCTTGTTTTTTTATCGCGAGCTTTCCGGCTTCAAGGTGGATCAACGCACCGTTGATGGCGGCTTGAAACGGCGATGCCGGGTTCTGTCCAAGCATGGCGGCGCAGACGCCTGCCAGCACATCGCCGCTTCCAGCGACACCTAGTTCACAGGTCATGCTGTCTACTATGACGGCCCTGGGTGCAGCGGCTTGCCAAGGCTCGCTTCCGACGATCCAGTTCACGTGGCTTTTGGCGAGTACGACGGCCTCCGTCCTTCTGGAAAGTTCCTGGAGCAATGAAAGGTACATTGCAGGGGTGTCGGTCCGGCCGATGGCCTGTGCAGCTGCGTCTCCCAAAACAGCCTGGGCAATGACCCGCAGCTCTCCGGGGTGTGGTGTCAACAGAAGCGGCCCATGACCTTTCAAGGCCAGAGGATCCTGCTTGACCAATACGGCATAGGCTCCGATACCATCGGCATCGAGTACCAACGGTGTTCTGGAATCGAACAACGCCCTCAGGAGTTCTTCGCGGCCAGCGCCCCACCCCGGCCCTGCGAGGATCGCCTGATACTCCTTCAATTCCTGAACCGCAAGTTCGGGGATGGCCCGTCCCTGAACCGAAACGGTTGTTTCGGGGAGCTGACGCACGATTACTGAGGGATTTTCAGTCGCCAGAATCGGATAGGATTCCCTATCGGCGAACAACGTGACCAATCCGCAACGGGCATGAAAGGCGGCTCGGGCGGACAACCGAGGCGCACCGGTATAGCCCGCGCTCCCTCCCAAAATGGCGACATGCCCCCGGGTGTTCTTGTAATCGGTCGGCTTCATCTCCCGTGGGACGCAATCTTCATAAGTGGCAATCCGTACCATGGGAAAAGCTTTTTCAAGCAATTGCGGCGGAAAGGATGGATTGACTGTGATGATGTCCCCACTACAGGCACGAATCACAGGATGATAACAAATCGCCTTGGGCAAGCCCATCGCGACCGTCGCGCAGGCCCTCACGACCGGTGCGGTGACGGAAACATCATCTCCGGCGCCGGAGGGCACGTCCACGGAGACAATCGGCACCCCTTGGACGGCCCGTTCATTCAATACGGCGACAAGCTGGGCGGCGATGCCGGACAACGGTCCCCGCAATCCCGTCCCCGCAATCCCGTCCACGATCAGGTCGGCCGCGTCGATGGCTTGCTTAGCCAAGTCCAGTTGCGGGCCACTGGATAGCGTCGGTACGGGCTGTCCGGCGGAAATATCGATGACTGCAAGTCCGAGGTTTCTACAGATACTCCGTTGGGTAATGCAGGCTGGTGACAGATGAGAACCGCACAGCACGCAGGTACAGTTTTTCCAACCATCGTTGAACGCCTGTCGGGCCATGACCAACGCATCTCCTCCGTTGTTGCCGCCACCCGCGACGAATACGAGGTTATGTTCCTTACCGGTCAAATTCGTAGCAATATGGTTCCAAGCCCGCAGACCAGCCTGCTCCATTAGCGCGATACTGGGAATCGCATAATCTCGCTGGGCGAAGGAGTCAATCTGGCTCATTGTCTGGGAACTTACCGCTGTAATCATATGGTTATCGTACAGCAGGTCAGTGAGGCGGTCAACCAGTTCATTCCGCATCGCCCTTTTCTTCTTCGCACCTGACGGTCCTCGTATCGTGCTAGGGGTTTTGACCGTAACGCTATCCAGGTGGGATTCACAATATCCACCATATCCATACCGTGGCGTTACCTCTATCCCCGTATTGTCTGAGCGATGTATCCATGCCCTTATTTTTCGGCTTTGTCTTGCGCCGTACCTCCTTGGGGTCATCGATGTCATAATTGCGGGTGTCCATACCTACCATACCTTGTTTTGGGGTACTGACAAACTTTGTCATATACCCACAGGCTCAACATGCAGGACGCAATCCCGTCATAAAGGACGTAGACGATAGATAAAGGACGTAGACGATAGATAAAGGACGTAGACGACAGGTAGCTCCGACATAAAGGACGCAATCCCATCATAAAGGACGTAGCAACAACATGCAGGACGTAATCCCGACATAAAGGACGTAATCGATAGATAAAGGACGTAGACGACAGGTAGCTCCGACATAAAGGACGCAATCGATAGATAATTTATGTTTTGCAGAGGCTTCAGTATGCCAACCAAAGAACGGAAATTGTGCGGCAGTACGGTCCTGGTGAAACCACGCAGTCATACGCACATTCTCCGGGCAGGGTTGACAGGAGGGGGGAATCACGCTAGTCTGGCTTTGTCCTGGGGTGGCCCAAAACAAGGCCTGAGATTACACCCGTTGACCTGATCTGGATAATACCAGCGGAGGAAGACACGAACCACATCTCAAAGAATATCATCCCCATGGCAGAATACAAAACAGGAGGTGCTTATGAACAAGCATCGTTTCTTCTGTGTAGTTCTGGCCATACTAATCTGTACGACGGCCGTCTACGCACAAGGGAGCAAGGAAGACGCGAAAGCGGCCGAAGATCAACAGACACTTACGGTATACGCCTATGATTCTTTCACCGGCGATTGGGGGCCGGGACCAATCATCATCCCGCAATTTGAGGAAAAGACGGGAATCAAGGTGAATCCGGTATCCGCCGGAAGCGGAGTCGAAATGCTCCAGCGTGCAGTCATGGAGAAAGACAGACCCGTTGCCGACGTGGTGGTGGGCATCAGCGACGACATGGCTGCGAAGGCATTGTCCAGCGGCCTGTTTGAAGCATACGACAGCCCGATGCTCGTGAATATCCCGCAGTTCATACAGTTTGATGACAGCAAACGGCTGCTTCCCTTCGACTATGGCAACTTCGCGTTCGTCTATGATACGGAAAAGATCGCTCCCGCTGAGGCGCCGAAATCCCTCGATGACCTGACAAACCCGAAATACAAAGGCAAAGTGATTCTGATCGATCCCCGAACATCTTCGGTCGGACTGGGACTGTTGCTGTGGACTATTGAAACCTATGGTGAAGACGGCTACTTGTCATGGTGGCAGGCGATGAAGGACAATGTGCTGACGATAGCCGACGGCTGGAGTTCCGCCTATGGATTGTTCACCGAAGGCGAAGCCCCGCTAGTAATCAGCTACACCACCAGCCCCGTCTATCATGTGATGTGGGAGGACACGACCCGATATCAGGCCCTCGATTTTGATGCGGGGCATAGCGCGACCATCGAAAGCGCGGGAATCCTCGCTAGCTCCAAAAACAAGGACGCGGCGAGACAGTTCATCGATTTTCTGTTGAGCGACGCACAACTGACCGTAGCCACAACCAATACGATGTACCCAGCCAATAGTACGGTAATATTGCCCGAGGCGTTCGACTGGGCGCCGAAACCGGAGAAGACCTTGATGTTGTCCTATGAAGCTATTGAAAAAAATCTCGATAGATGGCTTACTGAATGGACGATGACAATGAGCAAGTAGCCGGGAGCTTCCGCCGGAAGGCCGGCCTGTCAAGACCGGCCCCGGCATTCGAGCGAGACCCGGCTCAGGAAAGGTTATGAGGAAAGCTGAGGAAACGATGAGACATGTAGATATCCTCGACCGGAGCAGGTTCTATCGGACCATACCGATTCCAGGGCTTGTCCTGTTGGTGCTGCTGTTTCTCCTACCCCTTGTCTCGACCCTTTCAAGAGCGTTCCTAGACGCCGAAGGAGATTTTTCGGCAAAAGCGATTGTAGAGGCAGTCACCAGCCCCTATACAATGCGGATCATGGCGTTCACCTTGGTGCAGGCGGCGATCAGCACATTGGTGTCACTGTTGATTGGTTTGCCTGGTGCATATCTGATGGCGACCTACCAATTTCATGGCAAGAAAATAATCAGGGCGATCTGTACCATTCCGTTCGTACTCCCCACAATTCTCGTGGTCCTCGGCTTTGTCATTTTCTATGGCAACAACGGCCTGCTCAACCGGACCTTGATGGCGTTGTTCGGGTTGCAGGAACCGCCGATCAAGTTTCTGTATTCGTTTAGCGCCGTCATTGTCGCCCATGCCTTCTACAACTTCCCCATCGCCCTGAACCTTGTATCCTCTTTCTGGGAACACATGGACAACCACTGTGAACAAGCGGCGACGACGTTGGGAGCAAAACGAGGCAAGGTGTTCTGGTCCATCACGCTGCCACGGCTGATGCCGGCAATCATCTCAGCGGCGAGCTTGATATTCTTGTTTTGTTTCACAAGCTTCGCCATCATCCTCGTGCTGGGAGGGGGGCCGAAGTTTACAACGCTTGAAGTCGAAATCTATCGCAGGGCTCGCATGACAATGGATATGGGGGGTGCGGCTGCGCTGAGCATCTTCTCGATCTTCGTTACGAGCCTGCTGCTGATCTGGTATTCCTATACCCAGCGATCAATGGCGAGGCAGGAGGCTTTTTCAACCGGACGGCAGAAATTGGCCCGAAGGCCGGCTACCGCGGTGGGCAGGATTGTCGCGACGGTCTATGCGCTCGCCGCGGCGGTATTCGTACTGGCTCCATTGGCAAGCATCGTGGCCCGTTCCTTCATGGCCCCCGCAACCAGGACTTCCGGAGAACAATTCTCGTTGAAATGGTATAGGCAGTTGCTCGGCTTCAGCGACGCCACCGGCCATATGGGAGTAGCGTTGGAAGCAGTGCTGCATAGCGTGGTCATCGGCGCTGTTGTGGCACTGGCGACAATTCCCATCGCCCTGACCGTAGCCGCGGCGATTCGTCGGAAAAACACCTTTTCAGGAATGATGATGGAATTGCTGGTGATGCTGCCGATGGCGGTCAGCTCAGTAATCATCGGTCTCGGATATTATCTGATTGCCTCGCATCTGGGAGGCCGCGAAATGGGTTTTGTCATGGTGGTTCTAGCCCATATGGTAATCGCTACGCCGTTTGTCCTGAGGACGGTATTGCCGGAATACAGGAAGATTCCGCTGAGCTATAGCCAGGCGGCTATGACTCTTGGGGCGACGCCAGCGAAAACCTTCTGGTCGATTGAAGTCCCGTTGTTGAAAACGGCGCTGATTACCGGCGGCATGTTCGCCTTCGCCATCTCCATGGGGGAAATCAACGCCACGCTGACGCTCGCGGACAGTCGGTTGACAACCATACCATTGGTCATGTATCGCCTGATCAACTCCTATAACTATCAGGGCGCCTGTGCATTAGGCACTATATTGATCCTCGTCTGTACCATCGCATTCATAGCCGGGGAATTGCTCAAGAGGAACAACCATGAAAGATAATTCGCGACCGGACAGCTATTCGATTACTATCAGGAAAGAGACGCAACAAACCGACGGAATGCCTTGGCTCGCCTGCAAGAATGTCGAAGCGTCCTATCCCGAATTCAAATTACACCTTGATTTCTCCGTGATGCAAGGAGAAATGGTTTCCATCATAGGGCCTTCAGGATGCGGGAAAAGCACCACATTGCAGTTGCTCAGCGGTCTGATGGAACCTGACTCCGGTTCCATCTGGTTGGGGGATGAAGACATCACGGCCAAGCCGGTATGGGAACGGAACATCGGTCTTGTATTCCAAGACTACGCACTGTTCCCCCATTTGAACGTAGCCCAGAACATCGCCTATTCGCTCAAGCTTCAGAAGGCGCCGAAGAAAGACCGCATCCAGAAAGTCGCCTCCTTGCTCAGTCTTGTCGGCCTGGAGGGGTATCAGAAACGCAGGACGGGCGACTTATCAGGCGGGGAGCGACAGCGCGTAGCATTGGCGAGGGCGCTCGCATCCAATCCTCGGCTACTGTTGCTGGACGAACCGCTGTCAGCATTGGACGCACAGCTTCGCAAGCACTTGCGCAAAGAAATCCGCAGAATCCATGATGAGACGGGTATCACCACGATATATGTCACCCATGACCAAGAGGAAGCTCTCTCGCTCAGCGACAGAATCCTCGTGATGCACGACGGGTCTACGGAACAGCTGGATACGCCGCAACAGGTCTACCACGCTCCGGCGACCTTGTTCGCCGCCTCCTTCATGGGTGACGGTACGGTCCTTCCGTATGACATCATCCCAAAGACGCTTATTTCGGCGGAGGCGGGAACCGCGGCGTTCGTATACAAGCAATTCAGCGGCCAGCATCAGATATTCTTCCGTCCTGAGAAAGTTCTGGTCCATGACGAGCCGTCGCTCGCATTCCCTGAATTCCTCCCCCATCTCCGGTTCAACGATGCATCGATCATAGACTGCGAATACCAAGGCTCGCGTTATCTGCTGGAATGCGAATGGGAGGGGTTGAACATCATCGCCAGTACCGTCAAGGAGCCGAAACACCGGCAGGTGACGCTCGGAGTCAGGCTGTCAGACCTCGTTGAGTACGTGGACGGCGTTATCGCCCGATAGCGGGACGCCCCGGACGGCGGAAAATTAATCATCCCCCTGCTGAATGGAAGAAAAACACTCATGCCAGCAACAACATTCGTATGCGCTGAATCAAAACGGGTACTTTTTCATCTGGTATAGGTGGAGGTACTCATGAAACTTGTGTGTTTTTCATTTTTAAACAAGGACAGGCCGTCAATTTCTGTGCTATATTGGTGCGACATGAGGTGGAATATTTCAAACCGTCGCACATTCATGGTCTCCTTGCTACTGCTCTACGTGGTTGGATTATCACCGCTTGCCGCGGCAAAGGAGTCCGGTGAGATAGCCTGGAATCCGGGCGTGACGCTTACCGCTTCATATTATGGCGCGATACCAATCTCAGACTCCTTGAGGGAACAGGAAAAGCTTCCAATGAGGAGCCAGATGAATACCCAGCTCGACCTTGCGCCATTGTCGTTCAGGTTCGGGCGTCTGACGCTCAGCGGCGAGCTTTGGCTACGGTATACCTCCCGGTCGATATACTGGGGCGATACGTTCTACCGGCCGTTCTGGTCGGTCGGACCGGCGGTGACGTTCCATGTCCAATGCACCGACGTGTTCGGCATGCAGTTCGGCGGCGCGGGGCTGTATTGTTTCAATGCTCCTGTCCATCAGGCATTCGCGGCGATGGATATTCTCGTAGCCCCCACCGTGCGATTCCGGATCGCAGCCCACAACTGGCTTTCAGTGGTCGTCCCAGTGCGAATGCAGATCCGCAATGATATCCTCGGCGTGCAGGTCGGCGTCGGGGTCAAGTGGAACTACGATACATTCTCCGCTTCCAGCCAGCCGGAAGAACAGGAGGCATGGTGATGAAGAAACGAAACGTCTTCCTTCTGTCCGCCGTACTCGTCTGCGCCTGTCTGTGCGCCGCGCTGGTATCCTGCGAGCTGACCACCCCGAAGCCGGAACAGGGAACGATGCGGATGCTGTCGATCGGGATTGATTATTCCAATTGCAAGGTCAACACAAAAAGTTACTTGTTTGGAACCGTCGGGGATGCGAATGCTATTGCCGACGCATTTGAATTGGCTGCGGCTGCGGCGACCAACAGAGACGCGATGGCCGCGGGAGACATCATCAGAATGATTCAACGTGGGCAAAGCCGAACGCAAGAGACCATCAACCAAGCGACATATCCGAGCAAGCAACATATCATCGACCAATTGCAACATCTCGCCGAAACGGCCGACTCAAAAGATCTTACCATCATTTACTATAGCGGTCATGGCAACGATGCGACTGGAGCGTTGGTTACGGCGACAACGGATCCCGTAGAGGGGGACATCTGGGATGGAACCAGCATCAAATCGGAGATACTGCTGACTGCCGAGGAACTATTCCAAAAACTACATGCGATCCCCGGTAAGAAGCTTCTGATTCTAGACAGCTGCTTCAGCGGTAATTTTATTCCAGAAGATGGTTCCACTATCAATACACAAGACAATACTCAATCATGGAATGAAACCTTCGCGCTATTGTTCAGCAATGCGACAGCCGAACAGCAACAGAATCTGTTCGTTGTTTCAGCGACCAGTTCTTCACTGAAATCCTATGAGCCTGGAAACGGCAAACATGGCTTCTTTACACAAGGGCTGCTGACAGGGCTGGGAGCCACCAGCCTTTTCCGGGTTGGCGAAACAACGGACGGCGTTTACGCAGGCAAGTTCATATACAATAAAATAAGTTCATTTTCAATGAATTCCTCCGCCGCACAGGGAAAAACATTGACACTTGACGGACTGTTCGCATACGCAAGCAATTTATTGACCGTATCACAACGCAAACTACAGACTCCCCAGATTATCCGTGGACTGTACGACCTCGTGCTGTTCACGTTCTAGACTCCACACCAAAAGGCGGACAGCCACGCTATGAAGGTGGTCATAGAGGGGCCTGCCTATTCTATTCCTTCGCGAAATACCCGCTCAATGGATTTTGCCTAGGGTTCTGGGGCTGGTATCGGACAGATATCGTGATACACTCCTTGTCAAAACATAGGAAGATGGTAGACTAGACTAGGGACAAGGAGGATGCGATGAGCCACAGCAGAAAACAGCCTTATGGTTCGATAACCGTTTGCGGAAGCAGGGCGGGAGTCACAAAATGGGACAAGCGCCGGCATCACCATGCCCTCCGAACCAAGGAACAGAACGCGCTCCGTTCCACGCTATGCGGCGAAGAACCGCTCTTTCCAGTTCGCGAAGATGGATTCGATCCTTGGAGCTGGGCTTGCGATGGCAAGACGTATCACGGCGAAGACCCCAGATGGAGACGAAAATAACAGCCACCGCCAGTGCAGGAAAAAGCCGTCGCCCGATATCGCAGCCTTTATTCCAGCCCTTTACCCCAGCCGCATGTTCTTGACGGCCTCTATTTCATCGCGCAGGACAGCCGCACGCTCGAATGCAAGGTTTTTGGCGCATTCAAGCATCTCTTTCTCCAGATCCTTGATGTATTTCTTGCGGTCGGAAGCGACCAGAAGGTTGTAGCCGCTCTTACGGACTGCGATGTCTTCCTTCTGAAGCTCCTCGGTATTCTCTTTTTCACGCTGAATCAAGTCCTGAACCGCCTTGACGATGGTCTTCGGAGTGATACCATGCTCTTGGTTGTACGCCATCTGGATCGCACGGCGACGCCGGGTTTCCTCAATCGCCTCCCTCATGGCGTCGCTCTCCCTGTCGGCGTACATGATGACACGACCTTCGGCGTTACGCGCCGCACGACCAATCGTCTGCACCAAGGAAGTCGTGGAACGGAGGAAACCTATTTTGTCTGCGTCGAGAATCGCGACAAGCGCGACTTCCGGGAGGTCAAGGCCCTCACGCAATAGGTTGATGCCGACCAAGATATCATATTCGCCCAGACGGAGGTCGCGAAGTATCTCGACACGTTCAATCGTCTCAATCTCCGAATGGAGATATCTGACCTTCAGGCCGAGGTTGGCGAGATAGGCGGACAAATCCTCCGCCATCTTCTTCGTCAAGGTCGTGACGAGTACGCGCTGCTTCTTGGATACACAGGTACGGATTTCACCATACAGGTCCTCCATTTGCCCTTCCGTCGGCCTGACGATCACTTCAGGATCGAGCAGCCCGGTGGGGCGTATCAACTGCTCTACCGTCTGGACGCTCTCCTTCCGCTCCATGGGGCCAGGCGTAGCGGATACGAAAATCCGCTGGCCAACGACCTCGGTGAACTCGTTGAACTTCAACGGACGGTTGTCCAGCGCGGATGGAAGCCGGAATCCATAGTTGACAAGGTTCACCTTACGGGAACGGTCGCCTTCGTACATCGCCCCGACCTGTGGGAGCGTCACATGGGATTCGTCAATGAACGTCAGGAAATCTGGCGGAAAATAGTCCAGCAGAACGGCGGGACGTTCGCCGGGCTTGCGATTGCTCAACTGGCGGGAATAGTTCTCAATGCCGGAGCAATGCCCGATTTCCTGCAACATCTCTAGGTCATACTCAGTCCGGGTCTTGATCCGTTCCGCCTCCAGCGGGCGGCCGGAATTGACGAAATAGGCGTACTGGTCATCCATCTCGGAACGAATGCGCCCGATGGCCGCCCTGACCTCGTCGGGAGGCATGACGAACTGCTTGGCGGGATAGAGGGTGAATGAATCGACACTCTCCTGTTTCTCTCCGGTCAGCGGGTCGAACCATTGGATCGACGCGATTTCATCCCAGTCAACGCTGATTCGAACCGCGTTCTCCAAGTAGGATGGACAAATCTCAAGAACATCCCCACGGACACGGAAACAGCCTCGTTTGAGAATCATGTCGTTCCGCTCGTACTGCATGCGGACCAGTTGCTCCAGGTCACCGTGGTGGTTGAACCGCTGTCCGACGGAGAACGTATGTACCATGTCCCTCAACGAAACGGGATTCCCCAAGCCGAAGATGCAGGAGACGGTGGCTACGACGATGACATCGCGGCGCTCCATCAGCGAGAACGAAGCGGATAGTCGCATCCGGTCGATCTCATCGTTGATATCGGCGTCTTTCTCGATATAGAGGTCCTTGCCGGGAACATAGGCCTCCGGCTGGTAGTAATCGTACGTCGAAACGAAATATTCAACGGCGTTGTGGGGAAAGAACGACTTGAACTCCCTGTAGAGCTGGGCCGCAAGGGTCTTGTTGTGGGAAAGGATCAACGTCGGACGCTGCACTTTCTCGATGATCTTGGCCATCGTATAGGTCTTGCCGCTGCCGGTCACACCCTTGAGCGTCTGCCGGCCATACCCATTGGCAATGCCATCGGCAAGCTTGTCTATCGCCTGCCGCTGATCGCCAGCCGGCTCGTACGGAGCCTCGACCTTGAACGGCACGAACTCCCCTTTTGCGTTGTCATGAACATTGGTGACGACTTCGCCGCCCCAAGAGGCGTCGACATGGGAAACATGAGCATCTTCAGCCATACGGACAATCCTTCACGGCATCGGGCGACAGCCACGATGGCATACTGATAGTTAACAAATGACAAGTACTTCCATAGTAGCGATATTATGACGGAACGGCAATAGCTAGCGGACGATCCATCCCACATTCTCGGACGTCCGTTCGACAAGCTCCACCTGAAGCGTCCGTTCCGTACCACCGCGGTTGACGGTGACCTTGACCTTGTCGCCGGGTCTGGTCGACAGCAACGCGGCATACAGATCATTGTACTCCGCTACCGGCTGGTCGTTGATACCCACGATGATGTCCCCACCAAGATAGATGACGCTGTTGCCGTACCGCACACGCTCCGTACCGCCACGCAAGCCGCTCTTGTCCGCCTTGCCGCCGGAGACTACCTGACTGACTAAGATTCCCTTGTCAACGGGAAGCTTGGCGTATTCAACGATTTGCGCCGAAAGCTGTACGGGAACGACATCAAGCCACCCGCGTGAGACTTTTCCGAACTTGATTAGGTCGGGGATGATGGCGATGGCGGTATCTACGGGAATCGCGAAGCTGATTCCCATGGAACTTCCACTGGTCGAATAGATTGAAGTATTGATTCCGATCATTTCGCCGCGACTGTTGAGCAACGGACCTCCGGAGTTTCCGGGGTTGATGGCGGCGTCGGTCTGAATCATCCCCATGATGACCTTCCCGTTGTCGGAACGTACAGGCCGCCCAAGACCGCTGACAACGCCGACCGTCATGGTACGGTCGTATCCGAACGGGTTGCCGATGGCCACGACCTTCTGTCCGACTTGCAAGTCCGCCGATGTTCCAAACTTGATCGGCGTCAGCGGGGTCGCCGCGTCCGGCTGGATCTTGATTACCGCAAGGTCATTCTCTTCGTCGGTACCAATCAAGATAGCGTCGTAGGTCGTTTCATCATAGAGGCGCACGGTCAGTGACGCGGCCCCGTTCACGACATGGGCGTTGGTCAGCAGATAGCCGTCCTTGGACAGCACGACGCCGCTGCCGGTCCCCTGCTCGGGCAATACATCGAGGAAGGAACTGACGGAACCTTCGCTGATGGTCGTGATATGGACCACGCTCCGGTTGCACTTGTCATAGATTGAAATATTCTGCAACTCATCGGCGCTGAACCGCCAGGAAGCTTCATCACCCTGAAAAAGCGTCACGCCGCTATCGCCATAGAAGATATTGCTGACGGGAACGCCCGCCATCTCCAACAATCCCATTTCCCCGCCCTGATCAAGGACCTCCGCCAATGCGCGGCGCAGCTCCTTTTCCCTGCTACGGGATTCGATGGCCTTCGTCCACTTGAACAGCAGGACGGAGATGACGACGGCGAGAACCACCACCAGAACAATCAGGAGAACCTTCAAAATTCCGTTGCGCCCTCTTCCGTGTCGTACCATCGCGCTCCTCCTCTGGAAATACTCGACATATAGTGTACACACTCCACGAAAGCTAGACAAGTAATATACGACCGAACGGAAACTGTCGCGAACAAGAACTGTGATTACGACACAATGATTATCGGTTTGTGCGACAGCTCGTCACAGTACCGGCGGCACCCACCCCATGCAGGCAAGACGGCGTACCCTCACCCACCAAGAGAGTACGCACAAAACGGCAAGTATGGCTTCATCTTTCCGGAAAAACATTTTCAGACGTATTTCCCCTGACGGAAACATCTTCGATCCGGCAAGGTTGATTCACGGCTGCCACTGAAGCCGGTTTCGCGGCACCAGTTTGTCTGGCGGACACCCCGACCCTCGACATGTCGATGCGTTGCTTCCACTTGCCGGTACCGAACAGCAGGAAAGCCCAGATTGAGACGATGAAGTTCGACATGAACATGGCAATCCAGATGCCCAGCGGCCCCAGTCCAAACGCAAGCGGCAAGAGATAGGAGAACGGAACTCTGATGCCCCACAGCCTGACGATATTGAAGATCATCACCGGACGTGTCACACCGCCGCCCTGGAATGCGCCGCAAATGACGGTGAACAGGGCAAAGAACGCCACGCTGACGGTAACGACATGGAAGAACTGCACCCCGTAGGCTATGACGGCGGGGTCATCGACGAAGAACCGCATCAGCGTATGACCGAAGAAAAAGCAGTACCCCATCCCCAACGTAATGAACACGCCGATGATCAGCAAGCCGATACGGACGACCTTTTCCGCCTCCTTAGGCTTGTTCTCCCCCAGCTTGCGTCCGCTGACCACGGCCACGCCCTGGCTGATTCCTTGGGCCGGCATATTGAACAGCGAGGTAATCTTGTTGCCGACGCCGAACGCGGCGATGACCGCGGGGCCGAAGCCGTTGACGACACCCTGGATCACGGCGAAACCCAACGAACTGAACGCCTGCCCGATCGCCGCGGGAAACCCGATGCGGAAGATCAGGCTGTAGCAACCGGGATCGGGCTTGAGATACTTCGCCCTGACCTTCAGCCCCTTGACCCCCGACAACAGGATATACATCCCGAACGAGAAGGAGACGAACCGGGCTATGTTCGTCGCGATGGCGGCGCCTGCCACGCCCATGGCGGGAACCGGCCCCAGGCCGAAGATAAAAATCGGGTCAAGCACGACATTCAGCAGCACCGCAAAGGTCTGCACAATCAGCGGAGTGACGGAATTTCCCATCCCTTGCAGGGTACCGCGCAAGATCATGTCAACGAACATGAAGGGCATGCCGAGGAAGGTAATCGACATGTAGTCGTACGTATACTCATATGTCAGTCCTGCGGGAACTTTCAACAACGAACAAAGGGGTCCGGTCAGCACCGTCCCAAGCACGACGACCACGAGCGACATGACCAGATTGATCAGGAACACCTGGCTCGCAAGAAAATCGATCCGTTCCCGATTGTTGCGGTCCGCCCCGTAGGTCTGGCTGATCAACGTGGTACCCGCGATGGAGAACCCCGTCCCGAACACAATCAGGAAATTTGAGATGTTCATCGTGATTGACGGCGCGGATAGGGCTTCCGCCCCAAGACGCCCCAGAAACCACGTATCGACCATGTTATAGAGGGTCTGCAACAGGTTGGTGGCTACGATGGGGATGGCTACGACCAGCAATTGCCTCGTCAACGACGGGGCTTGTATCGAGGGAGAATTTTCAAAGCTCAGTTGCTTCATGGCGTTGCGTTCCTAGATTCTTTACAACCTATCACAATAACGGAAAGCTGTCACCTCAGGACAACGCTTCACTCTTTCAGTACATCTTCAAGCGGGCATTCCAACGACACGACCTGATATCGCTCGGTAGCGGTCCTCCATCGAGAAGAATCATCCCGCAGGGTATCGGTCATATGAATCGTACCATCATCCATCAAAAATACGGCGTCCATGCCGGGCAATTCCTCAAGCAACGCGACGCTCCGATCCAATCCTAGGACAAAGACCGCCGTAGACAAAGCGTCGGCGGAGGTAGAACTTGCCCCTGTCATGGTCACACTTTCAATATGCGTAGCGGCGGGACGCCCCGTCGCAGAATCGAGGATATGATGGTATATAATGCCATCCTTCTCGAAAAAGCGTTCATACGGTCCGCTGGTGACAATCGTACCGTCAGCCAAGGAGAGCGTCAGGAAATATATCCCACGTTCGTCGGCGGGGTCTTGCAGCCCGATACGCCACGGTTGTCCGTCCATCCTCGTCCCAATCACCAGAATATTGCCGCCCAAGTTGATGAGCGCGCTGGAAACCCCCATCTCCCGAAGTACCGCTCCCACCTCATCGGCGGCATAGCCTTTGCCGATCCCCCCCAAGTCCAGGGACATCCCCTTCATGGGGAGAAATACGGAACGGACGGATTCATCCAGCTCCACCGAACGCCAATCAAGCAGGGGGAGCGCCTGGGCAATCTCCTGCTCCGTCGGGACTTTCGCAGACTCCGTATTGATGCCCCACAACGACACCAGCGGTCCAATCGCAGGATTGAATGCGCCGTCGGTCATCTTCGCATAATCGAACGCCGTACTGATGATGTCGAACGTATCTTCCGATACGACGACGGGGGCGCCCCCCGCCTGAGCGTTGACCAAGGACAGCTCACTGTCCGGCAGCAGACGGCTGATCCTATGCTCAACGTCAGAAAGCCTGCTGAAAGCGGCATCCAATACGGCCTCTCCGTCGAGCCGTTCCGACGGCGAAGCCTGTATCGTAATCCGGCAGACGGTGCCGAGCATCAGGTCAGTCCGCGAAAATTCCAAGTTCTTGCTTCGGGAACAGGAACTGCACAGCAGGAGGACACAGAAACACACGGCCAGCGGAGGGCCA
>JAXEWB010000001.1:0-9554 GCA_034114085.1 Sphaerochaetaceae bacterium | reverse complement strand
CCAACCGCCACTATACCATAGAGGCGGTTCAAGTTCCAACCTCTTTCTTCTGGCGCAAAGCATTTCGTCTTTAGCTCTGGGGAGCGACCCTGCCGCCTCGCCTGAAGAAATGTGGGCAATGTCGGCGACTTAGGCAACTTGGATGATATATAGGCGACCTGACCAACACCTGAACAATGTCGGCAACATCAACGTCAGTTCATCACTTTTATGACGTCTTTTCCTGATGCAATCCATCCCGTGAGCCTCCATTACAACCTCGACAATCCCTATGGTGACAATTCGTACTCGGGATTGTACTTTTTTCATCCTCTTAAGTTTCGCATTGAAACATTCCGGTATATACTCACAACAGACGTATGCGACCGAAGCGAATTCCGTCCACAAGGGGCGAACAGGAACAAGGAGCGAACATATGGGAATCAAGATAACCAACAGGGGGTTTACCCTTCCGGCGGAAACGGGCATGGAGGACAAGATCAAGGAACTGGTCGAACTTTGGGGGGTAGACGCGGTCCGGGATAGCGACGGGACGGAACTTTCGCAGCAAATCATGGACATGGGGCTGACCGTCTACTCCACAGTCTGCCTAGTCCGTCAGGACAATGAATGGGCCAAAGCAAACAGAGATGCGCTCCAGCAAGTCTACCTCATGTCGGAACGGCATGTGGCGGAAGGACCTACCGTTGCGATCCCCATCATGGAACGATATTTCGCCGAACAGCTCCAGCCGGACGACAATCATGACATCAAGAAGTGGTGGGAGGTCAGGGATCGGACGACTGGAACGGTCGTTCCAGCTTTGCATTGGGAATATGACGCAAAAACACAGGTAGTCACAGTCCATGACGCGATACCTTGGCATATCTATACATGTACGTTCCTCGCATGGCAGATATGGGAACCTACATCGATGTACAATCATATTACGAACCATTGGACTACGGAACACAAACTACCGATAGACGTTCGCATTCCGAAGGCCCGCGCCCACATGTCCCGGACGTTGGAGGATTGGTTGGAAAAGCATCCAAAGACCGATGTAGTCCGATTTACGACCTTCTTCTACCAATTCGACCTCATCTACAACGAGCAAGGCAAGGAACGACGCGTGGACTGGTTCGGCTACGGCAATACCGTCAGCCCACTGGCTCTTGAACAGTTTGAACATGAATACGGCTATGCGCTGAACCCGGAGGATTTCGTAGATGCAGGAATGTACAACACCCCGTTCAGGAATCCGACACAACGCTGGCTCGACTGGATGGAGTTCAACCAGAAGTTCGTCTCCGACGCGGCCCGTGAGCTGGTGGAGATCGTCCACAAGCATGGACGGAAGGCAATCATGTTCCTCGGGGACCACTGGGCCGGAACGGAACCCTATGGAAAATACTTCCCCTCCATCGGTCTCGACGCGGTAGTTGGAGCGGCCGGGGACGGAGTTACCACCCGCATGATCGCGGATATCCCCGTCCCCGAAACGGAAGCCCGCATGTATCCCTACTTCTTCCCCGATATTTTCCATGACGGAGGGGATCCCGTAGGAGAATCCACTCCAATCTGGATGAAGGTCCGGCGGGCGATGATGCGCCATCCGATGCATCGTATCGGTTACGGCGGCTATCTCTCGCTCGCCTGCAAGTTCCCCGAGTTCATCGACCATGTCACGGAAATCGTCGGACAGTTCCGGGCCTTGGCGGAACATACGGAAAACGGGCGAAAACCAGGAACAGCATCCTTCAAGGTCGCTGTTCTCAACAGTTGGGGGCGGCTGAGGACCTGGATGACACACCAAGTGGCGCATTCGCTGTGGAACCAACGTTGCTATTCGTATCTCGGCGTCATCGAGGCCTTGACGGGCTTCCCGCTCGACATTGAGTTCATCAGCTTCGACGACATCCTCTCCGACGGGATACCCGAAGGCGTCAAGGTCATCATCAACGCGGGAGACGCCGGAACCTCGTGGTGCGGCGGAGACCATTGGAAGAACCCCCGGATACAGACTACGCTTAGGGAATGGGTCGCGAAGGGCGGCGGCTTCATCGGGGTCGGAGAACCCACGGCCTGCGAAAAGGAAGGCATCCAATTCCAGTTGCCGGAAATCCTGGGAGTCCAACAGGAGAAAGGCTTTACCGCCAGCATGAACAAACCAGCTATGGTCCCTGAGAGAAACCACTTCATCTGCCATGACCTCGCGGGAACGCCTGACTACGGAGAAGGTACTACCATGGTCTACCCCTGTTGCCCTTCGACACAGGTCCACGACGTGCAGAACCGTTCGGCAAGCCTTACTACGAATACGTTCGGAGCTGGACGTAGCGTCTATATCGCAGGTCTTCCGTTCAATGCCCAGAATGCCAGATTGTTGCTCAGGGCTATCTTCTGGACGGCACGACAGGAATCGGAGATGTTCCATTGGTTCAGTTCCAATCCAGAGGTTGAATGCCATTACTTTCCTAGTACAGAAAGTTTTGTCGCTGTGAATAATGCAACGGTGGAATGCGAGACAATCATCACTACAGGCGACGGCTCCATGCGAAAACTCGTATTGTCCCCGATGGAGGCACAATGGCATCATGCATAAAGTTAGCAGATACTAACTTTATACCTCAGGACGAATTATCGCCGCTAAAAAAAACGGCTGAACCTTGACGTTAACGATAAAGGCGTATTATAGTCGTAATTGTTGAAAACAAAATTCTGAAACGAGGAGTCTATCATGGCTTACAAAATTACTGATGCTTGTGTAGCTTGCGGCACCTGCCAGTCCGAATGCCCCTCCGGCGCCATCTCTGAAGGCGACATCTATGTGATCGATCCGGAAGTCTGCGTCGATTGCGGTACTTGCGCCGACGCTTGCCCGACCGGTGCTATCGTACAGGACTAAGGCATTAGAATCTCATACGAGAAGGAGAGGCAGCCATCCGGCTGTCTCTTTTTTTTATATCGATACGACGGACTAGTAAACGACAACAAACGCGGAACCGTGATTATGACCATGCTTTTCCATAGGAAATGGCAATCAGCCCATCAGCCTACATGGGACGGGATTACCAAATTCCGATAAAATGGTATGATGACAATGTTTCCATAGTGGGAAATATGTGAGCGGATACAGCGACGAAGTATATCGTGCAAGATGCGAGCAGAATACATGCGAGCAGAATACATGCGAGCAGAACACATGCGAGCAGAACACATGCAAGCAGAACACATGCGAAGCGGATTGCGTGATAGACGAGGAACAAAGCAGCGAGCATATTGAAATATGTGAGCGGATGCAGCGACAAAGTATATCGTGCAAGATACGAGCAGAAGGAGATATTATGATACCGGCACCAGTGATGATCTTAGGCGTAATAGCAGGCGTAATGCTCTGCTTTTCCGGTAATCCATTCAAGCGGTTCTGGTTTCCGCTCCGCAGTTTTCTATTCGGGGCTGCGATCATGATGCTCTGCGTCCAGCTTATCGTTGACTGGTCCGCTACGGCAGCCTTGTTCGAGAATGGAGCGACGTTCGGGTCTTTTTCCACGTTGCTTACAACGGACGCCATCTGGTGGCATACCTTGCTGAAAGTTCTCGCCAGTGTCGGCGGGGGCGTCGCGTTCTTTTTTCTGGGACGGGCAAAACACAGACTGGCCGTATTCATCACCAAAATCCTCACTGCGTTCACGACCGGTTGTACGGCGGCCCTTCTGATAGCGGTCGGTGGATTCGGCGTAGTCACTGTGCCGATGGCATGCGTTATCGCAGGGGTTCTGACCATAGCGCTGGTACCGGTCTGTGTCGCGCGGTTCGACTATTATTATGCCGCGGAGACAGGGCTGGCGGGGGCGTTGGTAACTTCATACATGTTCGCAAGGTTCTATTATTTCTCCAGCTGGCTCTTTTGGCTCATCGCGGTACTCCTCGCCTTCTGCGGCATCTACGTGCAGGAACGTGCGGCGATACGGCGAAGGGCGAAGGACGCTACGGTATCCCAGCCCGCGCAGACCACCCCCGATGCGATAGAGGCAAAGCCTCCTGCGAAAAAACGGAGAAGCGACAAAGTAAAGACACAAGGCGCATCAGCCCCGGAAACCGTCCTTGAATTTTCAGACGCGCCTGTAGAGAGCGCCGCCCAAGCGCATGCCGAGAACCTGAGCCCCGCAGAAAAGATTGAGGAAGCCGGTTCGGAAGATATAAAAGCAAAGTAATGGACACAATTCAGCGCTATAGGAAACCGAGCCTAGCAGGGACGGGAGAACAGAAGACATGCTTCAACGCGAACAGGACGATCAAAGATGAAGTGAACAAGCTTGGAGTATTGAACCAATGACGACAAGGAGGAACGACATGGACGGACAAGGTCTGCTGGACGGAATCACCCTCAGCGTAGGCGACCTGACGGCGTTGCTCAAACAGACGATAGAAGGCTCGTTCTACGGCCTGACTGTCGAAGGCGAGATATCCAATTTCAGGCCATCCTCCACCGGCCACTGGTACTTTACCTTGAAGGATGAACGCGCCGCGCTCAACGCGGTCATGTTCAAGAACAAGCTTTGGAGGCTTCCATTCATACCAAAGAACGGGGACAAGGTGGTCGTTACAGGCAAACTGGACGTATACGAACAACGCGGCACGTATCAGATTATCTGTGAATCGATGAAGCAGACCGGCACCGGCGACCTGCTCGCCCTGCTGGAGGAACGCAAACAGGCCTACGCAAAGGCGGGATATTTCGATGAAATACACAAGAAGCCCCTTCCCGACGCTCCTTCGCGAGTAGTCGTGATTACGAGTCCTACCGGCGCGGCGTTGAGGGACATCCTGCAAATCCTGAGACGCAGGGCCACCGGCCTTGACGTCCTAATACTCCCCGCCCCCGTCCAAGGCGATGAAGCGGCGAAAATCATCGCGGCGCGAATCGACCAGGCAAACAGATTCCTGCTTGGGGACGTTATCATCGTCGGACGTGGCGGAGGCTCCCTCGAAGACCTGCTTCCGTTCTCCGAACCTTGCGTCATTGAGGCAATCTACCGCTCAGAAATACCCATTGTCTCTGCCGTAGGGCATGAAATAGACTGGGCGTTGTCGGATTTCGTAGCGGACATGCGCGCCCCCACTCCGTCCGCCGCCGCGGAACTGGTCAGCAAAAGCAGCTCCGAGCAGCTCGTCCGGTTGCAAGGGATGAAACGAACGCTCTCAGACGCCCTGCTCCAGAAAGCCGGCAAGGCCAGACTGTCATTGCGCCAGTTTCAGCCGCAGATGTTCGGGGACATCCTCCAGCGGCGGATTGAACAATTCCGCTACAAGTTGGACGACAGTTCGAATGACATTGAACAGACCATTGGACAAAGGTTGCGGAATGCACGTCATTCGCTGCAACTGTTGGAAAACGAGTTGAAAGGACTCTCCCCTATCGCTATACTTGAGCGAGGCTATGCCGTAGTGACGGATTCGGACGGAAAGGTCGTGGCGGACACTGCGACACTCAGTACGGGGGACAGGATCACCATCCGGTTCGCGAAAGGCGGCGCTGAAGCGTTGGTCGAACAGGTACGGAGGCGTTAGCCTCAGAAGAGGGCGTCCCTTTGGGAGAATACCGCCATGGAGAATACATATGAGCTTTGAAGATGATATGAAACGCCTTGAGGAAATCGCGGCGAAGCTCCGCAACAGCGAAACCACGCTCGATGATTCCATCTCCCTGTTCGAGGAAGGAGTCAAATTGACGAAGAAACTTGACTCCCAACTGTCAAAAACAGAGCGTAAGGTGGAGATATTGCTCGGAAACGCCGATGATGGTGGCGATAATGTAGAAATCGCCCCGTTTGATGAGACTCAAGGAGAAACCGACTGACCATGCAACATAAAATTATATTCCTCATCCAATGTGAAGACCGCAAGGGCCTGCTTGCCGCGACCGTCAACTGGTTCTACGACCGGAGCTTCAATATCCTCCATTGCCAACAGCATTCCGACAGCAGGGAGAAACGCTATTACATGCGCATAGAGCTGGACATGGCGGACCTGCAGACCTCAAGGCAGCAGCTCATAGAGGATTTCGGAGCGTTCGCGACACCGCTGGAGCTGACATGGGAATGTCATTTTAGCGACTACGTCCCCCGTGTGGCGATCATGGTCAGCAAAACCAGCCATTGCCTGTACGATTTGATCGCCAGAAAGAACGAAGGCGACCTCAATTGCGAGATACCGCTGATCATTAGCAACCATCCCGACCTGGAGATCATCGCGAACCAATTCAGGATTCCATTCTACTATCTGCCTGTAACCGGTGAAACAAAACAGCAGCAGGAAGAAAAAGTCAGGAGCCTGCTCAAACGTTTTGACATCGACCTGGTGATACTCGCCCGGTACATGCAGATACTCTCCCCCGAGTTCACCCGCGAATGGATAGGGAAAATCATCAACATCCATCATGGATTCCTTCCTGCGTTCCAAGGTGCGAACCCCTATCTAAGAGCCTACGAACGAGGCGTGAAGATGATCGGCGCAACGGCCCATTACGCCAGCGAAGACCTGGATCAGGGACCAATCATTGAACAGGATGTCGTCCGGGTCAACCATGAACTTACGCCGCAAGGCCTGAAAGACGTGGGCAAGGATGTGGAACGACGGGTACTCGCAAGAGCCGTCCAGGCCCATCTGGAACACCGGATCATTCTCTGGAAGAACCGGACCATCGTGTTCAACGCTGAAAAATAGCCTCCGGACAACAATTGGTAATAAAGAAAGGGTCGGTCGCGGATGTCACATTGTTCTGGCATAATGTCGTGACAGCTTCTTTTTTTTACAGAGATTCACATCGCATTTGCCGGAAATCCCGTCCAGATAGAAAAGGGCTCCCGGAAAACTTCCGGAAGCCCCGGCCAAGTCGATAATTGCCAACAGCAATTTTACCTAGTAGAACCAATGGCGGCGAGGATGGTTACTCGTATCATACATCATCCTGCAAAGCATCGTACCCTTCTTCCCCCGTCCTGACCTTGACGACATTCTCCACATCGTAGACGAAAATCTTGCCATCACCGAAATGCCCGGTATACAGAACCCGCTTCGCCGTATCGATCACCGTCCGCACAGGGACCTTGCTGACTACGATCTCGACCTTGATCTTGGGCAGTAGCGTCATTTCGACGGGAACGCCCCGGTAATATTCAGAACGCCCCTTCTGCATGCCGCATCCCATGACGTTCGTCACGGTGATGCCGGTAATCCCGATCTGGTTCATCGCATGTTTCAATTCCTCGAATTTGCTCTGGCGGGCGATAATGGCCACCTTGCTCATCTTCACCAAATCACCCGCCGCAGCTTCTGTCACTATTCTCTTGACGGGAATCGCTTCATTGACGGCAACGGGCGCGTCCTCGATTTCTTCTGGAGCGACCAGAGGGCCGGCACCATTGATCTGGGGCACGACGGCGGGCATGAAGTCGGCGTAGCTTGAAATCAGTCCGTGTTCCTCGATATCAAGACCGGCGATTTCTTCCGCGGCGGTAACACGCAGACCAACCGTCTTCTTGATGACCCGGAAAACGATTGTCATGGTCACGACGACCCACAGGACGACGGAGCCAACACCCAGCGTCTGGATGCCAAGCATGTGGAAGCCGCCACCGTAGAACAGCCCTCCGTCAACAGCGAACAAACCGGTGAGGAGCGTCCCCAAAGCTCCGCACACGCCATGCACGCTGATGGCACCGACAGGATCATCAATCTTGACCACTTTGTCAAAAAATTCAACGGCGAACACGATTACGACCCCGGCGACGATGCCGATGACCGCCGCACCGACGGGAGAGACGACATCACACCCCGCGGTAATGGCCACTAGCCCGGCAAGGACGCCGTTGAGAGTCATCGACACATCCGGCTTCTTGTAGCGAATCCAAGTCACGCACATGGTAGTACAGGCGGCTGCCGCGGCGGCCAGGTTGGTCGTAACGAAGATGCGGCTCGCAGCCTCCAACGTGTCGTCGCCGGTCATGGAGACGGTCGAGCATCCATTGAAGCCGAACCAGCAGAACCAGAGGATGAACACGCCGAGAGCTCCCAACGTCAAGCCATGTCCGGGAATAGCCCGAGGCTTGCCGTCAACGCCGTATTTACCGATACGGGGACCAAGTATCTTTGCGCCGATCAAGGCGGCGACACCACCGACCATGTGGACCGCGGTCGAACCTGCGAAATCATGGAAGCCAAGCTGGGAAAGCCAACCACCGCCCCATATCCAGTGTCCGCTGATTGGATAGATGACAGCGCTGATAACCATGCTGTAGATACAATAGGAAATGAACTTGGTGCGTTCAGCCATCGCCCCGGAGACGATCGTCGCCGCGGTCGCGCAGAAAACGGTCTGGAAAATCAGGAACGCATAGGTAGGAAACGTGCCGCTGTAGTCACCCCTGACCAAGAAATCAGGAACCCCGATGAAAGCCAGGACATCGCCCGCCGCAGTTGTCCCGAACATCAATCCGAAACCGAGAATCCAGAAAATAGGCGTTCCCAACGAGAAATCCATCAAGTTCTTCATGATGATGTTGCCGGCGTTCTTCGCTCTGGTGAACCCCGTCTCCACCATTGCGAAGCCGGCCTGCATGAAGAAGACCAACGCGGCGCCCAACAACACCCAGATGGTGTCTACCGATGAATACAGTTCTTCCATTTCTTCCTCCCGTGGCTCATATCCGCCCGGCGGTCGCCCCCCTCGCGGATCGTCCAGTTGAAATAAAAAAAGCGTGCGACTGTCCAGCCAACGCCGGATGCGATCGCACGCCTTTGTACGAAACACTCCCCATCACAGAGGAAACAAGGCAACAGTTTATATGACGGGCCACAGGCAAACGCATGTCCGAACCCTATATAAAAAAAGGCGATGTAGAGGAATTCCTCTACATCGCCCTTGATGCTGTTGCGGATGGTATACAGTAGCGCAAAAAAAATGTCAAGCAGTATGAAGCTTTATAGAAAAACTCACAAAAGTTTGTATATATTTTTATTATATAATAAATTATCTAATCAAATCTCCTAACAAACCTGACATATCCCCCACGCAGAGTCCTCCTTTTCTTTCTGCCCGGCATCATAGGTGCAGCAACTGGCGAAACCCAACAAAAAGAAAAAACCCATCGCACGCAACAGTTCTGCAACAAAACCATCACATGCGACGTAGCGCGACAACAATGAAAACTCCCTAGGAACTACTGACTTTCAGAAACCACTCCCTTGTTCAGAATCCGCATGAATTCCTCGCCGGTGATCGTCTCCTTTTCAAGAAGATAGCCAGCCAGCTCATGAAGCATCGCCTCGTTCTCCTTAAGAATCGCGGATGCCTTGGCATGGGCGTCCTTGATGATTTGCAGGACTTCGGCGTCAATCTGCTCGGCGGTTCCCGCGGCGCAGGCAAGCGAGGTGTCACCGCCCAAGTACTGGTTCGCCATAGTCTCCAACGCCATCATATCAAACTGGTCGCTCATACCGAGGCGAGTGACCATGGCTCGTGCCAGCTTTGTCGCCTGTTCAATGTCATTGCTCGCCCCGCTGGTAATGGA